>CAURQQ010000020.1:0-37524 GCA_963527265.1 uncultured Campylobacter sp. | reverse complement strand
AAATTCATTCTTTGAGTGCTTTACCCTATAGTGCTCTTTAGCTCCATAATCTACTAATCCGTCATAAGCTTTCCAACAATCAGAGTAAATAACGCTCTCATCCAATTCGCTAAATTGCGATAGTATAGGTATCAGTTCATTCGCAGAACAGTTTTTAACTATCTGGGTATAGACCTTACCGTCACGCTTTAGCATTCCGAATACCGGTGTTTTATTTGCTGCACCTCTGCCTCTTTTTCCTCTTACTCTTTTAGATCCGAAGTAACTTTCATCTATTTCTATCTCACCGCTAAATTTGCTTATCTTTTCACACTCTTTAGACATAAGAGCTCTTATTTCTCTAAAGATTTTACATAGGGTTGCTTCTGAAATTTTAGTTAAATTTGATATCTTTGATGCTTCTATATCCTCTGCGAAGTATTTTAGAATTTCTCTAAATTTAGCTTCAGAAATTCTTGAACGGACTATATACTTATTTTTCATAGTATCCATCGTAACTTAATGCTCCTTTGTGTGAGCTTAAGTTAAAGAGAGCCAAATTTAATAACGCTCACGATTTTAGCTTTTTGTGTAGCGCTTATTTGCAGCTATTATAGGCAGTTTGAGCTAAATTTTAATTGGAATTCTGCCCGGCTTAGGATGAAATTTAAACGCATAGCTTACTTGGGACTTTTTAAAGTTTTAGTTATCAAGATAGTTTAAAATTCCATTCGTATGGTAAAATTTTAAGTACAAGAGTTTCAAAAAAATCAATACAAGCCATTTGCATACTTTATTTAAAGAAATTCTAATATTGAAATTTAAAGATTACTATATATACGATAGACGCCGCTTTGTCGCGCGCAGAATTTCACTGCTTAGTATTTAGCGCGCCACTGATTTTAAAGCTCATAAATTTTGAGATTCTAAAATTGCTAGAATTTAAAATCTGAAATTCGCCTCGTAAATCGCTAAACATTTGCGTTAAATTTCGCCTCGCTTTACCGATAATTTAAGTTAAGCTTGTAAAATCGCGCTCTAAAATCATATCAAAGGCTCTTTTATGCGTAGAAATGGCAATGGAACGAAACTTAAAATTTTAATATTTCTTATTATAATATGCGCTTTGGTTTATGGAATTTTTAGAATTTTCACCTCGCCGAAATTTGAAAAAAATCCTCCGCAAATTGCGCTGGAAAATGAAATTTATTGGAATTTAACCTCGCCTTTGAAGATTAAAATTTCAGACGATACCGGCATTAAGCTCGTTCGCGTTAATTTAAACGACGGAGCTAGCACAATACCGCTACTAAATGAGGAGCTGAACGTTCCGCAAACTACGCTAGAGCTTGCCGTGCAATTTCCTAAAAATTTGATGCTTAATAAAGATAAAAACTACAAGCTTGAGATTTTCGCAAATGACATTAGCTCGTGGAATTTTGCGCAAGGAAATAAGAGCGCAAAAACGGCAAATATAATAATAGACGACAAAAAGCCTGTCATAAATATCATCAATCAATCCTATAAAATCACCAAAGGTGGTAGCGCTGTAGTCGTATTTTCGGCAAAAGACGAGCGCCTAAATGAAGTCTATATTAAAACTAACTATGGCAAAATTTTTAAAGCGATTCCTTTTGTAAAAGAGGGCTATTATGCATCTCTCGTAGCGTGGCCTGCAAATTTAGAGGAATTTCGCGCAGAAGCGGTCGCCACCGATCGTGCAGGCAACGAAAGCATTTCGCAGATAAAATATTTTTATCAAGACAAAAAATATAAAGTCTCTACTATCAAGCTAAATCCGGGCTTCATTAACGGCAAAGTAAGCGATCTGGCTAGCCAATATGCGCAGAATTTTAACTCGATGAGCGAGTTGGAGAAATTTAAATTCGTAAACGAAACTCTGCGTAAGAAAAACGGAGATGATCTGCACGCTGCTACTAGCGCGGTGCACGAGGATAGAATAAATGGATTTGAGCTAAAGCCTTTTTATCCGCTTGCTAAAGGCGCAGCGGTAGCAAGCTTTGCCGATCATCGGATATTTTTTATGAACGACGAACAAGTAAGCGAGTCATGGCATATGGGGCTTGATCTAGCAAGCGTCGCAAACGCCGATATCAAAGAGAGCAACTACGGCAAGGTAGTTTTTGCGCAGGAAAACGGAATTTTCGGATTAAATTTAGGAATTTACTACGGCTTCGGATTATACGGCATCTACGGACACTGCTCGGCGACGCAGTTAAGTGTGGGCAGCGATGTAAAGCCGGGCGACATTCTAGCACAGACGGGCTCAAGCGGCTTTGCTTTCGGAGATCATCTGCATTTTGGCATCGTAGTTCAGGGCGTGGACGTAAGACCCGAGGAGTGGATGGATCCTAAGTGGATGAAAGATAACATTACCGATGTCTTAGAATCGTCCAAAAAAGTAATAGAAAAAGGTAAGTAAATTTTAAAATTTTCGCTATAATGCGCGGGTTAATGAAAACGAGGATAGAAATGAGACAGACAACGATAGCTAAGAAAGTCCATAACGTCGGCATCGGGCTGCACAAAGGTGAGCCTATCAGACTTACGTTAGAGCCTTTAGAGGCGGGTAGTGGAATCGTATTTTATAGAAGTGATCTTGGCATTAGTTTTAAAGCCGAGCCGAAAAACGTCATAAATACGCAGATGGCAACCGTCGTAGGAAGCGAGAAGGGCTATATATCAACAATAGAGCATCTAATGAGCGCCATTAATGCCTATGGTATCGATAATATCCGTATCATCGTCGATGCTAATGAAATTCCTGTGATGGACGGAAGCTCCGCGAGCTTTTGTATGCTTTTGGACGAAGCGGGAGTAAGAGAGCTCGACGCGAATAAAAAAGCCCTCATTATCAAGCGAGCCGTGGAGATTCGCGAGGGCGATAAACTCGTACGGCTAAGTCCTAGCAAGAGCCCTAAATTTGATTATACAATTAAATTTAGCCATCCGCTCATCGGTACTCAGCACCATATTTTTGAATTTAGCAAGAAATCCTACGTCAAAGAAATTTCGCGCGCTAGAACTTTTGGATTTTTGAAAGACGTACAGGCGCTACGCTCCATGGGGCTGGCTCTAGGAGGTAGTTTAGAAAACGCCGTCGTAATTGATGAGAATAAAATTTTAAATCCGGAGGGCTTGCGCTTTGAAAATGAGTTTGTCCGCCATAAAATTTTAGATGCAATCGGCGATCTTGCGCTCGTTGGCGCTCCGATTTTGGGCGATTATACGGCGTTTGCGGGAAGCCACGATCTAAATCATAAGCTCACTTTGGCGGTTTTAGCCGATGCGAAAAATTTCGAGCTAGTAGATCTTACCGCCGAGGTTGTGCGCGAATATCAAAAAGTCTTTGCTTAAGGCTGCAAAATCAAAGAGGTTGAAATTCTAATTGCTGCTCTTAGCGCTCCGTGCCTGCTCGGTGTGTATGAAAACGGCGCTAAGATAGCGGAATTTTCAAGCGTTGAGGGCGAAAAAGCCGATAAATTTCTGATCCGCAAATTTAGCGAAATTCTAAAAACTTATAAGATCAAAGAGCTTATCTATGCAAATACTCCCGGCAGCTTCATGGGTATGAAGGTAAGCTACGTGATATTGCGCACGCTTAGCATCGCTCTTGATGTGCCGCTGTACGCGATCAGCGGCTTTGAGCTAAGCGGCTTCGGGCCGATCAGAGCGAATAAAAACTTCAGCTACGTTTACGAGTGCGGCGAAATCAGGATGAAAAAATGCGCCCCTGCCACGCTATCTTTGCCGCAGGATTTATCGGTTTTAAATAAAAGCGATGATATACTTCCAAATTACATCATAGAAGCGGTTTAGGAGAGAGCTTGATTATAAGAATTCCTGCGACGAGCGCAAATTTAGGTCCCGGTTTCGACGCGCTTGGCCTCAGCTTAGGGCTATTTAACGAAGTAGAGATTACCGAGCAGAAGTTTTTTTGCGTATCGCTTAGCGGCGAGGGCAGCGACAGAGCGTGGCTAAAAAAGGGCAACGCTTTTTTGAATATTTTCAATGAAATTTACAGAAAACTAGGCGGCGGGCAAGAGATAAATTTTAAATTTGCTTTTCACAACAACATCCCGTTTTCGCGCGGGCTGGGCAGTAGCTCGGCCGTGATCGTAGGCGCCATCGCAAGCGCTTATAAAATTTGCGGGTTTGAGATCGATCGCGCTAAGATTTTAAACACGGCGCTGGAATACGAAAATCACCCGGATAATATCGCGCCCGCAACGCTCGGCGGCTTTGTCAGCAGCGTCGTAGACGGCAAGACGGTTCGCACGCAAAAATGCGAAATTTCGCAAGATCTGCAAGCGGTCGTCGTCATCCCCGATACGCCGATGCCTACGAACGAATCTCGCGGCAAGCTGCCTAAGAGCTTTTCGATCAAAGATTGCGTTAGCAATCTCTCGCACGCGGCGTTTCTGACCGCCTGCTTTATGCGGCGCGACTACGACAGTTTGCGCTACGCCTGTATCGATAAGATGCACGAGCAGATGCGCATGAGCGTGCTTCCGCAGCTTTTTGGGGTGCGCGAGATCGCCTATGATAACGGCGCGCTTATGAGCTCGCTCTCGGGCAGCGGCTCAAGCTTTTTAAATTTAGCCTACAGATCCGACGCTGCGAAGCTTAAGGCCTGCCTTAGCGAAAATTTTAAAAACTTCCGCGTCGAAATTTTAGAGATTGACAACGGCGGCTTTAATATTGACTAAGAAAAATAAAGATATAATCGCATGAGCGAACCGATTAGGATGTGCGTTATTTGCAGGGGGCGCTTCGCCAAGCACGAGCTCCACGCCTTTTTGCAAAATTTTAAAAATATAAGCTCAAACAGACAATTTTATATTTGCGACGGTTGCATAAATCAAAAAGAGAAAATTTCAAAATATCTATCTAAATTTGCGTCTAGCGCAGATTTGGGACATATCAAGGAGAGGGTTTTAAATGGGTGTTCTGATTAAAGATATCGCGGACGAGCTTGGATACGCAAGCAAAGAGATAATCGAAAAAGCGCAGGAGATGGGCTTTAAGAGGGTAAAAACCGCGTCGAATAAAGTAAGCGAAGAGGAAGCTGCCGCTATTTACGATTATATTCAGACGGGAATTTTGCCGGGGAAGAAGTCAAAGCCCGCAAAGAAAAGCTCCGAAAAAGCGCAAGAAGACGAGAATAAGCCCGCCAAAAAACAGAGCGAAACTAAAAAAACCGCTAAAAAAGAGAGCCCTAAAAAGGCAGAAAGCTTGAAAGCTTCCGAATCCAAAGAGCCCGCGCAGAGCGTTAAAGAACCTAGCGATGAAAAAGCGCGGACGCAAGAGCCCGAGGCGAAAACCGAAAAATCTCAAAATCAAAAAGAAGAAATTTCCTCCGCTGCGCAAGATAAAGAGGATAAGCAAAACGCCGCTTCAAAGCCTGCTCCGGTGCAGATAAACAGCGGCGATAGTATCGCTAGCGAGAGCTTGCAAAAGCGCCGCGGTCTAGTCATCGTTAAAAAGAAGAAGGAAGTTCAAGCCCCGGCGGCACAAGATAGAATCGAGCCTAGGCGCGAAAAGATGAGTGCGAGCTTGGAGGCGATCTTTTCAAACGCCGAACTAAATTTGAAAAAGAAAAAGATCGAAAAGAAAAAAGCTCCCGCTGCCAAAAAAGAGGATGCCCTTAAAATCGACATCATTCCCGATCATGAGATGGCCGATATCGTCATCGAGGACGAGGACGTCGTAGTAATGCCAGATTTCACCGTCAAACCTATCCAAACCGAAAACCGCACCAAAAGTAAAAACCAACCCAATATTTATCGCGCCTCGCAGAATCAAATTTTCAGCAGTGAGGGCGGCATAAGTCGCGGCGGTCGCAAAAAGCATAAAAAAGCCCCTCGCGAGCGTGATAGCGAAATCGTAAGCTCGGTAAATATCCCGAAAGAGATTCGCGTTTACGAGTTCGCCGATAAGATCAAAAAGCAGCCTAGCGAGATCATCGGTAAGCTATTTGCGCTTGGGATGATGACTACGAAAAACGACTTTTTGGACGAGGACGCGATAGAAATTTTAGCAAGCGAGTTTGGCATCGAGGTAAATATCGTCGATGAGGCGCAGGAGTTTGACTACATCAAAGCTTACGAGGATAGCGAAGGCGAAGAAAATTTAATCGCCAGAGCGCCCGTCATCACCATTATGGGACACGTCGATCACGGTAAAACGAGTCTGCTCGATTATATCCGAAACTCTCGCGTCGCAAGCGGCGAAGCGGGCGGCATCACGCAGCACGTAGGCGCGTATATGGTCGAGAAAAACGGTAGGAAGATCACCTTCATCGATACTCCGGGTCATGAGGCCTTTACTTCGATGCGCGCACGCGGAGCCGAGGTTACAGATATCGTAATCATCGTAGTGGCCGCGGACGACGGCGTCAAGCCTCAGACTAAGGAGGCTATAGCGCACGCCAAGGCCGCAAATGTACCGATCATCATCGCGATAAACAAAATGGACAAACCCTCCGCAAATCCCGATCTCGTAAAAACGGGGCTTGCAGAGCTTGATATCATGCCTACCGAGTGGGGCGGCAGCTACGAGTTCGTGCCGATCTCCGCAAAGACGGGCGACGGGATCGAAAATTTATTAGAGATCGTGCTTTTACAAGCCGATCTTTTGGAGCTTAAGGCAGATCCTAGCAAGCAGGCTAAGGCAACCATCATCGAAAGCTCCCTTCAAAAAGGGCGCGGCGCCGTTGCCACCGTCATCGTGCAAAACGGCACTCTACGCGTCGGCGATACCGTCGTAGCAGGCATTGCATACGGCAAGGTACGCGCGCTTAGCGACGATAAGGGTAGGGCGCTAAAGCAAATTTTGCCGGGCGAATGCGGCGTCATCATAGGCCTTAGCGAGGTTCCGGGCGCGGGCGAGACGCTGATCGGCGTTTCGAGCGATAAGGAAGCGCGCGAGTATGCGAGTAAAATTTACGAGCATCAGCGACAAAAGGAGCTTTCCAAATCGACCAAGGTCACTATCGATGAGCTAAGCGCCAAGATCGCCGAAGGCTCGCTAAAAAGCCTACCCGTGATTGTCAAAGCCGACGTTGCGGGCTCGCTGGAGGCTATCAAAGCAAGCCTTGAGAAGCTCCGCAACGACGAGGTCAAGGTCGATATCATCCACAGCGGCATCGGCGGTATCACGCAAAACGACATCGCCTTAGCAAGCGCTAGCGAAAATTGCGTGATCTTGGGCTTCAACGTCCGTCCTACGGGCGAGATCAAAGAGCTTGCCAAAGAGCGCGGCGCGCAGATTAAGACCTACAACGTCATCTACAACCTAATCGACGATATCAAGGCGCTTTTGAGCGGCCTTATGAGCCCGATCATCAGCGAGGAGGCCTTGGGTCAAGCCGAGATTCGCCAGGTCATCAACGTGCCTAAGATCGGGCAGATCGCGGGCTGTATGGTTACCGACGGGCTTATCGCTCGCGGCGCGAAGATCCGCGTCATCAGAGAGGGCGTCATCGTTTTCGAGGGCAACGTCAGCTCGCTCAAGCGTTTCAAAGACGACGCCAAGGAGGTCGCCAAAGGCTTCGAGTGCGGAGTGGGTATCGAGGGCTACGACGATATGCGCGTGGGCGATTTTATCGAAAGCTACAAGCAAAAAGAGGAGCAGGCTACGATCGACTAATGCTCGCGGAATTCCGCGCGGGCATTCGCTTCGTTTGCACGGCTTGCGGCTAAATTTTAAGCCTCGATCGCGCTTTGAAATTTTATGCTCGCAGAATTTGGGCGTGAAATTTCGCCTTTTAAATTTAGCGGCGGAATGCGCGAGCAAGGCTTTAAATTTTGTTGGTTTCTGCGCGAGGCTTTGCCGCGTAGCGCCAGTTTTAAAATTTTAATGTTTAGACTTTTTGCGGCGCGGCTTTGCGATCAAATTTTAAATTTACGCCGCTTGCTGGTCGCAGTTTTTCCGTGCGACTTAAATTTTAAATTTAATCGCAAAGTTGAAATTTTAAAGCGGCAAAATTTAGATTTCGTGCAGCATTGAAGCGCTTTTAAAATTTAAGATAAATTTCGAATCGGTGCAGTGTGCGGCAAAACAGCAGCGCGGAGAATAGCACGGTACAGGCGGCGCAAAATGAGGCCGCAACGGCGCGCGGTGCCGTAGCGGGCGCCAAGACAGGCAGCGCGGCGGTGATATAACGTCGTGGCAAGTAGAGCATGTCGTATAAATAGCGCTACGCCTCATCGCGGAAATATTTTTGCGGTAGCGGCGTAATTACGCGACGAGCTTCCGTACGCGAGCCATGAAATTCTCGCGCGATCTGCGTTTGAAATTTAAGTGCAAAGTGTCGAGTTAAAATTTAAGAGCAAAATTTCAAAGCAGGGCTTGCGCCTTTTAAAATTTAAAAGCAAAATTTTAAAAGGCACAGTTGCTGTCCGCAATACCTGCGCGCAGCAAACCGCTCAGAATTTAAATGGACGCTCCGGTGCGACGCAAGCCGCGTCAAATTTAAACAGACCGCGTCGCCGCAGGACGGATATTTCGTCATGCCGAAGCGAGATAGAATTCCGTGCCGCCACAAGATGGACACGAGAAAAATTCTATGTCGCCGCGATATGGACGTAAGATAAATTTTTATGGCAACGTAATAAAATTTCGCGTCGCCGCAAGACGGACGCTCCGCTGCGACAAAGCAACAAAATTCCGTCATCGCAAGACGTAAAATAAAATTCCATCGCCGCGCAATCTGCGGCGATTTAAGATAGCGAGGTAAAGATGAATCCGACCGAACTCAGAAGACTTCGCACGCAAAGCGTGCTAAAGCAGCTCATCCCCGAAGCGCTCGCGAGCCTTGAGGACGAGCTTTTGCGCGGGCTGTGCGTCACCGACGTGGAATGCAAGCGCGGGCGCTACGACGCGTTCGTATATCTGGATAAAAACGCCTTCGACGAGCGCGAGCAGGAATTCGTGCTCGAAAAGCTAGGCCGCGTGGCGAGATATTTGCAAAACTTCTGCGCCGAGGCGGAGGGCTGGTACCGCTGCCCCGCGTTTCACTTCAAATTTGACGACCGCTTGGAGTATCAAAACAAAATGGACGATCTTTTTGACAAAATAGAGGAGGAGCTGCGCAAAAATGGTTGATTTAGAGGCTTTGGCGCGCGAGTGCGGTGTGCAACTTTACGACGTGGAGACGGTGAGCGAAAACGGCAGAACGATCTACTGCATCAGCATCACGAAAGCGGGCGGCGTGGGCCTAGACGACTGTGAGCGGCTATCGCGGCTACTTTCGCCGATTTTCGACGTGGAGCCGCCGCTTGAGGGCGAGTGGACGCTGGAGGTCGGCTCGCCCGGGCTTGAGCGCAAGCTAAGCAAGCCGCAGCATTTCGCAAACTCCGTGGGCGAGCTGGTGCGCCTAAGCCGCACGGACGGGCAGAAGCTAAGCGGCGAGGTGCTTGGCTGCGAAGGCGGCGTGCTTAGACTGCGCACGGACGATGGCGAGGTGAGCGTGCGACTTGATGAGATCAAAAAGGCGCGAACCTACGTGCAGTGGTAGCGGCGCGGATTTTAAAGCCCAGCGCGCAGATTTGAAATTTTGCGAATGAAGCTTTAAAATTTACTGTGCGGAATTTGCGAGTTTGAAATTTTAGCTCTAAATTTTGAGCTGTAAATTTTAAAATCGCTTTAAAATTTGCCGCCCTTGGCCGCCCTTGGTTGCTCTTGATCTCTCGCGGTGCTCGGCGCAGAATTTTAAAATTCCAGCGCCGTTTTGCTTGTTTTGAAATTTCAGATCGCGCCGACAAAAGATAATTTTCCGCCCTACTAGGCGGCGCTTTAAAATTTCACGCTGCGCCGCTAAAAGATAAGTTTTGCGTGACGCTTGCGCGTTGCTTTGGAATTTTACGTCGCGCTAAAAGGCGGCTAAATTTAAAATTTACGCGCCATTTTAGGTGCAGTAAAATTTCACGCTAAAATTCTACTTGCGAAATTACAAAATTCCTGTGCCAAATTTCACCTTAAAATTTTGCCCGCAGAATTTTAGGCAGTTAACTTTTATCGATAAATTTAACTTTACAATTCCACGAGCAGAGATTTGCGCGCCGCTTAGCGAAATTTCGATTGCCGGCTGGGCGGCGCGGATGTTTGCGACTATGAAGCGGAGATGCCGATCGTGGCTAGCAGCATGGGCGAGGTCATGAGCCCTACGATCGTAAGGATCCACGCCAATATCGCTATTACGAGCGAGGCTTGCTTTTTGATGGCTTGATAGGTCGCGGCGATCGCGCACAAAAACGCAAGCGGAACAAAGACGATCCCTAGAAAAAATATCCCTAAAATCGCAAAGACTATGGAGAGTATCCCAAGCACGTTTGATTGGGATTGAACGGTCGGTTGTTCAGACATTTTAATCCTTTGAAAAAAATTATGTAATTCTACCCCCCCCCCCCCTGAATTTGAGCTGAAATTAAGCCGTGCCTTTTGGGACTGTATATTCACGCTCGATTGCGGTTCTGCCATGCGCCTATTAAAATTTTACTTCGCAAAGCCGGCTTCTCCGCGCTATCGGCAGACGCTCTTTTGCACGATAAGCGTAAATTTTTGTGTCGTCCGCGCACGAAACGGACGCCGCAAAATTTGCGATTTAGGATAAAATTCTAAAACCTGTGGTAAGATTTCGCAGTTTCGCTTCCGCGCGGAATTTCTCTCAGGCACATACGGCGCGCGGCTTGCAAGCTCTGATAATTTAGCGTTTAAAGCAAGCTCAATGCCTTGCAGATAGGCTAAAGCGCGAGGTCGGCGTCATCCAGCGCAGCGAGGATGAGCGCAGGTGGGCGAGTCGGTTTGCGCCCGAGGCGCGATTTGCTGGGAGTAGGCGAGTTCTCCGCTCTGCCGTAATTTTGCTAAGCAATCGCGGCGGAGCGGGATAATTTAAATTTTTTGGATCTTTTATGAACGACGAATTTTACATGGATTTGGCGCTGCGGGCTGCGTGGCGCTATCAGGCTCTGACGCTACCCAACCCCGCCGTGGGCTGCCTGCTTCTGGATAAGAGCGGCAGAGTTCTAAGTATAGGTGCGCACAAAAAAGCGGGCTTTTTGCATGCCGAGGTAAACGCCGTTTTCGCCGCGCTGTGCGATCTGGACGCAAATTTCGCGCAGGATTTTGCCCGCGAATACGCCTGCAAATTCGGCGTTAAATTTCAAAACACAAAAGCCCTAAAAAGCGCGCTTTTGCAGCCGAGCTTCACCTATGATTTTATCTTAAACCGCCACGGCGGGCTTTTGCGCGGCGCTTGCGCCTACGTCACGCTCGAGCCCTGCGCGCACCGCGGCAAGACCCCGTCTTGCGCCGAGCTTTTGGCAGAGCTCGGGCTGTCGCGCGTGGTAATCGGCGCGCGCGATACGAACGCGCAGGCTGCGGGCGGCGCGGAAATTTTACGCCGCAGGGGCATAGAGGTGAAATTTGACGTTTGCTCTGTCGCGGCGGTGGAGCTTGCGGAGCCGTTTTATCTGGCGCGCGAAAGCGGCTTTTGCTTCATTAAAATCAATGCCACGCTAAACGGCTCGGTGCATGGACGGATCGGTAGCGAGAAGCAGCGCGCGTTCGTGCACGAGCTGCGTGGCGTGTGCGACTACGTAGGCGTGGGTGGACAGACCGTGCGCGCCGACAGACCGACGCTGGACGTGCGTGCGGCTAAATTTGATGAAATTAGCGCTTTGGTGGGCAGAGCCGATATGTTGATGCTAGATGCGCGCGTTGCGCCGCAAAATCTAAAGCTACGCGCGCCCGACGTGTGGATCCGCTCGCGCCGCGCACTTTCGGATTTTGATGCGAGCATTCCGCTTTTTGGCGTCGAAGGGCGCAAGGTGGAGGTCTCGCGCTCGCTACCCGCAGGCGCGAAAATCACGATGATAGAAGCGGGTGCGAGTTCGTTTGACGAGTTTGCGCAGTTTGCGAGCCATGCGCTTATTTTTTACAGCGCGCAGATGAGGGACGCGGGAAATTTTAGAGCAAATGCCGCGCTACAGCCGCTTTTCATCTCTAGTGCGGGCGATCCGCACCTGGAAGCGAACGAATTCTACGGCTGGTTTAAAATTTTAAAATGAAAGGTTATATTACTGCCGATATAAAAATCAGCGCAACTACTATTATTATGACGAACACTAGCACTTTATCTATATTATATTTCCTTTTAGGGCTGCAATTTTGCAAGAAAGCCCCGAGCTTGTATCCGCTGATATGAAATAGCCAAGCGGTCCAAATCGATCCGAGGGATAGGCACATTGCCGCAAATGCCGTATCGGATTTCTGCCATACGATCATGCCGAAAATCAAAAACAAAGACAGAAAAGAAACGATAATCACGCCTATCGTCGAAAAGGCGATAAAAAATATAAAATTTAACTTGCAATCGATGCCTAAAATACGAAAATTAATAATTTTATTTGCGATATAAAATGCGGAGATTATCGTTAAGATAGCTTTTGCGAGCTCGGCCTTAAAAGGAGCGTAGGGCAATAGCGGTACGCCAAAAACTGCATTCGATATGATGCCTACGTGCGATAAAGTAAAACCGAGCGAGAACGAGAATACGCCTGTCAGTACGATGCCCAAAAGCAATTTGTAGAAATATATTTTCATACGCAATCCTTAAAATTCTACGAAATTATACGAAATAACGGCTTAAAATTTTGATCGCAAATTTAGCGTAAGCTTTGAAATTTGTCACGTATGCCGCAAGCAACGGCGCAGAGCGAGTATAAAAAATAGATATATGCCGCAAGCGGGATAAAAGCGACAAATCCCGAAGCATAAACTAGCGCTACTAATACATATGTCGCATTTGCCAGCGCAGGTATGCTATAAGTCCAAAGCTCGGGCTTTTCAAAAGGGGTGTAGATATTATTCAAATACAAAGCTAAATTTAAGACAAGCAGTAGAAAAAATATATAATTCTTTTTCATAAAAGGAAAAGCGGCGCAAACCAAGACTACTATCAAATTTAATGCGATAAGAAAACCTATGTAATCAATATCTATAAAGGCGCAAAGTAAGCCTAAAATCGCGATTAATATATCTCTTTTCATAACCGATTGTCGTCCTTTTTAATTCTTGCAATTATAATGCATAGGTTTAAATTTTGATAAAAAGTATTTCGTGCTTAAAATTTTGTCGCGCCGTGCGGGCGATTTACGCCTATGAAATTTACGCTTACGGACGAAATTAAACGGGGCATTTAGCTTTATCTAGATGCAAAAAAGATAAGACCCAACCAAGTTGCAGATATAATAAGCAGCAAGATAGGGAATAGCTTTTTATCGATCTCCCCGCTTCTTTTTCGGCTGATGATTTGTAAAAATTTACCGAGCTCGTAATCGCTTTTGCGAAATAAATATACCGTTGAGCAGATGCCATGAATAATGCCGCGGCGGATAAAATCGCTACTAATTTTTTATCTAAATCCATACCATATATCATAAAACCGAACATCGCGATAAGAATGATGGCGGTAAGGGCTAAAATTCCTATCGTCGCAAATGCGATGAAAAATATAACATTGAGCTTGCGATCGATGCCTTTGACATAAAAATCGCTCAAACTGCTACTGATATAGAAGGAAAATAGCTCAAGAATTACCGTCGTAAAAGGTAGGCGAATACCGCCCGGGAATAAAAAATATCCCTTCAAAAGGTCTATTATATTAACACTTAAAAGTTTTGAGAGGTGCAATGAAGCAACGTAAAATGAAATCAAAAAAACTGCCAAAAAGACATTGCCTAAAAGAAACTTGTAAATTAGGTATTTTATGTTTTTGCACACCTTGGCTCCCTGAAATTTCGCGAGATTATACGTCAAATTTGCTTTTAACAGGCTCAAATCGACAGGAAAATAATGAGTGAAATTTGACAGAATTTTGATGCGTAGTTTAAATTTATGGCTCTATTTACAGCTCAATTCGCGGCACGGAATTTTAAAATTTAGAAGCGCGGTATGCTGGCTAAATTTAAAAATGTAGCGTGCGCTGTGTCATCTCCGTGCTATTAAAATAGAAGGCGTTTGGCTAAATTTAAAACCACTCCGTGCGTCCGATGAATTTCGCTGCATTTGCCAGCTTGCCGTTTCCGTCAAATTTAAAATCCACAAACGTGCATAGGCGCCGTTTTGAATGGTGCGGCGACCCGCTGCGCAAAATTCTACTATTTTGCGCGTACAGCGCCTGATTTTGAAATGGCGTCCGCGGGGCGAAATTTTAAAATTCCACCACGCGTAGGGATTTAAAATTTCATAACGAGCGCAAAATTTTTAAATTTTTAAATTCTAAAATTCCGAAATTCCACGGCGCGGGCAAAATTTAAAATTTAAAAATCGAACCAAATTTTAAATTCCAAATCAAGCTAAATTTCAAAACTATAAGTTGAGCAAAATTTCAAATCCAAAAATTTAATGACTATGCCCCAAATGCCCGTCACCGCTATTTGATCTTACTTCGCAGATGAGCTCGCCGTCGCATTCGTTATCGCTGCTTTCAAGCTGCAGCGTCGTGTGCGTGATGCCCAGATGCTCCATTTCGTGCGATATTTCGCGCAAGATCCGCTCCGCCTCGCGCACGCTCAGTTCGCCGCTAACTACGATGTGAGCCGTGAGCGCGTTTGCGCCGCTCGTGATACTCCAGACGTGCAGGTCGTGCACCGAAAGCACGCCGTCCACGCCCCTGATCTGCGCGACGAGCCCGTCCAGGCACACGCCCTTTGGCGAGCCCTCCATCAGGATGTTTAGGCTGTCTTTTAGCACGCCCCAGCCGCTTTTTACGATGAGCGCGGCCACGAGCACGCTGGCTGCCGCGTCCGCCCAGCTCCAGCCGAAGCACATGATCAGCAGTGCCGCCGTGATTGCGCCCACAGAGCCCAGGGCGTCGCCCAGCACGTGCAGGTAGGCGCCGCGCATATTGACGTTTTCTCTCACGTCGCCGCCGCGCAGCATGTATAGCGCCACGACGATGTTTACGGCAAGACCCAGCGTGCTGATAGCAAGCATGCCCGCGGTGGCTACTTCGGGCGGGTTTTGGAAGCGCCGCACCGCCTCGATGACGATCAAAACGGCGATCGCGACGAGAGCGAGAGCGTTTATCGTCGCGGTTAAAATTTCGATCCGCCTGTAACCGAAGGTCTTTTGCAGATTGCCTTTGCGTTCGCCGAATTTAAACGCAAACAGCGAAAGCCCAAGCGCCGCAGCGTCTGATAGCATATGCCCGGCGTCGGAGAGCAGGGCGAGCGAGTTTGTCGCCAAGCCGCCTGCGACCTCGACCAGCATAAAAGCGGATATTATAAGGAAGGAATTTCTCAAAACGATTTTATTTGACGCGTGCGAATGCGCGCAATGGGCGTGATTTTCGTGCATTTTGACCTCGTTTTTCGGCAAATTTTAGGTACATTATACCCTAAAAAAGCGCTTAAATTTTAGCCAAATCTCCCTCTAACTCGACGTTTACGCGCTTGCCTATGTCTTTTAATTTGCTAAACTCTTCCACTAGCCTCGGCGCGTCGTCAAGACTGATCGCAAACGTCCAGAGATAGGTAAGCACCGAGTAGATGTGACCCGCATTTGCATGATTGCTCGAGAGTAAAAATATCGCCAAGCTAAAAATCGCCGCCGCACTCGCGCCGATGATAAAAAAACTCATTGCCTCTCTGTTTGAAATGCGGATACGAAACTTTGAAAGTACGTCGTAGTGGCGATTTAGCGTGTATTCGTCGCCTACGCTTATGCGTCCTGCTTCGCGCTCCAGCTGGTTGTTTAGCTTTAGATACAAGCGGTCGTTTTTAGTGATGTATTTTGGCAGCAAAATGCCAAAGACCGCGAGCAGAGCAAAAACGGCCAAACCTACGTAGAACTCGATAAACAAAAGCATGATCGCCGAGCCGAAAATCGAGACGACCGAGGTGAAAAATACGGGAAAGTGCTGCTCGAAAAAATCCACGAATTCGCGAGATAAATTTGCCCTTGCGATTATGACGCTTTCGTCTTTTGCGGCTCTTTTTTCGTTCATTATCACGCTTACGGCAAGTCCTGCATATATCCTAGTAAATACCTGCGTATCCACACACCGCCTAATCGAGCCGAGTCCCCAGCCGACGAACACTAAGCCCGAGTAGCTAAGCGCCAAAATCGTGTCGCCGGCTACGATGGCGTTTATGGCTATGCCGGCTAGTACGGGATAGACGAGAAATAGCCCGTTTTCCGCCAAAACTAGACTAAACGTTAAAAACAGTTTTTTAAAGTTTTTCTTTGCTATGAGCGTTAGCGTCTTAAATGCGCTATTTTGCATAAAAATCCTTCGGGTAAAATCGCGCGGATTTTAACCGATTTTAAAATTCGCGTCAAATTTTTTGAAAATTTTTGCTGTAACTCTTGACATTACAACAAAATTTTATTATACTTCGCTCATCAGTTGTAAGTTATAACATTACAACAAAAAAATCCAAGGAGACAAAGATGTCAAACTACAAGATCGTTTCAACGAAAAGCGAACCGAGAGTCGAGCTAAAAGAAGCTCTAGGCTTAAGCGGCTGTGAGCTTTCTATCAATGAGCTTCCTGCAAACGTGAGCGTGCCTTTCGTGCATTCGCACAAGCAAAACGAGGAGCTTTATTTGGTGCTAAAAGGCGGCGGCACGCTCTTTATAGATGGCGAGGAGAAGACAGTCAAAGAGGGCGACGCGATCCGCATCGATCCGGCAGGCAAGAGATGCTTCAAGGCGGGCGCGCAGGGGATGAAATTTATATGTATCCAAACTAAACGCGGCAGCCTGGAGCAGTACACTAACGGCGACGGCGTGATAAACGACGATGTAAAGCCAAGCTGGCTGTAAAATTTCGCAAGACAAGCACGCGGCAAAGCGCGGGTGTAAATTTTAAACTGCGTAGCGCGGCAAGACGCCCCTGCGTAGCGGGTGCATCGGCCGCCACAGCGATAGACAGTCGCATGAGAGAGTGCATTAGCCGCGATGGCAACTAAATTGGCTTGCAGCGGCGATAAGCGGCTGCGCAAGCAAACAAATTCTAAATTTGAAGGATAGAAAATGAAAAAGGTAGCAATCATCGGAGCAAACGGAAAATCAGGTAGCGCGCTAGTCGCGGAGGCGCTAAGGCAGGGCTACGACGTAACGGGTTTCGCGCGAAACAAAGAGTATAAAAACAACGCCATCAAGCTCGTGCACAAGGACGTTTTTGAGCTTAGTAAAGCCGATTTGGCGGGCTTTGATGTCGTCATCAGCGCGATCGCTGCATGGACGCCGCAGACCTTCCCGCTTCACGCGAAAATGACGCAGCACATCGCGGAGCTGCTAAGCGGCACGCAAACGAGACTTTTCGTCATCGGCGGCGCGGGCGTGTTATACACAGACGCTTCACGCAAGACGCGCCTGATGGATACTCCGAGCTTCCCGGCTGAGTATATGGGCGTAGCCGAGGCGACTGCGGCGAGCTACGAGGTGCTAAAAGCGAGCAAAGATTTGATCTGGACCTACGTGATCCCTGCCGCGGAATATGACGCAAACGCCGCTCGCACGGGCTCATATGTCCTAGGCGCCGACGAGCTGATCCTAAACGGTAAAGGCAAAAGCTACATCGGCTACGCAGACCTCGCACTCGCAGTAATAGATGAGATCGGGGCGCAAAAATTTATCGGTAAGCCGTTTACGGCGGTCGGCGAATAATGGGCGTTGCCGCGCGTAAATTTTAAACCGTGCGGCAAAGCGAAAATCGGGCGTAAATTTTAACGGCGTGGCGTGGTAAAATTCTAACGTAAATTTAAAATTTAGCAGCAAAGCAAGCTCGGGCTTTAATCAAAATTTAGCGCTAGCTACGGCTTGAAATTAAAATTTAGCGACTAGGCTAACTCAAGTTAAAATTTAACGGCGACGGCAACGCCGCTGCGGTGCTAATGACTGCTGCGATTGCGTTGCAGAACATCGGTAGCGATTGTATTCGAATAATAGCGGCGGATTGTATTCGCGACAACGGCAGCAGAGGTAATGAACAGCGGTAGCGGTTGCAACGGCGGTGTAGGCGACAGCGGCGCGGGTGGCATTAGTAGCAGCCGTATCGCAGCGGGCGGTAGCGAGAATATAATGAACGGCGCCGCGGCGACTACAAACAACAGCTTAAAGATAATGGGCGATGGTAGCGTAGCGGCAAGCGACAATAGCGTTCGGCTGTAAATATAATGAATAATAACAGCGAGAGTAGTAGTAACGGCGATAATGTCGGCAAAGATAATGCAATGGTAGTAGCGACTACGGACAGCGGCAGCGGCGATAGACGGGGATAGTCGCACTATCGGTATCGGCGGCGCGCGGCTCGCTATGTCGCGGATGGAATTTAGGCGTGATTAAAATTAATATCTAAATTTTAAAAAATCGACTAGCGGATAAAATTTCGGAACGATTAAAATTTAATATCCGAATTTTAGAAAGATCGTTTGGCTGATAAAATTTAGACACGATTAAATTTAAGGTTAGAATTTTAAGAAAATCGCCTAGCGGATGAAATTTTAGCGCGATCTGAAATTTAGCGGCCGAGTTTAAGGAAAATTTCGCTTAAATTCTAAAACTCAGATCCAAATCAAGGAGCGAAATGCAGGTAGGTATCAAATTTTCACTCGCGGTTCACATCATGCTTTGCGTCGCGTATTTTCGCGAGGAGAAGGTCACGGGCGATTTCGTCGCCGCAAGCTCGGGGATAAACCCCGCCATCGCGCGCAAGCTGATCTCGCAGCTAAAAAACGCAGCCTTGGTGCTCACGACCGCGGGCGTGGGCGGCATCACGCTGGCTCGCGACGCACGGCTCATCACGCTTTTAGACATTTACGAGGCGGTGAGCGAGGAGGACGCGATGTTTCGCCTGCACAAAGGCTCGCCTAGCGCCTGCCCCGTGGGCGGAAAGATCGAGGCGATACTCGCGCCGCGCTTTGCTCGCATTCAGAATGATTTTAAAAAATCCCTATCCGGCGTGAGCTTGGCGGATCTTTTGAGCGATCTAGAATAAAGCTAATTAAAATTCTAAACACGCATCTAATTTTTAAATTTGCTCAGATTTCAAGGCTTGCGAGCTAAATTTATATAAAATTTTACCCGCCCGCCATGTAAAATTTCGATTTAATTTGATTTGAGATATAATCCTCCTAATTAATTCTAAGGGGAAATTTTGAAATATCTAAAAGCCATATTGCAATTCATCGCAGTTTTTGCTTGCCTTATTTTGTATTATTCATAAGCGGAAGAGTAGGACTTCATAAATCTCAATCTCACTACACTATTACGATAGGCTCTGATGCTACTAAAGAAGCGGGTCTTGATAAGTATGTAAGCGAAGCGAAGATGCAAAGTTTTGCATTTAGACATTGGGATATAGATTACAATTCAAATCCAAAAAATGTATTTAAAGAACCCGCCATAGACGTAGAACTAAAAAGGCTTTTAAAAAGCAAGCAAACTGATAAAATTTTAAAATTTATGAAAGATAATAATCTATCTGTCGATCATATTATGCACGGAGGGGTAACGCCCGTGATGTATTCTAGCTTTTGGGACGATACAAATACTACCCAAGAGCTTATAAAGCTAGGTGCGGATATACACAAAAAAGACGAATACAAACTATCTGCTATGGCTTATGCGATAGAAAATAATGCTACCAAAGCGGTAAGACTGCTTTTAGACAACGGGGTTAAATTTGAAGAGGCGGAAGTCGTTAGAAATAGACTGCTTCCGCCGAATTATAATCATATAAAATCCCTACAAATAAGTGATGACGGAAATTTTACGTTGATTTATGATACCGACTATCCTATGATTAGTATAGGAGAGCCGAATTATTTCTTTTCATATCTTACGAATACGAATATGTATGAGATAGCGAAGATGGCATTAGAAAGCGGCTATAAGCCATATATTTGGAAATTTCAAAACTCTACGGTAGGTTTAAGGTACGGAAACGATATTAAAAAGGTCGTGCCTGAAGGAATATTAAATGATAAAGCGGAACCGACGGACGGATTTGATATTACCTAATATGATTTTTCATTGTATGATACATTTCCGGGCACTCCAAATTACGAACCGATTTTAAAGCTGCTTATGCAGTATAACGTAGGCGGACAACCGAGTCCGGAATTTCTAAAACGAAAATATGATGATTGTCATAGAAACTATATATAGTTTGGATAGTTATTATAAAATAAACTACGATGCAACTTATTATATACCTAAAAGTGAAATTTCTCTTATAACGACGGTATATCGCAAATATTGCAAAGATAAAAATTTTACATTTAAAGATGTTTATGAATATACGAAATTTGCAAGCAAGTTAAATGAAATGAAAGCTGTATCTATCCATATGTATACCAGAGATAAAGACCGTCGCAAGCTTGATCAGCCGTATAAAGATAATTTAAAAAAGCTAGATAAATATATAGACGAGATCTCATCCGATGAGATAAAAAATGCAATAAAAGAATCTTATGAAAACTAACCCCTCAAGCTACAATTTTATCTTCCTAACTTCCAGTTCGCCGCCAAAAAAGTTCGCGTAGTAAAGCAGGTCTTTTTCGACCTCAAGCCCCGCCAGATAACGCAGAGCGAGGTTTGCCTCAAAGCTTGCCGCAAACATCACAATCGCAGCCGTTATGCCCGCAGGCGTCGCGTTTAGGCTCGGGAAAAATTTAAAATCCGCATTCTGCACGAAGCAGACTTGGCACTGCCAGCTGTCCACCGACGCAAACACCCACGGTACGCCTATTTGCTTAGCAAACGCATCGATCTGCGCGCGCGTGGCGAGATTGTCGGTCGCATCCAAAATTAGATCAAATTTCTCGCCCGCGCCTATCGCGCTAGCGAAAAATTCCTCCGCGCGGCTTTTGTGCACCTCCACGCTCACGCCGTCGTAGCGAGCCTCCGTGCGGCTTTTAAAAACGTCCGCTTTAAATTTACCCTCGTCTGCGAGCGTAAATAAAATTTGCCTGTGGATGTTGTGAAGCGCCACCGTATCGAAATCCACGACGCTGATCCGCCCGATACCGCTTGCGCCCAGAGCGTAAGCAAGGCTGCTTCCAAGCCCGCCAGCGCCGATGATCAGGATGCGCCTGTCCGCAAGCGCGCGCTGCGTCTGCTCACCCCAAAGCTGGATCTGTCTGTGAAAGTAGTTCATAAAAGCCCCCTGCTGACTAGATTTTTGCGAAATTTCCACAGCCCGCGCGCCGCAGCGATCTCGTCTGTGTCCACTTCGCACATCAGCACGCCCTCTTCGTTTTTCAGCTCGTTTGCGATCTCGCCGCCGGGGGTTACGACGAAGCTCTCGCCGTAAAATTTAAACTCGCTCTCGCCGAATTTCGCCTCGCCGATGCGGTTGGCGCGGATGACGTAGAGCGAGTTCGTAAACGCGCGCATCTTCAAAAGCTCGCGCCAGCGCCTGCCGCTTTCGAAGGTCGAGGCGCACGGCACGAGCACGCAGCCGACGTTTTTCTGCATAAAATAGCGCCAAAATACGTCAAAATGCGCCTCATAGCCGAAGCAGACGCCGAATTTCACGCCGCCTTCGCTAAAAATCATCGGCGAAATTTTACCGATTTTGCGGCTTTTGCGGTTGGCGAAAAAGCCCTCCTCGTTCCAGTGCGGATAATCCATCAGGATATTTTGATCGTAAAATTTCACCTCCGAGGGCGAAAATTTCGCGCAGGATTTGACCCAGATAGGCTCGTTTTCGCTCGCGCAAAAGATCTCCTCTTCGCTCACATCTTTTTGGCTTTCGGCTTTTAAATTTGAAGTGCTCGAGCTGCTTGGGATCGAAGCGCTTAAATTTAAACCGTCTGCGGAATTTGCGGCTTTTAAATTTAAAGCGTGCGCGCCGCAGGAGCTTGAGCCGCCTTTGGAACTCTGCTCGCTTTTATAATTTAAAACGCCTTTAGAATTTGAACCGCCGTTGGAGCTTAAATCGCTCTTGGAATTTAGCTCGCCTTTACAATTAGCCTCGCTTTTAAGGCTTAAAGAATTTTCGCTGCTGCAGCTCGCGCTTTTTTGAGCTGCGCCGCCGAAAATGCCCGCCTGCCTCAAAATCGCGCCGCTTGCGGCTCTGATTATCGGCGCTACGATGTGTAGGTCGTATTTGGCGGCCAGCCGCGCCATCAGCTCCTGCTTGTGCTCGCTCTGTTCGCAGGCGATGGAGCGGGGCATCTTTTTAAGCTCGCTAAAGAAGGAATTTAGCTCATATTCGCCCAGCAGCACGATCCGCGCGCCGTTGTCTTTGGCGACCTTCATATAGTAATCGATCCGATTTTCGCTCATCGAAAGCGTCGGTAGCTGTAAAACGCATACGTTTATCATCGCCGCCTCCTAAGCCTGCTCGGGTGCGTTTATTTCGGCAACCTCGAGTTTGGCGTTTTCTAAAATTTCCTTCGCCTCCTTTAGCAGCGCGACGCCCTGTTTATACAACTTCACGCTCTCCTCTAGGCTCAGATCCTTGTCGTTTAGGCTTTTTAAAAGCGCGTTAATCTTTTCCATTTTTTCCTCAAAACTCATCCAAAATCCTTTTTATGATGTAATCAAATTTTTCTATTTCGACCAAAAACGCGTCGTGTCCGTAGTCGCTGTCGATCTGCGCGTAGCTCGCGCGATCCTTTTTGCCCAGATCGCTCATCGCATCGTAAATTTCTTTCATTAGCCCCGGCGGAAAGAGCACGTCGCCTTTGAAAGAGATGAGGTGTAGGCGCGATCTGATCTGCGCGCAGGCGTTTTTGAGATTGCCGTAGTGGCGCGTGCAATCAAAGATATTCATCATCTTGGCGATGTAGAGATAGCACAGCGGATCGAACCTGCGCGCGAAATTTTCGCCGTTGTATTCAAGGTAGCGATCGACCTGAAAGCGCCCGTTGATCTCGTAAAGACCGTCGGTTTCGACGTAGTTGCGCCCAAATTTTTCCTGCATCGAGCTTGGGCTTAAAAAACTTATATGTCCCGCCATGCGCCCCACTGCCATGCCGTCAAGCCCGCGCTCGGCGATCAGATTTTTATCGTAGTTGCCGTTTTTAAAGCTCGGATCGCGCAAGATGGCCTCGGTCGCGATCTTATTAAACGCGATCGCCCAAGGCTGCGTAGCGTATGTGCTTGCGAGTACGAAAATTTCATCCGCAAATTCGGGGTATTCGATCGCATAGCACAGCGCCTGCATGCCGCCCAGGCTGCCGCCGATAACGGCGCGGGCGCGGGCGATGCCGAGGCGCTTTAAAAGCATCATCTGCGCGCGCACGACGTCCGAGACGACCACTACCGGAAAGCGCAAGCGGTACTCGCGGCCGCTGCTTTCATCGACATCAAGCGGGCATGTCGAGCCGAACGGCGAAGCTAAAATGTTTATGCAGATGACGAAAAATTTTGTCGTATCGACCGCTTTATGATCGCCGATGAGCCCGTCCCACCAGCCGGGCTTAACGTCGCCTTCGTAAAGTCCCGCGGCGTGCGCGGAGCCGGTTAAGGCGTGGCAGATGACGATGACGTTTGATTTGTCCTGGTTTAGCTCGCCGTAGGTTTCATAGGCGAGCTTGAAGTTGGAAAAGACGCGGCCGCTCTCCAGATAGAGCGGCTCGTCGAAATTTTGAATTTTGCTTTGAAGGATCACTGATTTACTCGGTAATTCGGTGCTTCCTGCGTGATGATGACGTCGTGGACGTGGCTTTCTTTAAGACCTGCGCTCGTGATCTCGACGAATTCCGCCTTTTGCTGAAAGGTCGCGATATCCTTGCTGCCGCAGTATCCCATCGAGCTTCGCAAGCCGCCTAGCAGCTGAAAGATCACGTCTTTTAACATACCCGCGTAAGGCACGCGCCCCTCGACGCCCTCGGGCACGAGCTTTTCTTTTGCGGTGCCGTCTTGAAAGTAGCGATCCGAGCTTCCCTTCTGCATCGCCGCTAAGGAACCCATGCCGCGATAGGTTTTGTACTGGCGACCCTGAAACGTAATGAGCTCGCCCGGGGTCTCGTAGCAGCCTGCGAGCAAGCTTCCCATCATCACGGAGCTTGCGCCTGCGGCTAGAGCTTTGGCGATGTCGCCCGAGTATTTGATGCCGCCGTCTGCGATGATCGGAATTCCAAATTTAGCCGCTTCGATCGCACAATCGTTGATCGCGGTAAACTGCGGCACGCCCACGCCCGCTACGATGCGCGTAGTGCAGATCGAGCCGGGGCCGATGCCTACTTTAATCGCGTCCGCTCCTGCGTTTGCGATATCTTTTATGCTGGCGGGGTTTGCGACGTTTCCTACTACTACGTCCACGTCAAAATTTCGCTTCAGCTCCTTAAGCGTGTCGATAATGCCTTTGGAGTGTCCGTGCGCAGAGTCCATCACAAGCGCATCTACGCCCGCTTTGACGAGAGCTTCGGCTCTTTGCAGATGGCCTACACTGATCGCCGCGGCGACGCGAAGGCGGCCGAATTTGTCTTTATTAGCGCTTGGATATTCGATGCGCTTTTTAAGGTCTTTAATCGTAATAAGCCCCTCTAAATGGCCGTTTGCGTCGATTATCGGAAGCTTTTCTACCTTATTGTTTCTAAAAATTTTCTCCGCATCATCAAGCGTGCAGCCTTTTGGGGCGGTAATTAGCGGAGCTTTGGTCATCTTCTCGCCTACTAGCGCGGCGGTATCGGTTTCAAAGCGCAGATCGCGATTGGTCAAAATTCCAATCAGCACGCCGTTATCGTCGATAACGGGAATGCCGCTGATGTGATACTCGCCCATAAGATCGAGAGCGTCTTTGATCGTAGCGTCCGCCTTGATCGAGATAGGGTCTATAATGACGCCGCTTTCGCTCTTTTTTACGCGGCGAACCATCTTGGCTTGAGAGTCCTCGTCCATATTTTTATGGATTACGCCGATGCCGCCGAGGCGCGCCATCATTATCGCCGTGCGGTACTCGGTGACCGTATCCATCGCAGCACTCACGAGAGGGGTATTTAGCGTGATATTTTTCGTAAAACTCGTACTGATATCGACCTCTTTGGGTAAAATTTCAGAGTATTGCGGTACCAACAAAACATCCTCGAAGGTCAGAGCCTTTTTGACGATCTTCATACTTATCCTTTCACGATTTTTTCTAAACTCAAGCCGCCGTCCAGCACCGTTTGTTCGTCGTAAGCGCGCCCAATGAGCTGCGCGCTGATATTAAGAGCCTCTTTGTTTTTCGCTACCGGCACGGAGATCGCGGGAAGTCCAGCTAAATTTACGCCGATCGTGTAGATGTCGCTAAGATATGCGCGAAGCGGATCGCTAAGCTCGCCGAATTTATACGCCACGCCCGGCGCGATCGGCATAAAGATCAAATCGGCGTCTTTTAAAATTTCCTCATATTCGCTTTTGATGAAGGCCCTTGCCTTCTGTGCCTTGATGTAATACGCGTCGTAATAGCCGCTGCTTAGTACGAAGGTGCCTAGAAGCATGCGGCGCTTGACCTCGTCGCCAAATCCTTCGCCGCGAGTGTTGGCGTAGAGCTCTTTTAAATTTGAAACCTTCGCGCGGTTTCCGTAGCGTACGCCGTCGTAGCGGCTTAAATTCGCGCTAGCCTCGGCGGTGGCGATGATGTAGTAGGTCGCGATGTCGTATTTGGAGCTGCAAAGATCGCGGTAAACGATCTCATGCCCGAATGATTTTAGCTTTTCTATGGTTAAGTTTAAAGCCTCTTTGACCTGCTGCGAGGCTTCGTCGATATAATTTTTTATAACGGCGATCTTAAGCTTGCGATCTCCGTTTAGCTTATCCGCGGTGCTTTCGTAAGTGCCTGCGTAGCTAGTGCTGTCCATCTCGTCGCGGCCTGCGATGATGTCGTATAAAATTGCCGCGTCCTCAACGCTGCGCGTGATCGGTCCTATCTGATCGAGGCTGCTCGAATACGCCGCGAGCCCGTAGCGGCTGACCCTGCCGTAGCTCGGCTTAAAGCCTACGCAGCCGCAAAATGCCGCCGGCTGGCGGATCGAGCCGCCAGTATCGCTTCCGAGTGCGGCGACGGCGATATTTGCCGCTACGGCAGCCGCGCTTCCGCCGCTACTGCCGCCGGGTACGCGCGAGTGATCGGTCGGATTGAGAGTTTTGCCATAGAATGAGCTTTCGGTCGTGCTTCCCATCGCAAACTCATCCATATTCGTTCGCCCAAATGGAGCCAAACCGCGCTCGCGTAGCTTTTTGATCACCGTCGCGTCGTATGGCGCAACGTAGCCTTGCAAAATTTTACTCGCTGAAGTGACGCTCCAATCTTTTACCTGAATGTTATCTTTTATCGCGATCGGCACGCCCTCGCCGCTGACGTTTAGAGTCTCGCCCGTGAGCTGCTCGACGTAGGCGCCAAGCTCTTTGGTTTTTAAAATTTTATCCTTTAGCTCCGCTCTAAGCGCCGAAATTTCATCCGTGCTCAGCTTCAGAGCCTCTTTCAAACTTATCATCTGCCATCCTTAAATTTATTCACGAAATAGATCCCCACGCCCGTCGCTACGCAGATCAGCGCGATCGTAAAAAATACGAAGCCGAGACTTATGGGGCTAGCGAGCATGCATGACCTTCGCGCAGCGCGGGCAGAGCTCATCCGGCTCTTTTGCGTTAAATTTCCAGCATCTCGGGCATTTGTGTTTAGAGGATTTTACGAGGCGGAAAATTTCGTCGTTTATCTTAAACTCCGCCAGAGCCTCCTCGCTTTGCAGAGTATCCACGTCGCTTACCATGAACCAATCCGCCACGCCTAGGATGTCGTTTGATAAAATTTCGTTCGAGCTCGTCTGCAAAACTAGCTCAAGCGTCGATTTGATGATCTTGTCCTTTTTCAGCGCATCGATAAGCTCGAAAAATTTCTCCCTCGATTTGATTAAAATTTCGTCAAATTCTAGAAAATCGTCAAATTCTACCTGCTTGTAGATCAGATCGAAAGCGTCCTGCTTGCCCTCTTTGATGATACGCGGCGCAAACTGCATTACTTCGTCGATCGTGTATGTTAGCGTAGGCGCGATCAGAGGCAGCAGCGCTCGCGTAATCAGAGCGATCGCGCTTTGCGCGCTTCTGCGGCGTGGCTCATCGGGTGCGTCGCAGTAAAGCCTGTCTTTGCAGATATCAAGATAAATTCCGCTCAGATCGGCGCTTAAGAAATTTAGCAAGGCGTTGAAGCCCTTTGAAAAATCGTAGTTTCTAAACGCCGCTTCCGCGCTCGCAAAGGCGTTTGCCGCGCGCGTTAGGATCCAGCGATCAAGCCGCGTAAAATTACTCGTCTCGATCTCATTTAAATCACTGGTGCTTGCGAGCAGAAATCTTATAGTATTTCGGATCTTGCGGTACTGTTCGCTTACCTGCTTTAAGATATTGTCGCTGATCTTTAGATCGGTCGAATAATCACTCATCGCGACCCAAAGGCGTAAAATTTCCACGCCGTGGCTCTTTGCGACCTCTTGCGGATAGACGACGTTTCCGACGGACTTGCTCATCTTCTGGCCCTTCTCATCGACGGTAAATCCGTGCGTGAGGATGCTTTTGTACGGCGCGCATTCGTTGATTGCGCAGCTTAGAAGCAGTGAGCTTTGAAACCAGCCGCGGTGTTGGTCGCTGCCCTCAAGATACATATCTGCAGGGAATTTGCCCGCATCGTAGGCGCCGCTTTGCAGCACTGCTTTCCATGTAGAGCCGCTATCGAACCAAACGTCTAAAATATCCATCACCTTTTCTAAATTTTCAGGCCTATAGCCGCTATCCTGCGGTAAAAGCTCCGAAATTTCCATCTGCCACCAAGCATCCGCACCCCTAACCTTAAAAATTTCGTAGATATTATTTAAAATTTTTTCATCAAAGATCGGCTCTTTGGTGCTTTTATCGCGGAAAAACGCGATCGGCACGCCCCAATCTCTTTGGCGCGAGATACACCAATCGGGGCGGTTTTCTATCATCGAGGTAAGGCGGTTGATGCCGCTTTGCGGATAAAATTTAACCCCTCCGATCTGTTCTAGCGCTACCTGACGCAGCGTCTTGCCGCTAGGCATTGGCTCGTCCATCGCGATAAACCACTGCTTCGTCGCGCGGTAGATCACCGGTTTGTGCGTGCGCCAGCAGTGCGGATAGGAGTGGACGAATTTGCCGGATTTGATAAGCGCGGGGCCTAGAAGCTCTAAAATTTTCTCGTTTGCTTTAAAAATATGCATCCCCACGAGCTCATCTACGACATCTGCGCGGAAGAGTTTTTTGGTTTTAAGAGTTTGATCGAAACAGCCGCCCTCATCCACGGGCATAATCACCTCGATGCCGTATTTAAGCCCTACGAAATAATCGTCCTCGCCGTGTCCAGGAGCCGTATGCACGAGCCCGGTGCCGCCGTCCATCAAAACGTGCTCGCCGAGGATAAATTTCGAAGCCCTATCGTTTAGCGGATTGATAGCGTTTAGGCCCTCAAGCTCGGTAGCCTTAAATTCTTTTACGATCTTGCCTTCTGTGATGCCCAGGCTTACGAGGCTTTCGACCAAAGGTTTTGCAAGGATTAAATTTTCGCTCGTCAGCGCGTAAATTTCATTCGGGTTCAAAGATATTGCGCCGTTTGCCGGCAGCGTCCAAGGCGTGGTCGTCCAGATGACCGCTTTGGCGCCTTTCGCGCCGATTTTAGCGTTCGCTTCATCGCTTAGATCGAACGCCACGAAGATCGAGTAGTCCTCTTTGTCTTTATACTCGACCTCGGCTTCTGCGAGCGCGCTCTTTGCCGCCCAGCTCCAAAACACGGGCTTACTTCGCTCGATTAGAATTCCTTTTTTTGCGATCTGGCAGAGCGCCTTGTAAATTTCAGCCTCAAACTCAAATTTTAGCGTCAGATACGGATCATTCCAGTCGCCCAAAATCCCCATATCTTTAAATTCATTGCGCTGCACGTCGATGAACTCTTTGGCGTGCTGTCTGCAAAGCTCGCGGATCTGCACTTTTGAAAGCGATTTTTTCCGCTCGCCTAGTTTGATCTCTACTTGCTGCTCAATCGGCAGACCGTGGCAGTCCCAGCCCGGCACGTAGCGGATATCCTCGCCGAAAAAATAATGGGTTTTGGTGATGATGTCTTTTAAAATTTTATTCAGTGCGTGGCCGATGTGGAGGTGTCCGTTAGCATATGGCGGGCCGTCGTGGATATTAAAGCTGACGCTTGCGCCCTTGCGCCTAGCTTTCATCTTTTCGTAAATTTTACGCTCGTCGTACCATGCCTTAAACCGCGCAGGTTCGTTTTGCGGCAGCGCGCCTCGCATCGTAAAGTCCGTCGTAGGAAGAAAGAGAGTATCTTTGTAGTCCATATTTGTACCTTTTCGTGTCTTAAAAAATTTGTGAAGTTTATCCAAAACGCCATTAAAAAGCTCTGAAAGAGCAGTCTGCGTTTATGCTATAATGTGCGAAAATTTAATGAGGGTCTTTATGAAAAATATCATCCTTGTAATCGGCGAGGAGATCCGCTACGACGCGGCTTTGATGAGCTATATTTCTCGCAGCTACGAACGAGTTTTTGGGCGGATGGACGATCTGAAATTCTTAAGCGAAAACGATAAGGTTTTGCCCTTCGCGCTTGAAAAGATGATCGATTCGTACGATTTTATCACGATCTTTGCGGCAAACTCCGCCTACGCGGTCGTCGGTAAAATTTTATCGACGCTCTCTTTCGATTCGCTTGAGCTGAAAAACGGAGAGACCCTAGCGCCCTCGATGGCGCGCACGGTGGCGAAAAACAGCTTCCTGCTAAACGTCAGAGGCTGCTCGGTAAACGTGATCAAGGCGCTTTGCTTGCAGAGCCTGCCGCCGATCCTTCAAGACGCGCCGAGCGCGGGCGAGAGCTTTTATCTCTTCGATTGCGAATACGAAAGCGTAAAGCAGCGCCTAGAAAGCCTTGCGATCAGTTATAAAATTTCGCTTACGATCAGTAGGCCCTGCTCTTTTTTGCTGCTCGTGCGCGCCAGTGCGATGAAATTCGGAGCGCTGGACGCGTTTTTGCAAAGCGTCGGGAAGTATTATGAGAGCTGCTATATCGAAGGCGGCGATTTTATGGGCTTTGTGGTGGATAGACTGCGCGAGATAGGCGCTAAGATCACCTTCGCCGAAAGCTGCACCGCAGGGCTCATCGCCGCAAAATTCGGCGCGGTCGCGGGTGTGAGCGACGTTTTTGACGGCTCGCTCGTAAGCTACGCCAACGAGATAAAAAATCTCTGGCTCAACGTAGGCGAAGATACGCTCGCTCGCTACGGCGCGGTAAGCGCGCAGACCGTGGGCGAGATGCTGGAGGGCGCGCTGCAAAGCAGCGGGGCGAGCTTTGCTCTTGCAGTAAGCGGTATCGCAGGCCCCGGCGGCGGAAGCGCGCAAAAGCCCGTAGGGACGGTCTTTATCGGCGCAAAGGAGCAGGGCGGCAAGCAGATCGTCGGGGAATTTCATCTAAAAGGCGATCGTAACTACATCCGCGAACAAAGCGCCGATATCGCTATCTGCTTGCTTTTGAAGCTTAGAAGCGATCTGTTTTTCGGGCGGCTTCCAAGCGCGCCTGCAAGGGATGAAATTTAAAGGAGCGGATTTTGAAAAGACGAATTTTGAAAGGATGCGGACGCGATTTAGCGCGGAATTTTATCCAAGCAAACGGCGAGCCAGGCTTTAAATGGCTGCGAAATTCCGTTTCAGCCGGCGGTGCGCGAAATTTTACTTCGGCATACGCTGGGCGGAATTTTATCAAGATCGGCAGCGGGCAGAATTTTATCTCGGCGCAGGGCGGGTTAAATTTTATCTCGGCGAGTCGCGCTAGAAATTTTAATTTTATAAACGATTTTAGCTTTATAAACGCGGCGCGAAATTTTACTTTGGTGCTAGCCGCGGCGTGCGTTTTGAGCGGCTGCGACGGCGGATCGGACGGGCAAGATCGCGAGCAAAGCGCGCGCTCGGAACAGAATTTTAGCGCGGGTAATCAAGGGCGAAATTTTAATAAAAGCGCGGATAGCTCGGGGCAAAATTCCGCTCAAAGCTCCACGCAAAATTTTGCGCAAAATTCTATGCAAGGCTCCGTGCAAAATTCCGTGCCGCAGGGCTTTGAGGGCAAGCAAAAATCCGATCTAAACTCCACGATAGACGAGCTTGCAAACGATGCTAAAGTTTTGGGCGAGGCCCTGCAAAATTTGCAGAAAAAGGCGCCCGAAGCGCTGAGCGATTTCGCCGCTCGCAACGCAGATAGGATCGAGGATCTGCTAAAGCAGGGCGAGGCGGCGGCGCGAGAGGCGGGCAAAAACCTTGATCAAATGGGGCAGAGCCTGCAAGGAATTATAAAAGATGCGAACGAGAGCCTAGGCAAGGTCTTGGAGGGCTTTGGCGCGCAGCCTAGACAGGAGCCGCGCGGCGGGCGCTCGCAGGAGCGCGATGATAATTCAGATCCTGAAGAGGCGGTTGATAGGCAAAGCTTTAGAATTTAAATTACGCTAAATTTTACTCAAAATTTTTGTTGCAACTACCACCCGCAGGAAAGCGGCAAGTCTTCGCAGGAGCGCGACGAGCCTGCACGAAAGCGTGACGGACACTCATAAGAGCGCGATGATCGTTCGGATCAGAGAGACGACGCTGGCAGGCAAAGCTTTAGAATTTAAACGCGGCTAGATTTCATCTAAATTTTATTTGTTGTGGCGAATGCTTGCAGAGAAGCGATGCTAAATTTTATTAAAATTTCCCCTGCGCGGCGGCTTCGTTAAAATTTTACTCGCGCGAACCTCCGCAATGGAATATGAATATTTGCAAAGAAGTGGTAAACCTCTGTAAAACGCGACGAGTGCCCAGAGGGCGAGCATTTCTAAATAAAGCGCGAGTAGTGAATGAAGTTTGGAATTCAAAGATCACGCTCTTTGAGGCTGCTGTAAAGATAAGCGAGTGGCGGCTGGTAAAGCTTTAGAATTTAAGGCTGCTTGCGATAAAACGAGAAAAATTTTACGAAGTAGGGCTATAATGCGCCTCGCAATTTCAAATTTACAAGGATAAAAATGAAAACTCTCATTATTTTGGCTCATCCAAATATCACAAACTCGCTCGTAAATCGCCACTGGAGGGATGCCGTGCTAGCGCATCCTGATAAGTTTGAGCTTCATGATCTTTACGCGCTTTATGCAGATTTTAAAATCGATGTGGAAAAGGAGCAAAAACTGCTCGAAAGCCACGATAAAATCGTGCTTCAGTTTCCGTTTCGTTTTTCAAACTGCACGCCGCTTCTTAAGCAGTGGTTTGAGGACGTTTTTACGCGCGGCTGGGCTTATGGCGCAGAGAGCGGCGGCAAGCTTAAGGGCAAAAAATTTGCGCTTGCGATCTCGCTTGGCGCGACCGAGGCAAACTATTCTAAAAACGGCATCGTAGGCTTTAGCGTGGATGAGGTGCTGGCGCCATTTAAAGCTACGTTTAATTTCGTCGGCGCGATTGCGCTACCAAATTTCGTCTCATACGGCTTTACATACGATAAAAGCGAGCAAGCCGTAGAAAATAGTGCGAAAAATTATATAAAGTATTTAAATCAGCTTTAAATTCTTCGTTTTTCCAGCCGCCCGCCGCGCGTAAAGCTTTAAAATTTTACGTAAGTGGCGCGGCTGATTTTTTAAAATTTTCGCTCAAGAAGCCTAAATTTAATCTCAAAATTTTTAAATTTTACCCCGAAATTCCGCTCGCGCTTCGTATGCGAACTCAAATGAAATTTTAAGCAAAATTTCGCGCCTAAATTTGAGCCCCGCTCTTAAATTTTAAAATTTTATCAGAGATTTTTTTATACAATTACGGCTGAAATTCGGCCCAAAAAAGGAGAGGGAATGTATAAGCTAAAGCATCTTCTTAGCGCGCAGGATCTGAGCCGCGAGGACATCTACGACTTTATCGATCTGGCGCGCGAGTTTAAATCGCTCAACCGCTCTGACGTCAAAAAATCCGACTCGCTTCGCGGCAAGACGGTTATCAACGCGTTTTTCGAAAACTCCACCCGCACCCGCACTAGCTTTGAGATCGCAGCCAAGCGCCTGGGCGCAGACAGCGTAAATTTCACCGCCGCAGACAGCAGCACGAAAAAGGGCGAGACGTTGATCGACACCATCAGAAATATGCAGGCGATGCGCACGGATATCTTCGTGCTGCGCCACAGCTGCTCGGGCGCGGCGAAATTCGTCGCGGCCAACTGCGACGCATCAATCGTAAATGCGGGCGACGGGCTGAACGAGCATCCGAGCCAGGCGCTGCTGGATCTTTTTACGATAAGCGAGCACAAGGGCAGGATCGAGAATTTAAACGTCGCGATCATCGGCGATATATTTCGCTCGCGCGTAGCTAGAAGCGACATCTGGGCGATGCGAAAGCTTGGCATAAACGTGCGGCTCTTCGGCCCTCCGATGATGCTGCGCGACTGCGACGCGTTCGGTTGCCCGATATGCAAAAGCGTGGAGGAGGCGATCGAGGGCACCGACGTCATCATTATGCTTAGAATCCAGCTTGAGCGGCAAGACGGCGAGCCGAGCTTCCCGAGCGTGCGCGAATACTCGAAATTTTTCGGACTTACCGCAAGGCGCATGCAAGCGGCGAAAGAGGGCGTCATGATAATGCACCCAGGCCCGATCAACCGCGGCGTAGAGATCAACTCCGACGTAGCCGACGATCCGCGCTATAGCTGCGTTTTAGATCAGGTAGAAAACGGCGAGGCGATGCGAATGGCGATACTTCATACGATAAATTTAAATAGGAGCGCACGATGAAAATTTTAATAAAAAACGGCACGATCGTTAATTGGGGCGGCAGCGAGGAAGCAAACGTCCTGATCGAGGGCAATAAAATTTCAAAAATCACGCGCGAGTGTCCCGCCGCAGACCGCGTCATAGACGCTGCGGGCAAGCTCGTGATGCCCGGCCTCATCGATATGCACGTGCATTTTAGAGACCCGGGGCTCGAATACAAAGACGACGTCATTAGCGGCAGCGAAACCGCGGTCGCAGGCGGCGTGACGACCTGCCTCCCGATGGCGAATACCAGGCCCGTAAACGATAACTCAAGCATCACGCGCGCGATGATCGCTAAGGCCAAGGCGCGCGGGCTTATCGATCTACTGCCCATAGGCGCGATCTCGCAGGACTGCAAGGGCGCAAAGATCGTCGAGATGGGCGATATGCTTGAGGCGGGCTGCGTGGCTTTCAGCGACGACGGGCTGCCAGTGACCGACAGCTCCGTGATGCGACAGGCGCTCGAATACTCCGCACACTTCGGCTCGTTCGTGATAAATCACAGCGAGGATTGCTCGCTATGCCACGGCGGCGTGATGAACGAGGGCAAGATAAGCGCGATCCTCGGTCTAAAGGGGATGGCGAGCGAAAAAGAGGAGATCATGATCGCGCGCGATCTACTGCTTGCCAAAAAGACGGGCGGGCACATCCACATCGCGCACGTGAGCTCGGCGTGGTCGCTAAAGCTCATAAAGCAGGCTAAGCGCGAGGGCATCCGCGTCACCTGCGAGGCTACGCCGCATCATTTCACCTTCGACGAGCGCGAGTTGATGGGATACGATACGAATTTTAAGATGTCGCCGCCGCTTCGCACCCAAAGCGACGTGCAGGCGATCAGAGAGGCGCTTAAAAGCGGTCTGATCGACGCCATCGTGACCGATCACGCGCCGCACAACACCGACGATAAATTCGTCGAATTCGACCATGCGCCGTTTGGAATTTTAGGGCTTCAAACCCTCGTGCCGCTTACGCTACGGCTCGTAAACGAAGGCGTCATCAGCCTTGAAGACATGGTGCGGCTGTGCTCGTTTAACCCGGCTAAAATTCTAAATTTAAAGGACAAGGGCGAAATAAAAGAGGGCTTTTTGGCCGACGTCGCGATCATCGATCCGCAGATTTCCTACGTATACGACGAGGCGCTAAATAAGTCCAAATCGCGCAACTCGCCGCTTTTCGGCAAGCAGCTTACGGGCGCTGCGGTATGCACGATCAAAAGCGGCCGCGTGGTCTATGAGTTTCCAAACGTCGTAGCGTAGGGCGCTTGCGGCGTAGAGCTTGTGGCGCGACTTGCGGGCAGAGCTTGCGAGTAGTAGCTTGCCGACGAGCGGCATTCGTAGTGTAAATGGCGCTATTGCTTAATTTTAAATTTAGCTAGTTTGGACGCAACGTCTCGCTTTTAAAATTTCATAGCGCGAGATTGCTTGAGATAGGCGCGATCCTCGATCCCGCAGCGCACTGCCCTAGTTAAATTTAGTGACAGCTCACTTTTAAAATTTCATAGTGCGAGCGCGATTGAAATTTCTTTAAACCGGTTTGTCATTTTTAAAGTGCGCGTAAATTTAACGCACGTCGCCTTGTTTGTGGCATTTGTAGATTTCGGCTTCGGAATTTTATCCGTGCTCATGCGCGAGCTGCTCTAAATTTATAACGGCACCTCTTTCGATGCGGCGGCTTTTAAATTTATGTTCGCGGCGGTTGAGAATTCTATCTTTTCGCAGATTTGTTTTTGCTTCACGCGCAAATTTTATCGTGATTAAATTTGTCGCTAAGGCGCAAAATTTTAAAATTTTGCCGCCGCTAGCTTTTGGTGCGGAGCATAAATAATCCGCTGCATGAATGTAAGCGTCTAAATTTAAAGATATCTATAAATGGCGAATTATATTTCTCGTGCGCGCTGTGCGTCGCGCTAAAATCGGCTCTGCGCGGCAATCCTAAGCCGCCGCTGCAAGATCAAAAATATATAAAATATTTAAATTTTGAGTTTACAAAGGAGCATTTCCGCACCGCAGAGGGTGTGAGCCGCGCAGCGCATGGCGGCGTAAACGACGCAAGTAAAGCTGCGGAGCAAAAAGATGCGTACGGCGCAGTGCAGAGCAGTGCGACGGACAAAGCCGCCGAGAACGGCGGTGCAGCGGACGAAAAGCGCGCGAACAGCAAAGAGGCGGCAAATGAAAAAGCGGCGAGAAAAAAAGGCGCCGACGAAAGCATGGGCTCGTCGTTTCTGCAAAAGGCGCGTAAATTTTTTACCGAGCAAGTCGCGCAAAAAGGGCGAGAGGATGAGCCCACTTCCACGCAGTGGCGCTGGATAGTGCGGTGCCTAGAGTTTGAGCTAAAAGAGGCGGGACTTAGCCTGCCGATTCGCGTAAAAGATAGGTCGCTTTTAGGATTTAGCGGCGCGAATGCAAACGGCATCGTATGTCGCTTTGAGGACTTTGACGGCGTTTTTACGCCTGATTGGAAATACGATCGCGACAAAAAGGCTTGGTATGTGAAATACGTCGAGCGCCTTTGGCGCGGGATGCCGCGGGATGCGCTAAGCGCGCACGATAATAGCGCAGAATTCGGGAATGTTTTAGTGCAAATCAGGGATTTTGCGAGCAAGATAGGCTGCGAAAACTTCGCGCAGACGTTTGATAATGCGCTTAAGACGCTGCGGGGCGAAATCCCCGTAGGCGAGTATTACGCCGTTTCGTTTGCAGCGCTGCCGCAGCCGAACTTGAGGGCGTTTGCCGCAGCGGGGGTTGCCGATGTATTCGGTGCAATGGGTTCTTGGGACGATGAGCCGCCGTCTATGGCGCAAGAAATGGGGCTTGGGGACGAATACGACCGTCTTTCGGATGAGCTCTTGGCGCAGAAAAACTTAGCGATTTTGTTTACGATAAACGGCTGGTAGGGCTTTGGCACAAGAGCTAGAAAGCGCGCTAAGCCTCTATCGTCGCGGGCCTATCAAACACCGTTACGCTCGGCAGTTCGCCTTTAAATTTCTCGATCTGCACCATGCTCGTGTGCGCGGTGTTGCTTTGCGAGAGCTGCGAGCTCGGTACGTCCCTCGTTAGCACGTTTATGTTGCCGTGCTTGCATAGGCTTTTCTCGCCCCAGACGGCGGGATCGTACCACGCGCCCTCGCTCACGATCACGACGTTGTCTTGCGCGGTATCGCTTACCAGCGCGCCGCAGAGGATCTCGCCTCGGTCGTTATAGATCCTTACCACGTCGCCCGTTTTGATACCGCGCGCCTTTGCCGTGGCGGGGCTAATGAGCGCGGGTTCGCGGCCCTCGATCTCGGCGTAGTTGCGGATGAGCGAGCTATTTAGCTGCGAGTGGAGTCTAAATTTAGAGTGCGCGCCGCTGATAGCAACCGGATACTTGCTCACGTCGCCGCCCAGCCATTCAAACGGCTCCATCCACGTCGCGTGCGGCGGGCAGTCGGGATATCCTAGCTTTTCGACCGCTTCGGAGTAGAGCTCGATCTTGCCCGATGGTGTTTTTAGCGCGTTTTTCTCGGGATCGGCGCGGAAGTCCGCGTAGTTTGTGAAGTATCTCTTTTTCTCGTCGATTTTATCAAATTTAACGTAGCCCTTTTGCCAAAACTCCTCAAATTTCGGCATCGCTATGCCCATGCCTTCAGCTTTTTGGACTGCATCGGCGTAGATTTCCTTCACCCACTCAAGCTCCGTTTTACCCTCGCTAAAGGCCTGCTCGTACTCCTCGCCCCACTGCGCGCAGATGAGCCGCGCGATCTCAAAGTCGCTCTTGCTCTCGC
>CAURQQ010000019.1:0-42213 GCA_963527265.1 uncultured Campylobacter sp. | reverse complement strand
ATATATGTGAGCTTGCTGCTCCAGGTCTGTCTCGGCACGCTCCCTCCTTAAAATTGCTCTTTTTTGAGCTTATCGAGGAAATCCTCGATATTGTATTTGGCGCGGTAAGCCTCGCTGATGAGATGGACTATGATATCGCCGAGATCGACGACGCTCCATTCATCGCCGCTTTCGATAGCCAAAAACTCCTCGCCGAACGGCTTAAGCACGCTTTTTAGCTCCTCGATAAGCGAGGCTGCGTGGCGGGAGGTTAGCGTAGTGGCGATGACTACGAGTTTTGCGATGTATTCGCGCTCACTCATATCGATGATTTGGACATCTTCAGCTTTCTTTTCGTTTAAAATTTCGGCGATCCGCTCCGCCCTTTGCTTTGGATCTTGCATATCTTTCCTTTTATAAAATTTTATGACCTCTGCTGCGATCTTGGGCGGGATTTCGCCTTTGAAATCTCGCCTAAAACCGCTTGAGCTCGCATCTACGGCAATCTCGATGCGCCTTAGAGCCGCCCACTGCCGCGGGATCTCGTAGCCGGGCCTCGTAAGCACCGCAAACTCCGCTAATTTCTGCAGCTCGCTAAAATCGCGCCATTTATGAAGCTCTGTTAGGTTGTCGGCACCCACGACGATGTAGAGCTTTGAGACTGTATCCGTGCCGCTCGCACTATTTGCTTTGCTTGCTTCATCTGCACTGCTCACATCGCTCGCGTCATCCGCGTCATCTGCGCCGCCTGTGTCACCTGCACTATTTGCGCTATCCAAGAAATTTACGTCGCCTATGTCGGCCATACAATTTGCATTATCGCTTGAAATTTCGCTTGCGCTTGGAATTTTGTCCGCGTTTAAAATTTTACTCGCATCGTTTGCACTACCCGCCTTATTTCTACCGTCGGCCGAAATCTCACCCGCCTTGCTTTGCGAAATTCCGTCCATTTCGCTTTTGCTACCAACCGAAATTTGATCCGCTATTCCGCCTTGTAGAGCTTCGTTTTTTGCGTTAGCGGGGATGCTCGTCCTGCCCGTAATATCGGCAGAGCAGGCGTCGCCGCCTAGAATTTTACCTATATCGCACGACAAAGCCCCGTCCGTCTTCTCGGGTAAAATTTCGTCTGTACTACCCGAAGTATAAGCACCGGTGCAAATGTCTCCCGCGATATTTGCGCCGTTAGGTAAAACCCTATCCATTACGGCTGTCGGGGTTTTGCTCGCCGCGGCTGCCATCTCCGCCGCGATTTTGTCGTTTCCGCCGTATTTTTCGAGCAAGAATTTTACGCTTTGTATCGTGGGTACCGGCACATTTTGCGAAATTTCATAATCGCTCACCTCCACACGCGGGGTGTCGCTCCACAGCGCGCGGCACCATCTGAGCCGCAGCTGCGGCGGCGCCGAAAAGCTCTTTTTAAACGGGTTTAAAAACGACGGCATTATTACCAGCAAATCGGGCTTTAGGCTTGATAAAATCGCCTTTACCGCGGCGTCGTGTCCTGCATGCGGCGGATCGAAACTGCCGCCGAAAAGCGCTATCTTCACGCGCCCGCTCCGCGCCGTTTCGCGCCGCAAAATTTCTCGCCCTGCGTGGCAAATTCTGCGTTGTAAAATCTTGCGCGGCGCAATCTTGCTTTATGAAATTTTACGCCGCAAAATTCTATTTCGTCAAATTTTGTTGCAAAAAATCCCGCATTTTGCGGCGCGGTAAATTTAAAGGGCGTGGCGGCGCAAAGACTAGGACCGCGTCGCAGCCCTTTTGTGGCGGCAAATTTTAAAAGCGCGTCATCGCGGAATTTCACCCCGCCGAATTTCGCTGCGTTAAATTTCATTTTAAGCTTTAAATTTGGCGTCTGGAGCTTTATCTCATGAAATTTCACGCCGTGAAATTTAGCCGCATAAAATTTCGCAGTATGAGCTAAAAAATCCGTCTCGCGTGATTTTGCTTTGTAAAATTTGACGCCGCGTGCCCTAAATTTTGATTTGCAGAATTCCGCGCTATGAAAGTCCGCTCCTAAAAATTCTGTTCCGTAGGTCGCAAATTTCGCGCCATCAAATTTCTCGTCGTGAAATTTAAAATACGAGTGCCGTGATTGCCGAATTTGCCGCGTATGACGAAGCGTTTCATTGCAAAATTTAAAATCGCGAAGCGCGGCATCGTGTGCCCCGGGCTCTGCGCCGCAAAATTTCGTGCTACCAAATTTTGTTGCAAAAAATCCTGCGTTTTGCAGCGCAAAAAATTTAACGCCGCTATCCATAAATTTTACCGCGCAAAATCCAGCGGCTGCGAAGCGGACGTTAGAATTTTGGTTTTTGTAAGGCTTTCGCACGGGCCGCCTACATATATTTTTCTAAAACGCGCGGGATTTCGATGCTGCCGTCCTTGCGCTGGTAGTTTTCCATCACCGCGATCAGTGTGCGACCGACCGCGAGCGAGGAGCCGTTTAGCGTGTGAACGAGGCTGTTTTTCTTGCCGTCTTTGAAGCGGATCTTGGCTCTGCGTGCCTGAAAATCGCGACAGTTGCTGATCGAGCTGATCTCTCTGTATTGGTTCTGCCCCGGCAGCCAAACCTCCAAATCCACGGTTTTTGCGGCGCTAAAGCCCAGATCGCCGCTGCAAAGCAGCATGTGTCTGTGCGGAAGGCCTAGGCTAGCTAACAGATCGCTCGCGCATGAAATCATCTCCTCAAGCATCTTTGCACTATCTTCGGGGCGCGTGATGGCGACCAGTTCGACCTTTTCAAACTGATGCTGGCGGATCATGCCGCGCGTATCGCGCCCCGCCGAGCCTGCCTCCTTGCGAAAGCAGTGGCTGTAGCTGGTGAGCTTGATCGGCAGCTCCTCGCTACGCAGAATTTCATCGTTAAAGAGATTTGTCGCCGTAACCTCGCTCGTAGGGATGAGATAGAGGTTTTGCTCCTCGTCGTCAACGCGGTAGAGGTCGTCTTTAAATTTAGGCAGCTGACCCGTGCCGTAGAGGATCTGATCGCGCACCAAAAACGGCATATTTACGAGCTCGAAGCCGCGCGAGTTGTTAAATTCGATCATGTAATTGATGAGAGCCATATTCAGCTTTGCGCCCAGCCCGCGGATCGCGGTGAAGCGGCTGCCGCTGAGTTTAACGCCGCGCTCGAAATCAAGCCATCCCAGCGCCTCGCCGAGATCGAAGTGCTGCTTGGGCGCGAAGTCGAACGTGCGCGGCTGCAACACCTTTTTGATACAGACGTTTTCGTTCTCGTCCGCGCCGATCGGCACGTCGTCGTCGATGATATTCGGCACGCACGCGGCGATCGCTTCTAGGCTCTGCTCGCGCTCATTTACGAGTTCGCTTAGGCTTTGGATCTTTTGCTTGTTTTCCTCAAGCTGCGATTTTAGCGCGCCTACGTCCCTGCCTTCGCGCGCGGCGAGACCGAGCTCCTTACTCTTTGCATTTTGCACGGCTTGGAGGTTTTCCAGTTCCGTCTTTTTAGATTTTAGCTCGTTGTAGGCATCCAGTAGCATTTGCAGGGTTTGCGGCGGGACTTTTTTGGCGATAAGTTTTTTATTAAATTCGTCGAAGTTTGTCTCGATAAGTTTTAAATTTATCATTTTCTGCCTCTTTTTGGTAATTTAAATTGCGACATTTTAACTAAAGTTTGCTTTAAATACTCAAAATAAACCCACATTTAAGCAATACGGATGAAAAAAAGTGATACAATTCCGTAATATTTTATTATGAAAGGTATTACATGAAGGCAAAATTTGCTTTTTTAGGAATTTTCGCGGCGAGCCTTGCGTTCGCACATTTCGGCGTTCTTACGACGGATAAAAATGTCGTAGAGGATCAAAAAGACGCTACTTTAAAGCTAAATTTGGAATTCTCTCATCCGTTTTTACAGGAGTCTATGAATCTACAAAAGCCCGCAGAATTCGGCGTTTTTATTGACGGCGAGAAAAAATCGCTCCTAGGCAGCCTAAAAGAGCAGAAAAAGGGCGAAAATTCCTATTTTTCGGCGGAATTTAAAGCGGACAAGCCATCGCTTTTAGCGTTTTATTTCGATCCGAAACCCTATGCCGAGCCGGCCGAGCGCAAGATGATCCGCCACATCACCAAAACCTACGTCGATGCTTACGACGCGGGCGAAGGCTGGGATAAGCCGCTCGGGCTAGAGGCGGAGATCGTGCCGCTAGTGCGGCCTTATGCGCTGTATGCGGGAGAGATATTTAGCGGAGTTTTTTTACTGCACGGAAAGCCCGTCCCGGGCGCGGACGTGGAGATCGAGCTATATAACGATAAGGGCTACAAAGCCCCTAGCGAGGCGCATGTCACGCAGGTCGTTAAAACCAACGGCGCGGGCGAGTTTAGCTTCGTGATGCCGGTTGCCGGCTGGTGGGGCTTTGCGGCTCTTAGCGAGGAGGAGGCCGCCAAAGGTAGCGAGCAGCCCGTAAATGAGCTGGGCGCCGTGCTTTGGATCAAGGCAGACGAGCTGAAAAAATAGGGGAGCGGCTCGGTGAGATCTATTTTTTCGGGTGAAATTTGCGCGGCTGCGGATAAATTTAAATTTACGCTTTGGCAGGGCTTTAAAATTTTATTTTCGCGCGTTTTGCTTGGCGATGTAAAATTTCCAGCGAATTCTGCGGCTAAAATTTTACGGGGAAGAATTTTGTCGTTTCGCATCTGCGCGCAGTCTGCGTTTCGGGGTTTGGTTAAAACTTTACAGAGCAAAATTTTGCTGAGTAGAATTTTAAGTAGCGAAGCTCTGCCGCGTAAAATTTTGCTCGGTAGAAATTCGCTCTTAGTAGCTTCTAGCCGTAAAATTTCACATCCGTGGATCTATGAGCATAAAATATCAGCACGCAAAATTTCGTTTTTTGAAATTCTAAAAACCTTGCCTTTTAAAATTTCGCAAGCTCTGTTTTACTGCGCAAGCGTCGCACCGAGATCGCCCGGAGCTTTAAATTTTACGTCGCGAAATCTGCTCGCCGCTCCTACAATTGTAGCAAGCGAAAATTCTTGCGCCGTGCGAGCCGTAAAATTTATCAAATTTACCGGTTCCGAAAGCAGTTCCGAGGCCGCTCCGAGTCTTGCGCTGACAGCCGCCGCAGATAGGACGCAAGCCGCGAGTTTTACAGCCGCAAATTTTGCCGCGATTAAAGCCATAAAAGCAAGATCTGTAGCAATCAAAGCAATGATCGCAAAGGTCGCAAATGCCTTAAATTTAGCTAGCTCCCGCGTTTTTGCGCGTCTAAAAAACAGGGGCTATTTAAAGGAGGCGAGCCTTGCACATTAGCGAAGGAGTTTTGAGCGCGCCCGTGCTGCTCGCAGGCTGGGCGGTTACGGCGCCTGCGGTAGCGGCGATTTTATGGCGCGTAAGGCAGTCTGAAATCCCGAGGATCGCATGTTTTAGCGCGCTGTTTTTCGTCGCCTCTTTCGTGCACCTGCCCGTGGGCGTCAGCTCCATGCACCTGATGCTAAGCGGGCTCGTGGGCGCATTTTTGGGCTCGCGCGCGATCTTGGCGATTTTCGTCGCGCTGTTTTTGCAAGGGGTGTTTTTCGGCTTCGGAGGGCTTAGCGTGCTCGGCGTAAATACCGCAGTTATCGGCTTTCCAGCGGTTTTGGGCGGGCTCTTTGCCGCCGCCGCAAAAGCGCAAGAGCTAAAAGTGCGCACGCAAAAAATTTATCTATTTTTGGCGGGCTTCGTGCCGATCGTCTGCTCGATGCTGCTTCTTGATCTCGTGCTTTTCATCAGCGGACGGGAGTTTTTTGCTATCGCGACGCTTATCTCGCTCGAAGGCGCAATTCTAGCTGTTTTGGAAGGGATCATCACTCTTTTTGCGCTTAGCTTTATTGCGAAATTTTACGGCGGACAGAGGCGATGAGAACGCTATTTTTCTTAACGGTTTTGGCATCTTTTGCATTTTCGCACGCGCTTCATCTTTTCGCGACGCAAGAGGGCGATAGGGTAGCGATTTATAGCTATTTTTATAAAAATTCTCCCTGCATGGAGTGCGAAGTTTTAATTAGCGCGGACGGGCGCGAAATTTTGCGCACTAAGACCGATAAAGAGGGACTTGCGAGCATACGCATACCAGCTAAAAATTTTACTATTCAAATTTACGGAGGTGCAGGGCACGGTGCGCAGATGGAATTTAGCGCCGAGGACTTTACGCCGCAGGATTCCGGTGATCCTGAAAATTCCACGCCGCAAAATTCTGACGTTTCTGAAAATCCTTTGCCGCAAAATTCGAACGCCGCTAAAAATTCCGCGTCCGAAGACAGCGCGTCCGAAAATATCGTGCCGAAAGCTAGTACGCCTGAAAATAAAATTTCAAGCACTTCCGAGCCTTTGGAAAATTCCGCCTCGCAAAGCATCTTGCCGAAAGAAAGCCCTAAGAGCGATATCAGGAGCCTGGCGTTTCAAAGCCAGTCCGCCGAGGCGCCTAAAATCGCGCTTTGTTTGGCCTTGATTTTCGGCTTTTTTGCTTTGATGTGGCTAGCGAAAAGAGCGCGCAGATGAGCCCCGCAGTATCGCTACTCGTGTTTTTCATCTTCAGCTTCGGCGTCGGACTTAGCGGACAGCTTTACGCAGCGTTTTTTGCCCCGCCGCTACTTCTTTTTGCGCTTAAAATTTCGATTGCGCGTGCGGTCTGCACAAGGCTTGCGGTATTAAATATCTTTGCGATTTTAAGCGCGTTAAGCCCCGCCGTGGTCGGAAACTACGAGCTTGCGGGCGTGATATTTTTGCGCGCGAATTTGATAATGGCGTTTGCAATTTTGCTATTTTACGGCAAAGACGAATATTTTTTCGCGCGCGGATTTTATGGGCTGGGGCTCGGCGAAAAGCTAAGCTCTTTGGTGTATTGCTGCGGGCGATTCGTAAATTTTTTACGCTCGGATCTAGCGAGGCTGCAAGCTCTTTTGCGGATGCGCGGATTTGTAGGGACGAGCGGAATTTTCACCTATAAAATTTATGCGAATTTAGTCGGGATTTTAGCGATTTCGGCGCTTGAGCAGGCAAGGAATTTAAGCATGGTAATGAGCGCGCGAGGGTTTTGCGGTAGGCTATTTTACGAACGTCGCGATGGTTTGGGCGTCTCGGAGGCCTCGTTTTTGGCGTTCGTGCTGGCGTGCGTATCTGTTAAAATCGGAGCTATCTTATGAGCTGTTCGCTTAAGGCGCTGGATTTAAGCGCTAAAAACGGCGAGCGAGAAATTTTTCGCGGCGTAAATTTGAGCGTAGGGCATAAGGAAAAAGTGGCGATTCTGGGCGCGAACGGGCAGGGCAAGACGAGCTTGCTTCAAATTTTAGGTGGCCTAAGACAATGGGGCGAGGGCGAGATCGAGCTTTTCGGCGAGAAGCTTGAGTGTGCGGAGGATTTTATAAAATTTCGCCACGAGATCGGGTTTTTATTTCAAAACAGCGACGATCAGTTTTTGTGCGCGAGCGTGTTTGAGGACGTCGCATTTAGCCTGCGTGCGCAAAATGAGCGGTTAAAACGAGCACGAAATGTGGAACAAAGGCGTGGAATTTTTTCTAAATTTTTTGGTCGTAATGCGCAAATTTTAAGGCAGGGCAGCGAAAACAACCATCTAAAAAAGCTTGAAATTTTAGGTGAAGAGCAGATCGAGCGCAAGGCGCTGGAGACGCTACGGCGTTTAGGCATCGAACATCTACGCGAGCGGGTGCCCTTTCATCTAAGCGGCGGCGAGAAAAAGCTGGTGGCGCTTGCGGGCGCGCTGGTGTGCGAGCCTAGGATACTACTGCTGGACGAGCCTACGACGGCACTTGATGAGGCGATGCAGGAGCGCGTGGCGGGGATTTTGGCGGAGCTTGACGTAAGCGAGATCATCGTCTCGCACGATAAAAGCTTCATCGATAAAATCGCAGATAAAATTTATTATTTAAGATCTGACGGGCTGTATGAAAGTCCATGATAGAATCATGGATAAATTTATCGTTTAAAATCAAGAGACTTGTATAAGTCCATAATGGCGACCCTTGCGGGATTTGAACCACGCGTTTTCGCACTGAGAATGCAACGTCCTGAGCCACTAGACGAAAAGGTCAAGAAGCCGCATTATAGCGACAAAAACAAAATTTTAGATAAAATACTAAATGTGGTGTCTTAATATGACGATGAATTTTTTGGAATTTTAAAGAACGACACAGTGCTTATTGAGCTACGTTATTTAGATTAAAATTTAAAGGTGCGATGGATGTAATTTTAATTTTAGTCAATCGCACTTATTTTTGAGGTAAATTTAGGACGTAAGATTTTATAATCTATCTGAATTTATATACAAGACGGAGCCTAGCCGATCTTTTCCATCGCTTTATTTTTAAACGCTACGGGACTAGCGATAAATTGGAAGCTAACCGCGGTGCCGCCGGTGCCCCGCACTACTATGGTGCCGAATTTTAAAATTCGCCCCAAGATACTCTGCATTACGGATATGCTTTCGATTTTTTCATATTTTAGCTCCACCGTTTCACGGCTAATAAGACCCTTTTTGCCGATTATACGTTGATTCGTGATAGCGAGCTCGTTTGTTTTTAAAACAATAAACCCGTGAATTAGCGCCGCTATAAAACCGCCAAAGCATATGAATGAAAGCCTATCGTCTTTATTTATGATTCCAACTATCGCGGGAATCAATATGACGATAGCGGAGATAAAAACCGCCCAGTGAATTTTGGCTTTAGCAATCACATTTTCGCTATTTAGAAGGTTAGACTCTACGTAACCCATAAATATCCTTTAAAAGAATTTTAGGCTTAAATTATATCCCCGCCTCATTAATCTTGACTTAAATTTTATGCGGCGGCTCGTGCAATGGCGGATTGGACGATCGGGATTTGAGCGTAAAATTTGCATCAAAGTTTTATTCGGACGGTCGCGAAATTCGGCGCAAAATTTATAGCTAAATTATACGAACGAGGCTTTTAAAATTTTTAAATTTAGCGCAGCGAAACCACCCCCGCTCGCGGTCTGGCTATCGCCCTATACTGCGTAAATTTTATCAAAGCCTCCGAGGCTTAATGAAGCGTGCGGGGTAAATTTATAAATGCGCTAAATTTTATCGCAATACATTTGAAATCTTTAGCGCGCGATATGCAAACTCGCTGCGCTTGAAGCACGTCCTTGCGGAATATAAAATTTCTTAGCGCAAAGTGCGAAAATCGGCCAGCGTGCGCAACGAAGCGAAATTAAAATTTAAACTCGCTAGCCTAAATTTGAAATTTTGCAGCCACTCGCTCTAAAATCCGAGCGCTTTTTGAATCGCGAGCGTCTGCGCTACGATGCGCTCGAGCTGCTGTAGATTTAGCATATTCGGTCCATCCGAAAGTGCGTGAGCGGGATCAGGGTGCGTCTCGTAAAAAAAGCCGTCCACGCCCACGGCCGCCGCCGCTCGCGCGAGATACGGTACAAAGCGCGAGTCGCCGCCGCTCGTAGCGCCGATACTAGGCATCTGCACGCTGTGCGTTGCGTCGAAAATGACCGGCGCAAACTCGCGCATAATCGGCAGCGAGCGCATATCGACGATCAAATTTCCGTAGCCGAAGGTACTGCCGCGCTCGGTGAGCCAAACGCCGTAATGGCGCGCCAGATCGTGCATCCCTTTGCCGCTTGGCTGCGCGGCACTTATCGAGCCGTCTTGCGCGTTGCAAGCATGAGAGAAGTTTGGCTGCGGCGTGTTTTGCGCTTCATTATCGCTTCGTGCGACACAAGACGTTGCCGTACTTTTAGCGGTACTTTCAGCACCGATTTTAGCGCCGCAAGTATGAATAAAATTTTGTGCGTTCTGACCGGTACCGCAAGAATTTTGCGCGCCTAGCGCGGAAGAGCCGTCATTCGCACCGCTTCGAGCGCCGCTTTGCACGCCGCAAATTTCGGCATCGTCGGAGCAGGCGCTGTTTTGAGCAGCCTTTGTACCGCCGGATGCCGCGTCGCTTTGCGGGGTATAAGCTCGTGCGCTGCGGGTTTGCAGCACCTTTTCGACGCTGTGTTTCATCGCCTGTGGCGATAAAAACTGCCCCTTTTTGATGTTTACTACCGCTTGCGTGCTGGCTGCAGCAACGAGTAGGTCGGTTTGGCGGCACAAAAATGCGGGTATCTGCAGCACGTCGGCGACGCGCGCGGCGGGCTCCGCCTGGTAGCTTTCGTGGATGTCGGTTAAAATTTTATAGCCGAACTTTTCCTTTACCTCGGCTAAAATTTCGCAGCCGCGCTCAAGCCCCGGGCCGCGGAAGCTTGAGATGCTGGTGCGGTTGGCTTTATCGAAGCTGCTTTTGAAGTAAAATTCCACCCCGCTCATTTCATTAAATTTGCGTAAACTTTCCGCGACTTTCATTATTAGCTCGCGGCTTTCGATCACGCAGGGTCCTGCGATCAGTATCATGAAATATCCTTTTTTAAAATTTGCGCGATTTTAGCGAAATTTTACTAACTCTTAATAGGGCTTGCCGAAAAATTTCTCGTAATGCTCGTAAAAGCGCTTGTAGTAGGGGTTTGAGTAGCGCTTGCGCATGCCGTAGTTGTAGCACTCAATCGTGTCTTTGATATTTTTATTTTTGGCGTTCCAGCATTTGCGCAGGATCTTGGCGCATTTGGTGAGGTTATACATCGGGTTGAATATATAATCGATCTCATTTTGACTGAAATTTACGGCGTTTAGCTGCCCGAGTCCTACGTCAATGCTAAATCCGTCCTCGTACAGATACTTGGCGATCTGCACGGCGTAAATTTCGTTTGCCGGTATTATCGTAACGACCCATTTGCTGGAATTTAGGCTGTAGTTGCTCGTTTTGATGCGGATATTTTGATTGCGCAGGCCTGCAAAATAATCGGCGTTTGCTTTGTTTGTCAAAAAGGAGATCGTGTAGGGCTCGAAGTCGCTTTCGATTTTGACGATGGTGTATAAAATTTCAGGCTTTACCCCTTCGTTTTGCGCTACTGCGGCGATGGCGTTTACGATCTCGTTCGGCGAGTAAGCAGGGGCTTGAAGCGCTAAAAACAGAGCGAAAACCAACTTTTTCATCTAAATTTACCGAGCCTTTGATAAAATTTTATGTCGCAAGTATAGCACAATTTCAGACTTTTCATCATTGTTTAAGTGAAAATTAATCGTATTAGATATATAATCACATTTCTTTTTTGAACCCAAACGGTCGCTTAGCTCAGCTGGTAGAGCGCCACCCTTACAAGGTGGATGTCGCAGGTTCGATCCCTACAGCGACCACCATTTTGAAATCCTTGGATTTCATACTTCTTTAGCACTTGCGTGCGAGTGTAATTTTTGGTGCGACGGTAGTTCAGCTGGTTAGAATGCCGCCCTGTCACGGCGGAGGTCGTGGGTTCGAGCCCCATTCGTCGCGCCACTTTCTTACGATGTCTTGCTAGCTCAGTAGGTAGAGCATCTCACTTTTAATGAGGGGGTCGTTGGTTCGAATCCAACGCAGGACACCACTTTTATTACTAATTAAATCGTAAATTCTATGATTGATCGTTTTACCAAAAAAGCCAAAAATAAGTAAGGATCTAATAAGAATAAGAGATTTTATGAAAAATAAAATTTACTTTATTGCCGCCACTATAATATTATTTGTGTGGATATTTTATCTATATAAAGAGCAAAGCGCCTCTTGCGGTATAAAAGATCTTTTTATGGGCGATTCCGAAATAACAAAAGAGTGCAGAATTGCTATAATAAGGCAATTTGAAAAGAACGGTAACCCGCGCGCATATAAGCGATTGAGCTTGGTTTATGGAAAAATTTTAAGCGAAAGACCAACAGAAGAGGTTTTAGATGAGCTAGATCAAGAAGAGATAGAATTTTTGAAAAAATTGTATCCTGATTCAGAAATTTTATCTAAAGAGTTACCAAGCAGAAAATAATAGATTTTTATAAACGCAAATTCGCCATAAAGATGGCTAAAATTAATAAAGAAATGAAAAAGGACGGTGATTAATGGAGTTAGAACTTTTATGCCAGAATTCAACGAATTCTGATAAATTCAGCATCAATTCGTTTGTCGGGAAATTTATATATCAAAGAACCTGGTCGGATTGCGACTATTGGGAGTTAGATAAAACTTTAATGCAGATTTTGAGCTTTTATCATAAAAAAACGCTTCCAAGAGAAATTTTCATCGCAATACTAGCGATATTTAATGATGTTATCGGCGTGGAGGACAAATCGGAAATTTATGTAAGCAATATATTGTGTGCGAAAAACAGCGACGGCGTAGTGCCTAGTATATATGATAGATTTGAAAGATTAAATGTTCTGTGCAACAGCATCGTATTCAAAGAAAAGCTTGACAATAGCGGTTTTTGGTATATTCCAAAGGATTAATGCAATGAAGGTTGTAAATTTTTATAGAAATACCGCATTTGATGATAGATATGATGCAAATTCGTTCATAGGTATGATTTTGGATTATAATTTATGGTCCGATGATGAATATTGGAAACTAGAAGCCGATTTAAAAAAGATTTTGCAGCATTATAAAAACAAAGAGTTGGACCCAGAAATAATGCAAGGCATTATTTCTATCTCTAATGATATATTTTTAAACGGAAGTTGGCGCGACATAGATATAGAGGCAAAAAGCGAATGTTTTAAAACGTATGAATATCAAGAAGATACAAAGCCGAATATTTTCGATAGATTTCGCCGTATAAAAAGCTTATTATTGGCGGTTGCATCAGGGGATGAAAATTTTTATAAAATCAAATTTTTCTATGAAAATTGTACGCTGGAGTCTTGTGCTAAAAATAGCAAAGACGGTGCGGTGGTTAAAATTCCATTAAAAGGAAATGCGGTTTTAAATGAATAAAAAGACATTTTTAACTATTTTATCGGCAATAGTCGAGGATGGCGATTATATCTCTTTATGGGAGATCGTTTGGGAATTAAATTCTATTAACGTTGCCAATTCGCTTAAAGTGGCGAAAGAAATTTTATTGTTTTTATACGAGCAAGGTTATATAAGATTGTTTAGTTCAAACTGGGGTTATGATACAGAAACGAAAGAGATATGCGATAAATCTGAAATTTTGAATATTTTAAGAGATGATAAAAAATATGAGCCGGTCGGCGTAAATAGCAAATATTTTTGCGTAACCGAAACGCAGCAAGGAAAAGCTTATTACGCGAAACAATGCTAAAATGCAAAAAAAATAGTTTGGACGGTATAAAATGAGAATAAAAGCGCTCGATCTAAATTTAAGCCCGTATGTCTATTTCTTTAGCGAAGCGGAAGATTTTAGGTTTAAGATTTTTAAAGATTTTCAAGTTGCAAGCGGGAAAAGACTGCTGGATTTTTATGAGCTTGAGGCGTTTAGCCTAATGAAAAGCACCGAAGTCTATGAGACCGATTCTATCGCTAGCACATTAATTCATAATTTTAGCTTATGCGATGATAATGTAAGAGATATTTTAATAATGCTATTTGGGCAATTTTATCTAAATAATTTCATCGATACCGATATAAAACATAAAACTAGCGCCAATATAAATTTAAATATGAAAAAATTTGAAGAATGGAAAATTTTAAGAGAAAATTTCTTTTATAATTTAGATAATTTTGTAGCCCGCCCATACGAACCTCTAAAAAATTATACTTACGCAGACAGCGCCTTTTGGGAAGAGCCGGATCGGTGGTGCCATCATAATATGTATATGTTTATCACCGAATGCGGCAAAAGATATTATGATGAAATTTTAATTCCGCGCCTCTACAATAAATACAAACACATAGAGGTCGATATCGACGAAGAGGGAAATGTAACGAAGTGGTACGGGACATGAAATTTAGGAGAATAAGCATTTTTAAGCCATTTTATTCTAGCCGTATAAAATTTGTAGTATTAAATTTAGATTTTCAAAATGGACGGCGATGAGAAATAAATTTAAGGAAAGCAGCGAATGAGATATAACGATTTGATATTTTTAAATTTATTTCGTAATTACAAAGATGAATTTACCGAAGTCGGTCGGCGCGACTTTGTAATTTATTTGGAAGAGCTGGTTAGGGCTGGAGAATATGGTATAGCGCTGGAAGATTTTTTGGTTCAAATGTATGAATATGATATAAAAATTTCTTCTAACGACTTAACAATTATAAAAAATTTATGCGAAGGCGTGAATATAGGTAGTGATTTATGGTCGGTTCTAAGTATTAAAGCGGCGGGCGATTAAAAATATATCTGAAAGGGGCTCTTATGATAGAGGAATATATAAAAATAATAGAGGATTTTTTGCAAAACAGAATCGACGTATTTGAATTTGAAAAGATATATTGGGATAAATTTATGAATGATAAAAATTTTCCCGATGAATATTATGAGCCGCTTAATAGACTTCTTACTGACATCGATGAATTTGAACCAGACGAAGAGTTGAGGGGTGATGATACGGTAGGTAATCCATTAAGTGAAGAGGATTTAAGGGGGTGTGCAAAAAAGACCTTAAAACAAATTATACTTTTAAAATAGTAGTTTTATAAAATGATAATTTCTGTGAGAATTTTAAAAATATATTACGATATAATGCAGGCAAACTCATATCCCAATAAAAGGAAACCCAAATGCAAATTAACGGAAAAAAGATATTTGAGAAAGGTGGGCTTATGTATAATTTATGTCGCATGGCCTCTTTTGAATATCAGGACAAATATATCGTTCATCCCACAATCTACGAATATGAAAGCCCATCTGAAATGGCAGATATTTTATATACCGAATGCAAGAACGCTTTATTGGAGCAATTTGAATTTTGTTTCTTACCATACGAGAGAGATGCAATAAGAGAACTTTTGGAGCTTATAGATAGATACTTTAAAGATCAAAGCTTACTAGAAGGCATAGGTGAGTATTTGGTATATCACAATAAATCCTGGATAGAGGTCAGAGAATTAGCTTTAAAAACTTTGCATATTTTCGGCTATGATTTGGATGACTTCGACTATGATTAAGTCCGAGAAACCATATACAATAAAAGGAAACCCAAATGCAAATTAACGGAAAAGAGATATTTAGGAAAAGCGGGCTTATGGCTAATCTATGCCGTATGGCTTCTTTGGAATATCAAGTTGATCATTTGATACATCCCGCGGTTGAATATTACGAAAGCCCATTAGAAATGGTAGAATTTTTATATACTGAATGTAAAAATGCCCTATTGGAACAATTTGAATTTTGTTTCCTGCCATACGAGAGGGATGCGCTGAGGGTACTTGTGGAACTTATAGATAAAAATTTTAACGACCGCAGCTTATTAGAGGCGGATGATTACGAATACCTAGTCCATCTCAATCCATCCTGGGTAGAGGTCAGAGAGCTAGCCTTAAAGACTTTGTATACCTTCGGGTATGATTTGGAAGACTTCGACTATGATTAAACCCATATTAGACTTAGCAGAATGAAATTTATCCTACATATCTTTACTCTGCTGCTATGCCTAAGTGCCCGGGCTCTGCTTCGTCATATACGGCAAAATAAAACCGACTCCGCGCAAGCAAATAGTTTCATTTCGGGCGCACTTATGCTGCGCCGTACCATACCGCGCGCCGCAACGATGCATCTTAACGTCGCCCGATCATGCTCTAGCCACTACGTCGCGACGCATACTATCGCTGCGCCTCAAACCCCAGTGCCCGAGGCGCCTAGAGCATCTTTCCGACGAGTTTTTCTTTAAATTCTTTGTAAATTTCAGGCCCCGCGTGTTTGTATTCGCTCGTCAGCTTATTGTGAAATTCCGCCATATCGCCGCCGCTTTCGCGGTAGAGCTTGATCGCGTTTCGCCTTACGGCGCCGTCTTTTAGGTCGCTATCGTAGGCGATGCTCGCGTATCGCGCCCGCGCGCCGTCCTTGATCTCGCGGTAGGCCTCGCAGCCTTTGGCTCTGCCGAGCTTTGCGACGCACGCGGCATAGAGGGCTTGCAGGCTCACGCACTGCGGGATCAGCGCCTCCGCTGCGGCAAGGTCCGCTTTGGCGATTTTAGAATTTGCAGTTTTTTGTTCCTGTTGTACAGCCTTCGGCTCCTGCTTCGCGGTTTTAGGCTCTTGTTTTGCGGCTTTTGCCCCTTGCTTTTGAGGTTTTAGCTCCTGCTTTGTAGTTTTCGGTTCCGCTTTTTGGGCTTTTTTCTCCGCCATGCCGTTTGCTTTGCCTTGCTTTGCGCTCGCCCCTGCGGCGTGCGAGGCTAGACTGATCTTTTCAAATTTAGGATTTTTGCGGTAGTTTAGATTATTAAAGAATTCTATCACGTCGTCGTAAAATTTATCGTTGCTGACGATGCCGATCTTGCCCTCCTGCCCGCAGAGTTTGCCCATCAAAAACACGATGATCTTATCGGCGAAGTCCTTTCTTTGCTTGCCGATCGTAAAAACCTCGCCTATGCTAACGCCCATCTTCGATAGGCGCGCAAGGGTTAAGGCGCCGATCTTTTTGGCGGTGTTGGAGACGATATTTAGCTCGTCGCCCTCTTTGAGATTTACGACGTCGAAGATATTATCTACGTCGATATTTTCGTCGTCAATGATAAAATGGGTCAAAGTTTTTCCTTTAAATTAAATTTCAATGCCCGCGCTCGCGCAAATTTCATCTCTAAAGCGCGCGAAAGGTCTCATCGCAGGCTGATTTTGCAGATGCTCGCCGATCGGCTTTTGCATCCACGCCATATCGTACCAGCGGCCGAATTTATAGGCGCAGCGCTGAAATCTTCCGACGAAGCGAAAGCCCATGCGCTCGTGAAATCGTACGCTCGCGTCGTTTAAGTATTCGTCATCCCCACAAGCGATGCAAGCGTTCATGTTTGCGATGTTTTGAGCCCTGAGCGCGCGCTGTAGCGCCTCATAAAGCAGCCTGCCGATACCAAAAGCGCGCGCGTTTTGTGATACATAAACCGAGCTTTCCGCCGACCAATCGTATGCCGCGCGCTCTTTGAAAACCGAAGCGTAGGTGTAGCCGAGGATTTGTCCGTGTTTTAAATTTGCGCCGCTTTGTTTTGCCGAGGCGATTAAATTTGCGCCATTTTGTTTTGCCGCACCGCTTGCGCAATTTCGCGCTTCGTTCGCACGTAAAATTTCACTCCCTGCGCCCGCCGCGCTCGCAGAAATTTTAAAATTTTCATTCCGTTCGTCGTCCGCGCATGCCGCCTCGTCGCTTACGTAAGCGAGCAGATAGGGGTATCTTTGCAGCGTCTGCTCGATTCGCTCCGCAAATTCCGCGGCGCCGGGCACGTCGTATTCGAAGCTGATCGCCGTTTGCTTTACGTAGGGCGCGTAAATTTCAAGCAGCGCGTCCGCATCTTGCGGCTTCGCGAGCCGCAGTTTTATCAGCACCCGATCTCCTTTAAATTTAGCCGTTTTTGCATAATTTCGGTTTTAAGCTTATCTAAATTTGCCGCCGCGTTTCGGCTTTTAATTCGGGTTAAAATTTCATCTCGCGCGCAAAACGGCTAAATTTCAGAGGCGTGTTTGAGCGCATAAATTTTAAAATTTAACCCGCATCTTTTATTCGCCGAAAAGCCTCCAAAACTCGGGCGCAAATTTCGTCGGCGCAAATTCTATGATCTCGTATTTTGCGACGCCGTTTTGAAAGAACGGATCTTGCGCGATGATCTCATCAAGCTCCGCGCGGTCTTTGGCGTTGATTAAGATGATGCCGCCCGTGCGAGGGACTTTGCGCCCCGAGCAGATAAATTTATCCGCCGCGAAAAATTTATCCAAAAACGCGTTGTGCTCGTTGATAAAGCGGTCCGCTTCGCTTGCTTCTTTGACGTAGGTGAGGTTTGCAATAAACATTTTGATCCTTTATGAGATTTGAAGCGCGATTTTAGCATAAAATTCCAACGGATAAAATTCCCGCTGGAATTTTCGCGCGCTACGTTATAAAAAATATCGGCGAAATTCCGATTATCGCACAGCCAAGCGCTGCGTAGCGAAGCTTTATCGCAGCAAGCGCGCAGATGTTTGCGAGCGCGAAAAGAAGCGGCGGAATTTGCGCTTGAAAGCTCGGCAAAGTAAAATTTAAAAACGCAAGCAGCGGCGTATCGAGCGCGCCGCCGAGCCCGAATAGATGCAAAAAGATGCTTAGCGGATAAAAGATCACGAACACGTATCCCAGCGGCATTACGCTAAGCTGCTGCAGCGAGGCGGTCGGGAAGAAATAATAGACCGCCGCGTTCATGCTGAGCCAAACGTAGAGGTTAAAAAGTATGACGTTCTGCCAGAGCTTAAATTTAGGCGCGAAATGGTGCAGGTAGAGGAAAATATACAGCACGCCCAGACAGGAGAAATAAAATCCGATCGAAAAGGCTAAGTGCGGGAAAAACGCAAGCAGAAGCGCGATCGTTAGGAAGAGGTTCGTAAATTTAAGTACGTAGAAATTTCGCATCGCGAGGTAAAAGCCCACGCAGCACATCGCAAGCGAGCGCAGAAAGCTCGGCGTGAAATCAAGCACGAAGAGATATCCGCTCATCAGCACGATCACAAAGACGCTAAGATCGCGCTTAGCGCTGCGGTACGGAAAGTAGCGATCCTGAAAATAGCGGTAGATCGGCATTGCAAGCAGAAAGACCGTGCTAAAGATAATGCCCAGATGAAAACCGCTGATCGAGATGATATGCGCTATGCCCCAGTTCGTCACGCTAGCGCGCAGCGGTTTTGAAATTTCGGTCGCAAAATACAGCGCGGAGTAAAGATCCGCCGTCATCTCATCTTCGTGCTGAGCGCGAACGAAGCTTATCGCGCGCCATTTTGCCCCGGAGGGCGCGGTCTCGTCTCCGATTTTAAAATTTGGCGCGTAAAAGCGCTGCTTTAAAAAATCTAAAAATTTTACGTTTTTCGTTACGATGCCGATATTTACGCGCGCGAAGCGGTGAAATTCCCGCCCGAGCCCGGCAGTCGTGTAGAGGGTGAAATCCGCCGTTTTGAGCTTTAGCACCGTGTAGGTGCGGCCGCGCTCGTTCGTTTTGGCGTAGGCGTTTAAAATTTGCGCGTCGTAAAAAGCGTAGTTTTTCGCGCGGAATTCTTTGAATTCATAAAATTTCACGCCTAAATTTATCGATAAAATTCCAAGCAAAATGAGCAGAAAGTATAAAATTTCGCGTTTAGAGTAAAAGAGTTGAAGCTTCACGGGCGGTATTTAAGTTCGCGCATGCGGTAGAATTTTAAAAGCTCTTGCGCGGCAAAATTTTAAAATTCCAAGGCTCTATGCCGCACCGCATCGCAAAAACCGGGCGGCGCGGCATAAAATAAGCCCGTCTTAGCACGAATAATTCGTCGCAAACTCAAACGGCGTAGGGCGCGCCTCGTAAGGCCAAACCTGAGTTTCAAATTTAAAATGCTGATAGGTCTCGATAAAAAGCTCGCTCATTATCGGGCGCAGATACTCATTATCGCGTATCACCGCCTCTAGGCTGCCACGAAGCGTGTGCGGAAGCTGCTCGATGCCGCGCTCGCGGATCTCATCCAGGTGCAGCTTGAATAAATTCTCATCCATCGGCCCGACCGGCTCGGTTTTGTTTTTGATACCGTCGATGCCCGCCATCAGCATCGCCGCGAACGCCAAATACGGGCATGCTGTGCTATCCGGGAAGCGCATCTCCGCGCGCACCGAGTGCTCGCCGCTGCCATAAGGGATGCGGATCGAAGCGGAGCGGTTTTGGCTTGAATAAGTTAGAATGGACGGCGCCTCAAAGCCGGGAATTAGGCGCTTGTAGCTGTTGGTGCTCGGGTTCGTAAACGCTGCGACGCTGCGCGCATGCTTTAGTACGCCGCCGATATACCACCTCGCCGCGTCGCTTAAATTTGCGTAGTTACCCTTTTTGTAAAAGGTGTTTTTACCCTTTTTCCAGATCGATTGGTGCACGTGCATTCCGCTGCCGTTATCGCCGTAGAGCGGCTTCGGCATAAAGGTCGCGGTCTTGCCGTTTAGGTGCGCGACCATCTTTACGACGTATTTATATTTTTGCACGTTGTCGGCGGCCTCGACGAGAGTGCCGTATTTAACGCCGATCTCGCCTTGGCCTTGCGCTACTTCGTGGTGGCAGATGAAGGTCTCAAGCCCGATCTGTTCAAGCACTTTTAGCATCTCGGCGCGCAGATCGACCATCGAATCGACCGGCTGGACGGGGAAGTAGCCGCCCTTTACGCCCGGGCGGTGGCCACTATTAAAGCCGTCTTTGTAGTTTTTGCCGCTATTCCAATGCCCCTCTTCGGTATCTACCTTAAACATCGCGCAGTTCATATCGTCAATGATCTTTACGTCGTCGAAAACGAAAAACTCATTCTCAGGCCCGAAATAGCAGGTATCTCCAAGGCCCGTGGTTTGCAGAAACTGCTCGGCTTTTTTGGCAATCGAGCGCGGGCATTTTTCATAAAGCTCGTTTTTGTATATGTCGTAAACGTCGCAGATGACGATGATCGTAACGTCCGCGGTGAACGGATCCAAAAACGCCGTTTCTACGTCGGGCTTTAGCATCATATCGGATTTATCGATTGGCTGCCACGCCGCTACCGAGCTCGCGTCGAACGGAATTCCGTCGGCGAAGTCCTTCGGTAGGCGCTTATAGTTGTAGGAGACGTGGTGCCAGGTGCCTTTTAGATCGGTAAATCTGAAATCTACGAACTCGACCTCATTTTCATCGCAAAATTTAAAAAATTCCTTCACGTCATTAACAAATTTTCCCATATTTTTTCCTTTTTTCCGCCCGTATTTGGGCTAAATTTAACGGCGGATTTTAACATTATTTAGTTGAAATTCGACTTTATCTGCGCCGTTTTGCGCGCCGCGATTTTTAAAATTTTGCGCCATCGAGGCTTTTGAAATTTTAAAATTTCTCGCCGACAGCGCCTTTTAAAATTTAAAAGCGGCTGCCGTAAATTTACGCTATATTTACGAACTGCCGCTCGCGATTTTTGAAAACTGCGATCCGCTCGTAGCCGAACTCGCGCGCTTTGGCGTAAATTTTATCGTAATTTAGCGCCACTTGAGCTACCGAATGCGCGTCCGAGCTAAGCGTGATCGGCACGTCCGCATCCGCAAGCACCTCTAAAAGCGCGTCGCTTGGATAAATTTCATTTGCAGGCTTGCGAAGCCCCGCGGAGTTTAGCTCCACGACGATGCCGCTTTTTTTGATCGCGTTTATCGCGCCGCCCGCTAAAACTCTAATATCTTTTTTCGGAGTAAATTTAAAAATTTTAATCAGATCCATATGCCCTAAAATGTCGAATTTACCGCTTCTGCACAGCGCGCAGATCAGCGCAAAGTATTCGCGATAAACGTCGTCTATTTCGCGCCCGCTCCACTGATCTAAAAATTCCTCGTTATCAAAGCCCCAGTTGTTTAAAAAATGCACCGAGCCGATGAGATAATCGACCTCGCGCGCAAAAATCCGCTCATCCATTAGCTCCCGTTTCGTCATAAAATCGACCTCGTATCCTAGCCGCACATCGATCCGCTCGCTAAACTCATCTCGCAGATCTCTAATCATCCGCTCGTAAAGCTCCATCTGCTCGAAGCTCATTCGGTATTTTTGATCGAAGTTCATCGGCGCGTGATCCGCAAAGCCGAAAATTTCTATACCTCGTGCGATCGCCGCTTCCAAATACTGTCGCGGCTCGCCGTTAGCGTGGTTGCAAAGATAGGTGTGGTTGTGTAGATCGGCTCGCATCAACTGCTCCTTAAATAAAATTTTGGCTAAATTGTAGTAAAATCGCGCTTAAAAAATCACTAGGAATGTATTTGAAAAAACCCGAACTCTTAGCTCCTGCTGGGAATTTAACGAAACTAAAAATCGCCCTGGCTTACGGCGCGGACGCCGTGTATGCAAGCACAGGCTCATTTTCGCTGCGCCAGCGAAGCGCGAAGGAATTTAGTAAGGAAAGCTTCGCGCAGGGCGTCGCGTACGCGCACGAGCGCGGCAAGAAGCTTTATGCGACCGTGAACGGCTTTGCGACCAACGGTCAGCTTGAAAATATCAAAAGGCATTTGGAATTTCTTCGCGATCTGCGCGTGGATGGAATTTTAATCGCAACTCCAGGCGTCGCGAGCCTCGCGCGAGCCGTAGCTCCAGAAATTCCGATTCACGTCTCTACCCAAGCTAACGTGCTAAATTATCTCGACGCGCAGGTTTGGGCGGAGCTGGGCGCCGTTCGCATCGTCGCGGCGCGGGAGATGACGCTCAAAGACGCCGTAGAAATCAAAGAAAAAATTCCGAACCTCGAGATTGAAATTTTTGTACACGGCTCGATGTGCTTCGCATACAGCGGGCGCTGTCTTGTTAGCGCAGTGCAAAGCGGGCGCTTTAGCAACCGCGGAAGCTGCGCGAACGACTGTAGATTTAACTACGAGCTTTACGCTAAAAATCCTGAAACCAGCGCGCTTTTCCGCTTACAAGAGCGCGAAGGGGAGGGCACTTTCGTAATGAACGCGAAGGATCTTAGCCTCATTTCGCACGTGCAAAAGATCATGCAAACGGGCGCGATCGATAGCTTCAAAATCGAAGGGCGCACCAAGAGCGAATACTACGTCGCATGCGCCACGAACGCTTACCGCGCGGCGATCGACGATGCCGCGAGCGATAAATTTGAGGCCGGTGTTTACGAGCGCGAGATTGCGACGCTTAAAAACCGCGGCTTTAGCGACGGATATTTGATAAAGCGCCCGTACGAGCGAGAGGATACGCAAAATTTAGACCGCAGCATCGAGCTTGGTACGCATCAGGTTTGCGCGATCTCGCAGGATGGCGAGTTCATAAGCGTCAAAGATAAAATTTTGCCAGGCGTTTCGTATGAAATTTTTACTCCGCGCGGCTTTGAAATTTGCCCTTGCGATAATGAGATCGGCGAAATTTTTGAGCTTAGCGGCAAGCCTTATTTGAAATTTAAGAGGCTGCAAAGTCGTAGCGGTAAGGAATTTAGCGAGATTCACAGCGGCAATCTAAATGAGATTAAGCTGCCCGCGAAGCTCGCGAAGTTTTGCTTTTTAAGAAAGGAGATAGAATGAAATTTGTTTCTATAATAATGGGCTCAAAGAGCGATTACGAGGTCGTTTACGAGGCGGCTAAAATTTTAAACGAATTCGGCGCGGCGTACGAGATGATCGTCTCCTCCGCGCACCGAAGCCCCGCCCGCACGGCTAAATACGTCGCGGACGCCGAGAAAAAGGGCGCGCAGGTCTTCATCTGCGCGGCGGGCATGGCGGCGCATCTTGCGGGCGCGGTCGCTGCGAATACGACCAAGCCGGTGCTGGGCGTCCCGCTTGGCGGCAGCGCGCTTGGCGGCGTAGATGCGCTGTATTCGACCGTGCAGATGCCTGCGGGTATCCCCGTCGCGACGCTTGCGATCGGAAAGGCGGGAGCGAAAAATGCGGCGTATCTGGCGGTGCAAATTTTGGCTCTAAGCGACGAGGTGCTAAGCTCGAAGCTAAAGGCGGATCGCGCCGCAAAAGCGGAGGCTCTGAAAAAGGACTCCGAGCAGATCGAAGTGCTGCTTGAGGGCTAAACTTTGAAAATTTTAAAATTGCGCGAGAGCTTTGAAATTTGTGGGCTAAAGGCTTGCACGAACAACGCTGATGAGATGAGCGGGCGAGGGGTGATCGCAAATTTGTGGGGCGAGTTTTTAAAATTTAACGCTAGCGGAAGCAGCGCCGAGAAAAACGAAATTTATGCTGCGTATTACGACTACGAAAACGGCGCGCAGGGCGAATACTCCGTGCTAATAGGCACTTGCTCGAAGGAAGGGCACCATAAAGAAAGCCACGACGAAGCTTGCAAATCCGCGAAGCAGTGCTGCAAAAATGAGCGCGATGAAACCTGCGATAAATTACGTATTGAAGCGGGCGATTACGCGGTTTTTGATTTTGCGAACGAGCCTACGAGAGTGGGCGAATACTGGGCTGAAATTTGGAAATTTTTTGAAAGCTCAAAGCTTCAAAGAGCCTTTAAAACGGACTTTGAAAAGCACTCGGAAGATAAAATTTAAATTTACATATCGATAAAAGGATAAAAATGACGTTTTCACAGATTATTTTGACGCTTCAAAACTACTGGCACGAGCAGGGCTGCTTGCTCGTTCAGCCTTACGATATGCCTGCGGGCGCGGGCACCTATCATCAGGCTACCTTTTTGCGCAGCCTAGGAAGCAAACCTTGGCGCGCGGCATATGTCGCCCCCTCGCGTCGCCCCACAGACGGGCGCTACGGCGAAAACCCAAACCGCTTGGGCGCGTATTATCAGTTTCAGGTGATCTTAAAACCGAGCCCGGATAATATCCAAGAGCTCTATCTAAAAAGCCTAGAGAAGCTGGGGCTAGATCTTAAAAGCCACGATATCCGCTTCGTGGAAGACAACTGGGAGAGCCCGACGCTAGGGGCCTGGGGGCTTGGCTGGGAGGTTTGGCTAGACGGCATGGAGGTGACGCAGTTTACTTATTTTCAGCAGGTAGGCGGCATCACGTGCGAGCTCATAAGCGGCGAGATCACCTACGGGCTTGAGCGCTTGGCGATGTATCTGCAAAACAAAGACGACGTTTACGACATCGTCTGGGACGACAAGGCGGGGCTAGTAACCTACGGCGACGTGCATAAAAGGGGCGAGTTTGAGTTTAGCAAATACAACTTTGAGCTTGCGGATACCGCAATGCTTTTTAATCAGTTTGAAAACTGCTTCGGTGAGTGCAAAAGCATCTTAAAGCACGGCCTGGCGCTTCCCGCGTATGACTACTGCATGCTCGCGGCGCACACGTTCAATGTCCTTGACGCGCGCGGAGCGATCTCGGTCACGCAGAGGCAGGATTATATTTTAAAGATCCGCGATCTTGCCAAAAACTGCGCGCTTTGCTATGCAGATCCGCAAAAATATGTCGCCGAGCTGGACGCCGCGACGTGCAGCGATAAAAAAGGCGGCAAAGACGGCGGCGCGGCACCCATTTCCTCCGCAGGCGTAAATTTAAAAAACGCTTGCGATAAGCAAAATTCCGCAAATAAAACAGATAAAAGCGCAAAGTAGGATTTATGAAAACGGGCGAAATTTATGAAATTTTAAACGCCGCCGCGCCTTTTTGCGACGCAGAGGCGTGGGATAATAGCAGGCTAATGCTTGGAAACTTGGATGATGAAATTTCAAAAATCTATCTAAGCCTCGACGTTACTAGCGAGCTGGTGCGCGAGGCGGAGGCGGGCTCGCTTTTGGTGGTACACCACCCGCTGATTTTCAGTCCGCTAAAATCGCTTGATCCGCGGCTATATCCTGCAAATTTGATCTATGAGATGATTCGCAAAAATATCTCTCTCATCGCGATGCATACGAACTTTGACAAGCACATTTTAAACGGGTTCGTAGCGCGCGAAATTTTAAAATTTGAAATTACGGATGAGCGGGAATTTTTGGTTTTCATGCGCGCGGATTTGAGCTTTGAGGCTCTGTGTGCGGATATAAAGCGCAAACTCGGCATCGAGCATCTGCGCGCGGTAAAGACGAAAAATTTTATCCAAAATATCGCGCTTTGCACCGGCAGCGGAAGCGAACTAAATCAAAGCTTAGGCGTGGATTGCTTCATCACGGGCGATATAAAATATCACACGGCGCTTCAAAATTTAGAAAACGGCGTGAGTTTGATCGACATAAATCATTTTGAAAGTGAGCGCTATTTTGGGCGCGCGCTCGCACCTTTCTTGCAAAAAAGCGAAATTGAAGTTATAATAAGCGAGCAAAAAAATCCATTTACGTATTATTAAAGGAAAAAGATGAACAAATATTTAAGCCAATTGGTGCAGCTTTGCGAATTCGATAAGCAGCTGGACGGATTTAAGCCTAAAATCGAGGCCGCGCAGGAGAAACTAAGCAAAAAAAGCGGCGAAATTTTAGGCGCAAAAGAACAGATCGAAACTCTCAATACGGAGATCGCCGAGCTAAAATCTCAAATTTTACAAGCAAACGCGCAACTTAGCGCCTTTTCGTCTAAGCTAAAAAGCACGGGTAAAAAAAGCGGCGCGGCAAAAACCGAAAAGGAGATCAAAGCTCTTAGCGTCGAAGAAGACATCGCAAAAGAGCAGCTCGAGGCCACAAACGAGGAGATCGAAAGGCTAGAAAAGATCGTAGCCGCAAAAGAGGCGCTCGTAAAAGAGCAGAGTGAAAAGCAAGAGGCGTTTGAAGCCGAGTTAAAAAGCCTACAAGAGCAGGTAAGCGCCGAGATGGGCGAGGTCGAGGTCGCTCGCGGCGGGATCTACGCCAAGCGAGATAAACTAATGCAGGCGATGAACCCAAAAACCGTCTCATTCTACGAAAAGATCCGCAAGTGGGCGGGCAATACGGCGGTCTCGCCGGTGCGCAAACAGGCCTGCTACGGCTGCTTTATGCGCATAAGCGACAAGACCTATTCCGCGGTCATCAAAAGCGACGACATCGTAACCTGCCCGTATTGCGGCAGAATTTTATATAAAGAAGCCGAGTGATCTACACCGCCTTGGCGTTTTTGGCGTGGCTTGTCGCTGCGCCTTTTATTTTTATCCTAAGCTTTAAAAAAAAATACCGCACTAGCCTGAAGGCGCGATTTTTTCTATACAAAAACCCTAAATTTAACCCCGCAGCGGTGCACTTTCACGCTTGCAGCCTGGGCGAGGTAAACGCCCTCGCGCCGCTAATTTCTAAATTTGAGAGCGTCGCGCTTAGCACGACCACGCAGACGGGCTTTAATGCGGCGCGCGCGCTTACGCCAAACTCTCGCTACCTGCCGTTTGAAAACTGGCTTCCGTTTTGGCTTACGGGCAGCCGCGTGCTGGTGATCTTTGAAGCGGAGCTGTGGCTAAATTTGATCCGTTCCGCCAAGGCGCGCGGAAGCTACGTGATCCTGCTAAATGCGCGCATAAGCGACCGCTCGTACGCGAGTTATCTGCGTTTTAGATTTTATTATCGCAAAGCGTTTGAAAATATCAATCTGGTGCTTGCGCAAAGCGAGCTTGATGCGGCGCGGCTGAGGGAGCTCGGCGCAAAAAATATAAAGGTCGCTGGCAACGTGAAAAGCGCGAATATTGCCGTTGCGACGAAGGACTATTCCGCCGCGGCCGCAAATAGCTTTGTGCTTACGATCTCAAATACTCACGAGGGCGAAGAGGAGCTTATTTTATCGAATTTAAATGATTTTATAAAATTTCAGAGCTCGCAGAGTGTGCTCGAAAAAGACCCATACGCAGCGGGTGCCCGCTGCGATAAAAGCTTGCCTGCGGCCGAGCTTCACGGCGAGACGGGCTCCCTTGAGCCGGTAAATTTAAACGCAGCTTCTTTGGATACGGCGAGCTCAAGCAACGCTTCGTCCGCCGTGCCGAATACGGCGCCTTTAAACGGCGCGTCTTTAAATTTTACCGCACCGAATACGGCGACTTCGACTGCCGCGCCGCAAAAACTAAAAATCATCCTGGCGCCGAGACATCCGGAGCGCTTTGAAAAGGTGCGTGAAATTTGTGAGATTTGGGCGCACGAGCATGGGCTTAGCTTTGAGCGATTTAGCGACGACGCGGGGCTTGGGAGCGATTTTATCTTGCTCGATGCCTTCGGGGAGCTAGCGAACTTTTATAAAATTTCAAACGTCGTGATCTTGGGCGGCAGCTTTTTGCGCAATATCGGTGGACATAGCCCGATCGAGGCGGCGAGCTTCGGCGTGCCGATCATCAGCGGGCGATTTTTTCATAATCAAAAGGCGCTGTACGCGCTCGTACAAAACATCGCTCTGTGCGAGGCGAACGAAATTTCAAACGCTTTAAAAGAGCCGCTAAAGGGCACGCAGATAGATAAAATTTGCGATCTGCAAGAGATAGAAAATTTAATTAAGGAAAGAATTTAATGCAAGAAAAAGCCTACAAGCTGCTGGCGGCGCAGGAAAACATCTCGCACAACGAAGCCAAGGCCCTCATCGACGCGGGGCTTGTAAGCGCGCGCGGCGCAAAGATCGCTCTAGCGCGCGAGATGCTCGGCGAAAATACTAAATTTAGCGTGATGAAGCCCGCAAAACCCGCGATCATTTACGAGGATGAGAACGTTTTGGCGGTCAATAAGCCGCCCTTTATGAGTAGCGAAAATTTGGAAAAAATCTACAAATTCGGGCTTCTAAACCGCCTGGATAAGGAAACCAGCGGCGTCGTGTTGCTGTACAAAAACGAAGAATTTCGCGAGGCGGCGATTATGGAATTTAAAAATTTACGCGTGAAAAAAAGCTATATCGCAATCGTTAAAGGGATCGTGAGCGAAGAGATGAAATTTGATGAGCCGATTTTGACGATAAAAACCAGAAGTGGCGCATTTTCTAAAATTTCGCCAAACGGCAAGAGCGCATTTAGCGAGGTTTATCCGCTTATGGTAAGCGGCAAAAAATCGCTCGTAAAAGTGCGGATCGAGACGGGTAGGACGCATCAGATCCGCGTGCATCTGGCAAATGCGGGATTTGGCGTAATAGGCGATGAAAAATACGCTAAAAGCCGCTCGAAGCGTATGTTTCTGCACTCGTACGAGACCGAAATTTTGGGGCTGAAATTTAAAGCCCCGCTAGGTACAAGCTTCAACGAATTCGGCTTTGAAATTCCTAAGGATCTCTGATATTCAATGGCTTTTAAGTTAATTTTAGGTAACATCGCAAGTTTAAAAATTTTATAAGGGATCAAAGTGTTTGAGATCATAAGCGAGTCGTTTAAAAACGCGGTCAATAAATTAAAAACAATCGATGACGAAAAAGCTTTAAAAAACGCCTTGGAGACGCTAAAAAAGGCGCTTTTAAAGGCCGACGTACACCACAAAGTCGTAAAGGATTTTTTGGCGCTCGTCGAAGCCGATCTTCGCATCGGCACGATAGGACAGAAGCCGTTTTTGCAGTCTATCAAGACAAATTTGACTAAAATTTTAACGGCGCCTAGAGGCAGCAGTCAGGGGTTTGTATTCGCTAGCACGCCTCCTACGGTAGCTTTGATGACGGGACTTCAAGGAAGCGGAAAATCCACAAGCACGATAAAACTCGCGAACTATCTGAAACTTCGTAAAAAAAAGGTCTTGGTCGCAGCGTGCGACTTGCAGCGCCTAGCCGCGGTCGAGCAGCTCCGCCAGCTTTGCGAAGCAAACGAGATCGAGCTATTTTTCATCGAGGGTGAGAGCGATCCGCTAAAGGTTGCGCAGAAGGCGCTAAGCAAGGCCAAGAGCGGGCTTTATGACGCGCTGCTCGTAGATACGGCGGGACGTCTTGCGATAGACGAGGCGCTTATGGCACAGCTTGCGGAGATGAAAAAAGCTCTAAATCCGCATGAAATTTTTTACGTAGCGGACGCTATGAGCGGTCAAGACGGCATTAAAACGGCCGCTAAATTTGATGAAATTTTAGGCCTAACGGGCGTGATCTTAAGCAAATTTGACGCAGATACCAAAGGCGGCGTAGCTCTCGGTATCGCGCAGCAGCTTGGCATCCCGCTTCGCTTTATCGGAACCGGCGAGAAGGTGGCTGATCTGGAGGGCTTTATACCCGATAGAATCACCGGTCGCATTATGGGTGAGGGCGATTTAGCGACGCTAGCCGAGAAAACAAGTGCCGTTTTCGACGAAAGAGAAGCTAAAGCTTTGAACAAAAAGATCAAAAAGGGCGAGTTTAATTTTAACGATTTCGTAAATCAGCTCGAAAGCGTGAAAAAGCTCGGCAATATGAAAAATTTAATCGGCATGATCCCCGGGCTTTCGGGAATGGCGAATAAGATAAAAGATATCGATTTGGAAAACTCCAAAGAGATACTTCATATCAAAGCGATGATTAACTCTATGACGCCAAAAGAGCGCGAAAATCCGGAACTGCTAAATAATTCGCGCAAGCGCAGACTTGCTGCCGGTGCTGGGCTTTCGCAAGTGGAGGTGAACCGCTTTTTGAAGCAGTTCGCGGGCGCTTCGAAGCTTGCGAAGAAATTTTCGAGCAAGGGCGGTATGCAGGGGCTTGCCTCGATCGCTCAAAGGCAAAATTTACCGAGATAGCCTCTCGGTAGAGTTTGCAGATGTTTAAGTTTTAGCCATCTGCAAGTTCTAAAACTTACAAAAATTTAAGGAGAAAAAATGGCAACAGTTGTTAGGCTTACAAGAATCGGAAGAAAGAAGCAGCCTTTTTACCGCATCGTGGTAACGGATAGCAGGAAAAGACGCGACGGCGGCTTTATCGAGACGATCGGCTTTTATAACCCGTTAAAACAGAGCGATAATATCAAATTCGACGCGGAGCGTTTGGCATACTGGAAGAGCGTAGGCGCGAAGTTAAGCGATAGGGTCGCTCAAATCACAAGCAAATAAAATGGTAGAAAATTTTATAAAAGAATACGCAAAGTTGATCGCCGACTATCCGCAGTCCGTCTCTACGCAAAAGCGAGTCGGTGAAAACTTTACCGAGATCATCGTCTATGCCGACAAGGCCGACACCGGCAAACTCATCGGCAAGGACGGCAAAATGATAAACGCCATAAAGACCGTCATCATCGGCTATAAAGCAAAAGATCCGATCAATTATAAAATTACCGTCAAAGCCAAAGATGCCTGATGATCTTTTAGAGGTCGCGAAGCTCGGTCGGACTATCGGCCTAAAGGGCGCGGTTAAAATTTTTGATCGCAGCGACTTCCCCTCTCAGTTTAAAAAAGGCGCCAAATTTTATCTGCGAAACGGCGAAATTCTAGAAATTCTATCCTTCAACGGCGCGAACTCTAGCGCTGTTTTTAAAAATTACGAAAGCGTAGAAGCGGCGGCAAATTTAACCAACCAAATTCTTTACCGAAGCAAAGAGGACACGCGGAAATTTTGCAAATTGCAAAAGGGCGAGTTCTTTTACTTCGATATTATCGGGCTTGAAATTTACGAAGACGGCGCGGTTTTGGGGCGCGTAAGGGATATATCGCAGATCGGAAGCGGCTATCTTTTTGAGGTAGAAACGGATGAAAGCTTAATCTCGCAGGCTTTGCCGAAAGAATTTTTCATCCCCTACGTGGATGCCTATGTGAAAGAAATTTCGCTTAGCGAACGTAAAATTTTTACGCAAAACGCGCGCGCGATTTTGGAAAACTCATGAATTTTATCTTCGTTTCGCTATTTGAAAATCTCATCGCGCCGTATTTTGAGGACTCGATTTTAAAGCGTGCGGTCGATAAGAAAATAATCTCGACGCATTTTTTTAACCCGCGAAATTTCACGACAAATCGGTATAAAAAGGTAGATGATTATATGATCGGCGGCGGTGCGGGGCTTTTGATCGGTACAGAGCCGCTTGCTAAGACGATCGAGCAGGTAAGAACTAAATTTAAAAACGCCAAGTTTATCTACCTCTCGCCCGCCGGTAAAAAATTTAACCAAAACGACGCCAAGCGTCTAAGCGGCGAAGAGAGCCTATGTTTTATCTGCGGGCGCTACGAGGGGATCGATGAGCGCATAGTCGAGAGATATGTAGATGAAATTTTTTGCATAGGCGATTTCGTTCTTACCGGCGGTGAGCTCGGTGCGCTTTGCATGTGCGATGCTATAAGCCGCAACATAAAGGGCGTTTTAGGCAACGAAAGCTCACTCGTCGAAGAAAGCTTTGAAGGCGGAATTTTAGAGGCGCCCGCGTTCGCAAAGCCTGATATTTTTGAAAATTTACCTATAGTTTCAGAGTTTTTAAAGGGTAATCACGCTAAAATGCGCAGCTTAAAAAATCAAATGGCGCTATGCAAAACGAGGTTCTTCCGCCCGGATATGTACCGAAAAATCGCCAGAAATAAAGGAAATTTATGAAAAACAAATATATCCAAGCGTTTGAGGACGCTCAGATCACAAGCAAAAGTGTGCCTGATTTCCGTGCCGGCGACACCTTAAAGGTAGCCATCAGGATTAAAGAGGGTGATAAGAGCAGAATTCAAAATTTTGAAGGTACCTGCATTGCGCGTCGCGGAAACGGCGTCAGCGAGACTTTTATCATCCGCAAGATCGGCGCTAATAGCGTCGGCGTAGAGAGAATTTTTCCGATCTACAGCGAGAGCATCGAAAGCATCGAGGTTCTAAGAAAAGGACGCGTTCGCCGCGCGAAGCTATTTTACTTACGCGACAGACGCGGTAAAGCGGCTAAAATCAAAGAACTTCGAAAATAATCCTTTAAATTTACGCTTCCCAATTCAAAAAGAAGCTCTTTTTATAATGCGCGAGATTTTAAAAAATTTCGCGCAAAATCTACTCACATTAAATCTAAAATTTTGTAACTTTTCCATTAAAATTTTTAATTTTAAACTGCCTAAAAATCGTCTTTTCCGATAGAAAAAGATAAAATATATCCTGATTTTATTTGCGTTTAAAAATATTACTATAAAATGCAAATTTTAATTTAGAAAACTCGCGCTAAATTTGAGAATTCGGCCGAGTAAAATTTATTCAATAAAGAGCGAGATGTGATTTTTTTAGGCATTGACGTAGGATCAACCACTGTTAAAACGGTAGTTTTAAACGAAAAATATGAAATTTTAAGCAAGAGCTACGAGCGGCATTTAGCAAAGCCCAAAGAGCTGGTGCTGGATAAAATTTTGCAAATCCAAAAAACCTACGCAGGCGAGCAATTCAGCGTGGCCATAGCGGGTTCGGCGGGCATGGGTATCGCCAAAAATTGCAAAATTCTGTTCGTCCAAGAGGTTTTCGCTACCTCGCTCGGCGTCAAGCGGATGTTTCCGAAGACCGACATCGTCATCGAGCTGGGCGGTGAGGATGCTAAAATTTTATTTCTCACGGGCGGACTTGAGGAGCGAATGAACGGCTCGTGCGCGGGCGGCACCGGCGCATTTATCGATCAGATGACCAACCTTTTGCATCTAGATATCACAGAGCTTGACCGTCTAAGCTTTGCAGCGAATAAAATTTACCCGATCGCTTCACGCTGCGGTGTGTTCGCCAAAAGCGACATTCAGCCGTTACTAAATCAGGGCGTTAGAAAAGAGGATATTTGCGCTAGTATCTACGCCGCGGTCGTCGAGCAGACGATCTCGGGGCTCGCGCAAGGTCGCGAAGTCAAGGGCAATATCCTGTTTTTGGGCGGCCCGTTGTTTTTCCTAAAAGGTCTTCAGGCGCGCTTTAAAGAGGTGCTAAAGCTCACTGACGAAACTGCGACCTTCCCCGACATTGCGCCTTATTTTGTAGCTTACGGTAGCGCGCTGTACGCAAAAGATACGGGCGAGACGTTAAATTTAGATGAGACGATCGCGCTTTTAAAAAAGGAGCCCGATAGAACCGCGCTGGAAGCCGAGCCGCCGCTTTTTAAAGACAGGGCGGAATTTGACGAGTTCACCGCTCGCCACGCCCGCGCGAGCGTGCCTAAGGTGGATATCCACACCTACAGCGGAGATGCGTATTTGGGCGTGGATTGTGGCAGTACTACGATCAAGGTCGTGTTGATGGGCGAAAACTACGAACTATTGTATAAATTTTACTCCTCCAATAAAGGCGATCCGGTCGATATCCTGCTGCCGCGTCTTAAGGAGCTATACGATCTTTGCGAGGGTCGCATCAAGATCAAGGGCAGCGGCGTTACCGGATATGGCGAGGATCTCATTAAAACCGCCTTTCGCTTCGATTACGGTATAGTCGAGACGATCGCGCATTACAGCGCCGCGCGCCACTTCAATCCAAAGGTCGATTTCATCATAGACATCGGCGGTCAGGACATCAAGTGTTTCTCCATTAAAGATGGCAATATCGATTCTATCGTGCTAAACGAGGCGTGCAGCTCGGGCTGCGGCTCGTTTTTGCAGACCTTTTCAAATTCTTTGGGTTACGACATTAAAGATTTTGCAAACCTAGCCCTTTTTGCAACCCATCCCGCTAAGCTTGGTAGCCGCTGCACGGTCTTCATGAACTCTTCGGTTAAGCAAGCTCAAAAAGACGGCGCTACGATCGAGGATATCAGCGCTGGACTTGCTATTAGCGTCATCAAAAATGCGATTTATAAGGTCATCCGAGTGCGAAACGCCGACGATTTGGGTCAAAACATCGTAGTGCAGGGCGGTACCTTTTTAAATAACGCTGTACTGCGCGCTTTCGAAAAAGAGCTCGGAAAAAATGTGATTCGCCTTGATATTAGCGAACTTATGGGGGCTTACGGCGCAGCGCTTTTTGCTAAAAATAACGCGAACGAGCATACCGATATGATCAGTCGTGCAGAGCTTGAAAATTTCACTCATCACAGCGAATTTAGCGTCTGCAAGCTCTGTACGAACAAATGCCCGCTTACGATCAGCTACTTCGGCGATACTAAATTCGTCTCGGGCAATAAATGCGAGCGCGGCGCGGGCAAGGAGATCCGCCACGACATTACGAATTTATTTGAGTTTAAAAACGAGCTTTTGCGAAAATATCGTAAGCCGCCGAAGCAAGACGCACCGCGAGTCGGAATTCCGTTTGTTTTGAATATGTTTGAGATGATCCCGTTTTGGAGCGCGTTTTTTGAAAATTTAGGTATGAGCGTCATGCTGTCACAAAAGCCGCGAAAAGAGACGTTGTTTTTAGCAAGCCAGAGCATCCCGAGCGATACCGTCTGCTATCCGGCTAAAAGCGTGCACGGCCACATCTACGATCTTTTAAACAAGGATGTGGATTTCATCTTTTATCCGTGTATGAGCTACAGCCTGGATGAAAATATCAGCGAGAACTGCTACAACTGTCCCGTAGTCGCATACTATCCCGAACTGATACGCGCGAACGTAGGCGCGCTGGAGGAGAAAAAATTCTTCTATCCGCATGTGGACCTTAACATGCAAGATTCGTTTTGCAAAACGATGCAGGCTGAGCTCGCGGACGCCGGGTATAAATTTCATTCCGACGCCGTGAAAAACGCCGTCTTGCAAGGCCTTAAGGAGCTGCAAAACTATAAAAATACCGTTTTAATAAAAGGCGAGGAGACCCTAAAAGAGATTAAGGCTAGCGGTGCGTCTGCCGTCGTGCTAGCGGGTCGTCCGTATCATATCGACAAGACGATAAATCACGGTATTGATCGCTATCTAAATTCCTTGGGCTTTATAGTGCTTAGCGAGGACGCGCTGCCGCTTAGCAGGGTGCAGACGAAAAGCCTTAATCAATGGACCTACCACGCCAGGCTTTATAGCGCGGCGCGGTTCATCTGTAAATACCCGCGCATGCAGCTGGTGCAGTTAGTGAGCTTCGGCTGCGGGATAGATGCGATCACGGGCGACGAGGTGCGCGACATACTGCGTCAAAACGGTAAAATTTATACTCAACTTAAAATCGACGAGGTTACGAACCTAGGCGCCGTTAAAATTCGTCTGCGTAGCCTAAAAGCGACCATGATAGAGCGCGAGAGGCAAGGCGCGCAACAAGAAGCAAGAAAGGATGCGTGCTAATGTTTGCTAAATTTACGAAAGATATGAAAGCGACCCACACGATATTGATCCCCACGATGATCGATCCGCATTTTCGCTTTATGCAAGGCGTGCTACGCGACGAGGGCTATAAGAGCGTCTTGCTCGGCGAAAATCGTCAAAATATCGTCGAGGAAGGGCTTCGCAGCGTGCATAACGACATGTGCTACCCCGCGCTGCTCGTCATCGGGCAGTTTATCGATGCGCTAAAAAGCGGCGAGTTCGATACGCACAAGGTGGCGCTTCTCATCAGCCAAACGGGCGGCGGCTGCAGAGCGAGCAACTACATAAATTTGCTTCGCAAAGCGCTTGAGGACAGCGGCTTTAGCTACGTCCCCGCGATCTCGTTAAATTTCGGCTCGCTAGATGAGAATGAATTTAGCCTTGGCAAAAAATCGCTTCTAAAGCTCTTTGCCGCGATATTTTACGGCGATTTGATGATGGGGCTGTATAATCAGTGCAAGCCCTACGAAAAGATCAAAAATCAAACGAATGAAATTTACGAACTCTGCGCCGAGCGGATCAAAAATTTGACCGATCAAAGATCGTTTTTCAATCTCAAGAAAAATTTCAAATTTATCCTATCGCAGTTCGCTAAAATCGAGCGCGACGATAAGCCGCGAGTAAAAGTAGGCATCGTGGGCGAAATTTATCTTAAATACTCGCCCATCGGCAACAACGGCCTAAACGCCTACCTCATCCGCGAAAATGCCGAGCCCGTAAATACGGGGCTGATGGACTTCGTACTTACCTGCATCTACGATGCGGTCTACGACAAGCAGCTCTACGGCAAGGGCGGCGCGGCGTATTACGGCTCGCTTGCGGTCGCTAAGGTAGTGGAATTTTTCCAGCGCATGATGATTAAGCAGATGAAGCGCTTCGGCTTTCGCGCGCCGAGCCCATTTAGTGAGGTTCGCGCCGCCGCCGACGGCTACATCGGTCACGGCGTGAAGATGGGCGAGGGCTGGCTGCTGACGGCGGAGATGGTCGAGTTCATGCGCCACGGCATACAAAACGTCGTGTGCGCGCAGCCCTTCGGTTGCCTGCCAAACCACATTATTGCGCGCGGAATGATCCGAAAGATAAAACAGAACTACCCGCAAGCAAACATCGCCGCTATCGACTACGACCCGGGCGCAAGCGCGGTAAATCAAGAAAACCGCATAAAGCTGATGCTTGCTAACGCAAATCGAAAGTAGTGCGCCGAATTTTATTTTGTTAAAATTCCAAATTCATACCTTAAATTTAGCGCGTTAATTTAAGGTGGATCCTAATTTATTATAAAATTTTGCGACAGAATTTCGCCTGCTTTCACCGGTTCTTAAGCGGAGGAAGGTTATAATAAAAATCCCGATAATTCCACGGAATAAATGAAATCTAATGCCGTAATCACGCAAAATAAAGGAACAAATATGGCGATAGCAAATACCCTAAAATATCTACTTCTAAGCGAGTTTCTAAGTCCGCAGAATTTACCTAAGCTTAGCAAAAAGGATCAGACTAATACTAAGCGAGTATCTGAGTTTGAGTTAGATAAGCTAAGCGATGAAAAAATTCTAAATTCGCTGCGTAAAACGAAGCTGGGCGATAATAAGATCGAGACAAAAGATCTTGCTAATCCCGATCTCGAAAAACGTAAAAGTCTATTTATAGAGATTTACGGCGGTATATACGAAACGAGTGAAATTGCGCAGAAAATTTACGAAGCAATCGGTCAGAAAAGTGATGAGTTTAGTCAAAATTCATTAGAGCATGCCGCCTCGTATTATATTAAATTAGGTGGCGATGCTAAGGTTTTGCTTGCAGATTGTGAAGAGCCGATGGTGTTAAGCGATTTGGTATGTGATGACGGAGAGTATAAAGATGAGAGCTTGAAAGGCGCCAAAATTTTATGCGGTGGGGATAGTGGATATGGTATATTGTCTGCCGAAGACGACGTATTCGTATCTATGGCACCTTGGGCATGCGCTAAATTTAAAGATAAAAAATCCGAGCTTACTAGCGAAAATTTTTCTAAGCTTCAAAGCGATATCTACGAAAAAATAAACGAGTTATGTAGCGATAGGTGCAGCGTAAAAGAGCTTGTATCGTGCATACACGATGTAATTAAAGAAGCTTTGGACTCGCCGTTAGTTACGAATAATTTACGCGTATGTGTATCTGTCGCTAAAAAGCCGCAATGCAGCGCCATGCTAAATAGCTTTTTCATAGATGACATTAGTATGGTGCTAAAAGATGGTGCGAACGATGAAATTTTAAATATTATTTTTGACGAAAGCGATGAGGCTGATCTGAAATCGTCGCGTTTAGACGTGCGCGACGCAAGCTCTTTAAAGCAGGTTATTTCGAATTTAGCATGCGATGATTATCCATTAGGTGCGTTTGCTAGTAAATTTAGTTTAAATTTTTCTCAACAGATTGCGGTCAATGAAATTCTACGCCTATTTCGTAGCGGCCGTGGTGGGGTATATAGTGTAAACGGACCTCCTGGCACCGGAAAAACTACGCTATTAAAAGACGTTATCGCAGGCGTGATCGTGCAAAGAGCCTTGGCACTATCGGAACTTGAAGAGGATGAAATTTTCGATACGGGTGTTAAAAACGCCAAAACGACGAATGACGGCAAGAGCGGCGATTATCCCGATTATTATCCATTAAATTCTAAGCTCAAGGGCTATGAAATCGTAGTGGCATCTAGCAATAATAAGGCCGTACAAAATATCAGCAAGGAACTTCCGAAGCAAGATAGTATATGCACCAAATTAGATTATTTTGCTAATGCGGCCACTAGGTTGCTATCGTGCGGTGAGCATATATCAAATCCCGCATGGGGACTAATTTGCGCAACTATGGGAAATAGCGCTAATAAAAAGAGTTTCAAGGAAGATTGCTTATTTTCTTGCGAAGTCGATAAGAAGCATAAAAAATATGCCGATTTTATTAAGGAGAAGGGCGAAGACGACGAAAAGGTCGAGAAAATTAACGGCCTTATCGATGATATTAGAGAAGCCGAACTTAGCGATTTTGAAGCGGCGAAAAGAGATTTTAACGATGCTTTGACAAAAGCGGGGAGGCTATGGGCTAGTCTGCGCGGTGGTAGAGATATGGCGATACCTGAGCAACGTATCGTTAGAGAAAATAGCTCACCGTTTTTAAGTGAAAATGGGAGCAAAAGCGAATTTGCATTGGCTCGTGAGGAAGTATTTTTAAAAGCGCTTGAACTCCATAAAGCGGCGATTCTTTCGAAAAAAAATAGAACTAAATTTATAACAAATTTATATGCATTTTGCAACTTACATCAATTCGGCAAAGCGAGCGATCGAGCCGAAATTATACGCTCGTTATTTTTTATCGTACCCGTGTTAAGCTCGACATTTGCATCGTTTGGACGCTTTTTTGAGGCTTTTGGACGGAATGAAATCGGAATTTTACTCGCCGATGAATCTGGTCAGGCAAACATAGCTGCCGCCGTAGGTGCGCTATATCGCGCTAAAACTGCTGTTATTGTAGGGGATCCGTTGCAACTAGAACCTGTAGTCACACTACCTGCATCGTTAAATGACGCATTGCTGCGCTATACCGGGGCAAAAGATGAGTTTAATGTCTCAAGAACATCTTTACAAGCCTGCGCGGATAAGAGGCAAAAAATTGGCACCTATATCGCGGGTACTTGGGTCGGTTCGCCGCTCATCGTACATAGGCGCTGTGACAATCCAATGTTTGATATTGCAAATGAGATCGCGTATGATGGTGCAATGATTTGGGGCGCAGGTAAAAACGTGGATTCTCTAGCAAGGCGCGATATAAAAAGCAAATGGTATGACGTAAAAACGCAGGGTAATTGGATTGGTAATTGCAGCGATGAGGAGCTTAAGGCTGCAAATGAAATATATAAGGAACTAGAAAAAATCTATGGTGCCGATGTAAAGAATAAAGTTAAAATAATTACGCCGTTTACCGATGTGGTTAAGCGAAGTGAGCTAATGAAAAATTTGAAAGACAACGACAAGGACAAGATAGAATTTAGCGCCGCGACAATCCACACTATGCAAGGTCAAGAAGCCTGCGTGGTGATTTTTATTTTAGGTGGCGGTAGCGCAGGTGCGCGAGATTGGGCGGCTAGCAAGCCAAATCTACTAAACGTAGCTTTAACTAGAGCTAAGGAATATATTTTTATCGTAGGAGATAAGGACGAGTGGAGTAAATTGAATTATTTTAAAACTGCAGCTACTAAACTGCCTAGCAAGTAATCGCTTGTATTTCTGTGGACGGAATTTAAATTCTACTTTCATAATTCCGTCCTATAAAATTTGAAATGCAAATTTTTGTCCTTAAAATTCTAGGGTAAATTTCATGGGTATGATTTCGATAAATTCACTTAAAGCTGATTAAAGCTCTAGAATTCCATTAATCCATTCAAAATTCTACGCGCCGCCGCCATAGAATTCAATCACACAATCCCATTTTGCCACGTCATAAAATTCCACTCTCGTTAAGGTAAAATTTAATACAATCCGTCTTTAATTTACAAAGGAAGTTTATGAAATTTTGGATTTATGGCGTGGTTTTAGCGTTATGCTGCGCGGTTTTTAGCGGATGTGCGAGTAAGATGCCAGGCTACATGCAGGGGCGTGAGTATATCGTCGCAATGAGCGCAGCATCTGGCGGTCAGCTGCGTATGAGTGGCGAGATTTACGATTATGTATTTGATGCAAATCTTAGCGCCGTGCGCGCCAAGATTGCGAGCCTGGCGTCGCTAAATAAAGACGCGATAAGGCGCAACGTAAGCATGCTCACGATCGACAGATACAACGAGGGCAGCGATGCCGCGTATATCCAGCACGAAATCGAGCTCGTAAAATACGATCTGCCGCTATCCGTGCAGGCTAAGCTGATGGATGATCCCGAGCAGCTAGAGCCCGCGTATAGCTCTACGTTTCGCTACTCTTATCTGATCGAAGGCAAATATTTTAAGCGCTTAAAAGATCACGACGAGCTGCGCAGATCGCACCGTCTAAGCGTGCCGATCGAGTACCCTGCGCGTATAGCGGTAGATAGCGGGATCAAAAGCGAGCGCGATGCGAAAATGGATACCGACATACAAGGACTCATCGTAATACCGCTAATGATGCCCGTGCTACTTTTAGGCAGTATCCTAGGCGGCTGAAATCAGCTGAATCACGGAAGTGAAATTTTATTGATTTAAATTCTAAAGTAGTGGCGGACAGAGAGGGATTTGAACCCTGATTTTGGGTTTATTGGTAATATTTTTTATCTAAGTATCCATTAAGCTATAAAAATATATAATACTTTTAATGTGTATATCTACACACGAAAGTTTGGAAAGATGAGTAAAGACGATAAATTAATCAAGGATTTGGAAAATAATCCCAAGAATGTAAGGTTTGAAACACTTAAAAAACTGCTTGAAAATGCCGGTTATGTAGCCACAAACAATGGCTCGTCGCATTGGCAGTTTAGAAAACCCGGCAGGGATTTGGTAACTATACCAAGGCAAAGACCTATGAAAGTTATCTATGTCATAGAGGCTTTAAAAGCATTGAAAAAGGAAAAGAAATGAAAAAAGATAAAAGCTATTATCTAAATTTGCCTTACGAAATAATCGTAAGAAAACTTACCGATGATGAGGGTGGCGGATATTTTGCAAGATATAAGGACTTCCCTTATATTATGGGTGACGGCGAAAATGAAGCAGAAGCAATAGCGGACGTAAAAAGTGCTTTTGACGGCGCTTTAGAGGTTATGCTCGCAAATAATGATTTCATCAAAGAGCCTAACGATAAGAAAGTCCGTGTAAATTTAAGCCTTTCGCAATCTTTGCTTAATGCTATCGATAAGGTTACGAGCAACAGATCCCAATTTTTAAGCGAGGCTGCAAATTTAAAGCTTAAAGGAATTTAGTGCATTTCGATTTGAATTATTTTATCGGGTTCTGTGTGTAAATTTCCTAAAATTTTGCATAGTTTTAAATTTCTTTCTATCATAAAACAATTGTCGTTTTCTTTAGAGAGGATTTTAAATTCTATTGTTTCTACCCCTTTAAATATCTCTTTTACCATTTTACCCTGTATGGATTTTTTAGCAGCTTCGTTTATTCCTATTTTATCATAATAGCTATCGTCTTTTTCTACTTTTACTACTCCGCTGTTATTTATACTCCATATCATATCGGTTGGGATTTCTTTGTTTTTCTCTACTTTATAAATTTTACCACTTTTATCGAATCTCATTCTTATTTTATCGTATCTGCCAAAAATGAAATTTACGCAGCATTGAGTTTCTATCGCTTCCCACGTGCCGATTAAATTTATATTTTTGCCAAACTGATATTGCTTGTTGCTCGGCGACACGTTTATTTCTACGTTTTCTTTAGCTTGTAGGCTAGTGAAAATTAAGATTGCTGTTATGATTAGTTTATTCGTCATTTTCTGCTTCTTTCTCCATCTCTCTTTTTAAAATTTTAGTTTCCATACTGCTTAGATAGTATCTTTTTTCTATTTCCTTGAGCTGCCTAAATTTTTGCAATAATTCCCGCTCATAAGAGTTTGTTGTATCGGCTGAAAAGTATGAGATTATTATTTTGTATAAATTTGGGTTTTGTCTTTCCCAATTATACAGCGTTTTTAAGTCTTTGCCGATAAATTTTGCAATTTCTTTCTTATCCATTGGAAATAATTCCCTCTATTTAAAGTTTTTTTAATAAAGAATTTGCAATAATTCCCGTAGAAAATTTGCAATAATTCCAAACGCAAAGTTATTATAGCAAATTTTATGTTTAATTTCTCGCACTATGCCGCGACAGAGTAAAGATGTCTAGGGTCGAAGTTAGGCGGGA
>CAURQQ010000018.1:0-43387 GCA_963527265.1 uncultured Campylobacter sp. | reverse complement strand
GAATTTTAAAATTTATTTTCTGCGATGGCGCAAAATTTCAAATTTATCTGCCGCAAAAACAGAGGCCTACCGTTTAAGTCATAAATTTTGGTAGCGGTAAAAACCAAAGTCGCTACCGCTTAAAGTCGTGGATTTCTATATTCGCACTGTATTTTTTGCAAAGCTCGCTTACCTTTTCTTTTAGCCTTTCCTCGTCATAGCAGATGAGATCGATGTATGCGTGCCTCTGCCCCGTGGCGCCGCCGATGATCTCTAAAAACGAGCCGCAGCTATCCAGCTCCTCGTCCTCGATTTTATTTCGCAGATCAAAGCCCGCCTGCATGTCGCCACCGTTACCTACGCTAAGAAAGCAAAATTTGATGCCGAGCTCGAAGGCTTCGTTGTAGATGTCGCGCTTGCCGTTTAGGTACTGATTTACGATGGCCGTTAGGCAGGTGGTGCCCACGACCACGTCCTCGCGCACCTCGCTGCCGCGCGGCTGCATCTCGTAGCTGAAAAAATTCTTTAGCGGTTCGCGCGCGGCTTTTTCGCCGAATTTCTCATCGACCAGATCGGCAAATTCGCTTAGCGGCACGCCGTTTTCCTGCGGCTTATCGAGCACCTCAAGCTCGCCTAGCGTATTTATGACCGCCGTTTCGCCGATCATATTGTCAAGCAGGATAAAGCTAAGATTATAGGCCTTGCCCTCGTCCTGCGCGAGCAGAGCCGCTAGGTTTTCGTTGTAAATTTTAATATCCACGTCGCTTTCGTTAAACTGCGCGTAGATCATCGACTCCTCGGCGTTTACGTGCGTATCGTACATCTCGATCCCGCCGATACCTCGCGGCGCACGCGGCTTTCCGAGCGAGCAGAGCATCTTGGACTCGAGCTGCTTGGGCATAGCGTTTTTGATAAAGCTTAGCCAAAATAATCGGTGTCTCATACCCTCGGGAGTTAGCACCAGATCGAGCCGCTCGCCCACGAGCCCCGTCATAAAATAGGGCTCGGCAAGGCAGATACGAAGCTTCTCGTCGGTCTTTCGCATCGCCTTTTCAAACTCCTCCGCCGCCAGATCGGCCTTGATCTCATCTATCGCGCCGCTAAATTCCGCCCAAAATTTATCCACTCTGCCGGCAAAAGTGCTTGGAATTTGCGCTTTTTCTGCCTTTTTACCAAAACCAAATAACCCCATTTTTTCTCCTTAAATCAAATTTTACTTGCATTATAGCTAATTAATTTGCCTCACGTGCACTGAAAGCAACCGCCCAAAACCTCGCATTTCTCGCAGATCTGCACGTATATGACGCCCTCACTCTCTATCATCTCGCCAAACGGGATCTGCGCTAGATGCTTCATCGTCCCGCCGCAGCTAGGGCAGCTCAGATACGAGACGTCCTGCACCCACTGCGGATAGCCTCCCACGGTCGTATCAAGCTCGCCAAAGCAGCCGTAAAATGGCGAAACCTCGCCGCCTAGCTTAAATTTCATATCGCACAGTCGCGCCATGTCCTCTTGCGAAAAATAACTCTCCGTAAATCCTTCGCCTTTATAGCTTAGCTCCGGCTCGCCGTCTGCGCCTCTCTTGCAAAAATAAACGACCGAACCGATACAGGTCGGGCAACAGCGAAAGATCGCGTCGTGCTTTAAATTTAAAAACGCAAGCTGCGGCTCGGATGCTTTTAGGCGCAGCATATCAAGCATCTCGCAGCCGCAAAACTCGCACTTTTGCCCCGTAGGCTCGCCGATCTGTACGGGCTTATCCGCGTTTAAATCTACGCCGCTATTTGCGAGCTCGCAGTTTTTCTCCGCGCCATCTTTTACGCGCACCGCGGCAAGGCATTTATCAAAAACGAGCGATTTTCGCTCGCCCATCCGATCAAAGCTCCAGCCGCCGATTTTTGCGTAAAACTCGGTACCCACGTAGAGCTTTTGGCGCCAAGGCCTCGGGTTTTTATACAGCTCGTAAAATAGCTCCGCCGTTTTTTCGTCGCCCTGCCACGCAAGCGAGCACAGAAGGTGATTTAGCGCGTTTTTGGAGTTATCTTGTAGCGAGTCTAGTTTTGCTATGAGCGCGTCTCTTACGTCCTTAGGCGCGCCGAAGTAGAGTTCGGGCGGATAGTAGATCTGCTTCGCTGCCGCAGCTCGCGCGATCCTTGGATCGTGGATATCCAGCAGGATAAAAAGCGCCCAAAAATCGTTACAAATCTCATCCCATTTTTCGATCTCATCGATTCGGTCTGCGATTTTTAGGATCATCGCCTCCACTTCGTCCGCGCTTAGGTTTAAAATTTCGTCCCGCCTCTGCTTTTGGCGGCACGAGTGGCAAATGCCGTCGAAATAGATCGTGTTTTCGCCGCATTTTGGGCATAGATGGGCTTTGCTTTGCATCTTATCTCCTTAAATTTGGATTTAAATTTCGTCAAATTTTAGCTAAATTTTACTATTTTGTGGCGATAAAGATTTATGCCGCATTGAACGCGAGGCTTTATAATACAGCTAAATGCGTCATTTACAAATGGAATTCAAGCTGAAAGAGATGTGAATTTTAAATTACGATAGAAATAGGGTGGGTTTGCGAGATCAAGTGGAATTCATCTTTGAAAAGACAAATTCCACTTTTGTGCACTTAGGCACAAATCACTTTTCAATGTGATGTTTGACCAGATACTCGATGATATTTACCGCATTATCGATGCCGCAATACGACGTGTCGATGCAGATATTGTAGTTTGCGGACGCACCCCAGACTTGGTTAGTGTAGTATTGATGAAAGCTCATCCTGCCCGCGTCGCTGTTTTCCATATACTCTCGCGCGTCGGTATGGCCCTCTTTTTCTAATCTAGCGAGCTTAAACTCATCACTCGCGCGTAAAAATACCGTCAGCAGATCCGGATGTCCGCGCAAGAAAAACCCGGCGCAGCGCCCAAGCACTATAACGTTGCCGCCCGAGACGATCTTTTCGTAGATTGCTACGATGCGATCGCGTTTTTGCTCATTGGCTAGCTCGTTGTGCGATATTGCCTGAAGTAGCGTATTTACGGGCATTTCGTTGTAGAACTCATACATCTGCTCGAAGCAGCCAAGCTCGTCTGCTTTGCGGAGCAGATCCGCCTTGGCTAGATAGGTGTAGCCTAAGCGCTCGGCTAGTTTGCGCGCAGTTTCGCGCCCGCCTGCACCCGTTTGTCTAGCGATCGAGATTATCATATTTTCTCCTTAGATGAAATGTGCAAAAATACCGGCACCGATGACGGTAAGAAGTCCCGTAACCGCCATTGCTAAAGACGCCATTGCGCCCTCTACGTCACCGATCTCAAGAGCGCGCGCCGTTCCCATCGCGTGGCTCGCGCAGCCTAGGGCGATACCTTTTGCCATCGCCTTTTTGATGCCAAAAATTTTAAGTAGTGCCTCGCCAAATACACTGCCGATGATGCCCGTAGCGATGATGCAGGCCACCGTTAGCGTCACGATGCCGCCTAAGCTTTCGCTGATACCCATACCGATTGGCGCCGTGACGGATTTCGGTAGTAGCGTGACATACATTGTGTGATTTAGCCCAAATATTACCGACATCGCGTAGATGCTGCCTAGCCCTGCGATCATACCCGAAATCAGTCCTGCAAAAATAGCTAAGAAATTACTTCGCAAAAGCGCCAGCTGCTCGTATAGCGGCACGGCTAGACAGACGGTAATCGGCGTTAAGAAAAAGCTAATGTGTGAGGCGCTTGTGTTAAATTTTTCGTATGGAATTTTAAAGAGTAAAAGCACGCAGACGGTAAGCACGATACCGATTAGAAGCGGATTGAAAATCGTTAACTTAAAGCGCTTTTTTAGATAAAGTCCCAGCTCAAACGAGCCCAGGCACAAAAACACGCCGAAAAAAGCGGAGTTCATTAAAATTTCTCTCATTTTTTGTCGTCTCCGGATAGAATTTCGCGCTCCAGCTTCGCATCCACGCCCTTTGTATTCACGCCGTCTTGTTCATGTGCGGCTGCGTAGAGCCTGCGCTTAACGCGAGCGAGGGCGATTTTATAAAAAATTTGCGTTACCGCACCGCTTGCACCGATGACTACTACCGTAGAGACTGCCGTAATCGCGATGATTGCGAAAAGATGCTGGCGTAGCGCGTCGCCTGCGATGATGATCGCGGCACCCGCCGGGATGAAGATCACAGGCATAATCTGCATAAAAAATGACACGGTTTCTCTGATCTGCGATACTTTGATGAGTTTGAAGATCAGGGCTAAAAGCATAATGACTAGCCCGTAGATGCTAGCGGGGATCGGCACAGGCACGAGCGCCGCCAAAATCTCCGCAACAAAAGATATTCCTAAAATCACACTAAATTGGATTAAGTAGTTCAAAGTTTACCTCGGATTAAAATTTAGCGCTAAATTTAGCACTTTGCAGTTAAAATAGATATTAATCTTGCGGATTTTGGGCGAAATTTTGCGGCAAAATTTACTTAAGCAAGCTCTGCAGCTAGGCTTTAGGTAGAATTTTGCGATTTATCATAGCGCTAAATTTAGCCTTGCGGCACGGATAAAATCTGGCGATGACTATTCAATCAAGTGTCTCGCCTAGCTCTATTTTGACGCCGAGCACCCTGCAGACTAGATCGAAAATTTCGATATCGACGTTGGGCGCGTATTCGTCCAGGACCGTGTAAACTTCGGCGCGCATATCCTCGTCATGACCCGGGTGCGAGCGCGAATACAGCTCGTCCGTGCGGCGCACGAGCGTGAGATTATCGATATCTCGCTCTCGCATCGCCTGCTTGAGCCGCTTTGAAATTTGCCATTTGAAACTTTGCATTTTCGCTCCTTTAAATTTGCGCGATACTAGCCAAAACGGCTTTAAAGTTTAATTTCTTAAATCCGGCGACGCGTTTTGGCGCGATCAGCGAGCCTGCGCCGCTCGGTCTTACGCTTGCAAATATAAACGAGCCGGGTTTAGATTAAAGCTTTACCGGCTAAATAGAAGATTATCTTTGCGTAAATAGCGCTAAATCTTGCAAAGCCAATGGGATTACTTCGCCGTGCGAAGCGCCTTCGTAGAGCCTAAACTCGCAAGAAAGACCCTTTGTTTTTAAAATTTCAGCTAGATCGGCTACTTTTAAAATTCCCGCTTTATCGGTTTTTCCTTTACGCATTTCACGCGAGCCGGCAACGAGCATTATGAATTTCGCTTTTAAATTTGATCCAAGCTTTCCCCCTTCTAGGGCATCTCTGATCAGCTGTGATTCGCCCCACCACAACGAAGGTGAGGCGATAAAAAACTCGTCGAAAATCCCATCGTCGCGCAGCAAAGCATAAATCCCGAATAGCCCGCCAAAAGAATGTCCGAAGTAAATTTTATCGCTTTTTGCCGTAGAGTATTTTTTATCCACGAGCGGAAATAGTTTATCTTTTACGAAATCGTAAAATTCTGCCGCGCCGCCGCCGTTTACGTATTCTTCGCCGCTCGCCGCGGGCGTTAAATCTCTCGTGCGACGCTTAGTATCATACGCTAGCGGGCTGTCGTATCCGATGCCTACTATAAGGACGGTTTTATTTAATTTAGGCCCGGTTTCGGCGTTTTCTTTCGCGCTATTTGTACCTGCGTAAATTTGCGCATAAGAGTTTAAAAACATAGCAACTTGCGCGTTCGCATCAACCAGAAAAACTACCCTATCGTAGCGAGCGACATTTTTTTGACGAGCTATAAAAATTTTATATTTTTCGCCACTCTTGCTTTTTAGAATAAAATCGTTCACGTTAAACATTTCGCGCGCAGCTCCACTTACCCGCTCAATCTTTTGCGGCGGTTTTGCCCCCAGATCGCAAGCGAATAAGCACGCTAAAAAGAGCGCGTTAAATACCGCAAGAAAGCTCTTTAGGCTTACCATTTAGCGTTTACCTTAAACCAAAACCTCCTGCCCTCCTCGGGATACCAATAGTAATTGCCGTCGTCTGCGAGACCCTCGTCGTATCGGACGTTATCAAAGATATTGTAGGCGGTTAAATTTAGACTCAGATTATCGTTTAAATCGTATTGTGTGCCCAAATCCGTAGTAAAAAGCTTTTTGTCGTTTTTGCTGACTCTATTGCCCGGACCGAATTGTACGCTTGTAAGCTCACTTTCGTAATTAAGGCCGATAAAGGTAGAAAGCGGAGCGATCGGCCTATAGCTAAGCGTCGCATGTGCGGCATGCTTCGGGGTAGCGGTCAGGGATTTGCCATCTAGCCTACTAAGATTGGTTTGGCTAAATTTAACAGCGCCGTTTGGCGTATAGATCGTAGGATCCCCGGTTTCGATCTCGGAGTGGCTATAGGTGTAGTTCGCCTTGAAATTTAACCTCTTAGTAATATCGTAATCGCCACTCAGCTCAACGCCGTAAACCTCGGCTCCTTCTATATTAAAATACGTTCCCCAACCCGGGCAATTAACGCTCGGTGCGCCGGCGCAGCCTCCGTAAGCGGGAATCCTATTGATATTGCTGCCATCGGTATCTAAAATTTTATCTTTGAAGTCGTTTTTAAATAGCGTGATATTGCTGCGCAGATCGTCTGCATTATCGTAATAAAGCCCGATCTCGTAGGTCGTGCTTTTCTCGGGCTTTAAATCCTTGTTACCGAAATCTATAATTCTCCAGCCGCCCTGAATCGTGCCTACTTCGGGCGAAATTTGATTGACGTCGGGAGTTTTATACCCGGTCGCGACGCCGCCTTTGATCGTCCAGGTATCGCCTATATTAAACGTCACGTAAGCTCTAGGGGAAAAGTGGTTGCCGAAGTATTCGTTATGCGTGATTCTGCCGCCGAGCGTTAAAAATAGCGTATTTTCCAAAATTACAATCTCGTCCTCTAAAAATCCCGCATGCTCGTTCATAGAGAATCGCTGCGGAGAGCGTAAATTTTGCCTGCTCGCGTTTGAAACGATAAAAGTCGTTCGCACATCTTGCTTGCTAAAATCATAGCCGAAGGTAAGCGTATTTATACCGAGATAAGTCGTAAATTTGGAATTAAAATTTCTATTTTTTACGATTGCGGGAGAAAGGCTATCAAAAATGCTCGTACGGCGAGTCTTATCCCAAAAATAACTTATATCAGCACTTAAGCTCTCGAACTCACCCAAATATCCGATGCCGTGATTTTCTCTTTTATATTTATAGTGATTTAATCCACGCGCGTTGGGATAAACGGCGGTTTTACCAAGGGTCCTTGAATAATCATGATTTTGTCTTCCGGTTTGAAAGTAAAATTTATTATTTTCATCCGGCGTTAGCCAAAGTTTGGCGTTAGAATCTGATTTATCACTCTTCTGATAGCCTCCCTTATAGCCATCCTCGTCGCGCAGCTTTTTATATCCCCACAGCTGAAGTGCCGCATACTGCCCGAAGGGAATATTGACGTAGGCTTCGCCCATCTTGCCGTCTCCGATACCTTCGTGATCTTGGATAGTTGTAGATATAGCAGCGCTTCCGCTAAATTTAGAAAAATCCTTTTTCGTAATGATATTTATCACGCCGCCCACCGCGTCACTACCGTAAAGCGAGCTCATCGGCCCTCTGATGACCTCGATCCTCTCGATCGCTCCGACAGGCGGGATAAAATTTGAGTTCATATCGCCTGCTCCGCCTTTTGGGTTTGCCGCCGCGGAACTTACACGTTTGCCGTCGATAAGCACAAGGGTTTGGGAGCTTTCCATTCCTCTAATGGATATCCCGCTTGCCGGGCCGTCATCGCCTGCAATAACGCTGACGCCCGGCATTTTATTCGCAATATCGTGTAGCGAAGTGAATCTACCGCTTGATATCTCTTTATTATCCAAGGTGGAGATGGAGGCCGGCGCCTGCCTGATATCTTGGCGAAAGCCGCTCGCGCTTACTACGATCTCGCCAAGATTCGTGCTATTTGCGTCACTGCTTAGGTGTGAGCCTTCGACGCCGCATAAAATCGAAACGCTCGCGCATATCGATAATGCGATAAATTTCGCCTTTTTAAAATACATATCTTTTTGCATTTTTGTTCCTCTATTTTGAAATTTAATCGCGGATTATAACTCAAGGCGGATAAATTTAATATTAATTATTAAAGTATTTTTATAGAATTAAATTTCACTAATAATTCCCCATTCCATCGATATTTTTATAAAAATTATTTTAAATAAAGTACAACATATAATCAAGGAATCGCTCTAAATAAGTAAAATTTTGTAACGCTAATCCTTAATCATCAAGTTGTTTTTGGAGAAATTTTGCACAGTTTTTGATTTTATCTGCTTTAAGAATCATTTTAGCTTTTGTGGACGTGTATATTTAAACCATCGAAGGCATTTCAAGCGGCAAGGCAAAAACGGATTTTGCTCTATTGATTTCGCGTATCCTATGACTTGCGATAATTATAGACTAATGGGATTAATATGCGATGTTTTTTAACACAGTAGCTTCGTATGAATAAATTTATCTTACTAAGGGGCATAATCGCTTCGGCGCAATTTAAAATTTTGGGTAGTTTATATAGGCGGATTTAAATTTAAAACAAAGAGTCGATTCAAATTTAAAATCCTGGTGCAAGAATAAAAAGCAAGAAGATAAATTTAATAAGACCCCGCAAATTTATCTAAAATTTAGCGGGATCAAATTTGGATTTACGCCGCAGGTGCGCTATTTTCGGCGTGCGTATCGTCCGAGTCTTTAGGTCTTAAAACCCACTGCTTTGCAAAGATCAGCGCGTAGATCGCAGCGCCGATGCCGTAACTTGCGTATTCGCTTGGGATAAACTCTATAAATTTCGCGCAGATATTAGGCACCAGCATTAGCGGTGTTACGAGCAGCAAGAGCAGGCGCTCTACCGGGTTGCACTTCGTTACGAACCAGCCTTGTAGCGAGGAGCTGAAAGCAAACATACCCACGATCGCCGTGGCAAAAATCAGCACGATTTGCAGTGGATCGCCGATCCAAACGATGCTCTTTGAATCCATCGGATCGCCGATGCTTTGGATCAAAAGCAGCTTATTGTTGAAGAAAAACGCAAACGGAAGTACCGCGGTACGCAGATCATACACGAAGCCCTGAAGCCCCACGGTCACTGGATTTGCCTTTGCGATACCCGCCGCAGCGTATGCTGCAATACCCACAGGCGGGGTATCATCGGCTAAAATTCCAAAATAAAAGACAAAAAGATGCACTGCGATCGCAGGGATCAAAAAACCGTTTTTGCCCGCTAGTATCAAAATCACTGGCGCGATTAAGCTTGAAACGACGATATAATTCGCCGTCGTAGGAAGTCCCATGCCCAAAATCAGGCTCATTATCGCAGTCATCAGAAGTATCAATACTATGCTATTTCCCGCGACCGCCTCCACGAGCTCCGAAAGAACCTGTCCCAGCCCGGTAAGCGAGATCGAGCCGATGATGATGCCCGCTAGCGCGGTGGCAACGGCTACCGTGACCATATTTTTGGCAGCGCCCACCATAGCCCAAAAAATATCGACAAAACCGACGATAAAATCGGACTTGCCAACCTTTTCGCCAAATATCGTTTTCTTAGCGGGCTCTTGTACGATCATTATTAAAAATAGCACGCAGATTGAGTTAAACGCCGCAGAGATCGCGCTTTCTTTCAGAATCAATAGAGTAAAAAGAAGCACCAAAATCGGTATTATGTAATGAATGCCGCTAAATATAATTTTTAGCTTTGAAACCTTGGCGTAATCGCGGCTGCCGCGAAGCCCTAGCTTGCAGCTTTCCAGATGCACGATAAAAAATAACCCCGCATAGCAGACGAAAGCAGGGATCACCGCTGCGATCATTACGTTGGTGTAGCTCATACCTAAAAATTCTGCGATGATAAACGCCGCAGCACCCATGATAGGCGGCATGAGCTGTCCGTTTACGCCGGCGGCGACCTCAATAGCGCCCGCCTTAGTGGCTGTAAGCCCTGCCTTTTTCATTAGCGGGATCGTAAAAGTGCCCACTGTCACGACGTTTGCGGTCGAGCTGCCGCTTACCATTCCGGTTAATCCGCTGGCGATTACGCTAGCCTTGGCGGGTCCTCCGCGGAAGCGACCCAAAATCGCAAACGCTACGTTTATAAAATACTGCCCCGCTCCGGCTCGCTCCAAAAGCGCGCCGAATAGCACGAACAGATAGATGAAGCTGGTGCTGACCCCTATTGGCACGCCGAATACGCCCTCCGTCGTTAAAAACATGTGCCCTGCAAGCTTTTCAAAGCTTGCGCCGCGATGCGAGATGATATCGGGCATATAAGGGCCGAAGTAGCAATACAGAAGGAAGGTAAAAGCGATGATACCGAGCGCTGGCCCCATCATACGACGACCTGCTTCAAAGAGTATGAAAATTCCGATAAAGGCCGCTACGATATCTCTGGTTAGATAATCTCCCTGGCGTTGCGGCTGCGATAACTCCACAAATTCTATCGCAGGATATAGGATAGCGGCGACTCCGACGATTAATAAAATATAATCGTAAAACGGGATATAAAAATGTGCTTTAGAGCGCGGACGAAACGGGAAAAGCGAAAAAATTATAAAAACAGCGAATGCCAAGTGGATTGAGCGCGCGATATTCGTATTTAGCGTAAAATATGCGATGTAAAGCTGAAAGACCGACCACGCGAAGCAGACCAGCGTCACGAGCCAGAAGAGCTTTTTAGAGGTAAATTCTCTACTTTTTACCTCTAAAACCTGCTCGTCGTTTTGTGTAGATTTCTCCATCAACTAGCCTATTTCAGCAGCCCGGCTTCTTTATACACCGCCTCTGCCGCAGGATGAAGCGGCGCACTAAGCCCCTCTAAAAGAGATTCTTTGCTTACCAAATTTAGCGCAGGGTGTAGCTTTTTATACTCGTCAAAATTATCAAGTATCGCCTTAACTACCGCTCTAACCGCCTCGTCGCTTTGGCTAGCGTCGGTTACGAGTACGGCCTTTACGCCGATAGTCTGTGTATCGTGATCTACGCCGTCATACATTTTTGCAGGGATCACGCCTTTAGCGAAATACGGATATTTCTCCATAATCTTTTTAATATGCTCATCATCGATGCCGACTAAGTCGATAGGAAGCGAAGTCGCCGCATCGGTGATATTTGCGGTCGGATGTCCTACGACGTAGAAGTATCCATCGATTTTCTTATCTTTTAGCGCCATAGGGCATTCTTGCGCGGTTAAGACGCCGTGTTGGGCGAGCTTTTTGAGATCGAAGTCGTAGTTTTCAAAAACTATCGTACTGGTTAGCTCGTTGCCGCTACCAGGGTTTCCGATATTGATCTTTTTGCCCGCAGCATCGCCGTAGGCTTTGATACCGCTCTCCTTAGAGACGACGAAAGCCAAAAGCTCCGGATAGATCGAAATTACGGAGCGTAAATTTTTATCCGCCGCGCCTTGGAATTTGCCCGTACCGTTGTATTTATCATAGACGACGTCGCTTTGAACGAAGCCGAAATTTAGCTCTTTTTTAAGCACGTTATTGACGTTATACGTCGAGCCGCCCGTCGATTGCACGGAGCATTTCATATTTTTATCCATATTTACCAAGCGGCAAATCGCGCCGCCTACTGGATAATAGGTGCCGGTCATACCGCCGGTGCCGATATTGATGAACTCCTTAGCGCCTGAAACGCTAGCTAGTAAGGCCAAACCGGCCAAAGCAACAGAAAATTTTTTCATCTTTGCTCCTTTTTGAGTTAAAAGTTTGAAAGTATTGCTAAATTTCTATAAAATTCTAATAAAAACAGATCGAATTCCACGCAAATTTACGATTTTACACATTGCGGCGCAGGTGATTTAATATCAAAGTAGCTCGGCGATCTGCTCTGATATGCGGAATTTTACCGTGATAAAATTCTAAGCTTGAAATCCAAACGCCCGTGGATAAAATTTAACGCTATAAATTTCAAGCCTTAATAACTCACGCTGCTAAGATACAGCCCGTTTGGCGGAAAGGGGATTCTGCTAAGCGCCCGCGAGAAGCTGATCTTGCGCCCGCTCTGCACGGATTTTAGGGCATTTGCGACCATTAGCCGCACCTGCGCTCGCAAAAATCCGTTGGCTTTAAAATTTATCAAGGTTAAATTTCTAAAAGAATAGGCGCGCGCGATGTAGAGCTCGCGTACGGGGCTTTTTATGTCGCTGCCGCTTTTCATAAATTCGCTAAAATCGTGCTCGCCGATAAAATTTGCAAGCGCAGCATTGAGCGCAGCAAGATTCACGCGCGGATAAAACACACAAAAATCGCTAAGAAAGGGGCTTGGGCGTCCGTGGTTTAAAACGTAGCGATAGCAGCGCGCCACGGCGTCGTAACGTGGATGAAAATCGCGCGGCACCGGGCTGATGTGACGTACAAAAATATAGGGCGCGCAGTGGTGGTTGATGAGCTCTTTTAGGCGCGACAGCTCCCAATGCACGGTGCATTCGACGCAGCTTACCTGGCGCAGCGCATGTACCCCTTTATCGGTGCGCGAGCTGCTGATGAGCGGCGCAAAGATCCCCACTCGCCCCAAAGCCGCGCGCAGCACGTCCTCGACGCCGCGCCCGTGAGGCTGAGACTGCGAGCCGCTAAATTTCGAGCCGTCGTAGGAATAGACGAGCTTGAGCTTTACGCGATCGGAGTTTGCGCTCGCGGCAAAGGTGCATGCATATGCGGGGGCATCTGGCTTAGCACTTATTTTGCCGATGTGCACAAGCTCGTTCGCTGCGAAGTCGCTCGCAGGCGCGCTTTTGATAATATTTTTGAGTTTGGACGCGCTTGCTGGCGTGTTTGCGGGGGCGTCCGCTTTATAGGCGGCGTTTGCCTTGCGGGAGTTTGCGGTGCGGATTGTGTAAATTTCATCTACACTTGCCGCGCAAATATCCGAAGCGGCTGCGTCCGTAGAATTTTTGCAAGTGGAATTTAAATCCGCCCCGCGCGCGGTCTTTTTGGTGTAAACGGCGTCCAAATTCCGCTTGGCTCTTTCGTGATTCAAACCGCAATCGGGCGCAGTATAGGTAGCCGTATCGCTTGCCGTATCTGCGAGAGCGGAATTTTTAAAATTTGAAATTTCATCTTTTGAAATAAAGCCTTGCTCGCCGTTTCGCGCTTCATGCTTTAAATTTACGCCACGCAAAATTTTAGAGGCGCTAGCCTTGCTCGCCGAAATTTTATCCACTAAATTTCGAGCGGACGAGCTTTTGTTTAAAATTTTGCCGTCGCAGAGTTCGGAGCTTTTTTCAGTACCTCGGGGCAATTTTGATCCTGTAGTAAAGCAGCGATGCGATAAGCGTAACGCCAAATGTCACTGGAAGCGCGATGCTCGGATGTTTGGAGAGCAGCATGATCAGCGCGAAGTAGCTAAAAAGCACGCCGAAGATCCCCGCGTAAACGAAGCCCTTTTCGTAGCGATAGGTTACAATGCCGAGGCTTAGCGCAAACAGAAAGCTCGCCAGCGGAAAGAGCGAGACGAGGGTATAGATGCTAAATTCCTTCCTGCGCTTTTCGCTGCCGCTCATCTCGCTCCAGTATCCTATCACGCCGCCTCCGCCGCGGATATTGCGGTCGCTTTGCGTGCGCAGAGTTAGGCTTTCAAACTCGCTCACGTGCCACTGATCGCCGCCCATCGTGTAAATTTTGCCGTCGTGCAGCATCGCCGAAAAGCTCGCGTTTTCGTTTTTAAACTCGCCGCTGCGCGCTACGATCATCCGCTCGTGATCCTGCGAGCCACCTGGATTATACAGCACCAGATCCTTATACAGCGTGCTTGTGCCGTTGTTTTCCTGCGAATCGATAAAAACGAGCCAGTCGGAAAATTTCTGCCCGAATTCGTTAGATTTGATATTTAGCGTCGCGCTAACTTTTTTGTAATCGATGAAATTGTCCTTTAAATTTTCGGCTATCGGCATCATAAAAAGCGATACGAAAAGCAGCGCCAAGGAGCACAGCGCGGCGCTTATGCCAAAAAACAGCGCGATCTTGCGCGTGGCGTAGCCGATCGTAAATATTACGATGGTTTCGTTCTCTTTAGAGAGCCTAAAAAGCGAGATGCTAAGCGCTACGAAAAACGCGATCGGCACCGTAAATATGAGGATGCGCGGCAGCATGAAAAGATAGAGCTTGACTAGCTCTGAAAAATTTATCTCGATAAACGACGTAATGCGCGCGATCTGAAGGAAAAATACGATCGACATTATGATAAAAAGCGTGCTGAAAAGCGACGCAAAGGAACTAACGAAATTGCTAAATAAATAGCGCTGCACCCTATCCATAAATGATGTCCAAGAGCCTTAAAATTTGACCTTTGAAGATAAAGGTAAGAAGCAGCCCCATCGATAAAAAGGGCACGAACGGCAGCTCGTAGCCTCTTTTGTTCGCGATGAGGTACGCAGGTAGCGTCAAAATCGCGCCGATGTAGATCGAGATGCCGCCCAACTTCCATCCTAAAATCGCCCCCATAACGCCCGCGATAAAAATATCCGCGCTTCCCATCGCTTCGCGCTTTAGCACGAAGGTGACGATGAGGCGCAGCACGAAAAATATCGCCGCGTATCCCGCCGCCGCGCCCACGCCGCTAAGATCAAAATCATACATCAGCGTATAAGCAAGCGAAAGCGCCGTAACTACGTAAAGAAGGCTCTCAGGCACGGCTTTATACTCAAAATCGATCGCCGAAAGCGCCATAAGCAGGATGAAGCAAAGCCCGAGCACTGCGGCTTTTGCAAGATCGGGCTCGCCGAAATACGCCGCAAGCGCAAGCGCGCCGCCTAAAAGCTCGACGATCGGGTAGCGGATCGAAATTTTGGTTTTGCAAAAGGCGCATTTGCCGCCCAAAAAGAGCCACGAAAGCAGCGGAATGTTGTGGTAAAATTTTAAAGCGTGAGAGCATTTTGGGCAGTGCGATGCGGGGAAATTTACGCTCTGTCCGCGCGGCAGACGGTAGATCAGGACGTTGCAAAACGAGCCTACGCAGGTGCCGAATACCGCAAAAATCACGCCGTAAACGATATTTAAATCCATCTTTTTCCTTTGGAGCTTTTAACTTTTTAAAATTTAATCAAACGCTTTATGGTAGCGAGAAATTTCTTAGTTTTCATTGATTTTTTGCCTCTCGTAAGGAAAAAATTTTACGAAAATCGCCGCCGCGCCTACGCAAAATAAAATAGCTATTAGCCCCGCGATTAGCGGTTCGCCCCATGCCCCATATAATCCGCCGAAAATCAAAAATCCCGCCACCAGTATCACGGCGTCTAAAAGATCGAAGTTTAAAGTATCTACGATCCATAAAAACATAATATATGCGCCTATCCCGCTGCCTGCGGATGCTAAAATCCCCATTTTGTCGGGGATGAAAGCAAACGCTAGCATAAAAAACACAAGCAGGCAAATATAGACCGCCAATATAAATTTCTTTGGTTTTTTATGCACGCTGCCGCATCTTGGGCATCTTAGAGTTTTCATCGGCTTTTTGGTAAGCTTTTTGCCGCAACCGCTTTGTAGTTAGTTAAATAAAAATATGGTTACAAGAATGAATATTCAGCTTGATGTAATGGGAAAATATGAGAAAAAGGAATATAATAGGATGGATGAAATTGACAAATTAGAATTTGGAGGATAAAATGAAAAAAATAGTAGCGATTAATGCTGGACCAAGAAAAGGATGGAATACAGATCAACTGATTAAAGAAGCTGCAAAGGGTAGTGAGTTTGCCGGCGCAGAAATTGAATATGTAGATTTGTTCCGATTAGAGAAATATACCGGATGTATTTCATGCTTTGGATGTAAAAGACAGGGCAATTTTGGTAAATGTGTCTACAAGGATGGATTATATGACGTACTTGAAAAGATTAGAAATGCAGATGGACTGATTATTGGATCACCGAATTATATGGGAGATGTGACCGCAAGTTTCAGAGCCTTATTTGAACGATTAACTTTCCAATCACTCACATATAATCTTGAAAAACCATCCTACAATGAACACTTGATACCGGTACTTTTTATTTTAACAAGCAACAGTGAGGATAGTGCATATGAAGAAGGTGGGTTTTATGGTGATTTTATTCCAAAGTACAAATACTTATTTGAAAGATCCGTAGGTCCAACCAATGTACTCGTATGTGGGAATACTGTTCAAGTTAAGGATTACAGCATATACGATTGGACAATGTTTGATGGGGATGCAAAGAAAGAACATCATGACAAAACATTTCAATCCTATTTGGAAAAAGCGTATAAAATGGGGCAGGATTTAGTGTAACCTTTTAAGGCTTTATGTCTCTGCAAATTCCAGTTTGTCGAAGTAAAAAAATCAAATAGGATATTACCAAGAGGAAGTAAAAGCAAATTGCCGATATTTCCTTTTTTGTTGTCAAAAATCCAAAAAACGGAAAGGAGAATTTATGGAAGAACTGAAAAATAAGGATAAAAACGGCATTAGCACAGAGAGAAAGATTGGAAAGACCACCTATGAGGTTGTTGTCCATTTCAATGAAAATGCGACAGAAACAATGCAAGATAAGTTGACAAGAATAATGTTGAGGGAGCTTAGGAGAAAATCGGACGAAAAAAAAGATGATTTTGATTAAAAAGTCCTTGACAAGTAGCAACAGGTTCTGCAAATTAAAATTTTAAAATTTAAAGCGACCGTCAGAGCGACCGCGACGCAGCTCAAAGACCGCCGAAGCGGCGCTGTTTGCGGCGGAAATCATCCACTATGCGCGCAAGCTCCTCGCGCGTGAAATCCGGCCACAGCGTCGGCGTAAACGCAAGCTCGGCGTAGCTTGCCTGCCAGAGCAAGAAATTCGACAGCCGCTGCTCGCCGCCCGTGCGCACCAGCAGATCCACGTCGCCGCTGTGCGCGGTATCCAGATGCGCGCCGATGCCCGCTTCGCTTAGTCGCTCGCCGCTTGCAAGCAGCCGCTCGCACGCTCGCACGATCTCGTCTCGCGAGCCGTAGTTGATAGCTAAGTTAAAATTTAGCGCTCGTCCGTTTTGAGTTAAATTTGAAAGATATTCGATCTCGCTTCGCAGATCGCCGCTAAAAGCTGATATGTCGCCGATTGGATAGAATTTTATCCCGTTTTGGGTAAATTTTTCGCGGCGTGAAATTAGGAATTTTTGCAGCAACTTCATCAAAAATTCCACTTCGCTTTTCGGACGCTTCCAATTTTCGGTGCTAAAAGCGTAGAGCGTGAGGTTTGCGATGCCTTCGTCGATGCAAAACTCGCAGATTTGCTCCACGACCTCCGCGCCCGCTTCGTGCCCGCCAGTGCGCAGCAGACCGCGCTTTTTCGCCCAGCGCCCGTTGCCGTCCATCACAAGGGCTAGATGATTTAGGCTATTCACTGATCAGATTTTTTTCAGCTCAGCCGCGATTTTTAGGGCGACTTCATCCTTCGGCGCGGTGTCGATTACGACCTGATCGTTTTTTGTGATGAAGGTGACCTTAAGGACGTCGCCGCCGAGCCTAACGATGTCGTCCAGCACGTTTAGGCAGACGGCGTCGAGATGCTTTTCACTAAGCATGCGTTTGGCCTCGCCGACGGCGTTTTCGCGGTCGGTCTCGAGCTTGAAGCCCACCTTTTTGATATTTCCGCGCACGGAGCTTAATATATCCTCGTTTTCGCCCAGGCGTAAATTCCAAATTTCGCCGATCTCCGCCTTTTTCACCTTGTCTTTATAGCGCACTTTCGGCGAATAATCGCTTACAGCAGCGGCCATTATCAAATATGCGCCGTCCGGGAATTTTGTGCTGTCAAGCGCCGATTTTAGTCCGATAGTGCTTTCAAATTTAACGAGCTTGTACGGTAAATTTTCATACTCGTTGCTAGAGATCAGCGTCACGTCCGCGCCCAGGTAAAACAGCGCGTCGGCAATCGCTTTGGAGGTTTTACCGCTGGAGAAATTCGTAATGCCGCGCACGCTGTCGATCTTTTCAATCGTCGCACCTCCGGTGATGATGACGGTTTTATCTTCCCAAAATTTATCGTTATAAAGCGCGCGCTTTAGCGTCTGCATAATTGCTTCGGTGCTTGCTAATCCGCCTTTGCCGGTATCGCCGCAAGCTAGGGTTTTTTCTATCGGATCCACGAAATACGCATTGACGCTCGCTTTTAGCATATCGATGCAGTTTTTCGTGATATTGTTTTCAAGTAGCGCTGGATTTGCGGCCGGTGCGATAACTACCTTGGCGTGGGCGAAAGCCGCGTTTAGTACCTCTAAAAATATGTTGTCGCAGACGCCCCAAGCGAGCTTGTTTATCGTATTTGCCGTCGCAGGCGCTATCAAAACTAAATCCACCTTGGAATAAGCGATGTGGTTAATGCCAGCCTGCCAGTTTTCGTTGGCTTTGCAAAGCACCGGGTGATCGCACAGCGCTTCGAATGCCTTGTAGCTGACGAACTCCTGCACGCCGTCGCTAAGCGCGACATAGACGTCGAAATTCGACTTTTTCAGAGCGGATAAAATTTCAAACGCTTTGTAAAAACTGATACTCCCGCAAACCGCCAGTAAAACCTTTTTCTTACTCATCTTCGCTCCTAAAAAATTTATGGAAAAACCCATCTTTGTTGATTTGTTTGCTTCGGCTGATCGCCAGCGCGCCGCTCGGAACATCGCTCGTAATCGTCGTGCCCGCGGCGATTATGACGTCGTCGGCTATCCGAACGGGCGCTACTAGCTGCGTGTCCGAGCCGATGAAGACGTTTTTGCCGATTATCGTTTTGTATTTTTTCTTGCCGTCGTAGTTGCACGTAATCGTGCCGCAGCCGATATTGCTGCCCTCATCGATCTCACAATCCCCAAGATAGCTTAAATGCCCCGCCTTGATCTTGTTTGCTTTCGCGTTTTTAAGCTCGACGAAATTTCCGATATGAGTGCCGGTAACCTCGCATTTTGGGCGCAGATGCGCCATCGGGCCGATGTCGGAGTTTTTTACGACGCTATCTTCGATGACGCAGCCGCTTTTGATGAGCGAGCTTTCGATCACGCAAGGACCGATGATGCTTACGTTTTCTTGCAGCTCGCACTCGCCGATAAATTTCGCTCTGCTGTCGATGTAGATGCTTTGCGGTAGGCGCATCAAAACGCCTTGTTTCATCAAATTTTCTTTGATCTCGTTTTGCATTAAATTTTCGGCGACGCTGAGGGCAAATTTATCGTTTATGCCCATGAAGCTTTGCTCGTCTACCCACACAGCGGCGCATTTTAAGCCCATATCTTTGGCAATTTTGATCGCGTCTGTGAGGTAGTATTCTTTTTGCGCGTTATCGGGTTTGATCTGCGGTAGAATCTGTTTCAATGCCTCGCTTTTGAAGCAGTAGCAGCCGGCGTTTGCGTCTTTTACCGCCTTTTCCTCTTCGCTTGCGTCCTTTTGCTCGACGATCTTTAAAATTTCGCCGCCGCGAGTAATTACGCGACCGTATCCGAAAGGATCGCGCGCGCTAAAAACGCTTAAATTTACTTCCGCGTCCCCCTCGCAGAGTTTGCGAAGCTCGGCGCTTTTTACCAAAGGCATATCGCCGCAGATTATGAGCGTTTTGGCTCCGCTGATTTCGACCTCTTTTAACCCGCCCGCAGTGCCGGGAAAATGCTCGTGGTCTTGTTTGTAGATTTTAGCGTTTGGAAAGTGCGCTAGAACCGCGCTTTTAACCTCGTCGAATTGGTAGTGTAAAATTACGCTCACATCGTTTGAAATTTCGTAAGCTTTCTTTAAGATGTGGATTATCATCGGCTCGCCGCAAAGCTCGAAAAGAACCTTAGCTTTTTGCGACTTCATCCGTGTGCCCAGCCCTGCGGCAAGAACTATAACCGAAACGTCGTTCATTTTTACCCTTAAATTTCAAAAATCGGATAATTTTAACACATTTAAAATAAATAAAAACCTAAATTTATGCCGCGCGGGCGAAATTTAAATCCCAAATTCAACTAAAATTTTATAAAATTCCGCCTAAATTTTAAAGCTTAGGCGGACGTTTTGAAAAAACTGATTTTGGTTACTTGTATTTGGGCTTTTAGTTTCTCGCTGATAGGCGAGTTTTTGCGCGGCATAGACAGCGCGTATTTGGCATTTTCGCGTGTATCATTAGCGCTAATTTGCTTCCTGCCGTTTATGAAATTTCGCGGCGTAAATCCCGCTTTGGCGCTTAAAATTTGCGCCGTGGGCGCAGTGCAGATCGGCGTGATGTATATCTTCTACTACCGCAGCTTTGCGTATTTGAAAGTCTATGAGGTGGCGCTTTTTACGATATTTACTCCGTTTTACGTGACGCTGCTTTACGACGCGCTTAAACTTAGATTTCGCGCGCTATATCTTTTTAGCGTCGCTGTCGCGGTGCTAGGGGCTTTGGTGATCAAATTCGGCGCGATAAATTCCGAGTTTTTGACGGGCTTTTTGCTTGTGCAGGGCGCAAATTTATGCTTCGGGCTCGGACAGAGCGCGTATAAATTTATGCTGGAGCGCCACGGCTTTAGCGAACAGAAGGAGCTTTTCGGCTACTTTTTTGTGGGGGCCACCGCGGTTACGGCGATTGCTGCGATCATGCTCGGGGATTTTTCTAAATTTAATCCCAGCTTCTCACAAGGAGCGGTGATTGTGTATCTGGGTACGGTAGCCAGCGCTTTAGGGTATTTTTTGTGGAACAAAGGCGCGTGCGAGGTCGATAGCGGCGTGCTTGCGATTATGAATAACGCGCTCATTCCCGCAGCGATCATCGTAAATTTAGTATTTTGGCAAAAAGATGCCGATCTGGCGCGCCTACTTGCGGGCTCGGCGCTGATTTATGTTTCGCTAATTTTACATAAAAAGATCATGAAATTTTACGCCCTGCGCGAGCAAAGAATTTAGTATTTAACTAAAATTTTATATTTTTACATTAGAATTAGCCCCTATTTTATTTGAAGTTGGCAAAATGAAAAAAACCTTGAAATTTATCGTCTCTATCGTACTTATCTTTATTGCGATATATTTTTTATACGGTAAATTTTTTAAGCAAGAAGAGGCACCGAAAGCCCTCACCACAAGGCTTGAAAAGGGCGATATTAGAGGCACGGTGACGGCTGCGGGAGAGGTTTACGCTAGGGATTTGGTCGATGTGGGCGCGCAGGTAAGCGGTCAGATCAAAAAGCTCTACGTCAAGGTCGGAGATAAGGTTCAAAAGGGTGATATGATAGCGCAGATCGACTCAGTCACGCAAGAAAACGAGATTGCGCAGCAAAAGGCGCAGCTTCTAATCCACGAGGCAAATTTAGCTTCGGCAAAGATCGCTGCGGCAAATGCTAAAACGCAGTATAACCGCGAGCTTGAGCTGTATAAAAGAAACGCCGCTTCCAAAGAGGCTGTGGAAAACGCCAAAAATAGCGCCGCTTTAAAAGAGGCCGAGCAGAAGCAGATCGAGGCGCAGATCGAGCAGACCAAACTTCAGCTAAGCACGGCGGAGACGAATTTCGGCTACACCAAAATCACGGCTCCGATAAGCGGCACGATCGTTTCCATGCCGGTAGAGGAGGGCAAAACGGTAAATTCCAACCAAACTACGCCTACGATCGTAAAGATCGCCGATCTAGGCAAGATGGAGATCAAGATGCAGATCGCAGAGGGTGATATATCCAAAGTAAAGGTTGGAATGGACGTAGAATACTCCATACTATCGGATCTGGATAATATCAAAAAGGCTAAAATTTACAAGATCGATCCGGGTCTTACCACGCTTAGCGACGGGACGTACGATAAAACCTCTAGCGGTTCGTCCTATTCTTTGAGCAGCAGCGACAGCGCGATCTATTTTTACGCAAAGATGCTCGTGGATAACGAAAACGATTTTTTAAAGATCGGTATGACGACCGAAAACAACATAATCGTAAGCGAAGCGAACAATACGAGCTACCTACCTACCTCCGTTATCAAGCGCGACGCAAAAGGCGATTACGTCACTGTGCTTAACGGCAAAGAGCCTGAGCAGCGATACGTAAAAACGGGCGTCAGCGACGATCTGAATACCGAAATTTTAAGCGGTTTGGATGAAAAAGATGAGGTGCTTATCGCCGACGGAAAAGCCGCGCCGTTAAATATGAACGGGCCTCCGATGGTGTTTTAGTTAAAATTTTATGGTATGAAGATGCTAGAGCTTAAAGATATAAACAAAAAATTCATTCTCGGCGATAACGAAATCCACGTCCTAAAAAACGTAAGTTTAAATATCGAAGCGGGCGAGTTTATATCGATAATCGGGCAATCCGGAAGCGGAAAATCCACGCTGATGAATATAATCGGCTGCATCGATACGCCAAGCAGCGGAAGCTATAAGATCGAAGGTCGCGAGACCGCGAATTTAAGCGGCGACGAGCTTGCGGCGCTTAGAAGCAAAAAATTCGGCTTTGTCTTTCAAAAATATAATCTTATCGCTACGATGGACGCGACCGCAAACGTCTCGCTGCCTGCGGTGTATGCGGGCGTAGGGGCGAGCGAACGGACGAAACGAGCGGTGGAACTTTTGGATAAGCTGGAGCTTGGCGATCGCATTAAAAATTTACCGAGCAAACTTAGCGGCGGGCAGCAGCAGCGCGTAAGTATCGCCCGTGCTCTGATAAACGGCGGCGAAGTGATTTTGGCCGACGAGCCCACCGGCGCGCTTGATAGCAAAAGCGGCGAGACGGTGATGCAAATTTTAACGGCGCTGCACAAAGAGGGCCACACCATCATCATAGTCACGCACGATGCGCATATCGCGGAATTTGCGGATCGTATCATCGAGATCAAAGACGGTAAAATTTTAAGCGATAAAAGAAAGACGGAACAGGTTTTTGAGCGCAAAAAAGAGCAGATCAAAACTAAAAATTCCTTTATATTTTGCAAAGATCAGCTCATAGAAAGCTTTAAAATGTCCATTAGCGCGATATTTTCGCATAAACTAAGATCGATTTTGACGATGCTTGGTATCATCATCGGCATTGCGTCGGTTATCTGCGTAGTAGCTCTCGGTAAGGGTTCGGAGGAGAAAATTTTATCCGAGATCCGTAAAATTGGCACCAATACGATCGATATCTTTCCCGGTAAAAATTTCGGTGACGTGCGTGCGGGCTTCGTGAGCACCCTTACGATAAGCGATTCTAAAGTTTTGGCGCGCCAGCCCTACGTCGATTATGCCACACCAAATGCTTCTGCAAGCGGTACGGCAACATATGCTAATTTAAGCTCCAAGGCTCAACTGCGCGGCGGCGGCGTGAATTCTTTGGCGGTTAATGGCATAGATATAGAAGATGGTAGAAATTTTAGCGACGATGATATTAAAAATTCTGCCTCTGTCGCGATTATCGATCCAAACACTAAAAAAACATTTTTTAAAAATTCAGATCCGATCGGCAAGACGATTTTATTTTCGGGTAAGCCACTTAAGATCATAGGAGTTTCGGGCAAGGATAAAAACGCCTTCGGAAGCAACGAAAATTTAAGAATTTACGCGCCGTACTCAACTGTGATGAATAAAATCACGGGCAATCGAAAAATCAGCTCTATCACCATCAAAATAAAAGACGATGTCAATACTCAAGTAGCCGAAGAGAGCCTAACTCAGCTACTTATCCAAAGACACGGCTCGCGGGATTTTCATACGATGAACGCAGATACTATCAAACAAACAATACAAAGCACTACCGGCACGATGACGATTTTGATCTCATCGATTGCGGTTATCTCGCTCGTCGTCGGCGGCATCGGCGTGATGAATATCATGCTCGTAAGCGTTACCGAGCGCACGCGCGAAATCGGCATTAGAATGGCGATCGGCGCGAAGCAATCCAATATCTTGCAGCAGTTTTTAATAGAGGCGATCTTGCTTTGCTCGCTCGGTGGAGCTTTGGGAATTTTAATCGCTTTGGCGCTTGGATTTGCGTTTAATACCATAAGCCCGGATTTTGCGATGAAATTTACTACCGCGCCTTTCGTGATCGCCTTTGCGGCGTCGTCTGCGATCGGCATAGTTTTCGGCTACCTGCCGGCAAGAAACGCCAGCAGATTAAATCCGATAGATGCTTTAGCACAAGAATAAACAAGGAGAGAAAATGATAAATTCCAAAGTAATTTTAAGCGGCGTTTTAGCTGTTTTTATCGGCGGTTGTGCCTCAAATCAAAGTGAGGTCGAATTTAAGCCTGTAGAGCATTTCAAGGACGAAAATGCAAGCTATGAAATAGATACGCTGTGGTATAAAAAATATGGCGAATCATACTTAAATAAGCTTGTAGATCAAGCCCTTGCGAATAACTACGATCTAAAAACAGCGGCTTTAAATGTTGAGAGTGCTTATGCAAATTTAGGGCTAAGTAGGGCTGATCTTTTTCCTACGCTAAGCAGCTCGTGGAGTGCGGGCGCTAATCGCGACATAAGCACCGGCTCGAATTGGAACAAAACCTATAGCTCTGGTTTTAACGTAAGCTATGAGCTTGATCTTTTCGGCAAGATCCGCTCGGCGGTAAATGCCGAGGGCTGGAACGCCAAAGCTAGCGAGTTTGACCTTGAAAATACTCGCCTGACTCTTATAAATTCCGTTGTAAGCGGCTACTTCGAGATGCTTTATCTAAACGATTCGCTAAAATGGACAAAACAGAATTTAAGCGATTACCGAGAAATCGAAAAGATAATCAAGGCAAAATATGATTACGGCAAGTCTGAACAGCTTGATTACAGGCAGATTCAAAATTCTATTCTAGGGCTTGAAAACAAGGTATTAAGCATTCAAAAAAATATTGAGGATAATCATAAATATATGAGAAATCTCATCTCCTCCAGCTTGCAATTTGATGATAACACAGATTCGATAAATTCCATAGAATTCCAAGGCGTTGATCTAAATGTGCCTTACACAGCGCTTGCTAACCGCCCCGACATTAGAGCTGCGATCGCTAGGCTAAATTCCAGCTTTTACGACGAACAGACCGCTAAGTTAAATTTTTTTCCTAGCGTAAATTTAGGCGCAGGGCTTACTAACGGGCAAGGCGTGAGCGCTAACGATAGTTTCAAGCTAAATTTTTTAAGCGGCAACGTAAGCATAAGTCTGCCGTTTTTGGATTATGCGAGGGTTGAAAACCGCCTTAAAATTTCGGAGATCGCTTTTCGCAAAAACGTCGTAAATTACGAACAGACGCTCTCTAAAGCTACAAATGAGGTGCTAAATTTATATAGAATTTACCAGATCAATCTGGCTAGCCTTAAAAATTTAAGCGCTGCTTACGATGAAAAGGCGCGTATTGCCGATCTTTACGCTGCGAAATACGAAGCCGGCTCAAGCGAGCTAAGGGATATGCTAGAAGCCCGCACCGACGCCGTAAACGCCAAGATAAACGAGCTAAATCAAAGATATTTGACGCTTCAAAACGAGGCGGCGATCTATCGCGCGATGGCAGGCAAATTTAAACGCAAATGAAAAAGGCTTTGATATTTTGGCTGCTTTGCGGTGCTATATTTGCTGATTCCACGGCACTAAACGCGCAAGATGACTCAGCAGTAAGCCTTGGTGCCAGCGCTTACGTTGCGGACTATAAACAATCAGAATTTGAGAAAAACCATAGTGAAATTCTGCTAAATCGTCAAAAAAATGAATTAGATCGGCAAAGCCTGCAAAATAATTTGCAACGTGAATCAAAAGGCGTAGGCGACCACGATGATTTTTCGATGAAAAAGCAGCCGATGCAAGATATCAAGGAACGAAACAATAAAAATGAAAAGGACTTAAAACTGCGCCGTAAAAAGCTGCAAGGTGACGCTTATCGGCGCTAGGGCTGTTTTTGTTTATCGGTTTTTAAGTAAAGTTTCTATAAAATCTCCGCTTTACATTTTCTTAAAGGAACAGTTATGAAAAGAACGTACCAACCTCACAATACCCCTAAAAAGCGCACTCACGGCTTTCGCGTCCGCATGAAAACAAAAAACGGCCGCAGAGTTTTAAGTGCAAGACGCACTAAAGGCAGAAGAAGATTGGCTGCGTAGGTGAATTTGCTGCGATAAGCGATAGCAGGGTTTTTTCGGAGGTTTATAAAAGTGCGGCAAAGTGGCATTGCGAATGTGCTGTTGTGTATTTTTTAGCTAGCGAAGAGCGTAAATTTAGCGCAGTCGCCAGTAAAAAAATAGGCAATTCAGTTACGCGAAATTACGCTAAAAGACGTTTGCGCGCCGCATTTTATAATCAAAAAGACGCCATTGTTAGCGGAATTTTTATATTAATCGCAAAAAAGCGGATTATAGATATGAGCTTTGAAGACATCGAGCGAAATTTAAAATGGGCGTTTAAAAAGATCGGCGCAGTAAAATGAAGAGATTTTTTATAGTCGCGATCGGGTTTTATCGAAAATTTATTTCGCCTTTGCTACCGCGCTGTTGCCGTTATTATCCGAGCTGTTCGGAATACGCGCTTTATGAGTTTAAATTTAACGGTCTTTTTCGCGCTCTTTGCGCTACGGCCGCTAGAATTTTAAGGTGCAATCCGCTCTTTAGCGGTGGCATAGATTATCCGATAATCGCGCGAAATTTCAAATTTTGCGTATTTTCAAAAGTCTGCGAAGGCGGCTTTAACGCGCGCGCGCAGAAATTTAAGCTTTGGTTTATACCATATAAAAAAAATAGATATTACGTCATACGACTAGGAGAAAATAGTGCTAGATAAACTTCCTCAATCAAAGCGCCTTGCTATCGCAATAGCAACTGCGCTCATATTTTTTGTAGCTTACGATCATTTTTATTTATCAAAAATTCGCGCCGCAATGGAGGCAAACGCAACCGCGGCGCAAATCGCTCAAAAAAATGCTGCCAAGTCCGCTCCGCAAACTTCCGCCGATGGCGTGAGCGCGCAGGGAGCAAATTTAAATACCGCGAATTCCATCTCTGCACCGTTAGTGCGCGTGGTTGGCAAAGAGGCAAATTTCACGATCGACGGGCTCGGTCGCATAAGCTCGTATGTGCTAAATGATGCTAAATTCCGTGACGAAAACGGCGATGCGATAAATTTGATCGATCCTAAATCGCATTCCAAGCCGCTTGAGATACGCTTCGAGGATGCGGCGCTAAAGGCTAAAGCCTTTTCTACCCCTTATAGGGCCTCTGCCGCGACGCTAGATCTTAGTAGCGGCGAAAAGAGCGTCGTTTTGACGCAGGATTTAGGCGAACTTACGATAAGTAAAAATTTGACCTTCTATCCGAACGGCAGCTACAAGCTGGACGTGAAACTGAGCAAAAACGCAGCTTATTTCATAACCCCCGGCTCGCGACCGAACGTAGTCGCCGATAGCAACACCATCCACGGCGTCGTGGTTATGAAAGACGACGAGAAGTTGGAAATTTTTGAAGACGGCGACGTTAAAGATAATAAAAAAATCGCGAAGGCACTCTTTGCGGCGGCTTCGGATAGGTATTACACGACGCTGTTTTACGGGCGGGGGCTGGATACCACCGTGACCGATAGCGATAAAATTTCACAGGTTCTTATCAGATCAAACGGCGAGTTTAGCGCGGCAGGATACATCGGACCGAAGGATTATAAAATTTTAAATTCTATCGATCCTAAACTTACTAAAGTGATCGAATACGGCCGGTTTACCTTCATCGCCCGCCCGATGTTTAATTTCCTAAACTGGCTGCACGGCTATATCGGCAACTGGGGTTGGTCGATCGTCGTGCTTACGCTCATCATCCGCCTAATCCTATTCCCGCTAAGCTACAAGGGAATGCTATCTATGAACAAGCTAAAGGATCTGGCGCCTAAGATGAAGGAGCTTCAGGAGAAATATAAGGACGATAAACAAAAGCTGCAGATGCATATGATGGATCTGTATAAGAAAAACGGCGCCAACCCGATGGGCGGCTGCTTGCCGATCCTACTTCAGATCCCGGTATTTTTCGCGATCTACCGCGTGCTGCTTAACGCGATCGAGCTAAAGGGCGCGGAATGGGCGCTATGGATCCACGATCTGTCGCTTAAAGATCCATATTACATCCTGCCGATTACGATGGGAATTTTGATGTTTTTGCAGCAAAAGATCACGCCGACTACATTTACCGATCCGATGCAAGAGAAGATGATGAAATTCTTGCCTCTTATTTTTACGATATTTTTTGTAATGTTCCCTGCTGGTCTTACGCTATACTGGACGGTAAATAATTTCTGCTCCATTATCCAGCAATATGTCATTAATAAAGCCTTTGCTAGGCATAAACAAGCTCAAATAGCGGAGAAAAAATCATGATAATTGAGGCAGAAAATTTAAAAGACGCATATAATAAAGCAGCAGCTGAGCTTGGATGCTCGGTAACGCAGCTTAACGTGCGCGTGCTGCAGCATCCAAGCGGCGGATTTTTGGGCTTTTTTAAAAAAAATGCTATTATAGAAGCGGTTTTGGAAGGGGAAAAATTTAGCGAAAATCCGGAATTTAACGCCTCTCAAAGCAAAACCGGCAAAGCAGAGAAAAAGCAGGGCGATAAATCAGAGCCGCAAAATCCGCGCGCCACGCATTCTAAACATCGCAAAGAAAAGCAAAAGGGCGTTGTGACGGATGAAATTCTATCCGATATCAAAGAGAAGCTATCTGCACTTTTCAGATCAAGTGAGTTTAATATCGAAGTTAGCGATGTTAGCAAAATCGACGAAAATACCGTTTTTATCAAGCTGCAAGGCGAGGATAGTGCGCTGCTTATCGGTAAAGAAGGACACCGCTACAAGGCTCTTTCATATATGATTTATAACTGGATCAGCATTAGATATGATCTTGCTGTGGTTTTTGAAATCGCGGAATTTTTACAAAATCAAGAACGATTTATCGATTCTTATGTAAATGCACTCGTAGAGCGTTCTGGAAATGAGCGTATAGTCACGAAAGCTTTTGATGGCGCATTTATCAAAATTGTAGCCGATAAGCTAAAACAAGCATATCCAGATCGTTTCGTGGGCATCAAATCCACGCGTAGCGGCAAAATCGTCATCGTAGACGAAAAAAGCTAATCGTGAGTGAGACTATCGCCGCTATCGCTACGGCTCACGGCATCGGCGGAATTTGCATAGTTAGAATTTCAGGCGAGGAAGCGCTATCTATCGCTCTAAGCCTTTCACATCGCAGTTCTTTGCGCCCTCGCTATGCTACGCTTGTAAATCTTTTTGACGCGAGCGGTGAAGCGTTCGGTGAGGCGATTTTGATATATTTTAAAGCTCCGCATAGCTTTACCGGTGAGGATGTCGTAGAAGTGCAGACCCACGGCGGCTTTACGGCTTCGTCCTTGGCGTTAGATGCTGTGCTGGCTCTAGGTGCGCGCATAGCAAATCCGGGCGAGTTTAGCAAGCGAGCGTTTTTAAACGGTAAAATGGATCTTAGTAAAGCCGAAGCCATAAGCGATCTTATAAATTCTCGCTCGCAAAGTGCGGCTAAAGCTTTAGCGCGCAGCCTGCGAGGCGAGCTAGCAGACTTCGTCGCAAATCTGCGCGAGGCTCTGGTTAAGACGCTGGCCTTCGTCGAGGTTTGCATCGACTACGCGGAGGATGATCTGCCTTCTGATGTGCTGCAAAACTCACAAGAAATGCTTAGCCAAAATATCGCTTCGCTAGAAAAAATCACTCGCATCAGCCGCAGCCGAAAGGGGTTGATCGAGGGCTTTAAAGTAGCGATCGTAGGCAGGCCCAATGTCGGTAAATCAAGTATACTAAACGCGCTTTTAAATTTCGAGCGCGCCATCGTGAGCGACGAAGCGGGCACTACGCGCGATCTCATCGAAGAAGGCCTGCAAATAGGCACTCATCTAATCCGTATAGTCGATACCGCAGGTATCAGACACAGCGGCTCAAAGCTTGAAAGTATCGGCATTTCATATTCGCTTCGCGCTGCAAGCGAGGCAGACGTGATTTTGGCAGTGTTTGACGCAAGCCGCGAATGGGACGCCGAAGACGCGCAGATCCTAAAAATATTGCGCGAACAAAAAGACAAAAAAATCATCTACGTTTTAAATAAATGTGACTTGTCGCGTAAATTTCATCCTAGCGCGGAGGATCTTGGCGAGGATTTAGAGGCTTTTTCTGAAAAAAATTTCGCAGTCAAAAATCCCATATCAGAGAATTTCACAGCCGAAAATTTAAAGCAAAGTCGGACCTGCGATGTTTTTTTAAATTCCTGCGCGCAGAATTTAAAAGCTAAAAATTTAAAGCGTGACTTAAGCGCGCAAAATTCTACTTCCACAAATTCCGCGCCTACAAGCCAAATAGCCCTTGCGAATTCCATAAATCTGATGGAACAGAATTCCACTGCAAAAGCCGGGCTAGCGTCGCCAAATACCGAGCGCACTACTGCAAGCTGTGCTGCGGAGAATTTCACGCAGGATGATTCCAAACAAAATTCTGCAAATTCCATCGCGCCTAATAGCTCTGCAATAAATTCCGCTAAGCAAAATACCCAAGCAAATTCCATTTTTACGCCACTTGAAATTTCTGCAAATGAGGGCGTAGATAAAATTTTAACCGCACTTGAGAGCTACTTAAATTCTCAAAATTTCGATGGCCTTATGCTAAGCAATGAGCGGCAAATTCTATCTTGTGAGAGCGCGCTTGCGGCTCTTAAAAACGCGAGCGAGCGCCTAGCTTGCGGCGAGCTTGAGCTTTTTGCATTTGAGATAAATCGCGCTATTGAGGCGATTGCACGTATTTCGCGTCCATTTGAGCGAGACGAAATTCTAGACGAAATGTTTAGCAATTTTTGCCTCGGCAAATAGCGTTTTAGCTACTAATTAGCCAAAATTCAATATAATCTCGCATTTAAAACGAGGTCTTTATGAAGGAAAAAATCCAATATTTTTTGGCGCTGTGTCTGATAAAATTTGCAAAATTCGCGCCGAAAAGCTTCATATTCGCATTTTTCGACAAGCTCGCACTTTTTGCATCGTGGAAGCTTAGCAGGCGCGTTAAAGTCGCGCAGGATAACCTTCGCGCCGCCTATCCGCAAAAAAGCGAAAGTGAGCTTCACTCTCTTGCGATCGAGAATTTTCGCAGTATCGCTAGGACGCTTACCGACACGCTTTTATTTTACAATGGCAGACTAAAATTTGATGATCTGATTTCAAACGGCGAGCAGGCGCTAGAGCGCGTCCGAGAGCTAAAAGGTGATAATCCGCACGGGATTTTATTTTTTACGGCGCATTTTGGAAATTGGGAAATTCTAGCTAATTTTTTCGGCGCCAACGGCTTTCCCGTCTCGGTAGTCGGGCGTCGCAGCGATAATGAGTTGATCGAAGAGCGGCTAGTGGCGCCGTTTCGCGAGCGCTACGGCAACGATCTCATTTACAAGGACGATGCGATGCGCAGGCTCGTGCAGGCGCTAAAGCAGGGGCGCAACGTAGGCATTCTGCCCGATCAAAAGCCGGGCCCTAAAAACAGCCTGATTACGACCTTTTTTGGACGGCAGTGCTACACCACGAAGACCATCGCGTCGCTTTATTTGAAATTTCGTCCCGTGCTGATCCCGATCTTTGCGCGTCGCGGAGAGGATAATCGCTATGAGATCGTGATTAAGGATTTTCCGCCGCTACCTGAGGGGCTAAATAAGGACGAGGCCGAGTTGTTTATCACGCAAAAGTGCAATGACATTTTCGAAGAGGTCGTGCGAACCGCGCCGCAGCAGTGGTTTTGGATACACAAACGATGGAAGATGGACTAGCTATGGCGCGACAAATTTCAATAGGCGAGAGCAGACAGGGCATAGCGAGAAATTTATCCGCGCCGCAGGGCTCGCGCCTTTTTGCAAAAGAGCAAAGCGTCGTAAATTTAGGTGGTGCCGCGCGAGAAGGTAAAATTTTAAATCGCAAAAATTTCGTAGCGATCGCTGTCGTCGCGCGAGATTGTAAAAATTCGGACTTCAAAAATTTTATATCGTTTTGCGGCAGCCCCTCTTGCATTTTGCGGCGTGAAAGCTTTAGCGATAAAAATTTAAGATCGAGTGCCTCAGATTGCGCGTGGCACGCAGGCGGCGGACCTCTAAATTTAAACAGCGAAAACTCCGCTGCAAATCCGCCCGCAGCAAAAAATTCGCATCGAAAAGTGCTCATCTTAAGTGACGGCCGCAAGGGGCACGAGAATCAAAGCATCGCATTTTGCGAGCTAAGAGGGCTTGAGTTTTGCATTTGCAAGATCGCTTACGCAAACAAGCTTCTTAAACTCTGCTCCTACGCGCTTGATTTTTTCGGGCTTTATTTTAAAATTTTTAAGTGCGACCTAGGCGAGGGCGGCACGGCGACGGACCGTAAAAACGGATCGAATTTAAACAATCCCGCCGCGCGGGATAGTGCAAATTTAGATACCTCTCCGAATGGCACCAATTCAGATGCCGTATCATATAGCGCAAATTTAGACGCTGCATCAGATCGCAATTTAAATTTCGCAGATTTTGATCTGTTTGTAGGCGCGGGCTCTACGACCTATTACGCGCTGAAATTTTACGCGCGCAGATATGCAAAGCCGAGCGTCGCGCTAATGTATCCGAAGGGCTACCGCAAGGATTTTAGCATCATCATCGCAGGCGCGCATGACCGCCCAAAGCCGCGCGCAAATCTTAAAATTTCGCCAGTCTCGCTTAGCTTTTCGCGCCCGCAGGGGCTGTACCGGCCGCAGCACAAGGCGGTAGGATTTATCATCGGCGGGCCGAATTCCTGCTTTGAGATGGGGGATGAAATTTTAAAGCAGATCAAGGGCGTAAGGGCGCAGTTTTCGGACTGCGAGTTTGCGCTAACGACCTCTCCGCGCACGCCGCGGGCTACGGAGAGCGCGCTAGAAAAGCTCAGCTGGGATTACAGCGTGATTTACAGCCGCGAGCCCATAAATCCGATCGGCGATTTTTTGGCGCAGTGCGAGTGGGTCTTTATCAGCGAGGACAGCGTCTCGATGATAAGCGAGGCTGCATCTAACGGGAGCGCGAACGTAGCCATTTTGAGTTTAAAGCACAAAGACGCTCATAATAAATTTGACGATTTTATAAGCGCTCTCGTTTCTACGGGCTATGCTAGGCGATACAGCGAGGGCGCGAAGCTAAAAAAGACTGCAAAGTACGATCTTGAGGCGTTTGTGAGGGAGATAAAAATATGAGGGTCGTGCAAATCCTGCCCGAGCTTAATGAAGGCGGCGTCGAGCGCGGCGTAGTCGAGCTAAATAGGGAGTTTGCGCGGCGCGGCATCGAAAATTTCGTTATCAGTAACGGCGGCAAATTGGCGCCAAAGATAGAAAAAGATGGCGGCGTGCACGTACAGCTCGACGTTTGCTCCAAAAATATCCTAAGCGTTGCGGCGCGCGTTTTAAAGCTGCGTAAAATTTTAAACGAAATTTCTCCAGACATCGTGCATGTCCGCTCCCGCGTGCCGGCGTGGCTGGTTAAATTTGCTCGCCCCAAAGCAAAGATCGTAAGCACCGTGCATGGGATAAATTCCGTAAATTTCTACAGCAAAATCATGACGGATGCGGACGCGATCATCTGCCCTAGCGGCTATGCGCGCGATCACGTGGTGCGAAGCTACGGCGCGGATGCGGCTAAGATCACGATCATTCCGCGCGGCATCGATCTAGAAAAATTTAATCCCAAAAATTTAGACGAGCGCTTCATCGCGGAATTTCGCGAAAAATTCCACCTCGCGCAGGATGATTTCGTCGTCTCAAGCATTGGGCGCATCACGCAGATTAAGGATTACAAAACCCTGATCCGCGCCGCGGCTTTAGTAAGCGAACAAAATCTTAAAATTTTAATCGTAGGCGGCGTGAGAGCGGATCGCGACGAGTATTTTTCCGAGCTAAAATCGCTCGTAAAGGGGCTTGGACTGGACGAGTGCGTAATTTTTGCAGGCTCGCAGAGCAAAGTAGCCGAAATTTACTCGCTCTCGTCGGTCATGGTAAGCGCTTCGAGCAAGCCCGAGAGTTTCGGGCGCTCGATGGCTGAGGCGATCGCGCTGAACTGCCCTGTGATCGCGACCCGCCACGGCGGCGCGCTGGATATCGTAAGAGAGGGCGAAAACGGTTATTTTTTTGACGTGGGCGACGCGCAGGCGCTGGCGGAGCTGTTTGCCCCCGCGCGCGAGCTGAAATTTGACGGCTACGGCTACGTTTCGCAAAACTTCAGCCTAGAGCAGATGGTAGAAAAAACGATAAAGGTTTATGAGAGTTTAATATGAAAAAATTTTTTTACGAAAACGGCGCGCTTAGCGGCTGGAGGATCACTTTTTTAACACTACTGCTTCTTTGGTGCGCGTCGCTGTTTTTCAAAAACGCGGTCTATCAGATCTCCTTTGCGGCGCTAAATTTACTCTTTTTGGCGCATCTATTGTATTTTAAAAACTACGCAATTTTAAGCGAAATTTTGAAAAAAACGCGATTTATCGCGATCTGCTTCCTCTGCCTGGTAGCGACGCTAGCGATCTCAAACCTCCTAAACGAGGCGGTTATCTCAAAAAAAGCATGGCAGAGCACGCTATTTTTCGTCCTTCGATACGGCGCGATATTTTTGGTACTTTGCTATTTTTACAAGCTTAAATTTTTTGATCAAAACGCCGTTTTTGCCTTTTTGTTTGTGGGGCTTGGAATTTTATCGGTAAGCGTGATCTATCAGCTTGTAAGCAGCACCGATGCGATCGTCTTTTCAAGCGACTCTGTTCGCGGCGGTCTTAGCGGATCGCTTTCGAACCGCAATATCTTAGGGCTTTTTATGGGCTTTGGGCTCTGCCTTAGCGCGGTGGCGATACGGCGGCCTTTGGCGCTTAAATTTGCCGTTCTATTTTTATTTGCATTTTTTATGATCTTTTCATTTTCCAGGGCGGCGTGGGTCGGCGCGTTTTGCGCGCTTGTGTTTTACGGCGCGCTAAATTTAAAGAGTCTAAACAAAAAATACCTACTTTTCACGGTGGGTTTCATCGCACTTTTCGCCGTTTTACTTGCGCTTTCGCCGTCGTTTGAGCAAAGGCTAGCCGCGCTATTTAGCGGCAATTCCTCAGGCAGAACCGTGATTTGGAGCTATATTTTAGAGATGGCGCAGCAAAAGCCTATCTTGGGCTACGGACTGGGCTCTTTTGTAAATTTGCCAAACTCCCCCGTACTTGAGCACCCCGAATATAACGCGCCGCATAATTTATTTTTAGAAATTTTACTTTATAGTGGCGTGCTCGGCCTTATCTTTTACGGCGCGATCCTATTTAGCGTTTTTAAGGAGTGCATTCAAAGCAGGCAGTTTGGGGTTCTTACGCTTCTGATCTATCTTTTGATAGATTGCCAGTTCGACCACGGCGCGTATCTATCGAAAGAGGCGCTAAGTCTGGCTACGATTTTGAGTTTTTTGGCTTATCGCATAAGGATCGAGCGATGATCTACGCGGCGGTTTTGGCTTTTGCGGCGGCGGCGCTTTTTGTGTGGTTTTGCCTACGCTTTGCGTGGTGGGCAAAGGACCAATCTTACGAGTATCCGCGCGTGCTGATGTATCATATGATCTGCGCGCATCTGCCAAAGCATGCCTCTAAATTTAACCGCCTGCGCGTGACCCCCGCCGCGTTTGAAAAACAGCTTGCGTGGCTGAAGCGAAACGGCTTTACGAGCTACACGCTAAGCGAGCTTACAAGCTTGGATAAAAAGCCTGCAAAGGCGGTTTGTATTACTTTCGACGACGGATACCGCGATAATCTCACGGGCGCTCTGCCGATACTTCAAAAGTATGGCTTTAAGGCGACGATTTTCATCGTGAACCGGCGCTTTGAGGGGAATTGGGCGACCGATAAGGATCTGAAAAAATCAAGCGACGAGCTAAATCGCGAACAGATGCTAAGCGACGATGAGGTTCGCGAGCTTTTGCGAAGCGGGCTCATCGAGATCGGCTCGCATACGCTCGATCATGCAAATTTGCCTAGCTTAGACGCGGCAGAGCAGCTGCGTCAGATGAGTGAATCAAAGCGCGAAATAGAGGCGAAATTTGACGTCCCTTGCAGCGCCTTTGCCTATCCGTTCGGCTTTTACGACGAGATTAGCGTCCGCTGCGCATGCAAGGCGGGCTTTAGCTGCGCCGTTACGACGCAAAACGACGTGTTGCGCCCGCACTACTCAAATTTTGAAATTCCGCGTATCATGGTTAGCGGCAGGCAGGGGCTTTTTAGCTTCATTTTGAAGATGAAGAAGGGCAGAAATAGATGAAAATCGCCTATCTTTGCTGCTCCAGATTTTACGGCGGCGTCGAAAAGATCGTGATCGACTCGCTAAATGAGCTTTGCAAAAGCGAGCAGACAGCGCTCATCGTGCCCGCGCGATGCGAGTTTTTGCAGCGCTTGGATGCGCGCGTGCAAATTTATCAGTACAAAAGCCGCGACAAGCGCTACAATCCGTTTTTGTTCGCTGAAATTTATCGGTTTTTACGCTCAGGCGGATTTGAAATTTTACATTCGCACGGCGCCAAAGCCGCGCAAATCGGCTTTGTAGTCGAAAAATTTTTAAGTCTTAAGCTTGTCGCGACCAAACACAACGACCGCAAGGCGCCCGTTTTCAATCGCGTGCGAAACGTCATCGCAGCCTCGCGCAAGGTCGCAACCACGATAAATCACGCCGCGAAGGTGATATATTTCGGTATAGAGCCGCGGCGGGAGTTTGCAAATCATGAGATTTTCGCATGCTGCAAGGATGCGGAGGGCGCCGCAAATAGGGCGCTTGAGAGAAAAAAAGATGAGCGCGGCGACTCGGCTGGTACTACGGACACGTTGCAAAATACGGCTGGCGTTGCATTTGTGCCGCAAGATACGCCTGGCGGGGCGAGCATGTCGCAAGATAGGGTTTTCGATGCGAGTATGTCGCAAAAAAACGCAAGCACGGCGGCAGGAAATTTTAAATTTAGCATCGTTGCGGTCGGCAGGCTCGATAAGATCAAGGGTTTTGATCTTTTGATTCGCGCCGTAAGCGAGCTAAAATTTGATTTCGAGCTTAAAATTTACGGTCAGGGCGGCGAGAGGCAAAATTTGCAAAATTTAATCGATTCGCTAAATTTGAAGGACCACGTGCGGCTGTGCGGCTTTTGCGACGACGTCGCGGCGGTTCTGAGCACGTCACACCTGCACGTCATCAGCTCGCGCAAGGAGGGCTTTCCGGTGATTTTGATCGAAGGTATTTTTTATTCGCCCGTGCTGATCTCTACTCGCGCGGGCGGAATTTCGGAAATTTTAAGCGAGGAGTTTTTGTGCGAGGCGGCGGATTTGGGCGCCAAGATCGATGAAATTTACCGTACTTACGGCAAATACGCCCGGGCTTTTGCGCAAAAACACGCCGTTCTTAAACAAACTTTGACGCTGCAAAATTATATTAGCTCGCTTAAAAATTACTACGAGGAGCTGTTATGCGAAGCCTAAAGATCGTGCATTGCGGCATTTTCAACGAATACGACGACGGCAGTTTTTTCTACGGCATGGAGCGCAAGATCAGCCACGGCCTCATTCGCGGCGGCCACTTCGTCTATGATTTTAGCTACCGCGATTGGGAGCGGAGCCTGCGTTTTTGCGGGCTGAAAAATAGCGGCTTAAAAAAGATGAACGCCAAGCTCGTGCGTATCTGCGAAAACATCGGCGCCGATCTGCTTCTAATCGGCAAGGGCGAAAAGATCGGTCTTAGCACGCTACGGGCGATAAAATCGGCGCTTCCTAAGATCAAAATCGCGATCTGGTACGTCGATCATCTGCAAGAAAAACGGGAATTTTTCGAAAAGCTAAGCTTCATCGACGTGTTTTTTTGGGCGAATGCGCTGAGGCTGCGCGATCTTTCGGCAAGATACGGCGCGAAATTCGCCTTTTTCCCAAACATCTCCGACGCGGCGTTTGATAGACGCCTAGACGCCGCTAAAACGACCGATGTGATCTACATAGCACGCGATTATCAAGAGGACGTGAGGTATAAATTTGCGCTTTTGCTGCGCGATTTTTGCGAAAAAGAGGGGCTTAGGCTTAAAATTTTTGCAAGCCTCGGTGCGCCTGTCGTATTCGGCGATAAATTTCATCGCGAGATCGCGGCTGCAAAGATCGCGATAAATTTTAATCGCGACGACGAGCTTGAGTGTGCGCGCGCTCATAAATTGCTCGGCGCAAGCGACCGCATGGCGCAGTTTTTAGGATGCGGCGTCTGCACCTTTAGCCCCAAGATTGCGGGGTTTGAGCGGCTTTACGAGGACGGCTCGGAGATAGTTTATTTTGACGGTCCTGCGGATTGCTTTTCAAAGATCAAGCGCATTCTTGCCGGCGACGAATACGCACGCATCGCGCGGCGCGGCAGAGCCAAAACGCTAAAGATCGCAAATGCCGCCCGAGTGGCAAAATTTATGCTTGAGACGATCTTTGAAGAGAGCTTCGGCGCAGATACTTGCGGTGAAATTTCTGATGAAAAATGCAGCGATAGCGGCGGCGAACGTCGCGGCGTACTGAGCGGAAAAGATAAAAACGAGCGGAGCGATTTTTACAGCGAGCCTTACGAATGGCGCGAGTTCGTCTATAAAAACGGAGAGAAATTCAGATGATTTATTTTGTAGCCTTTCTGATCTTTGCCGTCGCGGTGGGCGTTTCGCTGCGGTATAACTGGTGGCGGATCCCGCAAGGTTGGCATAAGGCGCGGGTGCTGATGTATCATAGCGTAGAGGAGCACAAGGGCGATAAATTCGACAAATGGCGGCTAAGACCTGCGGATTTTGAAAGACAGATCGCGTGGCTTGCGAAAAACGGCTTTAAAAGCTTTAAGCTTAGCGAGCTCATTGCGCTAGAGCGGCTGCCTAAAAAGGCGGTTTGCATCACATTCGACGACGGGTTTGAAAATAACTTTACCAACGCCTTTGAAATTTTAAAAAAATACGATTTCAAAGCGAGCATATTTTTGGTGCCGGATGCCGTGCAAAACGACTGGGAGCGCGCCAACACCGCCCATCTTGCGCGCATGCTAAGCGAGGAGCAAATTTTAAAAATGCAAGCAAGCGGGCTGGTGGAGTTCGGCGCGCATACGATGCACCACGTAAATTTAGACCTTATCTACGCGAGCGATCCGCAGCTCGCAGCAGACGAGATCATCACGTCCAAGGCTCGCGTAGCGCGTATTTGCGGGCGACCTTGCGAGGTGTTTGCCTACCCGTACGGTAAATTTAACGATGAAATTTTAAATATCGCCAGATTAAATTTCAAAGGCGCGGTAGTCGTCAAGCGCGGACTTTACGAGGCGGGCGACGACAAATACGCGGTAAAGCGTATCGGCATTTTGGGCACGGAGGGGTTTTTTGATTTTTGGCTGAAATTTACGAGGATAAGGAACAAACTATGATTAAAGCGTCCGTTTATGCGATAGTGATGAATGAGGAGCGCCACATCGAGCGTATGCTGCGTAGCGTGGCGGATTTTGCCGAGATCATAATCGTCGATAGCGGCAGCACCGATGCCACGCTGCAAATCGCGCGTAAATTTACCGATAAAATTTATCACCACGACTGGCAGGGCGAGGGGGTGCAGAAAAACTATGCATTTTCGCTATGTAGCAACGAATGGGTGCTCAATCTCGACGGCGACGAGGAGGTAAGCCCTGAGCTAAAAGGCGAGATAGAGGAGTTTATGAGCCAGAGCGATTACTCGGCGCTGGATATTAAATTTCATGAATACTCGCTAGGGCGCAGATGCTCCGATCTCGTGCGCAAAAACACCCACATCCGTTTCTTTCGCAAGGAGTGCGGCGAGTATAAAAATATGGGCGTGCATGCGCAAATTTCGATCATAAAAGGTGCGGTAAAAAAGAGCAAATTTTGCATTAATCACTTTAGCGAAAAGCCGATCGCCGAGCTCGTTACGAAAAACAACAACTACTCCACGCTGCGCGCGCATGGGGATTTTGAGAAGGGCAAGAAGCCGAGCCTTGCGAAGCTTCTGCTGATCTATCCGTTTGCGTTTTTTAAATCATACATTTTGCGCAGATCGCTTTTTGACGGGCGCAAGGGATTTATCACGGCAAACATTAACGCATTTTACGCGTTTTTAAAAGAGGCGAAACTTTACGAGAAGTATCTTAAAAAGGGCGAAGATTAATCGAAATGATAGAAAATTTTAGCTATCATTGGGATCTAAATTTAACGGCGAAAAGGGCGAAAAAATGGACAAAAAAGTAGTAGCGGCGCATAAAATTTCAGACGAAGAATATGAAAAAATTTTAAAAATTTTAGGTCGCGAGCCGAATCTGCTCGAGCTTGGGATTTTTAGCGCGATGTGGAGCGAGCACTGCAGCTATAAATCGAGCAAAAAATACTTAAGCGGCTTTCCGACCAAAGCGCCTTGGGTCATCCAAGGTCCGGGCGAAAACGCAGGCGTCATCGATATCGGCGGCGGCATGGCTGCGGTTTTTAAGATGGAAAGCCACAACCACCCTAGCTTCATCGAGCCTTTTCAGGGGGCTGCGACCGGCGTGGGCGGGATACTGCGCGATATCTTTACGATGGGCGCGCGCGTCGAAGCCAATATGAACTCGCTTCGCTTCGGCGAGGTGCGAGGAAGAAGCGAGAATGCGCGAAAACAGCGCTATCTGCTAAAAGGAGCAGTCGCAGGTATCGCGCACTACGGCAACTGCATGGGTATCCCTACGATAGGCGGCGAGACGAGCTTTGATAAGAGCTTTGACGGCAATATTTTAGTTAACGCCTTTGCCCTAGGTATCGTTAAAAAGGATGAAATTTTCTACGGCAGGGCTGAAGGCGTAGGCAATAGCGTGATCTACGCGGGCTCTAAGACGGGTCGCGACGGGCTTGGAGGAGCCGTGATGGCGAGCGATAGCTTTAATGACGCGAACAAATCTCTGCGCCCGACCGTGCAGGTGGGCGATCCGTTCGCCGAAAAGCTGCTGATGGAGGCGTGCTTGGAGCTTTTTAAAACCGATTACGTCGTGGGCATTCAGGATATGGGTGCTGCGGGGCTTACTTCAAGTAGCTTTGAGATGGCTGGACGCAGCGGCAGCGGCATGAGGTTAAATTTGGACCGCGTACCGATGCGCGAGGCAGGGATGAGCCCGTATGAGCTGATGCTAAGCGAGAGTCAAGAGCGCATGCTGATCTGCGCCAAAAAGGGCTGCGAGGAGAAAATCAAAGAAATTTTTGCCAAATGGGATCTTGACGCCGCCGTAATCGGCGAGGTAACGGATAGCGGCAAGATGGAGCTTTTTTGGCACGGCGAGCTAGCGGGCGTTATCCCGATCGAGCCTCTTAGCGAGGCAGCGCCCGTGCTGGATCGCCCGATAAAAGAGCCTGCATATATGGCGCAGATCGCGCGGCAAAATTTGTGCGGTTGCGGTGCAAGCGAGCGCGAGCTAGACGCGGCGTTTGATAAAATTTTTGAGGACCCCGAAGTGCTAAATAAATCCTACATCTACGATCAATACGACGCCAACGTAGGGCTAAACTCCGCCAAGCGTCCCGGCATGCTGGGCGCTGCGGTGATGCGCGTTAAGCAAAACGGCGTAAAGCTCGCGATGGCTGCGGACTGCAACACGCGGATGAATTACGTCCATCCTCGCATAGGCGCGGCGCTCGCGGTAGCATCGGCGGGGCGAAAGGTCGCTATGAGCGGCGCGACGCCTCTAGCCATCACCGATTGCCTAAACTACGGCAATCCGCAAAATCCCGAAGTTATGTGGCAGTTCGCGCAGGGCTGCGAGGGGATCAAGCAGGCTTGCGCCGCGCTAAATACCCCGGTCATCAGCGGTAACGTAAGCCTTTATAACGAAACGGGCGGCGTTAGCATCCAGCCCACTCCCGCGATCGTGTGCGTGGGCACAAACGAGGGCGAGATCATCCCTAGCGATTTTTGCGCTAGCGGCGTGAGCGTCTATCTGGTAGGCGATACGAAGGGCGTTTTTGCGGGCTCGCTTTATATGAAAGCGGTAGAAAACCGCGTTGCAGGCAGCTTGCCTGAGCTAAATTTCAAAGCCGAGCGCGCTCTGTGGGACTTCGCGATAGAGGCGGGCAAGAGCGGGGTTTTGGAATTTGCAAACTCAGTAGGAATCGGCGGCGTGGCGATCACGCTTGCGAAGATGGCGTGCGTGGGCGGCATTGGCGGCGAGTTTGAGATGAGTTGCGATGATAGCAGAGATATTTTCGACGAGAGCTTTTCGCGCGCGATTTTCGGCGTGCGCGACGAGGCGAAATTTAAAGAGCTGGCCGCAAAATACGGGCTAAGCTTGATGCGTCTAGGCATCAGCGGCGGCGAAGCATTTCGCATAAATTCCGTCCGTAAAAATCTAAAGGCGTTAAAAGAAATTTACTTCGGCGAGTTTGCCAAGATCATAAAGAGTGAAGATTAGCGCGTGCTTAGCATCATATTTCTTTTAATCGCGCTGTATATTTTCGCGCAGATCGGTGGGGCTTTCGGCAACTCCGGCTATCGCGGCAAGGCTCAAATGCAGCTAGCAGAGGCTAAAATTTTAGTAGCACTTCTAGCCAAGGTCGCTAAAAGCGACGGGCATGTAAGCGAGTCCGAAGCCGCGATGATAAGCGAAATTTTAGACGATTTGGTGCGCCAAATGGGCGCCGGCGAACGCGAACGCGAGGCGCTGAAGCTAGTTTATAAGCTCGAGAAAGAAAACCTCGCAAACGCGCGCGAGCTCGCCGAAAAATATAACCAAACCTACCGCCCGAGCCCGAGCCGCAAAACGGGGCTAATCTATTTCTTTTTAAATTTAGCCTACGTCGATCGCGGTTTTAGCGCGGCAGAGCGGCGCACGATCTCGCAGATCTGCGACGGATTGGGCTTGCCCGAGCATATCCAAAGCCAGATGTTTGCGACCTTTGAGCGCAGCTTTTACGGCACCTATTACAAAAATGGCGGCGCGCAAAGCGATTCCGCTTACGACGAATACGACGGCTATAGCACAAGAAGCGGCGGGTATTGGGATAAATACGGCGGCAGAAGCACTGGCGGCTACGGAAGCAGCAGTTACGGCGGCGGCACGGGCTACGGATATAGCGGCACGACGGGTTCGGGCTACGGAGGCTCGCAAAGCTCGAACGGTTCATACGGCGGATATGGTAGTGACTATTCGAGTGGCTCGCAGGGCTCCGCCAAAAGCAAAAGAGATCCGTATGAAATTTTGGGGCTCTCCAAGGACGCTACGTTTAGCGAGATCAAGAAAAAATACCGCGAGCTCGTGAAAAAATACCACCCCGACATCCTGATGGGCAAGGGCGCGGACGAGGAGATCATCCAGGAGAGCACGAAGAAGCTTCAGGAGATCAACGAGGCGTATAAAATTTTAAAGGAGCGCTTCGGCGAGAAGTAGGGCGAGCAAATTTTAAAATTTGAGGGCGCAAAACGCCTTGAAATTTTAATGTAGGGCTCGCGAGACGGCGGCAAGGTTCGGCGAAAGATTAGAATTTAAGGAGCGATGAATGAAAAATTTTATAGTTTTTGCCGTTTTGGCGGCACT
>CAURQQ010000017.1:0-47133 GCA_963527265.1 uncultured Campylobacter sp. | reverse complement strand
TGATGATACTATCCGTTACTCGGACGGGGAAAGTAGGTCGCTGCAGGCTTTGTTAGAATTCTAGCTTTCCGTATCGTTTAATCGTTTAAAAACTCAATTCCGGTTCAATATCTTTATCTTTGATGTTAAATTTAGACTATCTAAATTTTATCTATTATTATCTATGTTCGTTTGGTTTTACCTATCCGCAATGCACCAGCCATCCTAATCTCATCTATAATTCATCTATCTGTTTGTTTGATTTTTACCTATCTTGAGAGCTAAACCGGCAATATAGCACAGAGCTCTTCATAGCTTTGGCGAAAGGCTAGCAATTTACAGCTTATTGCCTATACAAAATGAAATGAACGTCTTATAAAAAAGCAAGCCCTGTAATTAATGCGGTTAAATTCTGTAAACATCCACCATCCTAGCCGCATCTATAAATTTATATATTTATCTGCCTTTTTAATACCAAGTTCAAATTTAACGTATCTAACAAACAAACCAAAAGTAGATAAAATTCCAAGATATTCCTCAAATTTATCTGCCTTTAAGCCCGCTGCAAATATAATCCTTACCGTATTGTAAGGTAGCGTAATAGCTATATGGGCGGTATATCCATTCTAAAGCATAGATATGGGATAGGTATACAAAAGCGCTCAATGCCAATAAACGTTTTATTTGGCAATACAGATATCTTAACCTCAAAGGACTTTTAATGAAAAACCTATTTAAATCCGCACTATTTCTATCGCTTCCTGCATTTATGCTAGCAGCAGTAAATTTAAACACTGCAAGCAAGCAGGAGCTTATGGCGCTTCCGGGTATCGGAGAGGCAAAAGCTCAGGCTATTATAGATTACCGCAAGGATAATAAATTTAAAGATATCGAGGATATCAAAAACATTAAAGGCATAGGCGATAAGAGATTTGAGCTTATTAAAGATGATCTTGCCGTAAGCGGCACTACCGACATAAGCGATCTAAAATCCGTAAAAGCTAAAGCAAATAAAAAAGCCAAAGATACCGTAAAATCTGCTAAAGCTAAAGCAAATGCCAAATCAGAAAAGATGCAAGAGAAAATGGATGATAGCATGGATAAAGCTATGAACGATGACGGTAAAGTAAAAGGCTCTACGGCTAAGTTGAAAGACGAAGCTAAAGAAGAGGGATCGTCTAAGGCTTCTGGTAAGAGGAGTAAGAAGGGTAAGGGGGAGTAATAAGAAAGAATATATAAAATAGGGAGAGGGCGTAAATTGGACTTCTCCCTTTGTTTTTATAAAAATTTATAAAGGGTATGACTCTATACTTTTCGGAGGCAGATAAGATTGTAAATTTTAGCTATTGCTTTGTCTGGGTTTCGGCAGCAATTGTTATGTCTAAGCATATTAACTTTATTTACTTCTCTGTTATTTTACCTAGTTGCTTTATTGCTTTTACAATTACTTTAGATTTTGAATAATTTATTCATAGGTAAATTTAAATCCGCATAATTTATTTATATTGTTTATTTGCTTTTAAATTTTTGCTGGATACAATTATACGATCTAAATTTTTAAAGGATTTTGAGCTTAAGACTATGAGCAACAAAATAAAATTTATCAAAAATATTTTCTGGCTTCTGTTCGAACATGGTATTAGGATCGGCGGCAGTATTGTGACGGCGTCGATTTTAGCCAGAGTTTTAGGGGTTGAAAAATATGGAATTTTTCAATATTTATTGGGGCTTATAGTTATTTTCAAATCGCTTTCATATGTCAATCCGGCAGAGATTATGGTGCCTAGGCTTACGAACGCGGATGCCATGCAGCGCAGATATTTAATGGGAGGCGGCTTTTTTATAAGAGCGTTTTTCTGCATAGTAGCATACATTGCTTTTTTGGTATTCGTATATTTTGGTGATGATATAAAAGTATTTTATTTGGGTTTGGTTCTCGGATTTTGTATTTTGATAGACGAGGCATTTGGTATAGTCACGGCTTTTTTACAATCTCAGACGATGATAAAATATAGAAGCGTGCTATATATCTGCTTTACGATCATAAAGATTACTATTTTGGCATTACTATTTTGGCTGGAAGTCACGAATATCTATCTTTATGCTCTTGTGTATATATTGGAGAGTATTTACATGGCGTTAGGTTTACTTTGGATATATAAATTTTTAAATAAAGAGCTATTTTTTACATTTGATTTTAATAAAATTTTGTCTCTTCTTAAAGATGGGTTGCCATTTTTTCTAGGTATCTGCTTTATGTGTATATTTTTGAGGGCGGACATCGTTTCAACGCGTTATCTAAGCGATGGCACGACTTTGGGGTTATATGCCTCGGCGATTCAGCTTTTTGGTAGCGTGACTGCTATCGCGCCAATTATAGCGGTATCATTTGCACCTTTATTTGTTTATAAATTTGACGAACTATACACCATAAAGAAAAATATATGGCTGCTTGCTTGCGGTATGGTTGCTATTTCGCTTTTTACGTCTATGGCGATGTATTTTTTATCGCCAATTTTAATAAGCTTAATATTCGGAGCTAAATTTAACGACGCAGTAGAAATTTTTAGATATCTATTATTTATTTTGCCGCTTATATTTTTAAACGAGGCTTTAAATTTATATATAATTAAAATGAAGTTGGGTAAACTCCTTATTTATAAATGGGGACTTGCCCTAGGCGGTGCCGTTGTGGCTTATTTATATTTTGTTCCTATTTATGGTGCCACAGGAACAGTAGTTGGGCTTGGAATAGGATATTTTGTAGTATGTATACTGGGTGCCGCGATAATTTTAAATGATAAAGGGGATTTATGAAGGAGGTTTTGATATCCGCAATAGTACCTATATATAATGTCGAAAAGTATCTTGGAAAATGTATCGACAGCATCATAAATCAAACTTATAAAAATTTAGAGATAATATTGGTTGATGACGGAAGTACTGATGGTTGTTCTAAAATTTGCGATGAATATGCACTAAAAGACAGCCGCATAAAAGTAATCCATAAAGAAAACGGCGGTCTTAGCGATGCTAGAAACGCAGGTATCGATATTGCAAGCGGTGAATATTTAACTTTTATAGATAGTGACGACTGGGTAAGTAAATTTTATATACAAAATTTATATTGCTTGATAGATAGATGCGATGTGGATATGGCTATCACCTCAATCAAGCGCGCTTATGAAGACAGTGAGGATAAAATTTATGAAAAAAGTATAAATGATGAGCCTATTTTAATCCATACAGCCAAGGAATGTATAGAAAGTCTATTTTGCGGTAAATTTTATAATGTCGGTGCGGTTGCTAAAATTTATAAAAAAGAGTTATTTGCAGGCATTAGGTTTCCAAAAGGTCAGATATACGAAGACCTTGCGACCACGCCCATAATAGCTTCAAAAGCAGACAAAATAGCTTTTTGCGACCTGAAGGATTATTTTTACTTTATAAGAGATAATTCTATCATGACGAGCAAAGGCGATATTGAAGACTTAATTATATTTAATATCCTAGACGAGCTAAAAAAATATTTCCGCGATGATAAAGATATCGTAAAATTCATAGAGATCAGAAAGCTCAGAGACGCATTCATGACCTTTTATAAATTTAAGGATAATTTAGACGATTTAAGCAGGGATACTCTAATAAAAATGGATAAAATCATAAAAAATAATTCCATGATCGCGCTGAAAGATAAAAATTCTAAGACGCAGGATAGGATCGGGGTTATTATATATAATTTATTAGGATTAAAAGCCTATCTAAAATTTAGAGAGATAGCTCTTTGGGTTAGAAAAAATACCTCTAAATAGACAATGAGTTAAAATATGCACACTTTATACGCAATTTTTATATTTTATTTTTTCGCCGCTTTAACATATGGTTTTTCTATAAGACACAGAGAAATCCGACCGTTGCTATATTACGCTTTTTTATCTATATTTTTTATTTTAGTAGCGTTCCAGGATAATTACGGGACCGATTATATAATGTATAAATTTTTATTTTTAGAAACAGAAAGATTATATTCCCTGTACAAAGGGATAATTATGTATCTTTTGATAAAATATTTAAACCCTTTAACTATTAATTATGGATTACTTTTTGTCATTTGGTCTTTAATACAAACTATTGCTTTGAATTATATGGTCAAAACTTATAAAAAATTTTATTATTTTGACGACAAGCTTCAAATTATTACATATATTCTATTTACATTGTCGTTTTTCGCCATGTCATTCAATGCCCTTAGATCGGTTATCGCTACGACCCTTATACCGATAGTTTTTATTTTATACTATGAGCGTAAAATTTTAAAATCTTTTGTGCTTACCGCCGTAGGAGCGCTTTTTCATCCGGCCATTATCATTATAATACCTCTATTTTTGATATTTGATTTATTTAAAAAGCACTATAAAGCCGCCCTGATGATTTTTGCATTTATGCTATTTTTTGTATTTAATAGGATCGGGATCATTCAGATAATTGCGGAATTTATCTACAATCACGTCCCTGCTAATATTTACACGGACTATCTGGTCTCTTATCATATGAAACCGTATAGCGAAAGCATTTTTAGCTATTTGGGCATCTATTTTATCCTTTTTACGAATATGCTGTCTGTGCTGTTTTACAAAAAAGAGACGGATAAAAAGAGTATATTTTTATACAATCTCGCGTATTTTGCGGCGCTGCTGCGGATTTTATTTTACGGCATCCCTATTTTAGGCAGAGTTTATCTGCTATTTAGCGTTTTTGAATTTTTTATCCCCTACGTTTTATTTAAAAATTTAAACACAAAAAAAACCTTTTACTTGGGGTATTTTATCCTAATAGCTTTTTTTATCACCGTGATGAAATATCTATTATTTAATAACAGAGTCTCGTTTTGAAAAAAATTTTTATTATTGGTGGCGCTGCTTCTATGATGATAAATTTCAGAAAAGAATTTATCACAAAGCTTATCGGGCAAAATTTTAAAATTTATTGCCTAGCGGGAGACTACGACGATATTTCACGCGGCAGGATCGAGGAGCTCGGCGCGACGGCTTTGGATTACAAGCTAAATTCTAAAGGATTAAATCCGCTTGGTGATGCTCTTGCGGTATATGATTTGATAAAGCTCATTAAAAAACATAAGCCGGATATTGTATTTAGCTTTTTCGTCAAGCCCGTGATTTTCGGCACCATAGCGGCAAGATTGGCTAGAGTACCGCGTATCGTCGGTATGCTTGAGGGGCTAGGCGGGGCCTTTACTTTGCATAAAAACGGATCTTCCGCTAAGGCTAAATTTATAAAATTTATTCAAATTTTACTTTATAAGTTTAGCCTTCCTCTGCTCGATAAACTCATCTTGCTAAATAGCGACGATAAAAAAGACCTCGTAGATAGATATAAAATCGACGTAAAAAGCGTTGAAATTTTAGGCGGCATCGGGGTCGATCTGGCTAAATTTAAATACTCCCAAGCGCCCGCAAAGCCCGTGAGTTTTATATTTGTAGCTAGACTTTTGGCGGAGAAGGGGGTGTTTGAGTATCTACGGGCCGCAAAGATCATAAAGCAAAAGCACAAAGAGGTGAAATTTTATATTTTGGGCTCCTTTGATGAGACAAATCCTTTCGGTCTGAAAAAACGACACCTAGATATGTATCTAAACGACGACATCGTGATATATCCGGGCTTTATGGATAATGTGGATGAGTGGATCGCGGGCTCTAGCGTATTTGTATTACCGTCGTACAGAGAGGGCGTTCCTAGAAGTACACAGGAGGCGATGGCGATAGGTAGGGCGGTAATCACGACCGATAGTGCTGGCTGTAAAGAAACGGTATTGGACGGACTGAACGGCTTTTTAGTGCCGCCGTACGAATATGAAGCTCTGGTGCAGAAGATGGAGTATTTTATACAAAATCCCGAGGCGATCGATACAATGGGACTAGAGAGCAGAAGGATCGCGGAGAAAAAATTTGATGTTCATAAAGCAAACGATAAGCTTTTAAAGATGGTCTTGGGAGATTAAATTTCATAAACCTTTTTTTCTAATCATAACGGCGATCGTCACAAAGATCGTCTTGATCTCCAGCCACAGCGACCAGTATTTGATGTAGTAGAGATCATACATTAGCTTTTGCTTGGCATCATCGATGTTTTCTCCATAGGGGTAATTGACCTGCGCCCAGCCGGTGATGCCGGGGCGGACCAGATGGCGTTCGTTGTAATAGGGGATCGCTTTTTCGTAGTTTCTGACCAAAATGTCCCACTCCGCGCGAGGCCCGATCAGGTGCATATCTCCGCGCAGTACGTTGATGCACTGCGGCAGCTCGTCCATCCTGGTCTTTCTCATAAATTTTCCGAACTCAAACACCCTGCTATCATTTTTCTGCGTGTATGGATTATGAACGCAATGCTCGTGCATGGTTCGAAATTTATAACATCTGAAATTTTTCAAATTTAGTCCTACGCGATTTTGGATGAAGTATAATTTCCCCGGTGACTGCTCGTCTATCTTCTTTTTTACGTGAAATTTGATTGCAAAAAATATAACATACAGGATCGCTCCGCCTATGTAGTCTATGGCGCGCTTCGTAGCGTATTCGAAGTCGTTATACGGCCTAATGTTGCTTAAAAATTCCAAATCCCTATCGTCGTCGGGGATATAGCATTTATGAAAGAATTTTTCTAAAAATTTTTCGATAGTTAGAATTTTGAGCCGCTTGTGATTGAAACGAAACTGCAAAAGCGTGAGGAATTTTATCATTTTAGGATCGATAAATTCTTTAGTGTTTATGATCAAAAATTTATAATTGTGATTTTTAAGTAGGCTTTCGATCTGTAGCCGAACCTCTGCAAAGGGGCGAGAGGCGTATTTTACGATGTCGACCTTATCGAATTTTTTATTAAGCCTTCCTAGCTCCGCGTCGGTAAATTTGTATTTTTCACCAAGAATCAGCATGCTTTTACCGCTTTTGCCTTTCGTAAAATTTTGTTATTTTAGCATTGTTGTGTTAAAAGATATTTAATTCGCGATTGCTTTTTGTCTAAGCGTGGGTTCATTGAAGATATTATGGGGTGGTGGTTAGAGGCAGAATCGAACTGCCGACACGCAGATTTTCAGTCTGCTGCTCTACCGACTGAGCTATCCAACCACCGAAAAAGAAAAGTAATTTTAGCCATGCAATACTTAAATCTCGGTTAAAATCCTCGATTCTCGCTAGATTTTTGCACGTTACGCTCGAAAACGGCCAAATTTACTTAGCTAAAATTTTTTAAATTTCAGTAGCGAAAAATATTGCTTATCCAGCAATTTACAATAATCAAAAAGGGCTATCGATCTAAAAAGCAAAGTGGTATAAAATTTTACTATTTAGCCGACTTTGCAAATTATACGCTTGGTTCTAGGCTATGCAAAGTAGACAAATTTGCGCGCATATAACAGGCGATAGCTGCGATTGGTTAAATTTAGCATCGAAAATCGGCTTTAATTTGGACTTGGCGAAGCATCTTTATAAACATCGCGCTCGGGCTAATAGTGTGACATAGGGATGTTTACTTCGAGATTGAATTTATTTAGATATCCGCGCAGCAGAAGCGTTGAAATTTTAAAATACGATTACAAATTGTATTTTAAAGCCTAGCCCGATACGGCTAATCCCGATAAGTCTGTTTATCCGAGTTGTGCGACTTGTTTTTTAAATAGCTCGCCGCGTTCGGCGTAGTTTTTAAACTGATCCAAGCTCGCACACGCGGGGCTTAACAGCGCGATCTCTTTTTCTTCGCCGTCATTTGCGCGGCGTTTCGGCGAAGAGGCGTCGTCGCCTGCGGCAGATGAGCCGCCGCCTTTATGCGGCGTATTTTCGCCGATCTTTGCGCTTTCTTTTGCCTTGCTGTCGCCGTCACACCTGCCATCCGTGCTTGAATTTTGTACTTTCAATTCGCTTGCGCCGCTTTTTTTAAAGTCCGCATCTCGGTAGCGCTTCGAAATTTCGCTCACCGCCGTTTGTAAAATTTCGCAGCGCACGCAAGGAAGTTTGTATTCGTCGCACAAAAGCACGATTTTATCGGTGTTTGAGCCGATTGCGTAAATTTGCAGATCGTATTTTTTAAACTCCGCAAAAAGCGGGTGCAGATCCACGCCTTTATCGTCGCCGCCGAGGATCAGATGTATTTTGCGCCCAGCATATCGTTTAAGGGCTTGTGCGCACGCATCGATGTTGGTCGCCTTTGTGTCATTGACCCAGAGCCTGCCGCGCGCGTCGGTAAATTCCTCTAGCTTATTGCCCTCGATCACGAAGTCGTTTAGTCGCATGGCGTCGCATCTGTCGAATAAAATTTTCTCCACGCACAGCGCCAAAAGCGCGTCTATCAAAAACGGCGTGCGGAATTTTATCTCGCCTAAATCGATGCCGAATTTTTGCGCCAGATCCGCTTCGTCCTCGTAGCAGATCACGCGGGCTAGGCTATTTTGCGCGGCGGCGGAGCTTTCGTAGGCGCGCGGGATCAGCGCCACGGAACCTTCGCGCATCGCTAGCAGCGGCGAGAGTTTGGCGCGCTCATACTCCGCGAAATCGCCGTGCCAGCTGAGATGATCGGGTGTGATCGCAAGCAGCACGTAGATGTCGGGACGCGCGTGCTTGGTGTAGTGCAGCGTAAACGAGCTCGTCTCCAACACCCAAATTTTGGCGCTTTTGCTTAGCTTTGCAAGCGGAACACCCACGTTGCCGCCCATTTGCGAGCCGTATCGCTCGAGCAGGTGCTGCATCATCTTCGTAGTCGTGGTCTTGCCGTTCGTGCCGCTGATCCAAATTTTAAGACCTTTATAATTGTCAAAATAATCGTATTCGCTGATTAAATTCCGTGCCTTTCGCACCAGCTCGTGATGCGGCGGAAAGCCTGGGCTTGGTATTTCAAGCTCGCTTGCGGCTGGATCGAACTCGCTTGGGTTTAAAAGCGCGTTGCCGAACTCATCCAGCTTAGGCGCGCTCGAAGAAATTTCAAATTTATCGTCGTAGATATCCCAGCCGCCTTCGTCGCGGCAGTGCTCGGCGATCGCTTTGGTCGTAAGTCCGTAGCCAAATAGCGATTTTTTCATTTTTCTCCCCTTTTGCCCCATAAAATTTGCGTTATCTCATCGGCGCTAAGCTCGCTCATTTCGCCGTTCCGCTCGCATCTTTCAAAAAGCCACATTTAATCTGCGCTCGCATTTTACCTCAATTTCAGCGACGTCAGCGCTATGATATTTGCGATCAGCGCGATGATCCAAAAGCGGATGATGATTTTATTTTCGACCCAGCCTTTAAGCTCGAAATGGTGATGTATAGGCGCCATAAGGAAAATTCTGCGTTTAAAAATTTTAAAGCTGCCCACCTGCAAGATCACGCTGAGCGTCTCGATGACGAAGACGAAGCCGATCATTATGAGTAAAATTTCATTCTTCGTGATGACCGCGCAGTATCCTAAAAACGCGCCCACGCTGAGGCTACCGCTGTCGCCCATAAAGACTTCGGCGGGGTAGCAGTTAAACCATAAAAACCCAAGCAGCGCGCCGATGAGCGCCGAGACGATGATGCAGACCTCGCCCGCGCCTGCGACGCGCGGTAGCAAGAGATACTGCGAGTAGATAGCATGCCCGCAAAGATAGGCGAATACGCCCAAGCTGCAGAGCGAAAACACCGACGGAATGGTTGCCAGCCCGTCTAATCCGTCGGTTAAATTTACCGCATTTGAGCTCGCACTTATCACGATCGTCCAAAACAGCGGCGCGAAGATCCATAAATTTAGCAGAGGGTATTTAAAAAACGGCACGAAAAATTCCCCGCCCAGGTCGCTAAAAGCATAAAGCGTCGCCCCGATCAGAAAGGCCAAGAAATTTTGTAGTGCAAATTTAGCCCGCGCGCTAAGGCCTGCGTGGTTTTGACGGCCTAAAATTTTAGAGATATCATCCTTGAAGCCTATGTAGCCGAAGCCTACCAAACAAAGCAGTCCGCAGAGCACGAATACGTTGTTTAGCTTGGCGCACAGCAGGCTTGCAAGCACCGCGGCGGTAACGAAAACGAGCCCACCCATCGTGGGGGTTTTGCTCTTTTTCTGATGGTTTTGCGGCGCGAGCTCGTAGATGGGTTGCGCGGCGTGTCTGGCTTGTGCCCAGCGGATAAACCGCGGCATAGCCCAGACCGAAAAACAAAAAGCGATAAAAAACGCGATTCCTGCGCGAGCGGTGATGTATTGGAAAAAATTTATATTCGTAAGATGGTAAAGATAATAAAACAAAGTTTGCCTTTTAAATTTTATGAAATTTTATACGAAAACGCGCATTTTAGTATAAAAGAGGTAAAATTTAGCTTTTAGGGCGGATGAAATTTTGCCGCATTTGCCAAAAAAAAGTATAATGCCGCTCGTAAAAACAGCGCCGCAGACCTGCCTTAAAAGGCCAGCGCGGCGAAATTTAGACGAAATTTAGGAGCCAAAATGGGGCAAAAGACGATTTTACTCATTACCGACGGCATCGGCTTTAACGCGAGCGATAAATTTAACGCGTTTGCAAACGCAAAAAAGCCCGCCTATGATTATCTTTTTAAAAACGTGCCCAATACGCTACTGCACACTTCCGGGCTTGCCGTGGGCTTGCCGCAAGGGCAGATGGGAAACAGCGAAGTGGGGCATATGACGATCGGAAGCGGTAGAATTTTGTATCAAAACCTAGTCAAAATCGATCGCGCGATCGATGAGGGCTTGCTTGAGAAAAACGAAGCGCTGCAGAGCCTGCTTTCAAAGTGCCGCAGGCTGCACGTCATAGGGCTTTACAGCGACGGCGGCGTGCATTCGCATCTACGCCATTTCGACGCGATCTGCGAGATAGCGCAGAATGCGGGTTGCGAGACGTGGGCGCACGCTATCACCGACGGGCGCGACGTTTCGCCGAGCAGCGGGGCAGAATTTTTAAAGCACCTACAGGCTAAATTTAAAGTAGGCAGCGTTTGCGGGCGCTTTTACGCGATGGATCGCGATAAGCGCTTTGACCGCGTAAAGCGCGCTTATGACGTGCTTATGGGCGAAACGGCGCCGCTTGAAATTTCGCCTAGCGAGTACGTGCTGCAAAGCTACGAGCGCGGCGTGAGCGACGAGTTTATCGAGCCTGCGAGCTTTAACGGCTTTGGCGGTATCGGCGCGGATGACGGAGTGATTTTTATAAATTTTAGAAACGATCGCGCTAGAGAGCTTTGCGCGGCTTTAGGCGATGAGAATTTCAGCGAATTTGAGCGAAAATTCGTCGTGCAAAATTTAATCACGATGAGCGAATACGACGCGAGCTTTAAATTTCCTCTGCTATTTGAGAAGCCCATGCTTAAAAATACGCTTTGCGAAGTGATCGCGGAAGCCGGTCTTACGCAGCTTCACACTGCCGAGACCGAAAAATACGCACACGTGACATTTTTCTTTAACGGCGGCGTCGAGGAGCCGCTGCCGAACGAAACTCGCGTGCTGATCCCGAGCCCGAAAGTAAAAACCTACGACGAGCAGCCGCAGATGAGCGCGCCAGCGGTATGCGACGCGGTGATCCGCGGCATCGAAGCGGGGATCGATTTCATCGTCGTAAATTTCGCAAACGGCGATATGGTCGGCCATACGGGCAATTATGACGCCGCGGTAAAGGCGGTCGAAGCAGTGGATGAGTGCATCGGTAAAATTTTAAGCGCGGCGAAGGCGCACGATTACGCCTACGTGCAGATTAGCGACCACGGCAACTGCGAGGCGATGCGAGACGCTGACGGCGAAATTTTAACCAACCACACGACCTTTGACGTATTTTGCTTCGTGCTGGGACGCGGCGTGCGTGAACTAAAAAGCGGACTTGGGCTTAGCAATGTCGCAGCGACCGTGCTAAAGCTAATGGGGCTGCCAAAGCCCGCGGAGATGGACGAGGCGCTATTTTGAAATTTAAACGGCGCACGTTATACTTAAATTTAAACGGCTAAAATTTAGGTAAATTTGGATAAATTTACGCTAGAGATTAAAATTTTAACAAAAGGACAAGTATGAAATTTAGCGGGAAAAATGTTTTAATCACGGGCGCAAGCCGCGGTATCGGCGCGCAGATTGCAAGGACTTTAGCGGGCTATGGGCTTAAGGTGTGGATTAATTATCGCTCAAAGCCCGAGATAGCCGACGCGCTGCTAGAGGAGATCCGCGCAAACGGCGGAGAGGGCGCGGTGATAAAATTTGACGCGACGAATGAGGCAGAATTTAGCGAGGCGATTGCCCTGATCGCGCAAAGCGACGGAGAACTAAGCTATCTCGTAAATAACGCGGGCGTCACTAACGACAAGCTCGCGCTTAGGATGAAGCTGGAAGACTTCATGGGCGTGATCGAAGCAAATTTAAGCAGCGCCTTCATCGGCTGCCGTGAAGCTTTAAAGCTAATGAGCAAAAAGCGCTTTGGCGCGGTCGTAAACATCGCCTCGATCGTCGGCGAAATGGGAAACGCAGGGCAGGTCAATTACAGCGCGAGCAAGGGCGGAATGATCGCGATGAGCAAGAGTTTCGCAAAAGAGGGCGCCGCGCGCGGCATCCGCTTTAATTGCATAACTCCGGGCTTCATCGCTACGGATATGACGGACGCGCTAAGCGACGACGTAAAAGCAAGCTACGAAGCGAGCATCCCGCTTAAGCGCCTCGGAAGCACGAGCGACGTCGCCGAAGGAGTTGCGTTTTTACTCAGCGACGGCGCGGGCTACATTACGGGCGAGACGCTTAAAATCAACGGCGGGCTCTATATGTAGCGTTAAATAGCGGAATTTAAGGTTAAATATTATAGAATTACGCGGTATTTTTTTAAAGGAGTGCTAAAATGGCAGTATTTGAAGATGTAAGAGACGTAGTTGTAGAACAACTAAGCGTTAGCCCGGATCAGGTTAAACTTGACTCTAAAATTATCGAGGATTTGGGCGCGGACTCTCTTGACGTAGTTGAGCTAGTAATGGCTTTAGAGGAGAAATTCGGTATCGAGATCCCTGATAGCGAGTCCGAAAAATTAGTAAGCATTAAAGACGTAGTAGATTATATAGAAAATTTGCCTAAGAAATAAAATTTTAAGGAAGCGGTTTTGAAACGAGTCGTAGTAACGGGCATCGGGATGATAACCTCTCTCGGGCTTGATAAACAGAGCAGTTTTGAAAATATCTGTAACGGAAAAACCGGGGTTGATAAAATTTCGCTCTTTGACGCTAGCGAATTTCCGGTTCAAATTGCAGCTGAAGTAAAAGGTTTCGATCCTTCGAGTATAATCGAGGATGGAAAAGAGATAAAAAAGATGGATAGATTTATCCAGCTGGGACTTAAAGCTGCGGGTGAAGCTATGGATGACGCTAAATTTAGCGGTTTCGATAGCGATGAATTCGGCGTTAGCTCCGCTAGCGGTATAGGCGGTTTGCCGAATATCGAGATAAATGCCAATACCTGCTTGCAGCGCGGTCCTAGGCGGATTTCGCCGTTTTTTATCCCTTCTGCGTTAGTAAATATGCTCGGCGGCTTTGTTTCTATATATTATAAATTAAAAGGTCCGAATTTATCCAGCGTTACTGCTTGTGCGGCTTCTGCGCATGCGATTATGGACGCTGCGAGAGTTATCATGATTGGCGAAGCGAAAAAGATGCTCGCAGTGGGTGCCGAGGCTGCGGTTTGTCCCGTAGGTATCGGCGGATTTGCCGCGATGAAGGCGCTTTGCGCTAGAAACGACGATCCTGCGCACGCTTCACGTCCGTTTGATGCGGAGCGAAATGGCTTTGTTATGGGCGAAGGCGCGGCGGCTTTGGTTTTAGAAGAGCTAGAAGACGCAAAAGCGCGCGGTGCTAAAATTTACGGCGAGCTCGTAGGATTCGGCGCTAGCGGCGATGCTTATCATATCACTTCGCCTAGCCTAGACGGACCGATCCGCGCTATGAAAAAGGCCTACGAGATGGCGGGACGCCCGAAGATTGATTATATCAACGCCCACGGAACGTCCACTGCGATAAACGATAAAAACGAAACCGCGGCGTTAAAAGAGCTTTTCGGCGAGGGCAAGGTGCCTGCGGTCAGCTCCACCAAGGGTCAGCTAGGACACTGCCTGGGCGCTGCCGGAGCGGTAGAGGCTGCGATCAGCCTTTTAGCGATGCAAAACGGCATCATACCGCCTACGATAAATCAAATTTCAAAAGATCCAGATTGCGATTTGGACTACGTTCCTAACGTCGCTAGAAAGGCCAATCTCGATTGCGTTATGAGTAATAATTTCGGATTCGGCGGCACGAACGCATCGCTTATTTTCAAAAGAGTAGATTAATGGCTAGCTATCTGGACTTCGAAAAGTCTATAAAGCAGATCGACGAGGACATCACCGCTGCAAAAATTCGCGGCGATGAGGACGCGGTCGAAATTTTAAATAAGAACCTCGAAAAAGAAATTTCCAAAGTTTATAAGAATTTAAACGAATACCAAAGACTTCAGCTTGCGCGCCATCCGGATCGCCCTTACGCGATCGATTATATTCGCGCGCTTTTGCAGGACGCCAGGGAGCTTCACGGCGACCGCGCCTTTAGGGACGATCCGTCGATCGTGTGTTATCTGGGTATTATGGGCAACCGTAAAATTGCCGTGATTGCCGAGCAGAAAGGTCGCGGTACTAAAAACAAGCTAAAGCGAAATTTCGGCATGCCGCACCCCGAAGGCTATCGCAAGGCTCTGCGCGTAGCGAAACTTGCCGAGAAATTTAACCTTCCTATTTTGTTTTTGATTGACACTCCGGGCGCATATCCGGGGCTTGGCGCCGAGGAGCGCGGTCAGAGCGAGGCTATCGCGCGAAATTTATATGAGCTTAGCGATCTTAAAACGCCTACGATCGCCGTCGTTATCGGCGAGGGCGGCAGCGGCGGAGCTTTGGCTATCGGCGTGGCCGATCGGCTGGCAATGCTTCAAAACTCAATTTTTTCGGTCATCTCTCCCGAGGGCTGTGCTGCGATTTTGTGGAACGATCCAAGCAAGAGCGAAGCCGCTACGAAGGCGCTAAAAATCACCGCCGAGGAGCTAAAAGAGCTGGGCTTGATCGACGACGTGATCAAAGAGCCTAAAACGGGCGCCCACAGAGATAAAGATGGCGCGATAAAAGCGCTTGGAAACTACGTTTTAACCGAGCTGCATAAGCTAGACGATCTTAGCATAGACGAGCTCATCAGCAGAAGACAACAAAAAATTTTAAGGTTCGGTGCTTATAAAGAAAACTAAATTTCAAATTTCGCGACTTTTTTAAAACCAAATTTAATAACTTCACACTCTAAGAGGACAAATGGAAAATACAAATCAAAATTCCGCTCAGACCGCCGTTTCAAATTCTAATCAAAACGGCAGAAAAACTTACGCTAAAACACACGTTCCCGTCGAGGGCTACCAGATCGAAGAGCTCCGCTCGATGGATCTTGAAAATCTCATCGCCATAGCAGACGAGCTAGGAGTCGAAAACCCGCGCGAATTCCGCCGCCAAGCGCTAGTTTTTGAAATTTTACGCATGCAGACGAAGCAGGGCGGCTTCATACTTTTTACGGGGATTTTGGAGGTTACCGCCGAGGGTTACGGCTTTTTGCGCGGCATAGATTCAAATTTAAGCGACAGCGCCAACGACGCTTACGTGAGCCTCAGCCAGATCCGCAAATTCGCCCTTCGCGTCGGCGACATCGTCACGGGTCAGGTGCGCGAGCCGAAGGATCAGGAGAAATACTACGCGCTTTTAAAGATCGAGGCGATCAATTACAAATCGATCCAAGAGGCCAGAGAGCGCCCGCTATTTGACAATCTCACGCCGCTTTTCCCGACCGAAAAGCTCAAGCTTGAATACGATCCTATGCGCCTTACCGGTCGCGTGCTCGATCTTTTCACCCCGATCGGCAAGGGGCAGCGCGGGCTCATCACGGCGCCTCCGCGTAGCGGTAAAACGGAGCTTATGAAGGAGCTTGCCAACGGCATTACGCGCAATCACCCCGAGGTCGAGCTTTTGGTACTGCTAGTCGACGAGCGCCCGGAGGAGGTCACCGACATGGAGCGCAGCGTGCGCGGCGAGGTGTTTAGCTCGACCTTCGATCAGCCCGCGTTCAACCACGTCCGCGTCGCCGAGCTCGTCATCGAAAAGGCAAAACGCGCTGTCGAAAATGGCAAGGACGTCGTCATCCTGCTTGATAGCATCACCCGCCTCGCGCGCGCTTACAACACCGTCACGCCTAGCAGCGGCAAAGTCCTAAGCGGCGGCGTGGATGCAAACGCCCTGCATAAGCCGAAGCGCTTCTTCGGTGCGGCGCGAAATATCGAAAACGGCGGCTCGCTCACCATCGTCGCTACCGCGCTTATCGAGACCGGCTCGCGAATGGACGACGTGATCTTCGAGGAGTTCAAAGGCACGGGCAACAGCGAGATCATCCTCGATCGTAATATCTCGGACCGCAGAATTTACCCCGCGATCAATATCACCAAGTCCGGCACGCGCAAAGAGGAGCTTTTGCAAGGTAGCGAAAATCTGCAAAAGATCTGGGCGTTGCGCTCGGCTATCTCGACGATGGACGACATTGAGGCGCTAAAATTTTTATACGCCAAGATGCTAAAAACCAAAGACAACACCGAGCTGCTATCGATAATGAACGGCTAAATTTTATTAAATTTAGCCTTATTTAAAATTTCGCTCTAAATTTAGCGGCGGAGCTCGCGCCGCTTGCCGCAAATACCGCCACGTAGCTTTGTATGCGCTTTGAAGGCGTCGCGTTTTTTCTTCCAAGTTTCGCCATAATAAGTTTAAATTTATCGCGATATATTGCTAAACGTTTTGCGCTCGTAGCACGAGATGCGGCGCTGCCCGACAGAATTTTACTTTGGTAAAAATCCATTCGCAAGATGTAAAGCATAAAATTTTTACTGGGAATTTTACGCTTTGCTATGCACGGAGCTAAGATGTTTTATTATTTCTAAATTATCGGTTAAGATAAAAACATCGTTTTTATTAAACTATATATCAGATAAAAATTCCCGTAATACCTGTTTCCGTGGTTATCTATATAAAATTCGCACGAGTGTATAAAGTTGGTATTACTATACGGCACACATTCTTTAACGCCTTGCAGATATTGGTTTATGCGGTTATGAACCATATCAAATTCGTAATCTGGATTTTTTGTCTTTTCAGATGGTTGAAATTTATAGCTCATATACTTAATCCCCTCATAATATATGCAATATCTATTCTTTCCTAGCGCTCTTTCAAAAAAGGTAATATTTTTGCATTCTTTTATACTGAAGCTATCGGAACCATACATACCACCTTTGCAAGTAAATATAAGGGTTTGATTGAGATCATAGTTTATCTTTTTATTGCCTTCAAATGGCGTATATGAGTAGTTGCCATTTATATCAACATTTCTATCTGTATGATGATGGACAAAATCGACAAAATTCCAAGGAACGATTTTATTTGATATTTTTTTATTCGTAATTTTATTTAAACCAATAGTTGAGTTTAAATCATCAAATAGGCTAAAAGTTTTAGTATCCATATGCTTTTTAAATATTTTATCTAATGTATAAATAAGTTCATTGAAGCTTAAATTTTTATCAGGAGCATAAAATGTATCATAATGGTAATATACGCAATCATTAAATTCTTCCTGTACGAAATTTTGCACCATCTCATCTTTGCTAAGCCATTTTAGATCGCTGAAACTAAACCCGCTGTAATTAAGCGCACTGACGATCACACAAATGCCGAACGCCGCGATTAGGGCTTTGGCTATAAATTTAAGAGCTTTCAAAATTTACTCCTTTAGCAAAACGCTAGTTAAAATACGAGCCTAGCGGGCTGCGATGTTAACGTTTAAATTTAGCTCGCGCAAAGAGGGTTAAATTTAAACCCATGCCGCCTAAATTTAACCGAATCGCTTCCTACTTCCCGCTGAAAAACAGCAGATTTGCCATTATGATCATGATCGCGACGGGCGCTACGAAGCGCAGCGAAAAATACCAAATTTTAAATCCAAGCTCGCCCATATCGGCGCCAAAAAGCCCGCGCAGGCGCTGCGCATCCATCACAAAGCCCACGAATATCGCCGAGGTTAGCGCGCCGAGGGGCAGCATGACGTTTGAGCTTACGAAATCTAAGCAATCAAAAAAGCTCGCGCCGAAAAGATTAAATTTGCTCGCATAATCCGCGTGCATCGATAGCAGCGAGCATGCGCCTAGCACCGCTATGACGCACCCCGAGATGCAGACTGCGCGCAGACGCGAAATTTTAAATCTGCCGATGAGATAGAAGACGAATGGCTCGATCATCGAAACCGCGCTCGTGATCCCCGCGAAAAAGAGCGAGACGAAAAACGCGACTTCAAGCACCTGTCCCGCTAGCCCCATTTTTGCAAACATCGTAGTGAGCGAGACGAAGACAAGCCCCGCACCCTGCGCGGGATCGGCGCGGAATTCGAAGATGAAAGTAAAAACGATGAGCCCCATCATCAGCCCGATCGCGATGTTGATAAATACGATGTTTACCGAGCTTCGCACGAGCCGCACCCCCTCGCTAAGCGATGCCGCGTATGCCGCGATACAGCCGACGCCCACACACAGGGTAAAGAGCGCGAGCCCGAGCGCGGAGAGGACGGAGTTAACGGTGATTTTGCCGAAGTCGGGGTAGAAAAGAAATTTCGCCGCCGCGCCGAAGCCCTGCATCGTGCACGCATACGCAAGCATCGCGAGCAGCAGCACGAAAAGAAGCGGCATCATCACGACGTTTAGCCGCTCGATACCGCTTTTGATGCCGCGCGCGACGACGGAGAGCGTCAGCACGAGCCCAAGCGCGTAAAAGCCCAGGCTCGTGGCTAGCGAATGCGAGATGAGATTGTCAAAGACGGCGCCCGCTTCTTCGGCGGTTGAAGGTAGCGGAGAAAAGCCCAAAAAGATATATCGGATCACCCAGCCGAGGATGACGAGGTAAAAGGACAGCACCAGCATGCCGCCGGCGATGAAAACGCCTCCCGCGCGCCATTTGCGTCCGCCGCGCGGCGCCAACGTCTCGTACGCGCTCGGCAGATCCCTCCCGCTTAGCCTGCCTAGCGCCATCTCGGCTAAGAATATGCTAAAGCCCACGCCCAGCGTGAGCGCGAGGTATAAAAGCACGAAGGCGCTGCCGCCGTTTTGGCCCACGAGGGTAGGGAATTTCCATGCGTTGCCAAGCCCCACCGCGCCGCCTGCGACGGCAAGTATGAAGCCGATTTTGCTAAATTTATCGTTCATTTTCGCTCCGATGATTTTTTAAATTTTAAAGCTGTGGAATTTTAAAATTCCAAACTATCGCCGCAAGTTCGCTATGAAATTTGGCGCGCTACTTTTGGACTGCTTTAGCGCTAAATTTTAAAATTCCAAGCACAATTTTGCGCGGGTCACCACAAAATTTTACGCGCCGCTTCTGCGGCAGATTGCATAGGTCGCGTCATAAACTATCGTGGCGGCTGCACACCGGCTGTCTCGGTTTAGAATTTTAAAATTCCGCCGCACTATTCGACGCGGCTGCGCTACAGCGTCTTTGCCGCGGTCTTACGCAGTGCCGCGCAGGTTAGCGCGGTCGCGCCGAGGGCTGATTACCGCTGCATACTTTGACCTTCCTCTATCTAAACATAAAATTCCAAACTTATCGCCGCAAGACTAACGGATCGCCGCAAGTTCGCTATGAAATTTGGCGCGTTGCTTTTGGACTGCTTTAGCGCCAAATTTTAAATCCATGTTATCCACCTGCTTTACAAAATTTAAAAATTTAAAATTTTTAGCTGATTGAGTGCTATCACTACGATCGCGACTGGCGCCACGAAGCGCAATAGCACGAAATACCACAGCTTAAAGCCCATTCGTCCCATATATGGGCGCAGTAGAATTTCGACGGCTCGTTTTTTGATTACGAACCCTACGAAAATTGCCACGATTATGCCGCTAAGAGGCATTAAGATATTCGAGGTTAGGTAATCAAGCACGTCAAAAAAGCTCTTGCCACCTAGGCTAAAGTATTCGCTCGTGCCCCCGTAATAACCCAAAATGCAGCATATCCCTAAAACATACGTCACGGCAAAAACTAAAAGTGAAGCGCGCTTTCGGCTTAGCTTGCGGGAGTTTACGAGATAATAAATCGCAGGCTCCAGCATCGAAATTGCAGAAGTAATCGCCGCAAATAATAGCGAGGTGAAAAATAAAAAGGCTAGGATATTTCCGATCGCACCGAGCTTTGAAAAAAGCACCACCAGCGAGACAAACACTAGCCCAGGACCTTGAGCTTTGGGATCGCCGCCGAATTCAAAGATGAAAGTAAAGACGATAAGTCCCATCATCACGCCGATTAGGACATTAATGCAGACGATATTTATGCTTGAGGTTAGGATATTGGTGCGCGCAGGCAGGCTCGCGGCATAGGTCATAATCGTAGTAACGCCAAGCGAAAGCGTAAAAAACGCAAGTCCTAGCGCCGAAAGAACGCTATCTTTATTAAGCTTGGAAAAATCTGGCACTAGCAAGAATTTTGCGCTACGTCCGAATCCATCGAAACTCGCGGCGTAAATTAGCATCAAAACCAGCAAAATAAATAGCGCGGGCATCATCCAGACATTAAGCCGCTCGATGCCGCTTTTGACACCTTTAGATACGATGAAAAAGCAAAACGCCGACGTTATGGTAAAGCACACCGCTACGCTTAAAAAATCGCTGCCTAAAAGTGCGTTAAACGCTGCGCCGCTTTCATCTATACTTTTTGGCAGATAAAAAGCGCTTGAGACCACGTATTTTAGGATCCAGCCCATTACGACGCTGTAAAAAGCATAGATCAAAAGCGCACTAATCATAAAAAATCCCGCGTATTTCCATGCGCCTTTGTATGAGGGTGCGAGCTTTTCAAATGCGCGCACCGGATCACTTTCGCTTAGCCTGCCGATGACGATCTCGGCTAAAAAGATCACGAAGCTAACCAAAAGCGTCAGCAAAAGATATAACAATATAAATGCGCTGCCGCCATTGGTGCCTACTAAAGTGGGGAATTTCCACGCATTACCGAGCCCTACGGCGCTGCCTGCGACTGCGAGAATGAAGCCGATTTTGCTAAATTTATCATTCATATTATGCCTTGTAGCGGAATTTGAAAGGGCAATATTAGCAAAATCTAGCTTAACTCGCCAAGCTAGCCGGGTGGAATTTAGGCAAACCCGCTATAATGCCGCGAATTTTAAAGGAGATAAAATGAAATCGATAAAAGAAGTGATGCTCTCTCGCCACAGCTGCCGTAAATTTTGCAGTGACAAGCTAAATAGCGAGCTCGTGCGCGAGATACTTGATCTTGCGCGCTTAAGTCCCAGCTCATGCGGATTGGAACCGTGGAAGATGATGATAGTCTCGGATCCTTGCGAGCTAAAAGAGCTTTCTACAGCCTGCAACAGCCAGCCGCAAGTAGTCGAGTGCTCGCACGCCGTGATTTTAATCGCGCGTAACGATCTGCGCGTGGGCGAGGAGTATTTAGAACGAACCGTCCGCCGTCGCGCAAACACTCCGCAAAAATATGAAGCTGCGATGAATTATTTCCGCGCGAAATTTGCGGGCTTAGACGACGAAGCGCTGATGAACTATGCGACCAAACAGCTTTATATCTTAGCAGCAAATATCGCTAATATTGCCGAGGGCTTTGACGTGCGCTCGTGCATAATGACCGGCTTTGACGCCGCAGCTTTGGAAAAATTCTGCGCTTTAGAGGCGAAATTTCGTCCTGCAATCGTCGTGGCTTTGGGGTGTGGTGAGCCTAGCAAATACCAGCACACGCGCTACGAGCTGGATGAAATTTTAATCTCTCGTAGCGGCAGCAAAAAAAAGATAAAATGAAGCATTTCTGCTCGCAAAGCTAGGTGCGAGTTTCGTTTATTAAAAGCATCATTTTGCGAAATTTTATCGGTTTAAAAGTGCGATAGCGTTAAAATGCACTTAAAATTTCAAAGGATAAACATGCAAGTCAAACTTCTAAATTTCACTCCGCTTTGGGTCTGTTCAAATGCGATCCGCACCTGCTGGCAGAGCTTTGAGCGCGGCGATTGCGGCGGCGCCAAAGACCTGGCGCTCATTGACCGCGTCGGCAACCAGCTCAAGCACTCAAGCACGCTGGAGCATCTCTACTACAACTTCTACATCAGCGGTATTTCGCGCGCACTGCTTCAGGAGCTGGCGCGCCACCGCCTAGCAAGCCTTAGCGTAAAATCCACTCGCTACACTCTTAAAGAATTGCGCGGCGAGGGTAGCTTCGCGCAAGGCGATTTCGAAAACGCCGCGCGATACATCGTGCTTACCGGCAACGAAGCGGTCGATAACGCAAGTATCGCGGCTCTTGAAAATCTGCGCGTAATCTTACAAAGCCCAATCAGCCTTGATATCGCCAAATACTGCCTGCCCGAGTGCTATAAGAGCGAGCTTAGCTGGAGCATAAACGCACGCAGCTTGCAAAACTTCCTCGCTTTGCGCTCTAGCAAGGCGGCACTTTGGGAGATCCGCGAGCTTGCGGGTAAAATTTACGATGCGCTGCCGCAGGAGCATAAATTTATATTCCAAAGCTGCATGGCGAGCGGCGAGAAGACGCAGGACGAGTAGTAGCGAGCGGGATAAAATTTTGATATAAGGGGCTTGCGATGATAAAACTTACGCAGATGAGAGCGGCTTTTGAAAAAGAGGAGCCGAACGCGCTTTATCTGAGCTACTTGGGATGGGTGGAGACCTTAATTCCGTTTTGGAGGCAGGCCGTTGCGAGGATCGCGGAGCTAAGCGGCACGGCAGATGAAAAAAGAGACAAGCATCTGCGAGTTATCGACAATTCTTTGCAGCTTTTGCAAGCTTGGCGATTTAAAAAGATAAAATACGTGCAAGCAAGAAGAAGAGAGATCGATAGCGCCATAAGTTTTATTCGAAACGGCGCCTTAACGCAGCAGGCATGCAGATACGCCTTTGCGCCCGTTTGTAGAAATTTAGCGGGCATTTTACGCAGCTTTTTATACGTTTCAACTTTTGGCTATTCGGACGAGCAGCTTCCGACCGTATTTGCCCAAAAAATTTACGGCATTGCGCTGTGCCACACCCTCTTCCCCTTCGATACGGGCGATTTTGTGTATTATCTTCCGCGAGAAAAATCCATCCATACCGACGACCCCGCCGATTTGGATAACTGGCATTTGATGATGGAGATAGCGGGCGGCGATTTAGGGATTTCTGCGTTGATTGAGCGGCTAAACGAACGCGCGTATGAAATTTGGACGAATTACAAAACACCGTTTGAATGGAAATACGACGAGGGAATTTGGAATTTAGAATTTGAGAATGTTTCAAAAAGGCTGCACTATGCGGGCGTGCGAGCTTTTTCTAATCTAAATAAAGCGGAATAAAAGCGCGCAAATTTTAAATCGCTTCTAAAATTTCATTCTCGGGCAGTAAAATTTATGCGAGTTTTTAACGCGGGTAAAATTTAAAATTCGCTTGAACGGGTTTTTGGCAGCCTGCGGTATAAAATTTAGCCGCCGCGCATTTTACGACTTGCGGCGGCGAGAATTGCAGCGGCGGTAAAACGAAAGCTTGGGCGAGCGATAAATTTAAAGGACGGATTATGAAAAATCTAGCGCTTGTGATGTTTAGCGGACAGACGCACCTCGATTTTGTGGGATTTTACGATTGTATGCTAAGGCTCAAAGCCGTCCGCCCGCAGCTTGAGATGAGGTTTTGCTCGCGCGAGCGACAGGTTTCGGATAGCGGCGGCCTTACGATCGACGTGGGCGAGATCACGATGGATCTAGGCGGCTTTGATGCGGTTTTTGTGCCCGGTGGTATGGCGACGCGCCGCCTGAGGGACGATGCGGGCTTCGTCTCGTGGCTCGCAACCGCACGCGATGCGAAGTATAAGTTTAGCGTTTGCACCGGTTCGCTGCTTCTGGGCGCAGCGGGGTTTTTGCGAGGTAGACGCGCGACCACGCATCCGTTTTGCTACGATCTGCTGACGCCTTACTGCGCGGACGTGGTGCACGAGCGGCTCGTGCGCGAGAGCCTGCCCGCAGGAGGCGAGATCATCACTGCTGGCGGCGTGAGCAGCTCCATAGAACTTGGACTTTGCGTGATCGAAAAATTTGCAGGTGTCCAGGCGCGAGAGGCTGCCGCTGCGGCGATGGATTATCCGTATTACGGCCTTAGAAGCAAGCTTGCGCGATAAAATTTTAAAGCCGCTAAGATCGGTGGCGCAAATTTATAAATACCGCAGTAAATTTTAAAATAGAGAGGAGGTAAATCTTAATGCAAACAATAAAAATATTAAAAATATTGTGGAAAGTCATCAAGATCGTCATACTCGCAGCATTGATATTATCGTTTGCGGCATTGATATTGTTTGTTTTATTTATAGCCTTTCTATTTTCACCCCTTAATACGGATTTTTCATATATAGAAAATAAAAATTTGGCTAAATTTGAAGCCTTAACAAATACGAAGGGAGAAACTTTGCTCATTTATCGCAAAAAAAGTCCTCCTTTATCGTGTAGTGAAAAAATACAAACTTGTATCTGTTACGCGCATTTTATAAAGGCGGATAAGCCCTTTACTTTGACGCAACAAAAAATGTTGCAAGAGGGCTACGAGTTTGTTTCCAAGTCCGATTGCATAGCTGAAACTACAAATTTGCACGAATTTAAACTATCGTGGGCGATGCCGTCTTATCATTATGCCGGCAGTCGGGAGTATTTGATATATGGTTCAATCAAAAATTTAAATATAACGGCAATAGTGAACGATAAAAGGCGAATATGGCACAAAAAAGAGCACGAATCGGGACAACCGAGCGATTATGATCACGAGGTTATTTTTTATCCGGAACTTAATATAATTCAAATAAATAAAATGGGGTATTAATAGTGTGCGCTAAATTTACTTATGGTCGATTTAATATAACGTTGCGAACTAAATTTAAAAGCTTTTGGGATAAAATTTAAAAATTTAGACTTTGGTCTTGCGGACATTTATCAAAGTAGATAAAATAACGATATAGTGGGTTTTACATAAAATAGGAGATCGCAAAGACAGAATGAAACCGGCTCAAATTTTATCGCTGCTTTCGCATATAGCTTTCGGGTCGCTTATAGGTTGAAATTCAGAGATAATAACCCGTGGGAGTTCGCAATCGCGCTTTTTGCCTACGCGATTTTGTGCTTTTTATCCGCAGAGCTTGCTTAACGATAATAAAAAGACGATCGCCATGCTGCTGTTTATGGCGCTTTTGATCGTGATCGTGTATCAGCGCCTATAAATCGGCGGGATCGGTTGGCGGCGAGAGAGCGCGTGCGATCCGCCTTTGATTACAGCGGAGCGTGCGAGCGATACTATTTTTAAAATTTATTGTAAAATTATGGCGTTAATTCGTTAAATTTAAAGGATTGGTATGGAGATAAACTTAGACGACGTGAGGATCGAGAGCGGCTGGAAAGAGGCGCTTAGAGAGGAATTTTTAAGCGAGTATTTTGCGAAGATCAAAGAAAACCTGCTCGCCGCAAAGGCGCGCGAGATCGTCTATCCGCCGGGAAATTTGATCTTTAATGCCTTCAATCTCACCCCGTTTGAGCGGGTGCGCGCGGTGATTTTGGGGCAGGATCCCTACCACGGCGCGCATCAGGCGATGGGGCTTAGCTTTTCGGTGCCGCGCGGCGTGCGAATCCCGCCCAGCCTCGTAAATATCTACAAAGAGATTAAAAGCGATCTGGGTATCAGCGAGCCTGAAAGCGGCGATCTGAGCTACTGGGCGAAGCAAGGCGTGCTGCTACTTAATGCGAGCCTTAGCGTGGGTGCGAATCGCGCGAACTCGCACAGCGGCTTTGGTTGGCAAATTTTTACCGACGCCGTGATTAAAATTTTAAGCGCTAGGCGGCAAAGCTTGGTCTTTATGTTGTGGGGAAATTTCGCCAAAGCAAAATCGGCGCTGATCGACGCGCAGAAGCATCTCATTTTAACCGCCGCGCATCCTAGCCCGCTTGCAGGAGGGGCTTTTTTCGGCTGCAGGCATTTTAGCAGATGCAATGAATATCTGCGCGCGCACGGTCTAGGTGAGATCGATTGGGATCTAAATCACGACGCAGATTAAATGTATTTTAAATGAAATTTGCGTAAAATGCGCCGCAAAATTTCAAAGGTAAAGAAATTTTAAAAAATGTCGAAAGGAGAAGTGAGCGAATAATATGCGACCGGCTTAAGACGGCTTGCCGAAGCGACGCGAATGCGCGGCTAGGCTAATCATTGTAATTAAAGGAACGATATGAAAAAGATAATTTTGGGACTTTTCTTGCTATTTACAAGTAGTGTAGTGGCAAATACCCTATCTGAGATTAGGCAATCGGGCACGATTAGAGTGGGCGTATTTGAGGCGCAACCGCCTTTTAGTAAATTCGAAGACGGCAAATTTCAAGGATTTGAGGTTACTCTAGCTGAGGCGCTATCAAAAGATATATTTGGCGGCAAGGCGGGCAAGGTGGAATTCGTGCCCGTAAAGGCTAGTGAGCGTTTAAAAGCGTTGGAAGAAAATAAAGTAGATATGGTGCTTGCGACCTTTACGATTACAAATGAGCGTAAGCAGCTAGTTGATTTTACGACGCCGTATTTCGCAGTAAATATCGGCGTGCTAACCCGAGCTGGCGATAGGATCAAGACTGTATCGGATCTGCACGGCAAGCCGATTATCGCAGAAACCGGAACTACGGGCGAAGCGTATTTTAGAAAAGAGGGCTTTGAAATTGTAAATTGCGCTACTGCAAACGAATGCTATAAAATGCTAAAGGATGGTAAGGGCATCGGATATGCGACAGACAATCTGATAGTTTTAGCTTATGCTGTAATCGACAGCGACACTGAGGTAAATATAAAGAATTTAGGCGTTTCGGATTTCTTGGGTATTGCAGTTTCTAAGGGCAATAAGGATCTGCTTGAGTTCTTAAATGGCGAGCTAGTCAAGCTAAGCAAGAACGGCTTTATGAAAAAGACCTATGACGAGACGATTGAGCCGTATTACAAGGGCACTGCGGAGAAAAAATATTTCTTGCTGGATGACCTTTATAGCCTATTTTAGGCGGTCGTAGCGGTACAGCTCGCCTGCATTTGCTTGCAGTAAGCATAGCTGTGTGCTCTCGCCAAGTAAAATTTAAAAGGCTCGCATAGCCTTGCTATTTTGTCCGACTTTGCGAGCTTGGTTTAGATTGTAAATTTTACTAACGCGCCGTTATGAAATTTATGAAATTCCGTAGAATTTCGCAGCGGCGTGCTATTTTTGCGAGGCGCTAATAGACGCACAGAATTTAAGCGAAGCGCTAAAATTTAATGAGAGCAGGCAGGGTGTGGCGCAAGGCAGCAAAATTTAAAAAGCCTCTATCATTATGCTTAGAAATTTTAGTTGCGAAATTTTATCGCTAAGCTCGCAATTTAGGGAATAGTTTCGGTTCTAGTAAAATGAAATTTTAAGAAAATTTACATTACAATTACGAAAAATTTAAAATTCAAGGAGGAAATTATGAAAAAGTCATTTTTTCTTATTCTATTGTCGGCGATCTTTGTTTTTGCGAATTCATTAAGCGAAATAAAGCAAAGCAAGGTTATCAGAGTAGGCGTTTATGAAAACGAGCCACCTTTTAGTAAGTCGAGCGAGAAAGGCTTTGAAGGTTTTGAAGTCGAGCTTGCCAACGCGCTAGCCGGTAAAATTTTCGGCAACAGCGGCGGTCGTATCGAGCTCATACCGGTAACGAACGAAGTGCGCTTTCCGATGCTGCAAAACAATCAGGCAGATATGATAATCGCGGCTGCAAGTATCACTGAAGAGCGTAAGGGAAGCGTAGATTTTTCGATGCCGTATTTTACGGTAAATTTGGGAATTTTAACGAAAAAAGACTCAAATATTCACAAAATAGGCGATCTGATGGGCAAAAAGATCGGCGTCATCCGCAAGACTACCGGCGAGGCGTATATCAAAAAGGACGGCGGTTATAATGTTTCTTATTGCAACGATTCGGTTGATTGCTACAGAAGATTAAAAAGCGGCGAGATCGACGGGTATTGCAACAACAACCTTTTTGTAATGGTCTATCCGATCGTAGATCCTGCAGTCGAAGTCAATATAAAAAATTTAGGCGATAATGTATTCTTGGGCGTCGCGGTGCAAAAGGGTAACGCGGAGCTGCTAGAAGCGATCAATAAAGGCTTGATTGCGCTCAGCAAAGAGGGCTTTTTCAAAAAGGCTTACGAGGATACTTTCGAATCCTTCTATAAAGGCACCGTCGATAAAAAATACTTCTTACTCGACGATCTTTACAGCTTTTTTTAATAAAAAAGGAATTTGAAATGAAAAAATCACTGTTTTTAATTCTTTTATCTTGCATCTTTGCGCTTGCGAATTCTTTAAGCCAAATAAAGCAGAGTAAAGTCATTCGTATCGCCGTTTATGAAAACGAGCCTCCGTTTAGTAGAGTCACAGATAACGGCTTTGAGGGCTTTGACGTAGAGCTTGCTAATGCAATCGGAGGCAAAATTTTAGGCGATACCGGCGGCAGGATCGAGCTCATACCGGTATCAGCGCAAGCGCGCTTTCCGTCCATTCAAAATAATCAGGCGGATATGCTTATCGCGGCTGCAAGCGTTACTGAGGAGAGAAAGAAAAATTATGAGTTTTCGATGCCCTATCTTTCGGTAAATTCGGGAGTTTTAACCAGAAAAAGCGACAATATCCAAAAAATGAGCGATCTACGAGGTAAAAAAGTAGGCGTCATCCGCGGCTCGACGGGCGAAGCGTTTATGCAAAAGGATGGCGGCTACAATCTAGTGTATTGCAAAAATTCCTCCGATTGCTACAAACGGCTAAAAAGCGGCGAGATCGATGGCGCGTGCGACGATAATCTATTTGTGATGGTCTATCCGGTCGCAGATCCTAGCGTCGAGGTTAATATCAAAAGTCTTGGCGAGAACGTATTTTTAGGCATCGCGATGCAAAAGGGCAACGCAGATCTCGCAGAGGCCGTCAATCAAGCGCTCATTTCGCTTAGTAAAGAGGGCTTTTTCAAAAAGGCGTATAATGATACCTTCGAGCCTTTCTACAAAGGCACCGTCGATAAAAAATACTTCCTTTTAGACGACATATACAGCTTCTTTTAAAATTTAAATTTGATGTGGGTTAGGATTTGAAGCTTTGCGGCTTTAAATTCTAACCTGCGCATAACCGGTGTGTCATTAAAATTCCATCTCAAAATTTTGTCCTAAAATCTCATTTCAAATTTTATTAGTCCCACTGCCGCGCCTAAGCCCAGCGTGCACACGGCAGTCGTAATCTTTAGTATTTGCGAGTATTTACAGCGTGCAAAGCTAGATCTAGATAAGCTTTAAATTTTTACTTCGAGCCCTTGGAATTTTTTAAATCCCCCATGCGCTCCTGCTGAGCCTGCACGAACGCGTCGTATCTGATAAAAAGATAATCTTTGATCTCAAAAATCATCAGCGTAAAAATCGAAGGCAGCGTAAAAAATCTAATCGTCATAAACACCAGATCAAGCGCGCTTAGCTCATCCTCGCTCGCTCGATACCCTCCCGAGCTTGCGGTTAAAATCCCATGCAGTGCCTCGTAGTTGTAAAGTATGAAAATCGTCACGAAAAGCGTCGAGAGCTTCGATACGATCTTATTCATGATCTGCGCCACGTCCTCGTCGGCGATCACCGACATCGCAAACCACACGAGGGTGAAAAACAGCGGAAAGACGATGTTAAAATTTAGCGAGTTATCAAGCTTTTGTGCGCCCGTAACCGCGATGATCGCAAATACCGCCGCAAAGGGGATCACAAATAGCGCGAAAGTCATCGCCGATTTTATCGCCTTAAAAAAGCCATACGCAAGCAGAGGCGCGCCTAAAGCGAGCAAAAAGAGTGTCAGCGCGTAGTTGGCTTTGGCAAAATCGTACAGATTAAACAGCGCAAACGCCGATGCTACGGCAAGTAGCGGCACGCTGAGCTTAAACAGCACCCCGTATTTGGCGTACGCGCGCGACACGACGGCGTCGAGCTTACTAAATTTGACGTTTAAGCTTTGCGCCCTGATGAAAAACAAAATGACGAATTTGACGATTACGTTTGGGCTCATACACACCTTTCCGTTTAAATTTATAAAATTTTATCCACGCTAAATTTGCGAAATTTTATCCGCGGAACCTGTACATAGAATTAGGCTTTGCCGACGGCTTATGCGGCCTGCGTTAAAATTTCATCGCGCTCTCGCTGCGTTGCTATCTTGCCGCCTTGTAGGCTTTGTCTTTTGGCTACGTGAGGCAGATCTGCGCGCTTTGGCTTGCATAGCGTCTCGCTAGCAAGCCCCCTAGGTTGCAGCGTATCGCAGCAGCGCTCATTCGGCTCGGCGCGCGATACTTTGCTTGCGGTATCCGCACCCGCGCATGAGAGCTTGGCGCCGCTAAAATTTTACCGGCTCTTAGCCATATGCGATACGTCCTACGCGCCGCGATAGAATTTTGCGCGACGCAAGAACCTGTCGCGCTCGGCTTTGCGCTGCATTGCGGCAAAATTTTAAAATTTACGCCGCAAAGCGCTCGCCTTGTATTGGCTTGGGATGCGGCGCGAATGATTAAATTTTAACCGCACCGTCGCCGAGCCGTTTTAAAGCTCAAACGAATTTTTGAGCCGTTACGATACGTGAAATTCCAAAAATCGCGCCTTAGCGATCAAGCTCATTTGCGCTTGCTTGCGAGCCATGCAAAAAGTAGTGCACTTGCGCCCCTCGCCACGCCCATGCAAAAGCAACGCACCCTTTGCCGCTGAAAACTCATTTTCGCCCGCCCGTGCCGACCGCCAAGCTGGAACTCACCGTGCGCCGTCTCACATCCAATCTAAAATTTGCGTGATCTCCGTAGCGTGGAAAATTTTAAGTCCCTGCGCGTTTTGCGGCTTCATCGGGACGATCGCGTTTTTAAATTTCTGCATTGCGGCTTCCTTCAGGCGCGCATCGAGGTTGAATATCTCTCTGATCTCGCCGTTTAGGCTCACCTCGCCGATGAAGACGCTCTCTTTGCTGATCGGGCGGTTTTTGAAGCTGCTTACGATAGCCGCGACGACGGCTAGATCGCATGCCGTTTCGGTGATTTTTACGCCGCCGCTTACGTTTACGAAGACGTCGTATTCGCCAAGCCCGATCTCAAGCTTGCGATCAAGTAGCGCTAGAAGCATATCGAGGCGGTTTTTATCAAAGCCCGTAGCGCTGCGCTTCGGATAGCCGCTCTCGCACACGAGCGCTTGGATCTCCACGACGAGCGCGCGCGTGCCCTCCATCGTGATCGTGATCGCCGAGCCGCTTACCGCCTTGCCGCGCGTGAAAAATTTACTCGCGACATCCTTTGCGCTTACGAGCCCGTGCGGCCCCATCTCGAAAATCCCCACCTCGCTCGTAGCCCCGAAACGGTTTTTAAAACCGCGCAAAATTCTAAGCTGCTTGCTTGCATCGCCCTCGAAATACAGCACCACGTCCACCATATGCTCTAATATGCGCGGGCCCGCGATCGAGCCTTCCTTGGTGATGTGGCCGATGATGAAGATCGAAATCCCGCGCGCCTTGGCAAGTCGCATCAGTTCAAACGTGATCTCGCGCACCTGCGTGATCGAGCCCGGCGCGGAGGAGGCCTTGTCGCTAAAAAGCGTCTGGATGCTGTCGATTACGATAAACTTATAATCCCTGCGCTCCACCTCTTCAAGTACGGCGCTTAGATCTATCTCGGTGAGCAAAAACAGCTGCTCACTTATCGCGCCTAGCCGCTGCGCACGCATTTTGATCTGGTTGGCGCTCTCCTCGCCGCTTACGTAAAGCACGGCGCGGCCGCCGCTTGCTAAATTTGCCGCGATCTTAAGCAGCAGCGTGGATTTTCCGATGCCGGGGCTGCCGCCGATTAGCACGAGCGAACCCTCTACGACGCCGCCTCCGAGGACTAAATTTAGCTCGCTATCTTTGGTGTCGATGCGCGAAATTTGCTCGATCTGTATCTCGCTGATCGCTTTGGCGCTTGCGGATGAGGCGCGGGCAAGCTCGCCCTCGATCTCTTTTAGCGCTTTGATCTGAGCGGGCTTGAGCTCGACGAAGCTATCGAATGCACCGCAGTCGGGGCATCTGCCGAGCCATCTGCTTTGCTGATTGCCGCAGTGCTGGCACTCAAAAATCGTGGTTTTAATCTTCGCCATTTTTATCCCTCGCTCATTTTCGCTTAAATTTAGCCTCAAGTTTTGCGAAATTATACTTAAAATTTTTAAAATTTTAGCCGCCTTGCGCTCCGCTTGCGGGATCAAAAATCACGAGAGGGAGGATTTGCGGCTAAATTTGAGCTAAATTTAAATATGTTTTAAACATTTATAACTATAATACAAATTTCACTTTATTTAAAGAAGGTTTAAGATGAAGGGCAAGCTTAGTAGAAGCCAGTTTTTGACGATATCGCTTACGCTATTTGCGATGTTTTTCGGTGCGGGAAATTTTATTTTTCCGCCGGGTCTCGGTAGGGAATCCGGGCAGAATTTTTATATCGCAATAATGTTTTTTTGCGCTACGGCAGTGCTTCTGCCGGTACTCGGCGTCGCAGCCATCGCGCGCGCCAAGGGACTTCAGAGCCTGGTACGCCGCATAGATCCCGTGTTTGCGATCGTTTTTACCGCGCTTTTGTATCTTACTATCGGGCCGCTTTTTGCGATACCGCGCGCGGCAAATATGCCTTTTGATATCGCGATTAAGCCTTTTATTGCGGAAGAGCGCCTTCAAATTTGGCTATTTGTTTATTCTGCGGCATATTTTGCGCTGAACTATTACATTTGTATGAACCCTTCAAAGCTCGTCGATCTGCTCGGAAAATACCTTACACCGATACTTTTAGCACTTATTTTGTTGCTTTTCGGCGCGGGATTTTTGTTTCCGATCGGAAGCTTCGTCGCTCCTAGCGGAGAGTATGTCGATCACGCCGCAGCAAAGGGCTTCGTAGAGGGCTATCAGACGATGGACGCGCTTGCGTCGCTAGCATTCGGCATCATCGTAATTAATGCCATCAAAGCAACCGGTGTGAGCGACGAGAAGCACCTTGTAACCTCCACGATAAAAGCGGGAATGATGTCGGGCGTCATACTGATGACGATATATTTTATGCTGGGCTATCTGGGTGCGACCTCCGCGGAGCTTTTCAAAGATACGCCGAATATCAACGGAGCGGAGCTTCTGTCGCGAGTAAGCGATCATTACTTCGGAAGAGTGGGCGTCGTGATCCTAGGCAGCGCATTTTTCCTAGCCTGCATCACCACGACGCTGGGTCTTATAAGCTCAGCTAGCGAATACTTCGAGGAGCTTACGAAAGGCAAGATTAAATATAAAACTTGGGCGATCGCTTGGTGTGTGATCGGCTTTGGAGTCGCAAATTTCGGTCTTACGACCATCATCAAAGGCTCCATCCCCGTGCTCGTCGCCATCTATCCGATCTCGATCATGCTGATAATCCTCTCGCTGATTAATCCGTGGATCGATTCGAGCAAGTTGATTTACCGCGCCTGCGTCTATGTTTGCGTCGTCGAGGGCGTCATAAACGGACTTGATATTTTGGGGATTTCGGTGCCGCTTGTGACGTCGTTTGTGAAGATGATGCCGTTTTATGACTCGATGCTTGGCTGGATCGTGCCTAGCACCTTGACCTTCGCCGTGACCTACGTGCTGCATCTGATCTTTGAAAAAAGAGACGATAGCTTTTAAATTTAAGAGCTATTTTAAAATTTAGCCGGGCTCTACGGGGCTCGGCACACTTCTAAATTTTAATTCGTCGCCGAATTTAATCTCACATATTTTTTACTGGAATTTTGAGATATAAAATAAGTCGCCTTCAAAATTTTAACCTAAATTTACGCTAAAATTATCAAAATAAAATCGCAAAAGGAAATAAGATGGATAAACGAGACGAGGCGCTAAATCTGGCGCGAGATTTTGAGCGCGACGGCTTTAGAGTGCCTGATTTATACGAGAGGTTTTGGCGGCTGCAAGGGGATGCGGCGGCATATTTTACGCTAGCGGACAGCCTGCTGCGCGGGCGGAGGGACGGCCGCACGCTACTAAAGGACGCTATGGGCTACGTGGGCGAGGAGGATTTTAAAGCTTTGATCGCTACGGCGGTTGAAATTTTACGCGAAGAGGCGGCAGAGGGGCGCGAAACGCAGCAGAGCAAAAGCGCGGCACAGATGGGAGAGAATGCGTACTCGGCGCGGGCGGACGAAAGCGCACGGCAACACGGTAGAGATGAAAAAAGCGCGCGCTGGAAAAACGCTGAAGAGGTCATCGCAGCGGCAAGTCTCGAGTTTGCGCCGTTTTTGCACCCGTATCTGGGCGAGCTTTTTAAATTGCAGCCGAACGAGAGCGCGTATTACGCGGAGTATCCGTGGCGCGGGCTTAGTTACGAGAGCTCGCAAATCTGGCGCGAGAAGCTTGCGGATCCGCAGACGAGCGAAGATGAGCGGCAAAAAATTTTTAGCTGCCTGCTGCAAACCCGCGAGCCGCGAAACGTAAAATTTGCCTGCGAGTTCGCGCTTGTGGAGGATTTTTTCGATCGCCCGTGCGATTTACTCGAATATATAGGCTATTGGCTGGAGGCCGTGGGATTTACTTTTGAGCGGGCAAAATTTTACGCAGACGGGACGGCTCAAGCGGCGGATGAAATTTTAAAAATGGATGCGGACGAATGCGGCGGCGCAAAACAATCCCAACCTAGCGAGTGCGATCTATCGCAGATGTCAAACGAGCCGGGCGACGGTACTTCAGCGTCGCTGCAAGCGAATGAGTGCGACGTATCGCGCAAAAATTTAGATGAAGCGCGCGATGCGGCAAGTGCCGTTAAATTTAACGCTGGCGAGTTAAAATCGGCAGCGAGCCAAAATTTTAAAGCGTACGCGGCTGAACACGGCTCTAAATTTAACTCAAACGAGCCAGCCGCCGATAAATCACAAAAAACGCCGAACGATGAAATTTGCTTTGGCGGCGAGAAATTCAGGCTCAAAAGATACTGCGGGCAGCGCGTGTATCACATAATCTTTCCGCGCGGCTATTTCGGCGCGCCCTATGCGGCGCATCTGGCAAAGCTCCATCCCACCTGGCGGTTTAAGGGCGGCGAGGCTGGATATAAGCTAGGCGGAGTTTTGGACGAAGCGGACGGCGATGCGCAAAATCCGCTATTTCATCTCATCACGCTTGATCCGCTACCCCATGACTTGCCCGTGCGCTCGCTACCGCGCCTAATCCTCGCCGCGCACGTTAGAGAGATAAACGAAGGCGAGATAGTCTTTTACGAGCACGATGCGCAGGGTATGCCGCGACGTATCGGCGAAAGGACGCAGGTGGAATACGCCTTTGACGAACCGATAAAGGAGTGCGAAGTAGCGCTTGCGCCTACGCCCGCGCGCTGGGCGGCTCAGGACTGGGGGATGTCAAACAGCAGGCAAAACCTAGCGCGCATCGGCGGCGAGCCTTCGTGGATACAGGGCGCGCAGGTGCCGACGTGTCCGATATGCGGCGAAAAGATGGAGTTTTTGATGCAACTTGACAGCGAGCTTCCGAGCTGCGAGCAGGGCGGCGAGGTGATGTTCGGCAGCGGCGGGATCTTGTACGTGTTTTGGTGCGAGCGGACGCGGGTAAGCGGGTTTTTCATGCAGTGCACGTGAGTGAAATTTAAGAAAAATGCGCAAATGGACGGACGGATGATCACGGCGAAAATAAAAAGAAGGGGCAATATCTGGTATTTTGACGATTATTTTAAGTCGCTTCGCAAGAATGAAAACGAAATAGCGGAGCCTATCAGGCAGTTCGTCTTGGATCCGAAAAGGTATCTGTTTAATACAAAAGAGACCCTTCACGACGCTGTTTTGACTGAATTTAAATTCGCCATTTTAAAAAACGAAGATAGACTAACGATGAAATTTTTATTGCCCTACCAAGATAGAAATTTTAAATTTGTTTTCAAAAACGTCCTAGCCGTTCGCTTTAAAACGGATGATAAGAGCTTTAAAAATAACGATCTGATAGTTCATCAATTTTCGCTATAGCGGGGAGGCGTTTGCGAGTATGATTTTATCTTTGCGAGCGGGCAGAGGATAACCGTAAAATTTAAGCAGCTTGAGATCATTGAAGAATTCTTGTAAGCACGCCGCGTTGCGGGCAGCGGCATTCTATATGTTTTGGTGCGAGCGGACGCGGGTGAGTGCGTTTTTTATGCAGTGTACGTGAGTAAAAATTTTGTAAAATTATAAAACGAAAATCGTAAAATTCTAAGATAATCGAGCGGCAAAATTTGCCGAGCATTTCGGCGCGTAAAATTTAAGCTTGTTCGGCGAGAATATTTAAATTTACGCAGAGCCTAAGCGTAAATCCCATCTACAAGCGTTTCTACGAACTCATCCGAGTTAAATTCCGCCAAATCCTCCATCCGCTCGCCCACACCGACGAAAAGTATCGGCAGCCGCAGCTCGCGCGCTATGGCGAAAAGTGCGCCGCCTTTGGGCGTGCCGTCGAGCTTCGTGATGATGATGCCATCGAGCCTTACGATCTCGTTGAATGCCCTAGCTTGCGCGACGCTGTGATTGCCCTGAGTGGCGTCAAGCACGATGATCTTGCGGTGCGGTGCGCCGCTTTTTGCGCGGTCGCAGATGCGCACAATCTTCTCTAACTCCGCGGCTAAATTTTTCTGATTTTGCAGGCGTCCGGCGGTGTCGATCAGGACGCGATCGATGTTTTTGGCACTAGCTGAGCTAACGGTGTCAAACGCCACAGCAGCGGGATCGTGCCCTTGCGCGGTCGCTACGATCGGTAGATTTAGGATCTGCGCCCATTTTTTTAATTGCTCGACTGCGCCCGCGCGAAAGGTGTCGCATGCGCCTAAAATTACGCTCTGGCCGCTATTTTTATATAAATTTGCAAGCTTCGCGGTCGTCGTAGTTTTGCCCGCGCCGTTTACGCCGATGATGAGCTCTACGAAGGGCTTCTCTTCTGTGGCTTTAGCGATCTCATAATCGAAATAGTTCTTCAAAATGCCCTTGAGATCATCTTTTGCGACTAGCTTTTTTGCGGGAAGTTTTTCTAAAATCTCTTCTACGAGCTCGTAGCCTACGTCGGCTTCAAGCAGCATCTCTTCTAGGATTTCTTTTGAAATTTTATCTTCGCCCTTTGCACCTCGCATCGCGCCTATGGTCTTGCTAAGCCCTTTTTTAAAAAATTCGAACATCAGAAAATTTTCTCCAATTCGGTCATTAAAATTTCTTCCGGCATCAGCCCGAAATATTGCGCGCTAAACTCGCCCTTTTCGTCGTATATCGCCATATACGGCACTTCGTTTATTCCGCCTAGCGCCTTTGTAAAAAAGTCCGTCCCTTCGCCGTAAGCGATCGCGTAATTTACCTCGTGCGCGCTCGCGTAATTTTTTGCATCGTCTAAATTCGCATCACCGATCATCACGCCGATGATATCAAGCTTGCCAGAGTAGGCTTGTTTGGCGGCATTTAGTGCGCTTACCTGCACGGCGCAGGCGTCGCACCACGGCGTAAAAAACGTAAATAGCGTCACGGTGGAGTTATTATCGATTCGAAAACCCTGCTTTGTCTTTTGCATATTTAAAATTTTGCCGTTACTTAGCTGAAGTGTAAAAGGAGCGGTATAATCGACCTGGATCACGGCTTCGGTTTCGGACTGCGGCTGCGTGGCGTTGGCCTCGGTCGGGGTATCGCTTGATTTTTTATCCTCATCATCGCCGCAACCCGCAAGAAACAAAACAGCCGTAAAAAGCGCTAGAAAAAAACGAAATTTCATAATAAACCTTAAAATTTAATCGCAAGATTATACAAAAACTAGCTAAAATAAGCGTTAAAATTTTATAAAAGGCTTAAGCTATGCAAAAGAATGAATTTAGAGCAATTTGCAAATCGCGTCTAAAATCTCACGCCGCGCGCGCGGCTAGATGCGAGCATTACGCACTTTTATGGCGGCTGGAGCGGCTGATAAAATTTTTAAAAGCGCGTAAAATTTTGATATTTTTGCCGATGAGCTACGAGCCGAACGTTTTGATTTTAAGAAAAAAGCTATCAAAAAGCTGCGAATTTTACGTTCCGTTTATGGTGGATATTAGCTTAAAAATGGTAAGATTGCGCCAGCCTTTTAAAATTTCGCGCTTTGGGTTGCGACAGACGCTTCCGCAAAACGGGTATTTTAAAAAGGTCGATCTAGCCGTGGTTCCAGCTATCGGAGTGGATGGCGCAATGGCTAGAATAGGACATGGGAAAGGATTTTACGATATGTTTTTTTCAGGTCTGAAGCTTAAGCCCGCAATCGCGTTCGTGAGTATAAAAGACTGCTTTTGCAGCGAAATTTTATCGCTTGATCACGACGTAAAGGGCGATTTTTACATAACTCCGAGCCAAAATTACCTAAAAAGAGGAAAGTATGATAGAGATTTTAATCGCCTTGTGCGCTCTTGCGGTGGGCGCTGGCATAGGATACTTAGTAGCTAGAAAGATTAATAACGCCAATTACGATTTCTTCGTCGAACAAGCCAAAGCTAAAGCCAAAGCGATAGAATTTGAAGCTGAGGGCATCTTGCGAAATTCTAAAATTTCGGTGCAGGAAGCGGAGTTTGAAGCTAAGAAAAAATACGAAGATAAGGCAAGCAAACTGCAGAAGGAATTTAACGTTAAATTTGACGAGCTCGGCAAAAAGGAGCACGCGCTTCTAACCGAGCAAGAAATTTTAAAAGACAGCAAAAAAGAGCTCGAAAGCGCCAAAAAAGAGGCGAAATTCCTCTACGAAGAGGGCTCAAATTTAAAGAAAAGCTATGAAGAGAAGCTAGCTGAAGCGCTTAAAGTTTTGGAGCGCGTGGCGGGCTTTACGCAGGATGAAGCGCGCGCGCAGGTGCTTAAAAAAGTCGAGGAGCAAAGCCGCACCGACATCGCTCACATCGTGCGAAAATATGAAGAGGAAGCCAAAAAAGAGGCGCGAAAAAAGGCAAATTATATTTTGGCGCAGGCTACGTCGCGCTTCGCGGGCGAGTTTGCCGCCGAGCGACTTATCAACGTAGTAAATATCAAAAATGACGAGCTTAAAGGTCGCATCATCGGCAAGGAGGGGCGCAATATAAAGGCGCTTGAGATGACTTTGGGCGTGGATGTCATCATCGACGATACCCCCAATGCGATCATCGTAAGCTCGCACAACCTCTACCGTCGCGCCATCGCCGTTCGCGTCATCGAAACTCTTATCGAGGATGGCAGAATCCAGCCTGCTCGTATCGAGGACATCTACAAAAAAGTAAGCGACGAATTTGAAGCTAGCATCGCCGAAGAGGGCGAAAATATCGTAATGGATCTAGGCCTTAGTAAAATTCATCCCGAAATTTTAAAACTTATCGGCAAGCTTAAATTTCGCGCCAGCTACGGGCAGAACGCTCTTGCGCACAGTCTTGAGGTCGCACATCTTGCGGGCATCATCGCAGCAGAAACGGGCGGAGATCAAAAGCTAGCCAAGCGAGCGGGCCTACTTCACGATATCGGCAAGGCGCTAACTCACGAATATGAGGGTTCGCACGTAGATCTGGGCGCTGAGGTTTGCCGCCGCTACAAAGAGCATCCGGTGGTGATAAACGCTATCTACGCCCACCACGGCCACGAGGAGGCTACCAGCGTGGAAAGCGCCGCAGTCTGTGCCGCAGACGCGCTAAGTGCTGCGCGCCCAGGCGCTAGACGAGAGGTGCTAGAGAGCTATCTAAAGCGCGTTAGCGACATCGAAGCGATCGCGATGAGTAAAACTGGCGTCAAGCAGGCCTATGCGATCAACGCAGGTCGCGAAATCCGCGTCATAGCAAACGCCAAGCTCATGAACGACGACGAGGCGGTTTTGGTCGCTAAAGAGATCGCTTCTGATATCCAAGACAAGGTTCAATTCCCAGGTGAGATTAAGGTCAATGTCATACGCGAGCTTCGCGCGGTCGAGATAGCCAAATAAGGAGTATGAAATGAAAAAATTTATAATCGCTTTATTTTTGCTTTTTAGCGCGGCATTTGCCGAGGATGAGCTCATCATTGATAGCGCGAGCGCCTATTCGTCGGTGATGCGCACAAACGCGCAGTATAAATACCTAGCGCAGCAAGCCCGCGCGATAGTGATATTTCCAAGCGTCAAAAAGCTGGGTTTCATCATAGGCGGAATGTATGGCGAGGGGATCATTATCTACAATAATGACGGCGCGCATAGCGTAAGCGGCGCTGAGATCAGCAGCGCCAGCGTAGGACTTCAGATCGGCTATGAGGATAATTATCTGGTTATTTTCGTAATGCACGACGACGTTATCCAAAAAATGCGAAATTCCCAAATCACGCTTTCGGGCGATGCGACGGCGGTGGCTGGCAATTACAGCGCCGATTCCGGCTCTTTAGACGTGCTAAATCAAGATATGTACGTCTTTACGAATAAAGGCGGGCTGTTTGCGGGAGTGAGTCTGGGCGGTTCGGTGCTGGAGACCAAAAATGACCGCGCTTTTGATCCAAATACTGAGGGCTATGCGCTTTTGATGCGAGTAATCGGCGCAGATGAGTAAAATTTAGCTAAAGATGCTAAGGCGCATAGCTTAGCGAAAAATTTTGCTTTATGGGCGTTTTATTAGCGGCTTGGAATTTTGCTCGCGTGATTTCTGCAGAATAATAGACTTAGGTGCGTAATTCAAAAGTTGCTTTGAATTCTAAAGAAGTCGAAATTTTGTCATTAAATTTAGAATTGCAAAATTTTACCACTAAATTTTGCGGAGATTTTGCTTGATGTCTAGAAATTTTATTTTAAAATTTCGCTTAATATTTTGCGGCGAAATTTTGTATTTTGCGACAGCTGCGCGGAATTTTAAATTTAATGTCGCAGCAAAATCAAGTGGCGCAGGACGTTGGGGTGAAGTTTTTGCGCCGAATTTTAAAACTGCTTTAGTCAAAATTTATAGAATTTTATACGATCTAATGAAAGGATTTGATGGAGTCGATGTTTGAAAACCTCCATACGTGGGGGTATCTGATACTGTTTTTGTATTCGCTGGGCGGAGGATTTTTGGCGCTTGCGGCAGCGGGCGTGCTAAGCTCGGCCGGCGAGCTCAATATCGTCTTATGCATCGTAATCGCCTGCATATCGAACTTCATAGGCGATTCGGGGCTGTTTTTAGTAAGCCGCTACAATAAAAAAGAGATCATGCCATATCTGCGCAAACAGCGCCGCAACCTCGCTCTGGCGCAGATTTTGTTTCGTAAATACGGCGACCGCATCATTTTGATTAAAAAATTTATCTACGGCCTCAAAACCCTCGTGCCGATCGCGATCGGTATCACAAAATATTCGTTTTTAAAATTTAGCGTCATCAACGCCGTAAGCTCGCTCATTTGGGCACTTGTGGTGGGGCTACTGAGCTACTACGCGGGCGATTTCGTGCGCGAGCTCTATGTGCACATTAAGGACGCACCGTGGATTGCTCCGCTGGCTTTAGGCGCGATAGTAGCGGCGATCGTGCTCTATTTTCGCTTCGCGACCCGCAAAAGAGGCTAGCGGTGGCAAAAAAGCTGATCCCGCTCGCAATTTTCGCAGCACTTCTTTTGGCGCTAAATTTCATCTCCAATTCGCGCAGCCCTACGACTAAAGATGAGCGGATTTTTACCTCCAAAACCCTGGATGCTGCGTCGCGTAAAAGCGGCGTGCAAAATTATGCAAGCAGCACCGATCGTAAAATTTCAAGCTCACAAAATCCTGCAAGCAGCGCCGACGCAAAAGATGAGAGCGGTGTAAGAAGCGCAGACGGCGGGGTAGGGCGCGGGGCAGACCTAGGAGATTTAAAATCTCATCCGCAAGCAAACGAGCCCGCTACGGCAAATCCTAAAGACGAGGCGGACGTTCACAGGCGGCGCAGCGCAGATTACGAAGCTTCAAACTCGCAAAATCCAGACGCAAATTCTAAAAATCAGCTCGCGGATGAGCTCTGCATAAGCAGGGAGTGCGTGAGCGCTCATATTCGCCGTACGGGCTCTTTGCCGCGAAATTTTATCACGAAAAAGCAGGCCGGCGAGCTTGGCTGGCAGGGCGGCGATCTGTGGCGATATGCGCGCGGCAAGAGCATCGGCGGCGATCGCTTCGGCAATTTCGAGCGCAGGCTGCCTGATAAAAAGGGGCGGATCTGGCGCGAGTGCGACATCGAGTATCGCGGCGGCCCGCGCGGCGCGAAGCGGCTGATATTTTCAAACGACGGACTGATCTTTTACACCGCCGATCATTATGAAAGCTTCGAACGCGTGCAATGAGTTTAAATTTTAAAACGCGCAGCGCCGCAAAGATCATCATCGACGGCGCAAAGATTAGGCGCAAAGATCAAATTTTCGCACTGTTTGCCGCGGCGCTAGATTTTAAGCCCGAATACATCGCAAATTTAGACGCGCTCTACGACGCGCTTGGCGAGCGAGGCGGGCAGGTTTTCATCGTCATTAAAAGGGGTGGAATTTTAAAGCTAAGGCTGGGTAAATTTTATGATATTTTGCTGGATGTCTTGCGCAGCGGCGAGGCGAAAATTTTAATCTTATGAGCTCGCACGGCAGCTATTCCGCTTTAAAGCTAAATTTTGCCGAGGCAAAGGGTAGTTTGTTTTGCTGCAGTTTCGAGCGTGCCATTAAATTTTGCCGAATTTTAGAGCTTATTAAAAGAGGCAATTTTAGAAATTTCGCTCACAAAGCTCACGCGGTCAAATTTAAACTCAAGCCCATACTGCCAATCTTTGCGGCGCGGGTTCGTAAAGTCGCTAAATCTGATCGTATCCGCTTCAAATTTAGCCTTAGGCGCGAGATACCAGCAGTCCCAGATCCCGCACGGACAGCCTAGTAGCACGACATCCCGCTCATCTTGCGCCAGATCAGCCTCAAGCGCCGCACGTAAAAATAGCTCCTCAAAATCGATCAAGCTTAAGTAGGCGTAGCCTCCTGCGATGCTAGCTTGTCCGTCCTTTGCCGCAAAGCTTTGCTCGCGCCGCTTAATCAGCTCAAGCAGAGGCTCGCCGTTTATCGCAACGACGACTTCGGTAAAGCTTTTGCCCTCAATTTCGTAATCGTTTAGGTAAAATTTAATGCTATCCATGCGGCAATCTCGCTAAATTATCTGTTTTGCGCCGTATTTGCACCGGCCTGCTAAAATTTCGGCATAGTTTAGCGAATTTGAAGTGAAATTCGGTTGAAGATCAAAAAATTCGCCGATAAAGCGCAAATCAAATGGGTATTTTGTAAAATTTAGGGATTTCGGGCTCGCAGGACTTATTTTTTAACGCATGCAAGCTCAAATTTGCAAAAAAGCTAAATTTGCGCAGACGAAAGAAGCGAAAATAAAAGGTTAAATTTCATCGCAGATCAAAGAGGTCGAAATGAGGGTTAAATTTTGCTATGGATAAAGAAGTCGAAATTAGAAATGAGGGGTTAAATTTAATTCGCTTTTCAGGGCGCTTAAATTTAACCCCGCCGCGGCTACATCATTTCGCCGCTTTTGTGCTCGTGCTCGGTGTAGGTTACCGGAATATCCTTCTTGCCTTTGCCCGGCGTATACACTCCCTCTCCGCGTTTGAAAAGAAGCTCGATACCTTCGTCGTTCGTAAGCATTATGCCGCTTGCGGAAGCCGCGCGTTTAAGATTATGCTTTTTGCCTTTTTCGTCGGTTAACACGCCCGTTGCAAACATATCGTTCGAGCTAAGGCTGATGCGCTTATCTCCGGTCTCTCCTAGCAGAAATACGATCGTGTGCGCTACAGACTCTTGCTTTTGCTGCGGAGCCGTATCGGCCTTAGGTTGGTTGCATCCGCTTAAAATCGCGATTGCCGCTAATGACGAGAATACAATTCGTCTCATTTTTTCTCCTTTAAAAAAAGTTCGCGAATTATATAGCCAAAAAGTAAATCCTAGATTTCGCGACTTTTTATTTAATCAAAGATTAACCCAAATTTAGTAAAATTCCAGCTGAAAACATCCCAGATAAGGAGAACCTTATGGCAGTAAAAATCGCAATCAACGGCTTTGGAAGGATCGGTAGGTGCGCGGCTAGAATTGCGCTAAGCAGGGACGATGTGGAGCTTGTGGCGATCAACGATACCGCTAAGCGCGAGCTTACGAGATACCTGCTTCAATACGACACCGTTCACGGCGAGTTTCGTAAAAAAGTAGAAATTCTAAGCGACGAATGCATAGCCGTAGACGGCAAAAAGATCCGCGTCTATTCCACCAGAGAGCCTGCGGAGCTTGATTTTGCAGGCGATGGTGCAGAAGCTGTGCTTGAATGTACTGGTGCGTTTTTAACGAGCGAAAAATGCAAGCCGTTCATAGATAACGGTATCGGCGTAGTCGTAATGAGCGCGCCTGCCAAGGATGATACGCCTACTTTCGTAATCGGCGTTAATGAGGGCGCTTATGCAGGACAGCGTGTCATCTCAAACGCTAGCTGCACCACTAATGGCCTGGCTCCGATTGCAAAAATTCTAGACGATGAGCTTGGTATCGAAAAGGGTCTTATGACGACGATTCATGCCTATACACATGGACAGAGCCTAGTCGATGTAAAAGCTAAGGACTTCCGCCGTTCGCGTGCTGCGGCTCTTAATATCGCTCCGACTACGACGGGCGCGGCAAAAGCGATTAGTAAGGTACTTCCGCAGCTAAGCGGTAAGATGCACGGACAGTCTGTGCGCGTGCCGGTGGCTAACGTATCGATGGTTGATTTAACGGTGCTAACGCGCAAGCAGACGAGTGCCGAGGAGCTAAATGAAATTTTCCGCCGCTATGCTGCTAAAGAGATGAAAGGAATTTTGCTCGTAGATGACGATAGCCGCGTCAGCAGCGATTTTTGTACTTCAGAATACTCCAGCATCGTAGCTAGCGACTGCACGCAGGTAATTGACGGCAATCTGATAAAAGTGATGAGCTGGTATGACAACGAGTGGGGATATAGCGAGCGCCTCATCGATTTAGCCCTATATGCGGCAAAAAGAAGGAAATAAGATGGGCGAAATTCTTTCGATTAAAGATTTGAAATTTAAAGAGGGCGCGCGCGTTTTTATCAGGTGTGATTTTAACGTGCCGATGGATGAGTTTTGCAATATTACGGACGATCGTCGCATCCGTTCGTCTATCCCTACGATTAAATATTGCTTAGACGAGGGCTGCGCGGTAATTTTAGCCAGTCATTTAGGACGCCCGAAAAACGGATACGAAGAAAGACTTAGCCTAAAGCCTGTGGTAAAGAGGCTATCTAGGCTTTTGGAGCGCGAGATAAAATTTGTCTCCGACGTCGCGGGCGAGGAGGCAGGAGCTGCGGTAAATTCGCTTAAAAAGGGCGAAGTGCTTTTGCTAGATAATCTGCGTTTTGAAAAGGGCGAGAGCAAAAATGACGAAGCACTAGCTAAGAGGCTCGCAAGCTACGCGGAATTTTATATCAACGATGCTTTTGGCGTATGCCACCGCGCGCATGCTTCGGTAGAGGCGATTACGAAATTCTACGATGAGGAGCACAAGGCGGCGGGATTTTTGCTGCTAAAAGAGATAAAATTTGCTAAAGACCTTATTAAAGATCCTGCGCGTCCTTTCGTAGCCGTAACGGGCGGCAGCAAAGTAAGCGGCAAGCTTCAGGCGCTTAAAAATTTACTTCCTAAAGTCGATAAGCTCATCATCGGAGGCGGTATGGCGTTTACGTTTTTAAAAGCCGTCGGATATGACATCGGCAAATCTTTGCTCGAAGAGGATCTAATCGAGGAAGCAAAAAATATTCTCCGCAATGCTCGCGAGCTTGGGGTTAAAATTTATATCCCTGTCGATGCCGTCGCAGCTCCGCAATGCTCGCAAGACGCCGTTACAAAAAAGGTTACCGTCCAAGAAATTCCAAGCGATTGGATGGGGCTAGATATCGGACCTGCGACCGTAGCGCTTTTTAAAGAGGCCCTAGACGATGCACAAACGATCTGGTGGAACGGGCCGATGGGAGTTTTTGAGATCGACAAATTTGCTCGCGGCAGCCTGCATATATCGCACGCGATCGCAGATAGCGACGCCACGACCGTAGTGGGCGGTGGCGATACTGCAGATGTCGTCGAACGCGCGGGCAACGCTGATGATATGACTTTTATTTCTACCGGAGGCGGTGCGAGCTTAGAACTCATCGAGGGCAAGGAACTGCCGGGCGTGCGAGTGCTTACTGCTAAAACGGAGCTGCGATGATACTAGCGGCGAATCTTAAATGCAACCATACCCGCGCTAGCTTTGAGCGGTATGCTAAAGCTTTAGATGAAGGCTTAGCGGGCGGAATTTCGCGCGAGGATGAAATTTTGGTTTTTCCTCCTGCTAGCGCATTTTGCGCAGGGGTGAAAAATTTTACTCAAGGCGCTCAGAATTTCTATCCTGCCGCGCACGGCAGTTTTACGGGCGAGATCGGCGGCGATATGCTAGCGGAATTCGACATCAAAACAGTTCTTATTGGGCATAGTGAGCGGCGCACTATTTTGGGCGAGAGCGCGGAGCTGATAAGAGAGAAATTCGGTTTTGCTGTAGCGCAGGGCTGGCGCATCGTCTTTTGCATCGGCGAGGATGAGGCGGCATTCGCGCAAGATCGCAGCGAGGAGTTTGTAGCGGCACAGCTTGAGGGTATCGATCTGAAATACCGAAATTTAGTACTAGCCTACGAGCCCGTCTGGGCGATCGGCACGGGCAGAAGCGCGCAGTGCGAGCAGATCGAAAGAATGCTAAATTTCTTGCGCGCTAAAAGCTCTGCGCCGCTACTTTACGGCGGCAGTGTAAATGCGGAAAATATCGCAAAAATTTGCGCGATAAGAGGCTGCAACGGGGTGCTAGTGGGAACGGCGAGCTGGGATGCCTCTGGCTTTTTGGAACTTATACGCGTCGTCTCGTGAGCGTCTTTTAATGAGTTTGAAATTTTAAGTCTGCGACAGGCTATGTGCCTAGTCTTGGGACGAAATTTACTTCAAAACATTTAAATCCGCCTAGCGATAT
>CAURQQ010000016.1:0-47674 GCA_963527265.1 uncultured Campylobacter sp. | reverse complement strand
CTACAAATAGCATTGCAAATTTGAAAAATAAAATTTTACAAGAAAAAATATATTTAGCAAAATTGCTTTTAGGATATTTAAAAATAAGTTATCTCGAAGTTTTAAAGCGTTTTGAGCACTTTAGAGAGTTTGACGGTGAAAATAAAAGTAAATTGAAAGATGGCATAAAAGAGTGGATAATATATCCGAATGTTTTTGTAGAAAGCGAAAACAAGGTTTTAAAATTTTTAAAAGATATAAATGCAATAAGGATGTAGAATGGAACTTTTTTCTGAATATTTTGAAAAATTATTGCTCGAGCAACCCGATTATTTTGAGAATGGCTTAATAAAAGGAGCTTATTTAATAGGCGCTTATTCAAAAGGTATTATCGATAGTTCGTATAATCCTAACGGGAAAGTTGTAAAAAAGAACGAGACGTTTAAAAAATGGTTATCGACCAAAAGAATAATGGAATCAAATTTAAAAGCTATTTTTAATAAAGCAAGCTATTTTGAGAAGCTATTTAGTCTAAATACTCCCAAGAACAATGATTTATCACAATTAGTTACCACTTATTTTATATACCCAAAAAATATAAGAGTAGCTCAACAGGAGATTTCTTTTGCTTTCATTAAAGGGTTTAATGATTATGCAAAATTTAAAAAAGAAAATCAAAAACAAGGAGAAGACAATGAGTGAGTTGGCAAAGCATAGTGAAATTTTATTTTTATGGGATGCAAAAATGACTAATCCTAACGGTGACATGCTAAACGATAATGCACCAAGATACGATGAAAGCGATAGAAGAGCCGTCGTTAGCGATGTTCGAGTAAAAAGAACGATCAGAGATGATCTGCAATATAGAAAAGGTAAAACCGTATTTGTAAATAACGCAGAGCAGGTACAATCGGCAGAAACCAGATTTGCTGAATTGAAGAGTGCTTTAAATGAAAAAGATGATAAGAAAGTTTTTTTAAGCTGCATTGACAATAGACTTTTTGGAGGAGTGGCACCCAAAAGTAATCTTCAAATTATAGGTACAGTGCAATTTTCTTGGGCTAAATCACTAAATGAAACAGAGACCATTTTATCACAAGGAACTGGCGCTTTCGGTAAAGACAATAGCTTAAATAAGACATTTAGAACCGATAATTATATACCTTATGGGCTGTTTGCAATGTACGGTACTATAAATTCTCTAAGTGCCAATAAAACGAATGCGAGCGAAGAAGATGTTGCCGATATGCTTGATTCTATGTGGCAAGGCACTAAATTGCTCAACACTAGGAGTAAAGTGGGACAAAAACCAAGAATGCTTATAAGGGTTATCTACAAAGATACTTATATGATAGGGCTACTTGATGAGCTTGTAAATATAGATAATGAGAACTCCCAACAGCTTCGTACTTTTAGCGAATGTGAATTAAATTTCTCAGCTCTTTTAAGATCGTTAAAAAATATGAGCCAAAAAATAGAAAAAGTAGTAGTTTTTTATGATGATTCGGCTAAAAAGTATCTGGACAATTTTAAAAATTTAAATATAAATTTAGAGGTCAAAGAACTGTAATGTTTGCATTTAAAATTTGGGGTAAATTTGCTTGTTTTAGAGATCCTTTGGGGATTAGTCAAAATATCACTTTACCCATCCCTCCAAAAACTACGGTTTGCGGTATGTTGGCGGCTGTACTTGGCATAGATAACTATTTAAATGATGATAGATTTGACGACTTTAAATATAGCGTAATCCCATGTGCTCCTATTTTGAAAAAGAGCTTTTCACAAAATTATATAAACGACTATACTAAATTTACAAAGTCTCATCTAAATAGTTTGCTTAAATTTGATATGCAAAAAATCTCGCTTGGTTTGCGTGACAATAGAGCTCCTCAAAAACCAATAAATAGAGAACTCTTGATTTATCCTAAGTATATAATTTTTATTGATAGATTTAAGCTCGAAGACGAAGTGATTTATAATCTAAAAAATAGAATTTGTAAATTTTCATTTTATCTTGGCAATAGCGAATTTGCGGGCAATTTCGAATTCATAGAAATAACAAAATATGAAGAGAAAAAATTTGATGAAATAAATATAGATTCGTTCGTGCTTCAAGATGACGTAAAAAATATAGATTTTGAAGAAGGTATTTTATATTCTCCGATTAGTTTTGCGAGTATTTTAACGCCAGAGAGGTTTCCTGCTTCGGGCGTAAATTTAATATTATCCAACAAGCAAATAAAAGCTAGAGATATTAAGATTTACGAGATAGTTTGCGTCGATGAAATTTATCATTGTAGATTTGTATAATGCAAATTTCAAATTCTTTTAACTCGCACCCTAAAAAATCCTACAATTTCCATGTAAAAAATATAAGTGATAGTTTTGATGAAAGTGATCATAAGGAGACGGCATCCTTTCACGATATTGCCAAGATTGCACAGAGATTTCAAGATTATATAAATTTAGAAGTAGAAAATTTTGCCTCAAAAGAGGACTTTGAAAAAGCCCAACAAAAGCTAAAAACAACGCATACTCTAGAGAGTGCTTTTATATATTTTTTTATTAGAGTCGATAAAGATATAAATTTTTTAGCTAATTTTTTTACTATTCTAAAACATCATTCCGATTTGCCCGATCTTAAATCTTTCTTTAGCGAGCTAGGCAATATAAAAGCAAAAATAAAAGATAAATTTAAAAAGATAGATGAAGTGATTTGTAGATCGAATTTAGAGATAAAGCCCGATGTTAATGATTTTATTGACTGTTTTTTGGATTTAGAGGCCGAGCTGGAAAAATACCAAATTTTAGATAACTACTTTATTTTTAAGAAGCGCTATTCGAGGCTTATTTTGGCAGATAAATTTGAAGCTATTTTTTCTAAATCCTATAAAAATGTAGAAATTTTAAGTGAAGAAAAAATAGATCTTTATCTTAATGAGATAGAAGATATTATAACCTCAAAGCAAACTGGCTGTAAAAACAAATACAGAACAAAAGCGAAGGAACTTATTTTTCAAAATTTTAATCATAATACGCAAAAAGATAAGTTTTTGATTAAAGCGCCCACCGGTATAGGAAAAACGTTTTTGGCCTTAAATTTAGCACTGCAAATAGCTAAAATAAAAGGCGATAAAAGACGAATTATAACAGCTATACCATTTACCTCTATTATAGATCAAACACATAGCGAATATCAAAAGATAATATCGGATCAAAACGTACTAAAATATCATCACCTAACAAGCTATAAAAGTAGTAAAAGAGATAAAGAAAAAGATAATGAAGATGAGCAAGAGCAGTTTATGCAAAAAGTATTTTTGGCTGATATTTGGCATGAGAATTTTATCGTTACGACTTTCAATCAGCTATTTTACGTATTTTTTTCAAATCACAATAGAGATAATTTAAAACTAGAAACTTTGCGAGATAGTGTTATCATAATAGACGAGATACAAAATATCCCAAGAGTTTTATTGAAGCCGATTTCTGCCGCTTTTAATGAATTTACAAAAAGATACAATATCCACTTTATACTTATGTCTGCAACTATGCCTCATATTGCAGCAGAGCTTGAAAATTTTACTGAGCTTTCAAGCCCTGTTTTATACGAGCGAGATAGGGATAGATATGAGCTCGTTTATAAGCCAAATTTAAACGATTTTGACATCCTAAAAGATGAAATTTTAGCCCATAAAGATCAAAGAGTACTCTGTGTCGTAAATACCATATCAAAAGCTAAAAAGCTATATGAAGTCATAAAAAACAAAAGCGAGAATAAAGATAGCGTCTATCTTTTGACTACGCACCAAATTCCACTTCACAGAGTTGAGATTATTGACGAGATAAAAGTTAAATTAAGTAGTGGTAAAAAGATTATTTTGATTGCAACGCAGCTGATCGAGGCGGGGGTCGATCTTAGCTTTGATATAGGTTTTCGAGAGTTCGCTCCCTTTGGCTCTATTATTCAAGCTGCGGGTAGAGTAAATCGTGAAGGCTTGTCAGATAGGCCTGCAAAAGTTATAGTTTTTGATTATTTAGAAGGTAAATCATTCCCATATCACGATACGGATCTGCAAGAGGATAAGATAAAGGAAATTCTATCGCAAAATATAAAAGAGAGCGAAATTTATAATGTCTTAGAGAGCTATTTTGAAAGTACAAAAAATGAAACGACTAGCGTAGATTTATTGCAATACGCTAAAAACCTGGAATTTCAAACATTATTTAAAAAATTTAATGAAAATTTTATGCCAAAGCAGGAGTGGAAGGTTTCGCTTTTTGTAGAGCAGTATAGTGGGCATTTCGACAAGTTTTTAGATAATCGGGATAAATTGTTACAATCAAATGATGATAAATTTAAAATTATTGCAGAAATTAAAGATTCAGAAAAAGATTTGGGATTATATACTATATCCGTTGGTAAAAATTTACTAGAAGAACTCAAAAAAGATTATAAAACCACTTTAAAAGATTATTTTGGCAGATATATCTTACCACCAGGCAATTTCTATAATAAATTTGATGGTTTCCTTCCTAAACTTACGATTGCCGAAGAGGTATTCGACTAATGTTTTGCAAGGACCAAATCACCGGCACGCTTGTGAATTATTACATCACCTGCAAGCGCGAGGCATGGCTTTACGCACACAATATTCACGCCAATCAGGAGGATGAAAACATGCTGATGGGCAAGGCGCTAGCGGATATCAAAGAGAACGGTTTGCAGGACTTTGCATTTTCAAATTTGAAATTCGACAAGCTTTCCAAGCAGCGCGGACATTATCTCATTACAGAATATAAAAAGAGCCTAAAAAATCCAGAAGCAGGCAAGATGCAGCTACTTTTTTACATCTATCTTTTAAAAACAGGCTTAAATTTAAAAGAGGTGAAAGGCAAATTAATTAGCGGCAAAACCGTCATAGCCATTGAGGATAGCGCCGAAAATTTCACTAAAATCGAAATAATTCTAAACGACATTGTCGCCCTTGCGAACGAGCCAAAGCCGCCTAAATTTAGCCCGCAAAAGGTTTGCGAGAGTTGCGCTTATCGTGATTATTGCATTTAGGAGATAAAATGTATGCTATTTTATTTTATGATATTTCAAGCAGCGACGAAAAGGAGAAAAATAACGCTGCGCGCGTCCGCAAGGCGGTCGAGAAGTTTCTGCCTCGCGTGCAATTCAGCGTTTTTGAGGGTGAAGTCAGAGCGAGCGATCTTAAAAAATTAATGGCGATTTTGCAAAAAGAATGCTCTAACAGGCTTGATTCGGTAGTAATTTATACTTTTAATTCGCTCAAATATTCACAGCGTCTCGTCATCGGACGCGATAAAAACGAGGCAATATTCAGTTAAAATTTAAGGATAAAGTATGCAAAAATCAGATCGCACGCATTTTATTTTAAGTCCAGGCCGATTGCGCCGCAAAGATAATAATCTATACTTCGATAAATTTAACGACGAGGGCGGAATTCTAACTAGTAAAATTTTGCCGATTAACGCAATTGATGAAATTTATATTTTGGCGCGAGTGGAGCTTGATACCTATGCTATGGCGTTTTTGGCCGATAATAACATTTTACTGCATATTTTTAGCGCCTATCAGAGCTTTCGCGGCAGTTTTTTCCCGAATACTTCAAATTCTGTAAACAAAAGCGGCTTTGTGCTTTTGGCGCAGCTGCGGGCTTTTGACGATCTTTCTAAGCGCCTTTTTATCGCTCGCGAGATTACTCGCGCTCGCATCTTAAATGCAGCCATTAATTGCAAGACTTACGGCGTCTCGCTCGATACTGCGCCGCATCTGGATGCTCTAGCGCGCGCCTGCGACATAGCAGCGGTAATGGCGGTGGAAGGCGGCTTTGCCAAGCAGTATTTCGCGGCCTGGAACGAAATCATCGAGGATCAGCGTAGTTTTAAATTTACGACGCGCTCCAAACGCCCGCCGGCAGATAAAATTAATGCCCTCATTAGCTATGTAAATACGCGTATTTATAACGTCTGCCTCAGCGAAATTTACAAAACCGAGCTTGATCCGCGCATCGGCTTTTTACACGAGCCAAACTACCGTGCGCTAAGCCTGCATCTAGATCTTGCAGAGATTTTTAAGCCTATTTTAGGTGATAGATTAATTTTTGGAATGTTAAACAAGCGCGAGATGACGGCAAAAGATTTTGAAACGGATGCGGGGGGGTATTCGATTCTGTCGAGAAGCGGTGCAAAAAATTGAGCTAAAAATGATCGAGAAACTAGCATCTTGCGCGAACGTAGCGGGACAGAGCTTAACCTGGCGTCAAATCATCCGTCGCGAGGCAAATCATATCAAAAAATACGTCTGTGAAGGCGTGCCTTACGAGGGGCTGGTATGGCGGTAGGCTGGGGTTTTAAGCTCATTCGTGCTTTTGAAATTTTGACTAGAATCACTTGCGCCTATAGATTGTGCCCTCTTAAGATGTATGTGCTTTTGAAATAAATTTGATCTGAAGCACGGAACGGCGAACGAATTGGCTTTAAAAATGTATATGCTTTTGAAATTTCAGCTTTTTTTGTTATTCACACTTCGATTTTTTGAATATCTTATATTGAGATTTTAACATTTGCACTCACGATACATATAGATAGCGATAAAGTTGCTTTTAAGATTTTGAAATGCCGAAATCTTGGGCATTGAGCAATCGGCGCTTTTTTAAATTTAGTCCATTTTAAGGCATAAAAATATATACTCCTAACACTTTCTACCTAGAAAAATGGCAAAATTCGTGCTGTAGAATTCTATCCCGTTGGGAATTGAAACATCAATTTTAACGCCAAATTTTAAAAGTTCTTTTGGTAGAATTCTATCCCGTTGGGAATTGAAACTCAGTTGTGAGACTGAATTATATCATAACTTTTACGTAGAATTCTATCCCGTTGGGAATTGAAACGGTATCAGCAGTTTATCAGCTACCGAATGAATCAAAGTAGAATTCTATCCCGTTGGGAATTGAAACAATCCTGATCCGCATAACCTTAAACGTCATATATGTAGAATTCTATCCCGTTGGGAATTGAAACAGCGTAAATTCTGCATTCCAAATAGGCTTTTCAAGTAGAATTCTATCCCGTTGGGAATTGAAATAATGGCTGAGAAACTAAATATCAAGGATTTAGCGCGCGTAGAATTTCATCCTATTGGGAATTGAAGCGCTCTTTGTGCCGGCAGATATGGCTCGGCATAGGGTAGAATTCCATCTTGTTTGGAATTGCAGCCAGAACCGATCAAAAAAATCAAATCCCAAAAGCTTCGATGTGTAAAATTTCATCTATCCCCATTTTAAATTTAATGTGCCGTTCTGTAAGATGCCTGTTTGTGCAAGCTGGTTCATCTTTACGGCATAACATGCAAAATTTTATAAAATTTTATGTTTATTTTATGCAGTATTCTGTATAATTCATACGAATAAACGAAGTATTTTGCTATTTTTACTTATGAATGACACGATTTTTATTCATTTTATACGATTTTATGTATAATTAACGAATAAATTTGTATAATTTTCATATGTTAGAAACGAGCGATATATTCAACATTTTGCACAATGCCGTCGAAGCCAAAAACAACGGCAAAAAGATCTCGCACGCCGCGATGGCGCAGAGGCTAGGCGTGTCGATGCGGACGTATCAGGACTGGCGCTTGGGTACGACCAAGCCGCAGGCCGCGACCGCGATATGCCAGATGTTGTGCGAGCTCGATAGCGACGACGCTGCGTTTGTACTGCATAAGATAAAAAAACTTATAGGAGATTAGAGTGCAAAACATTACTTTGCAAGAAAAGCTGGATCTGCAGGGCGTTTTTCGCGTGATTTATGAGAAAAAAGAGTCGAAATTTGCGATCTTTTACAAGGCGGTTTTGAAGAAATTTTTTAAAAATTTTAAAAAATGAGTGCCGTACGGGGCATATAATTATTATGCCTCCAGGCGGCAAACACAGAGTGCGTTCGTAGTGCCAGATGCTTCTTTCTTGTGCGCTGCGGTCGCGCGAGGCATTCTTTGGTGCAAGGTTTGAATAAGTGCCGCCAAAATCCGTTTTAAAATTCTGATTTACCTTTTTAGCTCTTAAGTGTCATCCGATTTTATTCCAAATTTTATACTTCGGCATATTTCATCTTAAAATTTAACCCACAATCGCTTCTTACAAATTTTATCGGTAGCTTTTAAATTTTGATATAAAATTCGGCGCGCCAGCGAAGCCGAATGAAATAAAATTTAATTGCATGTAGATCGGAGTAGGGCTTTTCTACAAACATAGCTCGACGAATTAAAATTTAACCAAATATCGGTACGCCAAAATTTTAAATTAAAGCGGAGTAAATTTGCCCGCAGCAGGAGCTAGCGCGCATACGGGCAGATGAGAAGCTCGGCAAAGGCAGTTGGCGGGGGAAGCCACATCAATAGCAAAGACGGTTTGGCAAGAGAGGCGGAGTAAGGGTACTTTATTGGGTAATCAAAGATGAGGGCGAAGCTTAGTGCGGACAGGACGATGGGAAAGGTAATATAAAGCAAAGATGGCTTAAATTTGGTTTTGGGCAAACGCAAATAAGGATTGTTTCGATAAAAACTAAGGCGAGCTAAAAGAGGAGGATTTTAACTAAAAGAGGAGCAGTTCGGGCGAGAAAGGCTTTAATCAAAAGCAGGATAGTTAAGCTAGGTATTTAATCTGAAGCAGGGAAGTGCGAGCGAGAGTTTTAATGAAAGGAGGCGGCAAACTAGGACTTTAATCAAAAGCAAATGCGGCCAAGCCGTGGAAGCTTTGGTTAAAGCAAAATCAGACTTGCACTGCTTTTTATTACACCAAGTATTTTTCCAAAACTCGCCTTAACCAAATTCTTCGCTGAAATCCGCACCATGAATTCCGTTAAATTCTTAAAATTTAGCCCTTTTTCTTATCCTTCTTGTTCTTGCGAGAGGGGCTTTCCAGCTTGCGCCAAGCCTCGCTTTTTTGGCTATCCTCCATTAGCGCTATCTCCCTGGTGCCGTTTCGTACGAGGTTTGGATCCACAGCAAGTTCCTTCGCGTTGATCTTTTCGGGATAGTCTATGCGCGAGAGTATGCAGCGGAAGGCGTTTAGTCGCGCGATCTTTTTGTCGTTGCTGTCTAGGATCGTCCACGGCGCAAACTCGGTATTTGAAGCGAGCAGCATCGAGTATTTTGCGAGCGTGTATTGATTCCACAGCTCCTGCGATCTCGCATCCACCGGCGAGAGTTTATACTGCTTCAGCGGGTCGGTGCGGCGCGATTCGAAGCGCCTTTTTTGCTCCTCTTTAGAAACTGAAAAGTAAAATTTAAACAAGATTATCCCTGCACTTACCAAAAGCTCCTCAAATTTAGGCACTTGGCGCAGGAAATCTTTGTGTTCGGCGTGGGTGCAAAAGCCCATCACCGGCTCGACCATCGCGCGGTTGTACCAGCTGCGGTCAAAGATCGCGATCTCGCCGCCGCTGGGTAGGTGCGCGACGTAGCGCTGGAAGTACCACTGCGTCTTTTCGACGTTGCTCGGCTTTTCGAGCGCTACGATGCGGCATCCGCGCGGATTTAGATGCTCGGTTAAACGCTTGATCGTGCCGCCTTTGCCCGCCGCGTCGCGCCCCTCCATCAAAATCAAAATTTTTAGCCCCTTCTCTTTTACGAATTTTTGCAGCTTCAAAAGCTCGATCTGGTATCTCTCAAGCAGGATTTCGTAGTCTTTGAACGAGATTTTTTCGTACTTTGAGCGTTTAAATTCTATCTCTTTCAACGCTATTTCGCCTGTTTCGGTTTTGATCTCTTTGCTCATATCGCCTCCTAAAAATTTTAAGGAATTTTACAAAAAAGTTCTTTAGATTACACTATAAATTCATACTTATTACGTTAGAATGTAGGAAAAAATTTCAAAGGATAAAATTTGATCAGATCACTGATTTTGGCAACGTTTTTTCTCTTAGGTTTGGGCGCCGAGCCCCTGAAACCCTCCGATGCGTTTAAGCTTAACGCGGCGGCGCAAAGCGATAGCGTAACGCTAAGCTTTGATATCGCGGACGGGGTCTATCTCTATCAAAATGAGATAAAAATTTTTATCGGCGGCGCGGAGGTGACGAATTTAATAAATCTGCCCGCTGCGACCGAATACAAGGATTATAAAATTTATGAGGGCAAATTTAGCGTTATCGTGCCTTTGGGCCTCGTGCTTGCAAATGCCGCAGATAGCGATGATTTCGTGCTTAACGGCGATTTTTTGGGCTGCACGAAAGCGGGCTTTTGCTACCAGCCACAGCAGTTCGGTTTTAGCTTCAAGCGCGTGGTGGAGGGCTATGAGATCAGCAAAATTTCAAACTCCGAGCTGAAAAGATACCGAGGCGGCGGAAATTCCGCGCAGATTTCTGCCGCGCACAGCGCACAGAGCGGGGCTGTAAATTTTAAAAGTAATGCCGCAGCTGCGAGCGCAGAGACAGATTCCGTGGCAGACTCGCACGCAGCGGGAAATTCCGCGGCAAGCTTGACGGAAAACGCTGCTTTAAATTCTGACGAAGTTTCCGCGCATAAAAATCCACGCGGCGCAAATCCCATCTCCGAACAGGATAAAATTTTAAACGTTCTTGGCGGCAAGAACTTCATCGCGGCGATCGCGCTGTTTTTCGGCTATGGCGTGTTGCTCTCGCTAAGCCCTTGCGTCTATCCGCTCATCCCGATCCTCTCGTCGATCATAGTGGCAAAAACCTCCTCGAAGCCGAGCGCGAAAACGAGCCTCGCCGTAAGCCTTGCGTATATTTTTGGGATGGCGAGCTCGTATGCGATTTTAGGGGCTTTTGTGGCGATTTTTGGGCAAAATTTACAAGGCCTGCTGCAAACTCCGCCCGCGCTGATTTTAACCTCGCTCATATTTGCCGCGCTCGCGCTTTCGATGTTTGGATTTTACGAGATTCGCTTGCCTGCGCGCTTTCAAAACTTCTTAAACAGCAAAAGCGAAAAGAGCGGCGGTCTGATCGGAGTTTTTTCGATGGGGCTCATCTCGGCGCTCGTCGTATCGCCGTGCATCTCCGCTCCGCTTGCGGGCGCGCTCGTTTATATCGCGGGCAGCGGCGACGTCCTGCTGGGCGCGGTGGCTCTTTTTGCGCTGGGACTCGGAAGCGGCGCGCTGCTGCTTGTGGTCGGACTCGGCGGCGCACTACCGAGGCCCGGAGCTTGGATGGAGGCGGTGCCTAAAATTTTTGGCTTTTTGCTGCTTTTTACGGCGGTATGGATTTCGCGCACGCTCATCGGCGAAAATTTAAGCTTGCTGATTTACGCGGTTTTAGGCGCGATCTTCGCAGGATTTTTGGGGCTATTCGACGGCGGCGCGAGCGGCATCAAGCGCGCTTTGGCTCTTGTGATCGCGCTATATTCGGCGCTGCTGCTCGCGGGCTTTGCCAGCGGTGCGAAAGATTTTTCCAGGCCGCTTGGTAATCTAATCCCACAAAATGCGAGATATTCCAGGGGCGGCTTGGGCGAGAGCTTGCAGGCAGGCGAAATTTCTAGCGCTCAAAATTTTAGCGGTGCACATTTTTCGTTTGTGCGCGATCTGGCGCAGCTACAGGGCGAAATAGAAAATTCCAAAAAGCCCGTGATAGTGGATTTTTGGGCTAGCTGGTGTAAAAATTGCGAGCAGAGCGAGCGAGCATTCGCAGATCCCGCCTTTGCTGGCGCTCTTGATAAATTTAGCCTTTTAAAGATCGATCTTAGCGAAGATAGCGAGCAAAATAGGGCGATAAAAGCGCATTTCAACGTATTCGGCCCGCCTACGATTCTGTTTTTTAAAGAGGGCGCCGAAATTGCGAACCTGCGCCAGATCGGCAGCGTAAATTCCGAAAAGCTGGCTGAGATTTTAAGCGAAATTTAGTGAAATTTAGATAGATTTCAAACAAAATTTAGTTTTAAGGATTGCGCGATGATAAGCAAAAATAGGGCTACGAAAGAGACCAAAATCGAGCTGGAGCTGGAGCTTTACGGATGCGGCGCGGCGCAGATACAAACTGGCATCGGCTTTTTCGATCATATGCTTAGCGCGTTTGCCAAGCACGCATGGATCGATCTAAACCTGCGCTGCGAGGGCGATTTGCAGGTCGATTTTCACCACAGCGTCGAAGATTGCGGCATCGTGCTCGGAAGCGCGATCAAAGAGGCGATCTATCCCGCGCAAAACATCGAGCGCTTCGGCGATAGCGTCGTCGTGATGGACGAAGCGGCAGTTTCTGCGGCGCTTGATTTTTCCAACCGCGCGTTTTTGGTATTTGATTGCCCGAGCCTAAAGCGCGGCAAGATCGGCGAATTCGACGCCGAGCTCGTGGAGGAGTTTTTCCGCGCTCTGGCTTTCAACGCAAATTTTACGCTTCATATAAGCCAGATTCGCGGCGAAAATCTGCACCACGTCGCAGAGGCCGCGTTTAAGGCGTTTGCCGTCGCATTTCGTCGAGCGATAAGTATCAACGAGCGCGCCGGCGTGCCTAGCACGAAGGGCGTTTTATAGCGGTAAATGCGCGCTAAATTTAGTAAATTTGGCAATTCGCGGTTTTTTAAAATTTTATCGGTATTTAAATTTCGCTCTTGCCGCTCGCTTAAAATCCGCGAAATTCCGCTCTTACTCGGGTGAGGATCGCCGCTTTATTAAGAGCTTGCTTTAGGCGCATTTGCGCTTGCGCTCTTGCTTGACGGGCGCGTAAATTTAATCGGCGCGCTAAAATGCCGCTTTGTACATTAAAATTTAAAGGTAAAGAATGAATATTTTCGGATCGCTTATGGAGATTTTAAATGTGCTGTTTTTGATCTGCTTTGTTTGGCTCATCGCGTGCTTGATTAAATTTATCAGATCAAAAGACGAGCCGGAGCACCATAAAAGAGATAAAAAATTTCTAATTATTTCGGCAGTTGCGTTTGCATGCACTCTTGCTCCGCTCATATATTCTCAGTGGCTATTTGATCCTTTTTCTATACTTATCTTGGTTTTTACTGGGCTGCCGATAATTTCGTTCATTTGGCTAATTGTAAGTTTAGTAAAATTTATTAGATCTGCTAAAAGCACGGCTGAGCGCCGTAGAAGAATTAGAAATTTGCTGATTCTCTCTGCATTTTCGTTCATAACTTTTTTAGCTGTCCTAATGGGCTTTTTATGGCTGCTTAACAGCGCGCTTGCGCATATGTGAGATACAAAATGAGCGATGAAATTTTTCAAAAAACGATCGCCGCGATCTTTACGGCGTGGGCGATCAGCGTTTGTGCGCTAGTCGCAGCGGCGCTATATCTTCATAGCAAATGCTCAATCATCTCCTATATTGCAAACGGAAATTAAGATGAAGCGTGCAATTATCGCCATTTTTCTGGTGTTTATCTTGGCGGCTTTCGATTTTGCGTTTTACCGCCTCGTTGTGAAGCGATACGTAAATCAAAGCAGCGCCGAGATGCAGGCCAAATCGATCGAGCTGCATAAATTTCTGCCGTTTGAGCAGGGTTCGCAGATCGTGCGCGCCAGCTCTAGCTTAAAACTTAGCGGAGATCTGCCGATAATCGACGGAGCAGCGGCTTTGTATCCGGTATTTTCGGCATTTGTCGCGGCGAGCTATCCGAAGGACAGCGTGGAATTTGACGGGCAAAATTTCACGAGTGCTAGCAAGCTTAAATTTAGCAATACCCGCGGCGCCTACAAGGCTATAAGCGACGGCGAGGCGGATCTCATTTTCGTCGCCGCCCCTTCGAAGCAACAGCTTGATTATGCGCAGGAAAAGGGCGTGCGCTTGCGCTTCGTGCCGATCGGGCTGGAGGCGTTCGTCTTTATCGTAAATGTGAATAACAAAGTATCTAATTTAACCGTGGATCAGGTGCGAGGGATCTATTCTGGGGAGTTTGACGATTGGTCGCAGCTCGGCGGCGAGCGCATGCGAATAGATGCCGTGCAACGAAACGCAGGTAGCGGCAGCCAGAACGCGTTTTTGAAATTTATGAGTAAGACGCAGCCTAAGCGCAAGATCACGGGCTTTTTCGGTAGCGCGATCGGCTTTTCGTTTCGATACTACGTCGAGGGGATCGTGCGAAACGGCGGCGTGAAGATGCTTAGCCTAAACGGCGCGTATCCAAATAAAGAAAATATCGCTAGCCGCAAATACCCGCTCGTAGCTGAAATTTACGCGGTTTACGACGAAAATAACAAAAACGAAAATATTCGCATCTTGATAGATTGGATCCTTTCGCCGCAGGGGCAAAGCATCATCGAAAATAGCGGCTACGTGCCGATTAAGGGCTAAGATCGCAGCTTAAATTTATACGGCGTTTGCTAAAAATTCAGCCAAATTTCGTTAAAATCACAAAATTTCAAAAAACGGAAAACGAAGTGATAAAGATCATATTTTTAGACGTAGACGGCTGCCTTAGCGACGGCGGGCTGTATCATTCAAACGGCGGCGAAGAGATGAAGAAATTTAATGTAAAAGACGGGTTTGGCATCCAGGAGTGGCAGCGGCTGGGGCTAAAGGTCGCGATCATCACCGGCAAAAGCTCGCAAATCGTCGCAAACCGCGCGCGCGAGCTAAAGATCGATACGCTCTTTCAGGGCGAAAAAGATAAGCTCTCAAGGGCGGAGCAAATTTTAAAAAATTTTAACCTAAGCTTCGATGAGGCCGCTGCGATCGGCGATGATATAAATGACGCGAAGCTTTTAAATGCAGTCGCGATCAGCTTTAAGCCCGCCGATGCGCTAAGCTCGCTAAAAGCGAACGTCGCGCTAAGCAAAAACGGCGGCTGCGGCGCAGTGCGCGAGATGATCGAAATACTCGTCGATAAAAACGGCATGCGCGAAGAGTGGAATAGCAAATGGCTGTAATTTTGCAAGCGCGCGCGAGGGGTAAAATTCTGCGTAGATCAAAAGGAGCCGAGCGATGGTGATAAAAATTTTCTACGTCGCGATTGCGATCTTTTGCGTTGCGATGGTGTTTCTAAGCGTGCAGACGCCGTATTTTAGCGATATGTTTAGACAGGATCTAAGCATTGCGAATATGGAGATGAAAAAGATCGTCGATTATCAGATCGGCGAGCGGGTGGATGCTAAATTTACCGCGGACGGCGGCACTCGCTATAAGGATCGCGACGAGTTTGTAAATTTTAAAGCCGAGGAGATTAGCGCGGATCTGAATCACACTTTGGTTTCAAAGACTGCGACGCGCGCCGGCGAGCTGATAAAATTTAACGGCGACGCGCATTACATCAACACGGACGGCTTTGATTACACGGCGCAAGAGATCATCTACGATACGAGCAGCAAGATCGTCCGCTCCGACGTGCCGTACGTGCTGCGCCAAGGCAATGACCGCGTCACGGGCGCCAGCATCAGCTACGACACCAAGACCAAACAAACAAACTCAAAAGGAATTCACGCATGGTATTTAATAAAAGATCAAAACTCCACAAACTAATACTCGCAGGCGCGCTAATTACGGGCTTTAGCGCGCCTAATCTCAGCGCCGCGCAGGAGCAGGTCGAGGTCACGGCGGATAATTTTTTCGCCGACGAGATTAAGCAGATCAGCGTCCTAACGGGCAACGTCCACATCAAAAAGGGCGCTTACGATACGCTAAATTCCGACAAAGTGACGATCTATTTCGACGCCAAGCGCCAGCCTACCAAATACGTCGCGACGGGAAACGCAAATTTTAAAATTTTACTCAATCAGAAGCATTACGACGGCAAAGGCGGCGTGCTGACCTATGATCCGACTATCGAGGCTTATACGCTTGAAAACAACGCCTATCTGCACGAAGCCGAGACCAAAAAGGAGGTTTACGGCGATAAGATCATCGTAAATCGCCAAAAGGGCACCTACGAAGTAAAAAGCGGCGGCGGCGAGAAAAAGCCCGTGCGTCTGATCTTTCAGGTCGAAGATCAAAACAAATGATCTATCCTAGCAGCGCGCAGTTTATCACTTCCGCCGCAAATATCGCGGGTGCGCCCGAGTTTGCGATGAGCGAAGTGGCGTTTTTGGGGCGTTCAAACGTCGGAAAAAGTAGCCTGATAAATGCGCTTACCGGGCGCAAAAACCTAGCCAAATCAAGCTCGACTCCCGGCAAAACGCAGCTCATAATTTTTTTTGAGGTTAAATTTAAACAGAAGCTTACCGCAGATTTGGACGGCTCGCAAGCTGAAACGCCGCCCGATCTAGCGAGCAAAATAGCTTTAAGCTCGGATGCAAATTTCGCGCGAGAGCGCGCGGACGTTGCGACGTCTGAGCGAAATTTAAAGCAGAACTCTATTTTAAATTTAAAAAGCGTTTCGGCGGATTTTGGATCGGATCGCGAGACGAATCCTACAGCAGGTTTGACGCCAAATTCCGCGCAAATTTCTGAATTAAATTTTACAGGCAGATCTGCGCTAAATTTAGCGGGCAATCGCGCCTTTTCGGATCTTGCGAGCTTGGGGGAAAATATCTCTTTGATCTTCGTGGATCTGCCCGGGTTCGGGTATGCTAAGGTCTGCAAAAAATTGCATTATATCTGGCAAAAAAATCTCGACGAGTTCATTAAGGAGCGCCTAAATATCAAGCTTTTCGTCCATCTCATCGACGCGCGGCAGTTTGATCTTGAAATAGATAAAAATTTACAAAACTATCTTTCTAGTTTTCTGCGCGGCGATCAAAAGATCACAAGGCTCTACACCAAAGCCGACAAGCTCAATCAAAGCGAGCGCGCAAAGCTTTTGAGGCACGATCCGCAGGCGATTTTGGTCTCTACGCTAAAAGGTAGCGGGCTTGCAAAAGCGCGCGAGATTATTGTGCGCAGGGCGTTTGGATTATGAAATTTCTAAATTTAAATACGCAAAATTTCGCGGCGCAGAATTTCAAAATAATTGAATTTAGCGGATATAAAATGCACCGCAAAAATTGCGCGAAGATTAGGGAAAATTTTAGATGATACGGCTAAAAAAAGCGCGCCTTTGCGACATTTCGCGTATGCAGGGGCTCGTAAAAGAGGAGGTGCAAAACGGCGTGATTTTGCCTCTTGAAAGCGATGAGATAGCTGCCAATATCCGCTCATACGTGCTGGCGTTTAGCTGTGATTCTAAGGCGGATACGAGCTTTTATTCCAAAGAGAATTCCGATTCAAATTTAGCCGAGAATTCCGATTTAAATTTAGCGCACGGCTCGGATTTAAATTTAATCCAAAGCTCCGCCGCAAATTTTGCCGAAATTACTTCTGAAAATTCCGCCGAAGATGCCGCGGGTAATTTTGCGCCGCAACGAGATACGTCTCAAAATAGCGCGCCAAGAAATAGCGCAGCGCAAGCCGTATCCGGAGCGAGCCGCGCGCAAGCCGGCAAAGAGCAAATTTTACGGAGCGAATATTCGCAAAGCGCGGGCGTTTCTCAGACCGAACGTTCGCAGCCCCACGAATCGCAGTCCGCAAAAGATGCGGAAATTTTAGCGGGCTTTGCTTCGCTTAAAATTTTTAACGCCGATCTTGCCGAGGTGCGCTCGCTCATCGTCTCTCCGCAGTTTCGCAGAAGGGGCATTGCCAGAGCTATCGTAAACGAGCTACTCGGCGAAGCGAAATTTTACGGGCTAAAAAGCGTATTTACGCTCACCTATCAAAAAGAATTTTTTGAGCGGCTGGGGTTTACCGAAATCCCAAAGGATGAGCTGCCCGCGCAAAAAATTTGGGCAGATTGTATTAAATGCAAAAAGTTTCCGGTATGCAACGAAATCGCACTTATCTATACCTTATAGCGGACACGCTTTTTAGCGCGGGGGTTCTTTTCTACCTGCTTCTAAGTGCGGTGTATAGGGGGCTGCCGCCGCTGATCGGATTTTTTTTCACGGCGATGGTGGTACAAAAATATGAAAACGACGTGAAATTTAAAAAGTTCGGCTTTACCTGGTTTTTCTCTATTTTTTATCTGTTTTGCGCCGAGCAGATCCACGGATTTAACCTATTTAGCGTGGCTATCGCGTATTGTATATTTTATTTCGTGGTCTATGAAAACTCATTTAAATATATTAAATTTAGAAATTTTTTGATCTGCTTTTACGTGATGATTAGCTATGTGTTGGTCTTTGTGGTGAGTAACGCGATCTCGGCGATCAAAAAGAGCGAGTATCTGCCTCTAAGCGGCGAGTATTTAAATTATATCGTGATTGAAATTTTGCTTGCTCTGCTCTTTTTTAAGGGGCGATTGGTATGAGGCTGAAGTTCGTATTCGTATTTGTGATACTATTTTTTACCATGCTTTTGGTGAGAATCTATTATCTTTCGATCAAATCGAACGAATTCTACGAGCAGGTCGCTAAAAACAATGTCATCTCCACCGAATACATCCCGCCGGTGCGCGGTCAAATTTTAGACGCCAAAGGCCGCCCGCTCGCGATAAATAATCTCGGCTTTTCGCTATCGATCGCGCCGCATTTAAAAGACGCCGCGTTGCAAAGCGAGCTAAATAACATCTCGCGCTACTTCAAAGATCTCAACGTCACCGCGATGAGCAAGAGCTACAAGGACGCGAATTCCGCTTATAATCAAGACTTCATCGAAGTCGTGCCGTTTTTGGACTACAACGCCACGATACAGCATTTTGCGAGCCTAAGCCTGCACGAAAATATTAAAATTTCGCCCGCTTCGCAGCGCTTCTACCCTTACGGCGCGCTGGCTTCGCACATCATCGGCTACGTAGGCCGCGCCAATAAAAAGGATATCCAAAGTAACCCCCTAAGCGCGCTTACCGGATATAACGGCAGAAGCGGCGTCGAGGGGTATTATAACGAGCTTTTGCAGGGCAGCAAGGGCGAGCGCAAGACGAAGGTTACTGCGCTAAATCAGGTCGTAGAGGAGATCTCGATGCAGGAGCCCAGCAGCAGTGAAATCTCCCTTACCATCGATCTTGAGCTGCAAAAATATCTCGAGGAAATTTTTAAAGATAAAGACGGCGTAGCGATCGTGATGGATCTACGCGACGGCGCTATCATCGCGGCGGGCAGCTTCCCCGAGTACGATTTAAACACCTTCGTGGGCGGAATTTCACAGGCGCAGTGGGACGAGCTGATAAAAGATCCGCGCCATCCGTTTACGAATAAGCTCGTAAACGGCCTCTATCCGCCCGGTTCGGTCATTAAGATGGCAGTGGGGATGAGCTTTTTAAACAGCGGCAAGATCAATGAGAACTGGAGCGTGTTTTGTAGCGGCGCGATAGAGCTAGGGGGGCGTAAATTTCGCTGCTGGAAGAGCTGGGGTCACGGCCGCGTGAGCCTAGTAGAGGCGATTAAAGGCAGCTGCGACGTATATTTTTACGAAGGCTCGCTGCTGGTGGGGATCGACTATATGTCCGCGTATCTGCAGCGTCTGGGTTTCGGTAGTAAAACAGGCGTCGATCTACCCAATGAGTTTGTAGGCACGATGCCTAATAAGGCCTGGAAAATGCAGAAATTTAAGCGCGCGTGGTATCAGGGTGAGACGGTCAATGCCTCGATCGGCCAGGGCGACGTGCTCGTCACCCCTATGCAGGTGGCGAAAAACACCGCGCAGATCGCCTCGGGCAAGGCTATCACGCCGCATTTTTTAAAAAGCATCGACGGCAAGCCGGTGGAATTTGCCCCTGCCGAGCTTTTCACGCCGAAAGAAAAGGCGCAGCTACCTCTCGTGAGGCGCGGTATGTATGAGGTCGGCAACAACCCCGACGGAGGCACCGCCTACAAGCTTATCCATACCGCAGTAGTGCCTCTAGCGGTCAAGACGGGCACCGCGCAGGTCGTAGGCATCTCGCAGACTGCCAAAAAGCGAATGAAAGAGGCCGATATGGACTACTTCCACCGCTCGCACGCCTGGATGACGAGCTTCGGGCCATACGACAAGCCGCAATACGCCGTAACCGTGCTAGTTGAACACGGCGGAGGAGGCGGAAGCGCGGCAGGTCCCGTAATAATGCAAATCTACGAAAAACTCGTCCAGATGGGCTACATCGACGCCAACGCAACGACTAGCAAAGACAGCACAAAGAAAACGAAGTAAGATGGAATTTTAAAATTATAAATTTTAGAATTCCGCTCGTCCTTCACGGGCTTGGAATTTTATCTAGCCTACATGGGTTTGAAATTTTAAAATTTAGCGCAGTGCGGGGGGCTTTGAAATTTAGAATTTTACCCGTCCTTCGCAGATTTTAAATTTTAAATGCACCATAAGAATAAGGCGGTAAAATACGCCAAAATATCTTTTTATAAAAATGGGGAAATTCTATGCGAGATTACGACAAAGAGCCGATAGTGATAAAAAATGACTATTTGTTAAAAAGTAAATTAACAGTAGGAATTTTTTTCCTGATATTCGCATTAGTATTCGCCATTAGATCTATTTTTCCTATTGAAAGTTTCTTTAGTAGTAGTTTTAGAAAAGGCGAGCTAGCTCTTTGCATATTTATATTTTTCAAAACGATTTTTGGAGATTTTGCAATGCTAAAAGGTATGCTGGTAAATGACTTACAAATTAGAATTTTTGAGAAAATAATAGAATGCGACTATGTGGATTTAGCGGGGAATTTAAAGGTTCTAAAAATCCAGCTTACGGAGCATACAAAGATAACTTATTCATACTTTCCATGTTTTGGAGAAACTGCAAAACTTGATAGTGAAACTTTGATGGATAAAATTGCGTATATAACAAATCTTGCAATGGCTATCATCATAAACTTTATATTTATAATTATCTTTCAATGCTTAAATTTCTTAGGGATAAAAAAATACTATATTTTTGATGATAACGGTACTATGATATCAGTAAAACAGAATAAATTACTTGTTGATAGATTCGGTAAAGTTCCTTTTAATAAGCGAACCTTGATGATATCTTTAACTAACTACAATTCAAAATTTTTTGATAAGGATAAAAAATAATTCTAATTTTAACGGTATCAAATTAGGTAGATAAGTAGAATGAAATTTTAGCTTACGATTGCAACGGGCAATATAGACGATGGCAGCGAAGGGCTTAAATTTTGATGATAAATTACGACAAAGTGTTTTTAAAAGCGCCGAAATGAAACGCGATATAAAAGCCAAATTGATCTTAAAAGCTATAAATTAGGGGCTAGGGTGATAAAAGAGTTTATTAAAAAATGTTTTGAGTTAAAAGGGGTAAGGATTTTATTCTGGATCGCCTTGCTCATTTTTACTATAGATTGCTTGGGCGTTATATTTGCCAGCATAGATGCGGTTTTTTTGGCGGAGTATAGCGGTTACGATATCGCGAATCCGCTTTCTATTGTTATGAAAGCTTTTGAACTAACGTGGCACGAAGAAGCGAGCGATAGCGAAAGCGATATTTTCGGCACTATGGTGTTGTATCTATTTTGCGCGACGGTAATTTTGCCTTTAATCATCTGCTGCTTCGTATTTTCAAAGATAAAGGCTTTTATTCTGCTAGATAAAATATCCGGCGCATCTGCATTTTTTATAAGTCTATTTTATACTTATTCGCTAGCTGTGATAATCCTAGCAAGAGCGAGTTTTACTTGGTTGGGTCATCTGCTTGATCGCTCAAATTTTAATTTTAGCATAATGATTATAAGCGCTTTATCATCGCTAATAATCGCATCCGCAACAGTTTTTATTCTAAAAAGAAGAGATAAAATTTAATGCGGATAAGTTTATGAGAGCATCTTTTTTCGGCTAAATTTCACGTAAATTAATACGTAAAATTTTATGAATAGAGCTCGAGATATGTAAATTTAAAAGGGGTAAATTTTGAAACGATCTTAAAATTTGTCTCTGCTTCAGATTTGAAATTTCAAGTTGCGCGGTTTGGAATTTCGATCATTGACTTCGAATTTTAAAATTCTAATCCTGCCTGCCTTTTTAAATTTTATAATCTAAAATCCTCGTGTTTCGAACCACGCAGCTTGAAGTCGCTGCTTCTTAAATTTAAAATTCTAAGCTCTGAAATGCGGAATTACCCTCAATAAATTTTAAAATTTAAAGTCCAGAATTTTATTTGGTAAAAATTTTATCGAGCAGGATTTGGCTTGGTAAATTCTATAGAATGCTAATATGAAAGAGGGAAAAATGAAATTTTAAATAGAGCATTTCAATTCCCAACGGGATGGAATTCTACGCAATCTATGCTTATAGCTTGCTACTTGTTGCCCATCTTGTTTCAATTCCAACGGGATGGAATTCTACGACCCACAAGGCAACACGATCGCCCTTAAAGGCCGTTTCAATTCCCAACGGGATGGAATTCTACCGGACAAATTCGCGTCATTTTTGCCGCTTGAAACTGTTTCAATTCCCAACGGGATGGAATTCTACCCTATAAAAAATGGAGTGGTGATCGATAAAGATAGTTTCAATTCCCAACGGGATGGAATTCTACCCAATCTCACGAGCTTAAAACGGTTCAAAAGGCTTAGTTTCAATTCCCAACGGGATGAAATTCTACATAGATAGTGCTACAGCAGAGATTGAGGGAAATTGTTTCAATTCCCAACGGGATGGAATTCTACTTTACATCGTAGAGAGCATGAATAGGTTTCAATTCCCAAGGGGATAGATTATTCGTCCAATTTATATTAATAAAGTATTAGATTTACCTCGCCAAATTTACTCTGTCGAAGCGCGGAATTTACCCTGCAGGATAAATTCCGCCCGATTTTACTTCACTCTCTTTATCTCGATCTCGCCGTCACGTGCGCCGATTTCGATCCGATCGCCGGTTTTGATCTCGTCGCCTAGGATCATATCGGCGATCTTATCCTCCACTAGATCGTAGAGCGCCCTGCGCAGCGGCCTTGCGCCGTATTCGATATCAAAGCCCGCCGAGGCGATGAGCTTTTTGGCATTTTCACTTAGGCTCGCGTTAATGCCGCGATTTGCGAGCGTTTTTTGCAGGCTTTTAAACATAATGCCCACGATTTTTATAAGATCATCCTCGCTTAGGGCGTTGAAGATCACGATGTCGTCCAGACGGTTGATAAATTCGGGCTTGAAATAATTCTTCAGCTCGCTCTTTACCGCCTCCTCGCGCTCGGCAAGTGCTACCTCGCGCGGCTTGTCCGTATTTTTGGCGTCAAGCTCCATAATCTTAGCCGAGCCGATATTGCTCGTTAGGATGATGATCGTGTTTTTAAAATCGACCGTAACGCCCTTGTTATCGGTCGCGCGCCCGTCGTCTAAAATTCCAAGCAGGATGTTAAAAACGTCCTTGTGCGCCTTTTCGATCTCGTCAAAAAGCAGCACCGAGTAGGGCTTTCTGCGCACCGCTTCGGTAAGCTGTCCGCCCTCATCGTAGCCCACGTATCCAGGAGGTGCGCCGAGCAGGCGGCTGACGCTGTGTTTTTCCATATACTCGCTCATATCAAATCGGATCATCGCCCGCTCGTCGTCGAATAAAAACCTCGCCAAGCTCTTCGCGCTCTCGGTCTTGCCGACGCCGGTAGGACCCAAAAACAAAAAGCTTCCGATCGGGCGGTTTTCGTTCACGAGCCCTGCTTTGTTACGCTTGACGGCGCGAGCGATGGCATGCAGCGCCTCGTCCTGCCCCACGACGCTCTCTTTTAGATGCTCCTCGATGTGGAGGAATTTCTCCTTTTCGGAGGAGAGCATTTTGCTTACCGAGATGCCGGTCCATTTGCTTAAAATTTCAGCCACGCTCTCCTCGTCCACGCGGTTTCGCAAAAGCACGCCGTTTTCTTTCATCGCGTCCCACTTCGCCTCAAGCTCCTTAACCTTCGCCTGCGCGGCTGGGATCTTGCCGTATTCGATCTCGGCAGCCTTGCTAAGATCGCCGTTGCGTCTTGCTAAGCTCGCTTCGTTTTTGAGGCTGTCGATCGCTTTTTTAGCCTCGCTGATGCCGCCGAATACGGACTTTTCGTTTTCAAATTTAGCCTGAAGCGCGTTTTTCTGCTCGGTTAAATTTTCGATCTCTTTGTCGATCTGCGCGAGCCGCTCGTCGTTTTTGCCGTCGTCCTCCATCTTAAGGGCTTCCTTTTCGACCTGAAGCGTGAGGATGTCGCGCTTGGCTTTGGCAAGCTCATTGGGCTCGCTTTCGATCTGCATTTTAAGCTCCGCCGCCGCTTCGTCTATCAGATCGATCGCCTTATCAGGCAGAAATCTATCGCTGATGTAGCGGTCGCTTAGCTTTGCAGCCGCCACAAGCGCGCTATCGGTGATGGTGACGTTGTGATGCACCTCTAGCCGCTCCTTTATGCCGCGCAGGATCGCCGTAGCCTCGCTAACGCTAGGTTCTGCGACCGTTACGGGCTGGAAGCGGCGCTGAAGCGCGGCGTCTTTTTCAAAATACTTTCGATACTCTTTCAGCGTCGTAGCGCCGATCGCGTGCAGCTCGCCGCGCGCAAGGGCGGGCTTTAGGATATTTGCGGCGTCCATAGAGCCTTCGCTTGCGCCCGCGCCTACGATGGTGTGAATTTCATCGATGAAAAGCACGACATTCGCGGCTTTTACGACTTCGTTTATGACGGCTTTAAGCCTATCTTCAAACTCGCCGCGGTACTTCGCGCCCGCAATCAGCGCACTCATATCAAGCGCGATGACGCGTTTGTTTTGCAGGCTGAGCGGAACCTCTTTTTTGGCGATCAGTTGTGCAAGACCCTCGACGACTGCGGTTTTTCCTACGCCCGGCTCGCCGAGTAGGATCGGGTTGTTTTTCGTCTTGCGGATTAAAATTTGCATCATTCGCGAGATCACCTCGTCGCGACCGATAACCGGATCGAGTTCGCCCGCGATTGCCTTGGCGGTGAGATCGACGCCGAATTTACTAAGCGCCTCAAGCGTCTCGTCGGCGGTTTGCGAATCGATGCTTTTGCCGCCGCGAAGCGCCTCCAGCTCCTTTTTGATCTCGCTAAGATCTGCGAATTTAGACAGAATTTTCTTTAGCGGATCTGCGTTTAAATTTGCGATCAGCCAGGTATCTACGGCGATAAATTTATCGCCCGAGCTCGTCATCAGCCCTTTTGCGAGCTCTAGCGAGTTCATCAGCTCGCGCGAGATTCGCACGTTTTCCTTCGTGACGTTTGAGCTCGTAGGCAAATTTGAAATTTCGCTTTTGATCTCAAGCTCGACCGCGGTCTTTTCGATACTAAATTTATTAAAAATTTGATTTAGCACAGAGCCGCTGTCGGCTACCAAAGCCCAGAGCATGTGCAATACGCCCACTTCGCTATTTTTGGAATGGATCGCCAAAGAAACGCTGCTTTCGAGCAAAGAGCGCATTTTATCGGTTAAAATTTCAATAGTTTCGTTCATAAATTTTCTCCTAAAGTTGAAGTTGGTTGCATTATATAACTTTAGTGTCTTTATGTCAAGGTTTTTTAGTGAGATTTTAAAATTTTCGGCTTAAATTTATCCGTAAACGCGCAAATTTCGTATGAAATTTACCTTATTTTTAGCCAATTTTCTATAAAATTCACTCCATTTTACTTTCAAGGATAAACTTTGCGACAAAAACACCTCTTCTTCGGCTTGGGATTCATATTTTCTCTATTTTTAGGCGTTAGTTTTTTTACCGGAAATTTACAAGCCAGAGAGGTTAATGCGACTAAAAAACCAGATAGCGAAAAAACGCGTCTGGAGGCGCTAGCTAAGCTTACCAAAACGCTTGCGATCGTCGAAAACAATTATGTCGATGAGATGACCTTTTCGGAGCTTGTGGACAAGACGATCTCGGGGCTTATGAATAACCTCGACGCGCACTCAAGCTACATGGACGAAAAGGCGTTTAACGACACGAAAGTCCAGACCGAGGGCGAGTTCGGCGGGCTTGGAATTCAAGTGGGTATGAAAGACGGCGCTCTGACCGTCATCTCGCCTATCGAGGGCACTCCGGCGGATAAAAAGGGCATTCAGGCTAACGACGTGATCTTGCGTATCGACGGCAATGCGACCTTCGGCATCACGATCGACGATGCGGTCTCAAAAATGCGCGGTAAGCCGAAAACCAAAATCACTCTAACGATCGTGCGCAAAGGTGTTAGCAAGCCTTTCGACGTCGAGATCGTCCGCGACATAATCAAAGTGGAATCGGTCTATGCCAAGATGATCGAGGATGATAAAATTTTATATCTGCGCGTTACGAATTTCGATCAGCACGTAGTTTCGGATGCGAGTAAATTTATAAAAGAGCACAAAGACGCCAAGGGTATTATTTTGGATCTGCGAAACAACCCAGGCGGGCTTTTGGATCAAGCGATCGGGCTTGTAAATTTATTCGTCGGCAAAGGTCTTATCGTCTCTCAAAAAGGACGCGCGAAAAACGAAACCGAAGCGCATAGCGCCGATCCTAAAAAGAAGATCACTGATTTGCCGCTGGTAGTGTTAGTAAACGGCGGTAGCGCGAGCGCGAGCGAGATCGTAAGCGGCTCGCTTCAGGATCTAAAGCGCGCCGTGTTGGTTGGTGAAAAAACTTTTGGCAAGGGAAGCGTGCAGGTGATCCTGCCGATAGAGGATAAGGAGGCGCTGCGACTAACCATCGCGCGTTACTATCTATCAAGCGGCCGCACTATCCAAGCGGTGGGCGTGACGCCTGATCTCATAGTGGCGCCGGGCAAGGTGCCGAGCCGCGACGAGGATGAATTCTCGCTAAAAGAGGCCGATCTTAAAAAGCACCTGCAAGGCGAGCTAGCCAAGGTCGAGACTAAGAAAAAAGATGCTCAGAAAAAGGATGAGAAAAATTTCATCACAGCAGAGCAGATTAATAACGATATCCAGTTAAAAACCGCAATAGACGCGATAAAAATTCTAAACATCAAGTAAGGAGAGTGTGATGCAAGCTACCAAAAAAGAGCTCATCTACGAAGGCAAGGGCAAAAAGATGTGGTCGATTAACGAAAGTGACGACCTTTTGATTTCGGAATTTAAAGATTCGCTTACGGCGTTTAACGGCGTCAAAAAGGCTGAAGAGAGCGGCAAAGGCGCGCTGAATTGTAAAATTTCGACGCTGATTTTTGATCTGCTTAAAAAGCACGGCATCGCCACCGCGCTTGTTGAGACGATCAGTCCGACCGAGCAGCTCGTAAAAAAATGCAAGATTTTCCCTCTTGAGATCATTGCTCGTAATATCGCCACCGGCTCGCTTACAAAGCGCCTGGGCATCAAAGAGGGCACGAAGCTTCCGTTTACGCTGGTGGAGTTTTGCTACAAAGACGACGATCTGGGCGATCCGATCCTAAACGACGAGCATTGCTTGCTACTTGGCGCCGTAAAGAGCCAAAGCGAGCTTGACGAGCTCAAAAAGATCGCGCGCAAGATCAATGAAATTTTGATTAAATTTTTCGACGAGCGAAATTTAAAGCTCGTGGATTTCAAAATCGAGCTTGGCAGAGATAAGGACGGAAATATCCTACTTGCAGACGAGATCAGCCCTGATAGCTGCCGCTTTTGGGACAAACAGACCGATAAAAAGCTCGACAAGGACGTATTCAGGCAGGATCTTGGTAGCGTAAAAGTAGCCTACGAAGAGGTCTTGCGTAGAATTTTAGGATAAGCGATGAAGGTTATCGTAAACGTAAGACTTAAGCAGGGCGTGCTAGATCCGCAGGGCAAGGCGGTTTTGCACGCCCTCGCTTCGCTTGGATTTAGCGGCGTGCGAGATGTGCGCGTAGCCAAGCAGATCGTCCTTGAGCTAGATGGCGAGGATAGGGATAAAATTTATGCCGACGTCGCTAGGATGTGCGATGAAATTTTAGCCAACACCGTCATCGAAGACTACGAGATCATGATATGAAGGTAGCGATCGTAAATTTCCCCGGCACCAACTGCGAGCGCGACAGCAAATACGCCTTTGACGCGCTCGGTTGCGAAACGCAGATAATCTGGCATAAAGAAACTGCCATAAACGCCGATCTGATCGTGCTTCCTGGCGGCTTTAGCCACGGAGATTATCTGCGAACCGCGGCGATTGCTAAGCTTAGCCCCGTAATGCAAGCGGTGCTTGATCACGCGCGAAAGGGCGGTTATATTTTGGGTATCTGCAACGGCTTTCAGATGCTTTTGGAGCTGGGGCTGCTCGCAGGCGCGATGAATAAAAATATAAATTTAAGCTTTATCTCAAAATTTCACAATTTGCGCGTCGTTTCAAACGACAATAAATTTCTGCACTGTTGCGATAAGGGCGAAATTTTAAATATCCCGATTGCGCATGGCGAGGGAAACTATTATGCGCCTGCAGATACGCTAAAGTCGCTATACGACGAGGATTGCGTGCTGCTAAAATATTGTGACGAAAACGGCGCGGATCTAAATCCGAACGGCTCAGTGGATGCAATCGCGGGGATTTGCGATAAAAACAAAAAGATTTTCGGCCTGATGCCGCATCCTGAGCGCGCGATAGAGCCTATTTTGGGCGGCACGGACGGAGAGAAAATGCTAAAAGGCTTAATTTGCTAAAAAGAATTCTTACTATTTTAGGTGTCTGCACGCTCGCGTTTGCTGCGCCGGAGATTGAGATCGATTCGCTTGATGATCTAAGTAAATACGCGCCGAAAAAAGCTGAGGATAAGCCCGACGAGCCGCAGACGCGCGATAATTCCAAGGTGATGCTGAAGTATAATAAAAAAGAGGTTATGTCGATGGATAATCTAAGTATCGACGATCTTAAGGCTTTGGCGCCTACTAACGAAGTCGATCTTGATGTATCCGACGATAAGGTCTATCAGGACATTAAGCCTAAAGAGCTTACGCTAAAAGCCAGCGGAATGCCTAGGAAGGTGTATTGTAATCAAATTTTTAAGATTGATTTCGCCGTGTATTTAGGGCAGAAAATCACCGTTAAGCCAAAGCTAGAGATCAGCCGCACCAATGGTATGAAGTGGCTTAATGCTGACAATCTTACGTGGATTGAGGGCGACGAGATGTTTGAGACAACGCTGTGGTTTGCGGCAAGTGATAAGAGCGATAAGATAAATGAGCTCGTTTTGACGCTGCAGCGTAACGGAGAATTTTTTGAAAAAAGCTCTATCAAACCTGATAATCCGGAATTTATGAAGCTTGACACGAAGCCTAATTTTTCGCATATCGTAGCCGACGAGCTAAAACTTAAAAACTACAAAACTACCAAATTTGACGACGCTTCGAATTTACTCACGCTCGATCTTGGTATCCGAAACGGCGCAATCAGCGCTTTTAGCATCGATAATCCAGCCATCATCAAGCAGGGGGTGGACTCTGTGCGCGGCACATACGCGAGCCAGAGCGGATATTATTTCGCAGTCGTGGATAAAAATATCACAAATTTAGACTTCAGCTATTTCAATCTTAATACTAAAAAATTTGAAAATTTCGGGCTTGAGCTTAATCCGCGTGCCGAGGATCTTAGCACGCAGATCGGGCTAAATCCGAAAGAGAGCAAGTTCGAAGCCTATAAGCAGATCGCGATCTACACGCTAGCTGCCGTGCTTTTGGTGATGTTTCTGCTTAGTAAAAATATCACGCCGCTCATCTTTGCGGTGCTGATTTTGGTGGTAAATTTCTATGCGCAAAGGCCTTACGGCACGGGCAGTATCGCGCAAAATTCTCCGGTTAGAATTTTGCCTATGCAAAGCTCCACCGTGTTTTACGTGACTAAAAATCCCGAAAAGGTTGAAATTTTGGGCACGAATAAGGAGTTTTATAAAATCATGCTGGGCGGCAACAAGATCGGCTGGGTTAAAAAAGATGAGCTTAGCAAGGATTAGAGCGCTATTTTACGCGATTTGGTTTATTTTTACTGTCGTTTGTGTCGTGATTGCCATGGCGGTGAAAAACTCCTCTCATCGCCGCTTTCGCCGCATTTGGGGGCGCTTCCAGCGCTACGGCATCGGGTACGATATCCAGATCATAGGTACCCCCGATCCGCGCGCCCAGCTAGTAATCGCCAACCACCAAAGCATAATGGATATCGTCGTGCTCGAAGAGACCCATCCCGCCGATATCTGCTGGATCGCTAAAAAGGAGATCGCAGACATCCCTATCATCGGCAAAATCATCACTCTTCCGAAGATGATCCAAGTCGATCGCTCAAATCCGCGCGATCTGGTGCGGATCGTGCACGAAGTGCAGCAACGCGTGAGCGAAGGGCGCGTCATCACGATGTTTCCCGAGGGCACCAGACATCGCGGCACGCAGCTTTTGCAATTCCAAAGCGGCGCCAAAGCGATCGTTAGCAAGCTCGGTCTGCGCGTCCAGCCCGTGGTACTCATCGGCACGCAGCACATCGCAAACTCTCACGATTTCACCGTCCACAGCGGACATGTCAAAATCATCTACCTAGACCTGCTCGATACTAGCGATAAAGATTGGCTGCAGCACGCCAGAGAGGCGATGCAAGCCGTAATCGACAAAAACGAAACCGCCGAAGCATAGGCGGAATTCATAAATTTATCGATGAAATTCAAACGCGACATTTACTAATTCGCGTGATTTCTATGCGCTAGCGCGTTTATTTGCGCTTTGATTTGCGGCGGCAAAATTTTATAAAATTTCATCCGCTCGTGTTATGCAGCGTGGAATTTTAAATTTTTATCCGTGCGCGCGGACGGCGAAATTTTAAAATTTTATCCGTGCGTTTAGGTAGTGGAATTTTAAAATTTCATTTAAACTACAGGCGGCGAGTTATCGGCGGGAGACCCGCAAGAAAACAGCGCCTGTATAAAAGCGAAATTTTAAAATTTGCGCGGCGCGGCAAGATAAAATTTAGCGTATATTTAGCCATTTGCGAAAATGGCTAAACGATTTGTCGCAAGAGCAAAAGACGGCGGCAACCCGCAAGCAGTCTAAAATTTTAAATTCTTAAGGAGGAGAGAATGGCGTTTGTTACAGAGCGTATTTCAAAAGAGGATGTCGAGAAATACGATTTACTAAAACCCTGCAATGAGATATGCAATAAGTATTATCAGGGTGAGCTTGATTGGGTAGATTTAAATTCAAGAAGTTGGTGCATAGATCGAGAAAGAGGTATTTGGCTTTTTTCAGTGCGCAGTATCACTATCGGAGATCCTAGAGATATGAACTATAGCGGCGAGGATATATGGCTTTTGCACTATAAAGGTAAAGATATAGAGATCGATTTAAGAGATATATACAACGAAAATACTGGTAAAAAAGTTACGGATAATCCATTTAGAATAATATATGAACTAGAATCCATAAGAAGCGATATCGGGGATATACCAAAGCAAGAGATTGTGGATATTTTAAAAGAAATTTTAAATGAGTTTAAGGGGGGAGAGGTTATAACAAGCTCTGTACCTAAAGAAAATATTCAAGTAACTTTCGTATCTAAAATTTAAAGAAAAGGTGATAAAGTGGCGTTTGTAGCAGAATATATTTCTAAAGAAGACTTGGAGAAATATGATATTATAAATCGTGTAGATCAGTGCTTGGCAAAATATCATTATAATCCACAAAAACCCTATCAAATAAAGTGGTTGAATTGGGTAATCGACAGGCAAAGAGATATTTGGCTTATCTTTGTTTGTAGCCCGCATCTGCCTGATCCAAGAGATGGATATACCGGAGAGGAGATTTGGCTGCTTTATTATAAGGGTAGAGAAATTGAGCTTGACATTAGACGGGTCTATGACGAAACCACAAGTAAAATGCTAGTCGATAATCCGTTTTTTATCAAATATAAGCTGGAAAATATAAATTCTAGTCTTGACGGAATTTCGTTAGATGAACTTTATGGCGTCTTGAATGAGGCTTTAAAAGAATATGGTAGTCGTGGAATTGGCGGTAGAAAATTTCTACCAAAAGAACACCAGATTGTAACATTTTTACACGATTGAGAATGCTTGCGTGTATTAGAATTTCGGTCGGAAATTTGTTTTAAAAACAGGAGAGCAAGATGGATGAAATTTTAAAAACAATCCAAACGGCGTCGTTTATTATGTTTTTTGCACCGATATGGGCTTTCATAGCTACTCTGTCATTTGATTTTTGGAAAGACTCAAAAGTAGATGAGTTTTTTAAATTTGCCGCTATGAAAAGAGATATGAAACTTTTAAATGATGAGAGATACCAAAAGCCTCTAGATCGTAAAATTATTTGGCTTTACGTAGCCTTTGAATTTTGCTTGGGGCTTAGCATATATTTAGGCATTTTCGGGTTTATCGTGAGTACGATTTTGCGGATAATTTTTTAAAAAATTATGGACAGTAAGGCGGCTAAAGTAGTGAAATTCCAAAAGCAGCCAAATAGACAAATAGATAAAATTTTGAAATTTTAAAATCCCGTCCGCTTAAATCAGCGTCGGCTTTAGCTTGCGCGCCGAAAAGTCGGGCTTCTCGCCGCGAGTTAGAGCGATGAGCTCATCCGTCGCGATTAGATAAAAGCCCGTGAGATCTCTACCGAAAAGCCTTTGGATTTCATCGCTTCTGCCGTCTAAAAAATCAAGCGCGAGCTTGGAATTTACTAGCAAAAAATCGCTTCCGCTATCAAACGCGTCAAATAAAATTTCGCCCCCCAGCCGCAGCGCGCACTCCCGCTCGCGCTCGTATATCTGCGCTCCAAGCGGCGCGCCTTCACATTCAAAGTGCACGATCTGCGCGCCCAGCCTGCTAGCCAGCTCCTCTGCAGCCTCATCGTACCATACGGCGACGTTAAAGCCGCTAAAATCGTGCTTCGCGCCCGCTGCGTCAAATTCCGCCATGCTCTGCGCGCTTAAAATTTTATTGCTGCGCGCGGGTTCAAATTTTAAAATATCGCAAAACGCCCTGTATGCCGCGCGGTCGTCAAACTCCATCCCCACGGCGTCGCACTTCGTAAAATACGCCATCTGCGGCTCGATGATCTCCAAAATCCTCATGCGCTCGCTCGGATGCGTCTGCATCAGGCGGTGCGCGAAGATAAAGGTGCTGTTGCCCAAAAACTCCTGCGAGCATGCGGGGATTTTCGTCGAGTAAAAATAGGGCGCGAGGCTTTTGTAAAACTCAAAATCAGAGGAGTCCGCGATGCTCTCAAAGGCTCTAAATTTGTCCAAAAATGCTCGTGGCTCGCAGCGTAGATCTTTAATCGCCTCTTTTTCGCTAAGAGGCGCGATGATTAGCTCGCTTCCAAAGTGCGCTATGAGCGTATCTAGCGGCTCTTTTACACTCACCGTCGTGCCCCCGATTTTTACAAATTCCACTCCCTGCGCGCTAAAATAGGGATCGTGCGCGCAGATGTCGTCAAGCAGTGCCGCAAGATCGGCAAATGGCGCGCTTTCATAAACATAGGGCTTGAAGTAGCTTGCTACGTCGCAGCGCGGGTCGAAGCGAAAGAGCCTGATTTGAAGCATTTTTCATCCTTTTTTATGGCGAATGATACTAGAATTTGCCTTAATAATGAGTTTTTTAGGCTCAATTTTATAAAATTGCGCCTTAGATTAACGCAAAGGCGGGCTATGAAAAATTTATACACCCTAAATCACGCGCCGATAAATGCGCATTTTAGCAAAAACTCAAGCGATTTCGTCGTGCGCGAAGTGCCGCTTTACGAGCCTAGCGGTGAGGGCGAACACTGCATTTTGCTGCTGCAAAAAAAGGGCATCGGCACGCACGAGGCGCTGCGGATTTTAAGCGAACGCACGGGCGCTAAGATGCGCGAGTTCGGCTACGCGGGGCTTAAAGATAAGCAGGGCCTTACGACGCAGCACGTTAGTATGCCCGCTAAATTTGAGCCCGCGCTGGGCGGATTTTCGCACGAAAGCCTTAAAATTTTAAGCGTACAAAGGCACAAAAACAAGCTTAAAATCGGGCATTTAAAGGGCAACGATTTTTTCATCCGCCTAAAAAAGGTCCTACCGCCCGACGCCGTCAAGCTCGCAGCCGCGCTAGATACGCTAGGGCGCGAGGGCTTTGCGAACTACTTCGGCTATCAGCGCTTCGGCAAGTTCGGCGACAACGCGGCGCAGGGCGAAGAGGTGCTGCGCGGACAGAGGCGGCTTAAAAACCCAAAAATGCGCGACTTTCTAATCAGCGCCTATCAGAGCGAGCTTTTCAATCGCTGGCTTAGCAAGCGGGTCGAAATTTCAAAATTTGCGGCGGAATTTAGCCTTGGAGAGTTTGCTAAAATTTACGGACTAAGCAAGGAGGAGGCGCGCGAGATCGCAGCTCAGCCGCAGTTTTTTAAGCTTTTAAGGGGCGAGATTTTAGGACACTTTCCCCGCGGCGCGTTTTTTAGCTGCGACGATCTGGGCGCGGAGTGCGAGCGGTTCGCGAAGCGAGAAATCACGAGCGCAGGCCTTATCGTTGGGCGAGCGAAGCTGCGAGCTAGCGGGCTTGGCGGCAGATTTGAAGATGAAATTTTTGCGCCCTCGCGCGAGTTTGAGGCGCAGATGAACGGCTTGCGCAGGTTTGCGTGGAGTTTTATGGAGCGCGTACAGCACGCCTATGATGCGCAAAATGCGCATTTTAGCTTTAGTTTTTACCTGCCGAAAGGCTCTTACGCGACGGTCGTTTTGGAAGAAATTTTGCACCGAGATATATTTGAGGGCGCCGCGACGGACGAGGATTGAGCCGCATCGCGCCGCGGAGTAGGGTTCATGCTACGTCAAACTCTTTCCTTCAGAGAGTTCACCCGCCTTCTTTTTTGCCTGCAGAATGGGGCTCACGCCGCGTCAAACCGCGCCGCAGAGTAGGGTCACGCCGCACTTGCGCTAAGTCACACTGCACCGCATCGCGGAGTGGGGCTCCGTCACCCCGCGTCCCACGTTAAACCGCGCTGTAGAGTAGGGCTTGGCTACGTCGCGGCGCACCACGCGGAATTTTACGGAATTTTAGAGCTTGTTGCGTGGATTTAAATTTATGCGACGATGAAATTTTATGGAATTTCGTAAAATTTTATCGCAGAAAGCGCGCCGTTTTGTCTAAGCCATAGAATTTAAAATTTTATTCGGCTCGGCCGTAGGTAAAATTTGATAAAATTCTACTCTAGCGACGATCTGTTTTGCCGCACCGAAATTCCGCAGCGGCACAGATTACGCACCGAAATCTCGCGCTCACGCCGCAAAATTCCGCCCCTTAAATTTCGCAAGCCCTGAAGTTTAAGCCAAAAAAGCTATAATTGCGCTCGGGTGTGGCGTGCGGTCGCTCCGCAAGGAGAGGAAAGTCCGAGCTGCGATAAGACAAGGTTGCGTCTAACGGACGCCGGGGGTAACCCTAGGGAAAGTACAACAGAAAGCAAACCGCCGCGCAAGCGGTAAGGGTGAAAGGGCGGGGTAAGAGCTCACCGCGCGCGTGGAGACACGAGCGGCAATGCAAACCCAACCTGCAGCAAGAACGGGTGGTTTCGTCTTATATTCGAACCGTTCGCTCGAACCGATTTGCAAAAATCGGTCTAGATAAATGACCGCTGTAACGGAACTCGGCTTATAACCACACCTATTTTTACGCCGAATTTATTTACTTGAAATAAGGAAAAATTTTTGAAAAGCTTAATCTTATGCGGCGCGCTTTGCGCCGTCATTTTAGGGCTTGGAGGCTGCGCGAGTGCGGGCGCTGATAAATCTATAATCTTGCAAGGCGACGCCCACGATCGCGCCTGTGCAGAGGTTTATGAGCGCTACAAAGAGCTCGAAGCGGAGCTCTTGGCGGTCGAGGATCGATACGCAAACCCAAGCGTCGCCAATGATTATATACAGAATTACGACGAGTACGAGCGCACTATCGCTTACTATAATGAAAATTGCGCGACCGATAAATAAACGGCGTAGATTGAGCGTGATCTGATATAAGTATGGCGCGACGCAGCGGCGCAAAACGCTTAAAAATTTTATAAAATCTCTAAAAACTATTGAAAATTTTACGCAAAGCAGAAAGCGTCTAAAATTTATTACGTATGTTTGGATCTAGCGATTCAAAGTCGCGGCGTGAAGCATGGGCACGATGTCTATTTCATGTCCATATTTAGCTTGGTGCGTTAGCGCGTCAAGTTGCAGAATCATATGAGGGTGCCACATACTCGCGCATTGGCTAAGGAACGTGCAATTTATTAATCGAATCGGCGCTAAGCCTTGAAGTCGCGAAGTCGCACTCAAAAATTCCGCCGCGCAGATTTGAATTAGTGATTTAAAGTAGCAAAGCAATACCCCAAAATTTAGCCGTGAGGCGGACGACGAACGATTTATTAATCGGATTGGTGCAAAGTCGCACTAAAAATTCCGTCACGTGGAGTTGGCTGTTATGTCCGTTTATGTGTCTGCCAAAGCCTCGCAGCCTCAATATAAATATATATTTCATCGAGTGGATTTGAATTGGCGCCTAGGCGCTTGGATCGATCGTAAAATCAAGCCTTTAAAATTCTATTGCTCGGTTTTGACCTGCTACGCGATTTTCGCGGCATATAAAGGCGGTAAAACGAGATCGTTAGGGTAGCTTTAAGGTGCAGTGCGATTTTTTTGCTTGCGCATGCGGTTTTAAGGCGCTTGGTAATTTCAGTTTACTCGCAGAATTTTAAGATACGCGGTTTTTTGAGACTATAGCAGCGAGATTTTTTGGGTTTTTAGCGCGAAGGTATTTGGCGAATTTGCAGTGCTATGGCTCTGATTTTTGCCGAGAAATTTTAGAATTTTAAGATTTCGCAAGAAAATTTTGTGTGTTTTGGCGCCGCGTCGAACTTAAAATTTCATTTTACCGCCGCGTAAGATTGCGCGTCTAATCTTTTTGTATTTTTAAATACGGCGTATGTTTTGAGATTTGCGTCCGTTTTTGAAATTTTACTCCGAATAAACACCGAATACACAAAATAGGTAGCCCAGCGATAATTTTAGAAAGCCATGCAAGCTTACAATGCAAAAGCTAAAGCCTTATGAGAGTTTGCCGATAATTTAGCCGATCAAAATGCCGCGACTTTAAAATTTCGCAAGTTAAATTTTAAAATTTACGCCACTTGCTGTGGCTGGTAAAATTTCGTAAGTTAAATTGCGCTGAAATTTTACAAATGGCGACAAAAAATATTCGGCGCAGAATTTTATTTGGCTTGTTTATGCGGAGCGAGGGTTTGGGCTTGCAAGTAGCCGCGGCTTTTGCTTTACGCTCGCACTCACCATCCAAAGCACCACCGCGTATTAGCGCGAGTTTATCTTGGCTACGCTTTAATGCGCGAGGTTCCTGTGTCGCCGTAAAATACAAATTTACGAGCTTTTAGGATTGTAGATTAATTTTGCATGCTTGCAGATCGTTTTTGAAATTTTGTCAAAATCTGAAATTATATCCGCGCAACGCCCATAAATTTCTCAGCGCTAAACGGATGATCCCGCTCGCAGCGCTGCTGTTTGAAATTCATAGTGCCTGTAAGCTGCTTTTTAAAGTTTTGCCAAAATACGAATTTTGTTCATGAAGTATGAATTCTGTCTCCGAAATGTAGAATTTGCCCACGATCGCAAATTTACGCATGCAATATGTGGCGTCAAATTTTTTTGGTATGGCAGCGCCGAATTTCTTGGGGGGAAAGCGTAGCGATTGATCTTGTCGCATCGTGACGAGGGAGTTTAATGCTTAAGTGGATTAAATTTGCTCGCGCGTCCATGAAATTTAGCCGATCAAATTTTATGCACGTCAGACAGCCTTTGAATTCTGCTTGCTCGCGTAACAAATCCGTTAAGCTGGGTTTTAAACCTATCTATCTACCCCAAATGGGAATTTTATCTGCAAAATAGGCGAAGTGCAAATTTAATCTGAATGCCACTCGCCTGCCTATGAAATTCTGCCTCATTACAAGCTTGCTAAAGCACTCCAAGCCGCATTGCGCTACGGTTTGCCCTCATTACAGTTCGCTAAAACGCTCAAAGCGGGCTTTTAGAGATTTTGCATTTTTGTTTAAAAGCTCCGCTTGCGCGGCGAGCTTATCTGCGTATGTTTGAAGTGACGCCGCATACTTAGCATGCGCATCAAAGTCCGATTTTAGCGCGTAAATTTCATCTTTTACCGATTTGATATTTTGCGCGAGCGCCTCGTTTTTTACGAAGGTGCGGATCGTGCCTAAAAGCGCCAGCAGCGTCGTGGGTGATGCCGCAAAAATGCCGATTTGCGCGCAGTATTCAAGCACCTGCGGCAGCCTCTCGCAGACGTAGACGAAAACCGCCTCACTCGGCACGAATAGCACCGCAAACTCCGTGCTAAGAGGCGGTATGATGTATTTTTCCGCGATATCTGCGGCGTGCTTTTTCATATCTGCGGCTAGCTGTTTATCCGCACTAGCAAGCGCTGCGGCGTCGTTTGAAGCGGAGGCAGTGATGATCTTTTCATAGCTTTGAAGTGGAAATTTTGAATCGATGCAAAGAATTTTTTCTTTTGCGATATGTAGCGCGCAGTCTGCGATCCTGCCGTTTGGTAGGTGCTTTTGCAACTCGTAAAACGCGGCGTTTTGCCCGTAAATCATCGATAAAATTCTCTCTAATCGGTACTCGCCGAAGTTGCCACGCAGCTTGACATTACCTAAAATCGAGTTTAGCCTTGCGATTTCGTCGCGCACCTGCAGTGAAGTTTTATTTTGCTCGCTCATTCGCGCTAAATTTTCCGCTATGTCCTTAAAGCCGCGATCCAGCGAGCTTAAATTCTCGCTAAGCGCGCTATTTTGGCGCTGCAAACCCTCGCCCAGGGATCTATTAAGATAATATAGCTTATCGTTAAAGCCGTCGTTTAGGCTTTGATTTAGCTTGAAAAGCTCGGCGCTCGCTCTCGCACTTTGAGCCGTGAGCCTTTCGCTTAAAAGCTCGCTAAGCGCGGAGTTTGCATCGCTTATGCAGCGGTTTTGCAGCACGAGCGCGATCAGTAAGGCAAGCACTAGCGCAGCAAAAAACGCAAACGCCGCGAGCAAAATCCCATCAGCGCCCATTTTCTTGCACGCTTTGCGGATCTAAAATTTCATTTTTGTAGCGCAGATATTCGATGTCGTTGTTAAGCGCGCGATTTTCCTCAAGTAAAACCTCGTGCTTGGTACGAAGCGCGGCGATGTCGCGGCTGATGTAATAAATTTCGTTGCGGATGTAAATCGCCGGCACCGTCAGCAAAAACGCAAATCCGATCAGCAGATAAACGACTAAAAGCTGATAAAGCGTGAGATTTTTCTCCTTTTTTTTCTCGGCGTCGTAGTTGCGTAGTAGCTCGTCTTGTGCGCCAGCAAAACTGCCGTAGCTGCGCCCTGCAGCAAGGCTTGCATAATCATGCGCGCCCAGATCCGCGTAATTTTGATTTTGCGTGCCTGTAAAGTTCGCACCCACAAATGCCGCATAATCCGCCTTGCCAGTAAAATTGATACCTGCAAAATCGCCATAGCTCGCTTCGCTTGCGTAATTCTCGCCGCCTCGATTGGCTAAAAGATTTGCGTCGTCGCGTCCTTTGAATTTTACTTTGCTGCTTTTATTAAATTTTGTTCCGCCGCTTTCGGATTTTAGATGGTTTTGGGCGTTTGTGAAGCCTGAACTTTCGAATTCCAAGCCAGCAAAATCGTCGTAACCGCCCGCTGCGCCCGCGTAGTTTCGTTTTACATAAAGATCCGCGGCAAGCTTATCCTCTAGCTCCTCATCCGTCAGATCCTCCATAGCTCGTCTTTTCGCAAGTTCTATGCCCGCTAGATCGGATGTCCCTGCGAAGTCGTGCCCGTCATCGTCGTCGGCAAAATATTCATATTTGTTCATCTAAAATCTCCATAAATTTAAAACCACGATCCTATTTTTACTTGCTGCCAAAGCGCCTGCGTCAAGATAAAATTCTGCTCGAAGCTCACAGCTAGCGTGTACCTAGCAATGGGCCGTTAAGGTAAAATTTAAAAGCAAAGCTACTAGCAAAATTTTTCTTTGCAATTTTACCTCGGTAAATGGAATTTTATCTTAACTCGCCAAATTCTATCTCGGCCGGCAAAAGCAAAATTTTACTTTAGCGGGCTATTTTTGTTAATTTTGCTCGCTCTTTTCACGATACTGTATAGCAGCGGAAGCTACAAAAGAAGCATCGCGTTAATTTTGCTCGTTTTTTGCACCACCTGCTTGGGAAATTCATTTTGACAGGTAAAAATCAAGTTCGCTTTACTCGGCTTATTTTATAAAATTTTCTCAAATCGTCTGAAAAACCGCTTAAAATTTTTACTGCGTCTTCGATGCGCCTTAAAACGTTAAACGAAGGATATCACTTGCAAGATAAGCTCTATCATCTAAAAAATCAATGAAATTACGGCTCGCTTACAAAATTTCGTTAAAGCAAAGGATTAGATTTGGTATTACGCCGCTTACTTTAGGTGCCAAATTTTAACTCTCATCCTGTTCTGTATCTATGCTGCCACTTAGTTTTTAAAATATGTAGCAGTTAAATCTCATAAAATTATACGTTAAATATAGCGTAAAATTCAACGTTAAATTTTTCGCTAAATTTAATGATTTAGCTATTAGGTACTCAAAATAGCATTGAAAAATATCATAAATTCTAAAGCGAATCTTTGTAAGCTGGATTTTAAAATTCCATAAAATTTTAAAATTTAATGCCTGCAAATCTATAAATTTTAAAAAATTTCGTCAAAATTTAAAATTCATAGCAAGCAAAGGCGGTTGGTTATTTTAGCCAAAAAATTCTAAGCTTCGCGCTCGCTGCTCGCGAGTTTTGTGCAAGCTCTTGCGCGTCCGCCGTTATAGGGCTTTTGGTTAGGATTTTGCCTAACGAATGCCCGCCACCGCATTCGCAGCGCATAAACTCGCTAGGGCAGACGCAATCGCGCTCCCACGCCTTAAATCGCTCCTTTACTATTCGGTCTTCAAGCGAATGAAACGAGATTATAGCGACAGTTGCATTAGTTAGAATTGAATCGCGTGATTTTTGCTCGATAAGTGCGAGCAGGCGCTTTAGCTCGCCAAGCTCGTCGTTTACCTCGATGCGGATCGCCTGAAATGCTAGCGTAGCCGTGCTGATGCTGCGCCCTTTAACGGGCTTTGTTCCGATTAAATTTGCCAAAGCTTTAGCGCTTGTTAGTGGTGCGTTAGCCCGTGCAGTAGCTATTTTGGAAGCGATTGCGTTAGCGTTTGTTAGCTCGGCGTATTCGCGGAAAATGCGCGCCAGATCCGCTTGCGAGTAGCGGTTTACGACATACGCCGCATCTAGCGTTGCACTCTCGTCCATTCGCATATCCAGCGCGTCGCTTTTAGTGGAAAAGCCGCGGCAGTTTTTATCCAACTGAAGAGATGAAACGCCGATATCGGCTAAGATCCCGCGAACTGCTCGGAGCTTTTGCTCGGGCAGAATTTTTAAAATTTCACTAAATTTTGCTTTGTGGATTTCTATGCGATCTTTAAATTTACTGAGCCGCTCGCGCGAAAATTCTATCGCTTCGGCATCTCTGTCGCAAGCGATAAGCTTAAGACGCGGATTAGCGGTCAAAATACCCTCGCTGTGCCCTCCGTAGCCTAGCGTGCAGTCGATAACATAGCCGTCCTCAAGCTGCGAAAATACTGCGATCGTTTGCGAAAAAAGTACCGGAATATGTGGAGCTTGCACTTAAATTTATCCTTTTGAAATTTCTAATCCTATATAATATCGAAATTTTTTACAAAGGCGAGAGATGGACGAGTATTATTATGAAATTTTACGCAAAATTTCGCTTTCGATGTTTAGAGATAGACTTTTTGGGATCTTTCACGGCTCGATTTCAGCAAAAATTAAAGAAAATCAATTTTTGATCAACAAAAAAGACGCGATTTTCGATAGCCTGGATAGGGATGATTTTATAACGCTATTTTCAAAAAAAGACTACCGCTGGCAAGATGCTAGCATCGATAGCGACATACATATAAATATCTACAAAAATATAAAAGAGGCGAAATTCGTAACTTACGCGACACCACCATATCTCGTCGCATATACGCTGGAGCATGATTTTATTTTGCCGCGAGATTACTTTGGAGCGAGCAAATTTAAGCGCATTGAAATTTACGATCCTAAGAGCTACGACGACTGGCACGAGCGTGCGCCGTATGAAATTTGTAACTATATGATAAATGAAAATAGCGATATAATGGTGATTCGCGGCTATGGGGTTTTTGCCCATGCAAGGAGCGCGCAGCAAATGGCGAAAAAAATAGCGATTTTAGAAATGAGTTCAAAGCTGCTTTTACTAAGCTAAGATTAATGTATACCAAATCATTTACTAACGCGTTATAATTCGCCAAAAATGCCTATTTTTCAGCCTTACATAAGGTTTTATCTGTATAATTACTAACAAAAAATTTCTTTAGTTAGCTATTTAAGGATTTAGATGATAGAATGGATGCAAAAGCATAAGAAGTCGCTTATACCGACGATCTGGATAAGCACGATAGCCTTCGTGGGCGCAGGTTTCGTCGGCTGGGGCGCATATGATATGAACGCTAACCGCGCAGGCTCAATCGCTAGAGTAGGGCATATTTCCATAACAAATCAAGAACTAAACACAAAATACTCCGAACTATACAACAGACTGAGTGCTATGAGCGATGGGCAATTTACTCAAGAACAAGCCAAAAATATGCATCTAGATCAGATCGCAGTAGATCAGCTAATCGGCGAGGCGTATTTTCTAAATTTTGCTAAAGACTTAGGCATTCAGGCTAGTGATAAAGATGTGGCGGAATTTGTGCTAAACTCGCCAAATTTCCAAGAAAACGGCGCGTTTAGTAAGGAACTTTACAACAACGTAGTAAAAAATTCAGGACTTACCAAGAAAGAATTTGAGCGCAATCTACAAAAGGTTCTAACTTTAGAAAAGCTCGGCAAAGCGCTAAAAATAACGCCTAGCCCTAAGATCGTAGAAGCATTTGCGGCATCGCAGCTGATGCAGGATAAGGTTTCTGCAGAGATAATCTACGCAGACGCTAACGTCACTTTTAATGACGACGAGCTAAAGAAATTTTGGGAAGGCGAGAAATCGCACTTTATGACCGAGAAAAAATATACTCTAGGAGCATATTTTGTGGCACCTAGCAATGCCGATGTGAATGAGACCGAACTAAGTAAATTTTATGAAGAACACAGAGGCGAGTACAGAAGCTTGGATGATAAACTATTGGATTTTACAGAAGCCAAACCTAACGTTTTAAAAGATTACCGAATGGATCAGGTTAAAAAAGACGCTACAAAGGATTATCTGGAGATCAAAAAAGGCAAGCTCGATACTAATGAAACCATAGTCGCTACGGCTAGCAATTTTCCAATATCTGAGATTGAGGTTGCAAAGCCAGGAGATGTCATCAAGCCTTTCGAGTACAAAGGCGGATATTTGATTGCTAAACTAAACGGTGTAGAGCAGCCTAGGCAGATGAGCTTTGAAGAGGCTAAGTCTTTGGCTTCTAAAGAATTTGAAACAAAAAAACGTAAAGAGCTACTTGAAAAAAGAGCTCAAGATGCGCTTAAAAATTTCAAAGGCGAAGATTTCGGCACGCTATCTCTTAATAGTAAAAATAATACCAAGCTAAGCGATGACGAATTTTATAAATTTCTTATCGATATGTTTAATAAGCCAGCTAAAGAAGGGATAGTGATGTTTGATAACAAAGCCGTAGTGTATAAAATTTCACAGCAGAGCCTAGGCGGCAGCGAAGAGATAGATAAAGAAAAAGCGATCGTAGCCGATAGGATAACCGCGTTATTAAATTCCAATCTACAAGACGATCTAACCAAAATGCTAGAAAAGCGCTATAAAACCGAAAGATATTTTAAAGGTAAAGACAGTGAGTGAGTATATTTTAGGTCTAGATATAGGTTCAACTAAAATTCGCGCGATAATCGCTAAAAATGATGGCATTTTTACGGTCTTAGGCGTTGGCGGAGCCGATACTTTAGGTATCAAAAAGGGTGTCATAACAAACATAGAACAGGCCGCGGGCTCAATAAAGCAGGCGGTGAAAGCAGCAGTAAAAGGCGCTGGCAGAAGCTACGATAAAGCCATTATATCGATCTCTGGCTCATATGCCAAAAGCGTTAAATCTCGCGGCGTCATAACTATGGAAAATGAGATCGGACTAGATGAAATCAAGCGTGCTATGCAGGTTGCCGAAGCTCAGGCTAACGTGCCTAGCGATAGTGTAATCTTACATGTGCTTCCGTATGATTTTAGAGTCGATGAGCAGGAACACATCGAAGACCCCCTCGGTATGAGCGGAACTCGCCTAGAGGTATCTACGCACATCGTCATCGCACCGGAAAGCTCTATTAAAAATTTGAAAAAATCAGTCGAGATGGCAGGCGTAAAGGTAGATAACATCGTCCTTTCAGGCTACGCATCCTCCATATCTACGCTTAGCAAAGACGAAAAGGAGCTAGGTGTCGTGCTGATTGATATGGGCGGCGCTACATGCGATATAGTCATCCATCTGGGAAATTCCTTACGTTATAACGATGTTGTGATGTTTGGCTCTAATAATGTTACTAACGATCTATCGCGCGCTCTGCATACACCGCTTCCGTATGCGGAAAACATTAAAATTACCTATAACGATCTAATTAATCAAGGCAATAGCGAAGTCGAGCTGCCTGCTTTAGGAGATAGCGAGTCTGAAAACCACATAATAAGCCTTGAGATCATCTCTCAAGTCATCCTAGCTCGCGTTAAAGAGACCTTCGATATGATAGCCGATAAGATCGAAAGAAGCGGCTATAAAGACCGCATAGGCGCAGGTATCGTAATCACGGGCGGTATGGCGAAGCTAGACGATGTGCGTGATTTAGCGGCGATAGTTTTTGATAATACTTCCGTTAGGGTTGCAAGAGCAAAAAGCGTGGGCGGTCTACACGAGATTGCTGATGATATTTCAAATTCTTGCGCACTAGGACTTTGCATGTATGGTTTCGGCGAATTCACCCCTTACGAGATGGACTCTAACGGCAAACTCCGCTACAAAGACGAAGTTATAAATAAGGCTCCGAAACGAAATGTGAACGAATATTATGAAAAAGAGGTCAGCAAGGCGATAGAAAAAGAGGGCGTCAGAGCGGATAGCAGTGCGGCTAAGAAGGAGGATCTAAATATCCAACTTCCAAAAAAAGACGGACAGAATTTTTTCAGTAAAATTTGGTCGTCTATGAAAAATTGGTTTTAAATTTTAAGCTAAGGAGATACTCGTGAAAGGATACAGCATGGAAGAAAGAAAGGGCATCTACGGTGCCAAGATGAAGGTTATCGGCGTCGGCGGCGGCGGATGCAACATGATAAATCATATGATCCGCGAAGGATTTACCAAAACCGACGTTGAGCTTATGGTGGCTAACACCGACGCGCAGGCGTTAGAAAAATCGATCGCAAATACTAGAATTTTACTAGGCGAAAACACCACCAAAGGCCTTGGCTGCGGTATGGATCCGGCGCTTGCTAAGATGGCTGCAGAGGAGAACTACGACGATCTTAAGGACCGCTTGGACTACTCTGACATCGTTTTCGTGGGCTCCGGTCTGGGAGGCGGTACCGGCACGGGCGCCGCGCCTATCGTAGCAAAAGCTGCGAAAGAGAAAAAAGCGCTAACTATCGGCGTCGTTACTACCCCTTTCGGTTTTGAGGGCAAAAAACGCATGCGACTAGCGCAAGAGGGTCTTGAAGAGCTTAAAAAAGAGTGCGATTCCATAATCGTCATCCCAAATCAAAATTTATTAAAGATCATCGATAAAAAAACCGGTCTAAAAGACGCCTTTAAAATCGTAGATAATGTCCTATTTCAAGCCGTAAACGGTATGATCTCCGTGATCTTAGAGTCTGGTGACAGCGATATCAACGTCGATTATGCCGACGTTAAAAAAGTAATGACTCACCGCGGTTTGGCACTGATGGGTATAGGCGTTAGCGAGGGTGACGGTGCGGCAGAAGAAGCGCTAAAAAGTGCGATCCAATCTCCGCTTTTGGATAATACCTCCATCCACGGCGCTATGGGCGTGTTAGTACATTTTAAGATGTCGCCTGATTGCTCCTTACTTGAGATCGAATCTGCGATGAATATCATCGAAGATACCGTAGATAAGGATGCCGACGTTACTTGGGGCACCACCACAGATCCTAAGATGGAAAACAACCGCGTCGAAGTTACTCTCATCGCCACCGGCTTTGAAAGGAGCATCGAGGAAAAAAAGCAGGTCGCCAGCGATAACGTAGCGGATCGCAGGAAGGCGCTTTTAGAGAGCATGGGTCGAAATTCTATCTTTTCTAGACAGAAGGTAAGTAGCGGCGATTTTAACGGAGACGAAACCTACGACGAGCTCGACGAGCCCGCATTCCTACGCAACCAGATGGACTAAATGCGCAGACGAGATAGGCAGCTAAGCGAAGATGAGGCGTTAAAAATCATCGACGAGAGCGAATACGCCACGCTTAGCTGCATAGACAATAGCGGCGAAATTTTTAGCGTGCCTATCTCGCCCGTACGCGATGCAGATGTTATTTACATCCACGGCGCGCCTGCCGGCACAAAGGCGAAACTCTTTCAAAACGGACGCGCGGTAACGGCGGTTTTTGTTAGCTACAACCGCGTTCCTACCCCAAGCGATGAAGAATACCGATCTATCGCAAACGATGCTGCCGCTTTAGGCTCTAGAGTCTATACGACGGAGTACCGCAGCGCGATCGCCATTTGCGAAGCAAACGAAGTGTTAGATGACGAGCGTAAAATTTACGCCCTGCGGATACTATGCGAAAAATATACCCCAAACTACATGTCGCGCGTAGAATTCGCCTCCAAAGCATCCCTAAAACGCACGAAAGTGTATGAGCTTAAAATAAAATCCGTAACCGCAAAGGCTAAAATTTTATAGAATTAAATTTAAGAAATCTAAATTTAAATTGCTTGATTTCTTAAAATTTCAAGTTTGAATGCTAGACAAATTTTAATTTTAAATTTCGTATCGCTAAATTACAAAGCTTCTTATCGGCACCACCGCGGCGATCGTGCCGCTTACTATCGGCTCGGCGCCCTTTATTGCTCGCCTCATCGAAAGCGCTCTGCTGGAGGTCGATAGCGGCGTGATCGAGGCAGCGAAGAGCTTCGGCGCGAGCAAGACGCAGATAATCTTTCGCGTGATGTTCGTCGAGGCGCTACCTCGAGGCGCTACCTAGTATCATCGGTGCGATTACTTTGACGCTCATCGTCATCATCGGATTTACGGCGATGGCGGGCACGGTCGGCGGTGGTGGGCTCGGCGACGTGGCGATCCGCTATGGCTTTCAGCGCTTCCGTCCCGATATAATGGCATACACCGTCGTGATCCTGATCGTGCTCGTGCAGATAATCCAAAGCATCGGAAATTTACTCTATAAAATTACGAAAAAGTAAGCGGCATATGGACGGCGGAATTTTAGATGAAATTTTGCCCGCTTCGCTTTTTGTCGTGGAATTCTGCTCTTGTTGTGGGATTTCATCTTTGCTTGAGACTCTGCGTTTGCTCGTAAGATTCTACTCTTGCTAGAGAAATTCGGCATTCATTCGCAAGGCTCCGCTTTCGCTCATTTGATTGTACTCTCACCGTGAAATTTTGCCGTAAATTTTAAATTTGAAATTTTGTATTGCAAAATTTTAAAGTGGAGTAGAAAGCGTAGAATTTTAAAGCGACATAGAATTTTATGAATTATCTTGCGGCGCTTGCGGTAAAATTTTATGCGGGCGGATACGGCGCGTTTAATAAGATCGTTATCGCATAAGAGCAAAGCCGTGGAATTTATCTAGTGCATAGCGTCTAAATTTAAAAAGGGGCGAGAAATCTCCCGCCCCTGAAATTTTAAGTATAGGA
>CAURQQ010000015.1:0-48023 GCA_963527265.1 uncultured Campylobacter sp. | reverse complement strand
GGGCGATCCTCTACGTTTCTAATCGTAATTCTTGCTTGATTTTTATCCAGTGCAATGCCGCTAATTACCGCATCTTCCATCTTTTCTTCTCCTGTTATGAGTGTTCCTTCATGATCGTTAAAACTGCTTCGCGTCACCAAATTTACGTTTAATTTCTTTGCAAGCTCGACGCTTCGATTTTGCAAAACCTTTGCCCCCAAGCTCGCAAGCTCAAGCATCTCGTCGTAGCTGATACGATCAAGCTTCTTGGCTTTGGGCTCAATGCGCGGATCGGTCGTATAAACGCCGTCCACGTCGGTGTAAATTTCGCACAGATCGGCATTCAGTGCTCCTGCGACGGCGACTGCGCTAAGATCGCTTCCGCCTCGCCCGAGCGTAGTTACTTCGCCTGCGGTGCTGATGCCCTGAAAGCCCGCGACGACGACTATTTTGCCCTGCTTTAGCTCCTCTTGCATACTTTTTGGATCGATAGATACGATGCGAGCTTTGGTGTGAAAATTATCCGTCACGATGCCCGCACCGCGCCCGCTAAATGCGATCGCAGCATAGCCCTTGGCGTTTAGCGCGATAGCTAAAAGTGCGCTCGTAACGCGCTCTCCCGAGCTTAGCAGCATGTCCATCTCTCTGCCTACGGGAGTTTTAGTAAAAAATTCCGCCTGCTCGATGAGCTGATTGGTAACGCCACTCATCGCAGATACGATTACCGCGACATCGTGCCCTTCGTTTTTAGTCTTTATCACGCGCTGCGCGACCGCCTCGATCCGCTCTAGCGTACCGACGCTCGTACCGCCGTATTTTTGAACGATCAGCATTAAATGTAACCCTCCTCCTTAAAATATTTTAAAACCGTCGCGTAAATCGGCTTTTTGAAGTGATTTACGTGCCTTAAAACCTCATTCGCGCCTACAAATTTAAATGCGTCGAACTCCGGAAGTTTAGTATTGATGTTTATATCGGCTAAGCTTCGCAATCTCACCAAAAAATACCTTTGAATTTGCCCGTCGTATGGGCGCATCTTTTGAGCTACCCCATCGGGAAAGTCGTAGCTAAGCCACTTCGGGCACTCAGCGATGATATCGACTTTGCTTGTTCCGATCTCCTCACCTAGCTCTCTGCGGATCGCCATCTTAGGCGTCTCACCATCGTCGATACCGCCTTGAGGAAACTGCCAAGCGCCTTTGATGTCGCTTCGTTGCGCGATTAAAATTTCGCAATTAAACGGATACGAGGGCGAAAGTACGATTGCAGCGACATTTGGTCTGTAATTTTTCTCTTTTTCCATCTCGTTTTCTCACAAAAAATTTCTCAAAATTCTACCTAAAAATATTAAAATTTGCGTTAAGAGGCTTAAAATTTATATAAATTTTCAAATTAATTCGCTAAATTTTGTGACATAAATTTAGCCTATAGGACCGCCCTTGCACATCTACATCCACGTGCCGTTTTGCACCTCAAAATGCCCGTATTGCGCCTTTGGCTCCTTCAGCGATAAGTTTAGCCTCGCAAAAAGCTACTTTCGCGCGCTAGAGCTTGAGGTGCGCGATTTTTTGGCGAAAAATCCGCATGCGCAAATTTCGACGCTTTTTATCGGCGGAGGTACGCCAAGTGCCGTGGATGCGGGGCTTTACGACGAAATTTTTGCGCTGCTCGCGCCGCATTTTGCCGCTAAAGCTGAAATCAGCTCGGAAGCCAACCCGAACTCCGCTAGTCCCGCTTGGCTTAGGGCGATGCAGGGGCTCGGCGTAAATCGCATCAGCTTCGGCGCGCAGAGCTTCAACGACGCTAAGTTAAAATTCCTCGGTCGCGCACACAGCGCGGCGCAGATTTTTCTCGCGGTGCAAAATGCCAAAGCGGCGGGCTTTGATAATATAAATTTGGATCTAATCTACGCGAGCAAATTTGACGATAAGAGGAATTTAAAATTTGAAATGGCTGAGCTTGCGCGCTGCGAAGTGCCGCATCTAAGCGCCTATGCGCTAAGCCTTGAGGAAAACACGCCCTTTTTCGGGCACGAAAGCTTCAAAAAGGAAAGCGCGGCTCTAGCTAAATTTCTCTTTGCTCTGGCGGCGGATAGCGGCTTTAGCCAGTATGAAATTTCAAATTTTGCCGCGCGCGGACTGCGCTGTAAGCACAATCTCGCCTACTGGCGCGGCGAGGATTACGTGGGATTTGGGGCATTTGCGGTCGGAACTAGCGCTCAGGTGCGCCTTAGCTCGCCTAAAAATTTGCGAGACTACATCGCAGATCCGCTGCAAAAACAGCGCGAAACTCTAAGCGCGCAGGATAAAAAGCTCGAGCGCATATTTCTCGGGCTGCGCTGTATTTTGGGCGTGGACGCGCAAATTTTAGACGCTGCGGAGCTAAGCAGCGCGCAGCTACTCGTGCGCGAAAAAAAACTGAAATTCGGCGAGGGCAAATTTTATAATCCCAACTTTTTGCTCGCCGACGAGATTGCGCTTTTTATCACGCAAGAAAGCCGCCGCGGGCGCTAAATTTAAGATTAATGAAATTTTAGTTAAAATACGCCACTTTTTACGTTAGGAAATTTTATGTTTGGTATCAGTATGCCTGAAATTACGGTCATTTTAATCATCGCGATAATCGTGCTGGGGCCCGAAAAGCTTCCAAAAGTACTAGTCGAGCTCGCGAAATACTTCAAAGTTATCAAAAAAACCATCAACGACGCAAAATCGAGCTTCGATCAGGAGCTTCGCATCGCCGAGCTCAAAGAGGATGCCAAAAAATACAAAGAGAGTATCACGCAAGCAAGCGAGGGCGTGCGTAAAAAGCTCACGTTTGAGGAGCTCGACGAGATAAAAGGCGGTATCAACTCGGTCAAAGAGACGCTAAATGCGGGGCTAAAAGACGCGAAAAGCTCGCTTAAAGAAACGCTTAGCTCGGATGCCGCCAAAGACGCGTTAAACTCTGCGGAGGTCTCGGCGCAAAAACAGAGCGAGACGGCAAATTTAAAAGCAAATTCGAGCGGCGAAAATTCCGCGCAAAGCTCAGGCGGCACCGCAAACTCTACGCAAGGCTCCGCCGACATCGTAACAAATTCCGGCGTTGAAAGCAAAAGCGCGAATTCTGGCGCTGTAAACAAAGGCGAAAATTTTATGCCGAGCACGGACGGCGGCGCGGGAAATTCCGCACAAAATACCAATGCAAGCAGTGAAGCAAAAAACGGCACGCAAAATATGAATACAAATTTAAACGGCGATGCGCAAAATTCTATGCAAAATTCCGCACAAAATAACGATACGCAAAAATCATAATGAGAGAGAAATTTAATGTTTGAAGAGCTAAAACCCCATCTAGCCGAGCTTCGCAAGCGCCTAGTTATCTGCGTGCTGTCCGTCATCGTCCTTTTCATCGCGTGCTTCGGCTTTTGGGAAGATATTTTAGGCTTTATGACCCGCCCGCTAGTGCGCGTGCTTCCTAAGGGCAGTGAGATCATCTTTACCCAGCTTGGCGAGACCTTTTTTACCGCGATGAAGGTATCGTTTTTCACCTCGTTACTTCTAGCGATGCCGATAATTTTCTGGCAGGCGTGGCTTTTCGTAGCGCCTGGGCTTTACGACAACGAGAAAAAATACGTCATCCCTTTCGTTAGCGGCGCGAGCATTATGTTCTTTTTAGGCGCGGCGTTTTGCTATTTTTTCGTAATCCCCGTCGCGTTTAATTTCTTGGTAAATTTTGGCGCCAAGCAATTTACTGCGATGCCTACAATCGGCGAATATGTAGGCTTTTTCGCTAAGCTCGTCGTCGCATTCGGCATCAGCTTCGAGCTTCCGGTGGTGACCTTTTTTCTCGCTAAGATCGGGCTTGTGACGAACAAAAGCCTGAGCGATTTTTTCCGCTACGCAATCGTCATTATTTTCATCTTTGCAGCAGTCATGACGCCGCCGGACGTGCTTAGTCAGTTTATGCTCGCAACTCCGCTAATTGCGCTTTATCTGCTTTCGATCTTTATCGCCAAAATGATAAATCCGTATAAGCCTGAGGATGACGAAAGCGAAAATTCCACGGACGTAGCGCAGGCGTGAGATGGCGGATCTAAATTTAGTTGGCAGCTACGATTACGAGCTTCCTAGCGAGCTCATCGCAAGCGCTCCCGTGATGCCCAAACAAAGCGCGCGCCTGCTGATCTATGACCGCGCCAAGCAGCAGATCACGCACGCGCACTTCGGCGATCTAGCGGACGCCCTGCCGCCTTGCGATATTATTTTTAACGACACGCGAGTAATTAAGGCGCGCCTATTCGGTCACAAAAATAGCGGCGGCAAGATTGAGCTTCTGCTAAACTCGCCGCTTGAGGGCAATAAATTTAATGCCTATATTCGCGGCAGCGTCAAAGTAGGCAGCGAGCTTAGCTTTGAGGCGGGTCTTGAAGCGCGCGTTTGCGAGCTGATGGAAGGCGGGCTTCGCATCGTGCAGTTTGAGCAGGGCGGTAAAGCTTTAAACACCCATGATGTTTTTGAAATTTGCGAACGTATCGGCCATGTGCCGCTGCCGCCGTATATCAAGCGCGCCGATACCAAGCAGGACGAGAGCTGGTATCAAAGCATCTTCGCGCGCGAGCAAGGCGCCGTCGCCGCACCCACCGCGAGCCTTCATTTTAACGATGCGATGCTAAACGATCTGCGCAAAAGACACGAAATTTATTTTATCACGCTACACGTGGGTGCAGGCACCTTCAAGCCCGTGGAAGTAGCGGATCTGCGCGATCACAAGATGCACGGCGAGCTCTACTCCATCCCGCCGCAGACCGCGCAAATTCTAAAAAGCGAACGAAAAATTTTAGGCGTAGGTACGACCGTTACGAGAACGATCGAAAATTTTGCACGCAACGAACAGAGTGGCGGGATCTGCGAGCTGTTTTTGCACCCGGGCAACCCGCCGATAAGACAGAATTTTTTGCTTACGAACTTTCACCTGCCCAAATCCACGCTGATAATGCTCGTAGCGAGCTTCATCGGCCTTGAGCGCACGCTTGAGCTCTACCGCATCGCAGTGGAGCAAAGATACCGCTTCTACTCCTACGGCGACGGGATGCTGCTACTATGAAGGTCGTGATTTTAGGCGTGCTGGCGCTGATAGCAGCGATCGCGTGGTTTGCGGCAAAAAAGCTCTTTTCTAAAAAGCCCGCCGTAAGCGGCAAAATTTTCTCCGCTGCGCCTAAAGCCAAAGAAAGTAATTCCGTCGTCCCCAGACGCGAGGATATCGCGCAGATCGATATTTTAAAAATTTTAAAATTTCAAAGCGAAATTTTATTTGAGGAGTGCACGAAATACGACAGCACGCTATATCTTAGTTTCCCACCGCAGCTACCGCGTATCTACGGCGGCGAGGTGCTAAATCTCACTAGCGCAGTCTTTGACGCGTGCGAGTTTTTTCTACAAAATATTGCTGAACCGATCCGCGTGAGCGTGGAATTTAGCAGTAAGGAACTTAGAGCAAATATGAGCTCTATCAAGCTCGACGTGCGAGTAGGTATCGATCGCGAGCTAAAGGATCCGCGTACCTATGCGCTTAAAAGTGCACTAGAAAGCGCTACTAGCACGGATGACGAGTATCTTACTTCGGCGCAGACCCATTTGCGTGCACTCGGTTCGCATCCGAGTATTGGAGCCGACGGGCGAGGGACCTTTATCAAAATGGATGCAGTACTTAGCTGCTTCGCGCAGCAAAGCTTTGGTGCTAAAAAATACGACTACAACGTCATAATCACGCATAAAAACCGTGCGATCTTTGAGGAGCTGCGAGATTTTTTGAGCGGGCTTGGTTGTGATGTGATGCCAAACTCCAACTGGGAGAGCGCAAAGAGGCATCTAAACGACTTCATCTACGTAGCCGACGTCGTCATCCTTGACGCCGAGATACTGCGCGCAAATATAAGCGAAATAAACTACCTCAACGCGCTGGAAAAAGATGGGGTATTTTTCATATTTTTGCTCAAAAACAAACACTCGCTCAAGGTGCTGGAGGGGCTAAGCTTTAAATTTTTCAAGCTCGAGATGCCATATTTCTACGACGAGTTTTACGCCACGCTTGATCTCATCGAAAAGATCAAAAACGATGAGAATTTCTTGGGGCTGTAGCGAACAGGCAGCGATAAATTTAAAATCTAAGAGATTGAAGTGCTATATTTCGACCTAGATTGGATCAAAGGCAATATAAAAGATAGCGAATATGCCTTAAGGCAGCGGCGGTATGAGGCGTATTTAGCAGGGCTGCATAAAAATATGCATACGCTAGAAAGAATTTTTGCGGGCATAAACTTCAACGATGCGCTATTGTTACCCGAAAAACAAATCAATGAAAAGTTGCATTTAAAATTTTACATCGGAGATTTGCAAAATGGATATTATGAACTAAAATGCGTTATGAGCTCGGATCAAAGACGAGGCGCGGCGCCCGGCGAAATAATAACGAGCGAGATATTTTACGAAAATGGCAATTACCGCTTCTCTTTCATCCTTACCTGCCTGAAGGAATACGCCGTTAATTTTTCCAGGATAGATAGCCTTAAATTTAACGCGATTTCGCAGAAAAAATACCACTTTGAGCATAAAAAATTTAAACTTTCATAGAAAACCGCGCGCCTCATCGGTCGCGCATAAAATTTTGCCCGTAAAGATCGCGTCCTTAAATTTATCCCGCTTGCAAGCCGCAAACAGCGTAAATTCCGTCGCGCCTTGCAGCTAAATTTATTAAATTTAACATAGTCCGCGCACAAGCAAGTTTATTTCGTCCGCTTACTTCAAAAACGCTCAAGCTCCATTTTTAAAATTTACGCCCAAAGCAGACTTAAGAAATTTTACAAGCGGCGCAATATGTTTTGAGGCGCCCGATAAGACGTATATAAAGCGAGTAAATTTAAGAATTTAGTGCGGAGGTTGGCTTGCAATTTAAATTTTATCTTTTGCCCTCTTTTTTAGCCCTGACTGCCTCATAAAGTTCGTCGATAGAGGTCGTGGACGAGCCCGAATATTTCTGCGCCGCTTGCATAGTCTTTTTGCCCCACTTACCGTCGATTGCCACGCCGTAGCCGCTAAACATCAAACTACGTTGGATATAATAGACTTTATCTTGCTGCGTCATATTTTGTTGCTTCTGTACTTCGCGCTCGGCATCTTTTGCCTGCTCACTTTTATAAACATTATCAGCCGCTAAATATCCTAGAACTAAGCCTCCCGCAATTGGTACGACAGACGCAACAAATCTATTATTTACGCTAGAAGTCAAGCCTTCCAAAAATGCCTTTGCAATGCAAAACACTATAAAGCCCGGAATAAAAGCGAGAACAGCATTGAAGCTACCACCTATCACGTATACGAGCATACAGACTAAAATAATAGCTACAAGCCCCTCACCCAAACCGCTACCGACGAGGAAGGCTAGGAAAAAATTCATAATTTATCCTTGAAATTTAAACGACACAATTTTCCGATTTTAAATTTAACCGAAAATTATGAAATTTAATCACCGATTATACAACAAAATATAAGCAAGGCTATTCTAAGTGCTTCATGGTCCTATGAAATTGCGGGCTATGATCTTTTGCTGCCACATAAGCACAGATGATGCCTAGCACGCCGATAATCAAAACTATAATTAATGCAGTATTATGACCTTTAGCAAAAGCCGCTCCAAAGAAAAGCCAAAGTATAGAAAAAAAGAGCGTTCCTATCCACGACCTACGATATGAGATCTCCGCCTGACATCCGCTACATACGACCGCACCGTATTTGATGTCGTCTTTGCCGCAAAAAGGACATTCCAAATATTCCTCTTGTTCATTCTCTTCCATAATTTCTCCTTTGAAAAAATATAGGTGGAATTATATATATAAGAGCGGGCTTAAATTTTAAAATTTAGAGTTTAAAATAGGGGGAATTTTAGCGGCTTTGTACCGCTAAAATTTAAAGATTTTCGAATGGATTTGTGACCACGTCTTTGCGATCGACGATGTAAGGTATAAGGGCTGCTTGGCGCGCGCGCTTGATAGCCTTTTCTACCATCTCTTGGTATTTTTTACTGGTGCCGGTTAAGCGGCGCGGCATAATCTTAAAGCGCTCGCTTAAGCAGTGCTTTAGCAGCGCTGTGTCCTTATAATCGATAAATTCGATCTTTGCTTCAGTAAATTTGCAATACTTTCTAGTATATTTTCTCTTATCTGCCATGGTTTTTCCTTAATTAAAATGGGATCGTGTCGTTGCCGTCATCGTATTTATCGGCATCGACGTCGACTTCCGGAATCGTGCTTTCGTAACTCTGCTCTTTTTGTTTAGGCGCGTTATAATCGTTTTTTGCGCCTCTAGAATTTGAGTTTTGTCTGTTAGCATAGCTATTTCCGCCGCCGTAATTACCGTAGCTAGAATTTCCCCCGCCGTAGCCGCCGGAGCTTCCGCCATAATTGCCGCCCTCGTAATTACCGCCTTGGTTATAGCCGCCGCTTCCACCTTGATTGCTTCCTAGCATCTCCATCGTATCTACGCTGATGGAGTGCTTGCTTCGGTTCTGTCCGTTTTGATCCTGCCACTGGTCTAGCTTTAAGCGGCCTTCGATCAAAATTTTACTGCCCTTTCGCAAGTATTGATTTGCGATCTCGGCCGTACGACCGAAAAAATCTATGTCTATAAAGCACGTTTCTTCGCGTTTCTCACCGTTTGAGCTATTGTATCTGCGTGTAACGGCGATGCCGGTTTTGCCTACGGCGGTACCCGTTTGCAGATATCTAAGCTCGATATCTCGGGTCAAATTACCTACCAAAACTACTTTATTGAACATATTTTATCCTTTATTCGCCCTCTTTGGCTGCTTCTTCAGGCTCTTTTGGCTCTACCGGCGCTTTTGGCTCGCGCTCTTTTTTCGCAGGGCTTAGTTTGATGCCTTTGCTTAGCTTGTCCCAAGCGGAAATTTCACGCTTAGTCTCATATTTGACGGTCAAAAATCTAATGATATCTTCGGTGATGCGCAGATTTCTAACAAGTTCGGAGATCAAGCTCGGCTCGGCCTTAAAATAGATTACAAAATAAACTCCGCGCTCATATTTGTCGATCTTATAGGCCAGCTTTCTAGCGCCCATTTCGATCACGGAGGCGATCTCTCCGCCGTTTTTGGTTATGATTTCTTTGACGAAATCGACTTTTGTTTTAACTTCATCGTCGGTAAGCGTGGGCTTAACGATGAATAAAACCTCGTAGTTTCTCATAAATTCTCCTTATGGATTTTAGCTCGCAAACAGCGTCTGCGGGCAAGGATTTTGCAAAAAATGCGAAGAGATATTACTAAAATTTCACTTAATATTTGCTTTTTGCCCGAGCGAACTTAGCAGCATGCGCTGCAACCTCAAAAACGACGCGAGCAAAAGCTCGTCCTTCGCCACGTTCTTTTCGCTTTTGAGTTCAAATTCCAAATCGTTTAAGTGGGCGAAAATTTTATAAAACGTCCGCGTAGAAAAGCTAGTGGCGTAGCGCTGCATCTGTGTGGCTACGGAAGGGGGCGGCTGATAGCCTAAAACCGCCTTAAAATCAAATCTGCCGTTTATTTTTACGTAAGCATGAAGCCGAAAAATTCTATAAATCAGGCGGTAGAAATAATTTATCAGCTCCATCTCGTTGTATCCGCCGCCCAGAGCCATTTTGTAAAAATCTACGCGAAAATCGCAAAGGCTGAAAATTTTATCGAAAAGCTCGTCGTAGCTCACCTCGCTAAGGCCATAAACCATTAAATTTACGTTCTGCAGGCTAAGTTCAAGCCCCAGACTTGCAAATTTCTCTATCTCGCTCGCGCTTAGGCTCAGGCTTTCGTTGTGGATGGCGTAGATCCTACTAAGCGCGGCAGTGTTTGCGAAAAGCCCGCACATCTCGCATTTTTGCGCAAGCAGCGCTATGGCTTCATTCACGCCCGAGGGTTTGAAAAACCTCACTTCGTTTCGTTCAAATTCCTTGATAAAATCCGCGCTTACAGAAATTTCGCTATCGTTTAGCTCATAGATCAGATGGTTATTCGCGTCCGACTTACACAGCGCGATGAGCCTTCGCAGCTCCTCCTTTTTGATGAGTGAGGCGGTTTTGATGTGAAGCGTGTTGCTACCGCCGAAAAGCGAGGGCTCCAAGAAGCTTCGCGCCGCGTCAAAATCATACTCCAAAAAATACAAACTCAAAAAATTTTCCGCGGCGTAAATTTGCTTCAGGCGCTGCGCGTAAAGCTCGTTTGAAAAATCGTCTCCGCCGCGCAAAAGCACGAAATTCGGCACCCTGCCGCTTGCTATAAGCCCGTCAAATTCTTTCTTATACATCAGATCTTCTTTACCACCCTGCCTAAAATCACTCCGCTAGCGATATTTGCGTCCGTAAGCTCTACCAGCACGGGCGTTAAAATGTCGCCGGCGAAATTTGAAACTAAAATTTTAGCCCCCTTTAGCTTGTCGTCTAGCTTTGCAGTGACGGAATTTCCGTTTTCGTCGATGTAGCAGCGAAATTTTTTGCCCAAATTTTCCGCGGCCCAGCGCGCAAATTTTCGGTCCATAAAATCAAACGCGACCTTATCCGCCTCGCGCTCGAGCTCGTTTAACCGCGCGCACGTCGCGTCGATGTTTAAAAGCAGATAATTATAAAATTTTTCATCTCCCCTCATCTGCGCCTTTAGCAGGCGGTGCAAAATGAGATCGGAATAGCGCCTGATCGGGCTTGTGAAGTGCGTGTAGTTATCAAATCCGAGCCCGAAATGCCCGCGCGATTCGGACGCATACTCGGCGCGCTTTTGAGCCTTGATGATGAGCTTATCGACCTCCTCGCGGATCCCCATGGTATCGGCTTGCGCTTGGATTTCACCGATCATTTTAGCAAGGTTGCTCTGATACGGCGCGTCGATGCCAAACAGCGCTAGATCGTCAAGCAGCGCGTAAATTTTTTTAAGCTCCGCCGAGCCGTGATTTCTAAAAACACCCCGCTCGATGCGCGCCGCAGCGGCTTTGTTGGCTAGCAGCATACAATCCTCGATGAGCTTGTGCGACGGAGTGTCGGTCTCAAAGCGAGTGGAGCTTATAAAACCGTGCTCATCAAGCGTGATGCGAAGCTCCTTGGTGCGGAAATCAAATCCGCGCTTCAGCCTCGCACGGCGCAGGCGCTCGCAAATTTTATTAAGCGGCAAGAGCCAGCTTAAAATTTCAGGCTCGCACGCCTTGCGGGTGCGTAAAATTTCATCGACCTCGTCGTAATTATAGCGGCGTTTTGATCTTATAATCGCTTCGAAAAGCTCCTGCTTTTGCGGGTTTAAATTTTCATCCAAAGCGATTTTAAAAACGAAGGCCAGTCTCGGCAGATCAGGCATCAGCGAGCAGATGTTTTCGCTAAGCTCGCGCGGTAGCATCGGCACGGATCTGTGCGGAAAATATATCGAAAAGCCGCGAAATTTCGCCTCCTTATCGATCGGCGAGTATTCGCTTACATATTCGCTCACGTCGGCGATCGCGACGTAAAGCGTGCGCTCTTTTACGTCAAAATAGATCGCGTCGTCGAAGTCTTTGGCGTCGATGGGATCGATAGTGCAAAAGGGCAGATGCTGCAAATCTACACGCTGCGGATACAGCGCCTCGTCCACTTCGCCGCCGAAGCTCGCGGCTTGCTGCTTGCACGCTTCGTTAAATTCGTCGTTTTTATCGTAGATCGCTAAAGAAATTTTCTCATCGACGAAGGGATCGGATAAACTTCCAATCACCTCGGTGATCTCGTTCGTTAGATTATCAATCTTTAAAAGGGTGTTTGCGGGCAGCTGCTTTAGTGATTTTTGCGTGGCTTTGAGCGGATTTGCGAGGCCTGTTTTGACGTTCACGCCTAAAATTTCGCGCCCGAAGCTTTTGGTATAAACCACGCTCGTTAAAAACGCGGGCTTGACGCACATCAGCACTTTTGCGTGCAGGCGGGACTTTCTTGAGCTTAAAATTTTTGCTAGGATCAGATCGCCCAGATGCACGCCGCTTAAATATCTGTTTTCGATGATGAGATCTGCCTTGAAGCGATCGTCGAAGCTTTGCAGATAGCCCGTGCCGTCGCGCGCGATGTCGAGCCTGCCGAAAACATAGCCGTCGTTCAGATAGAGCTTGCCCTTGTGCGCGCTGATAGCACCGATATTTAAGAGGTTGCGCACGAGCTCCTTTTGCTCGCCGCTGAGATCCTTTTCAAATACGCCCGAGTTAAAGGCGCGCAGGAACTCTTTCATATCGAAATTTCGCCTTTCGCCTCTAAAAACGCCTCCTGCTCGAAGCCGAACTCGACTAGTAAATTTAAAGCGTTGTCGATGCTAAGCTCGTCGAAGTGATGGTAGATATTGACCGCGGTTTTGGCGATCTTTAGCATCGCGTAGCGGGATTTGTTCTCAAAAGGCACGTCGTCCGGGGCGTTTGAATACAGCGCGTCCTGCGCGATCTGCTCTAGCCCAAAATGCGCAAATAGCACGTGCGAGACGCTCTCGCGGTTCGTGCCGCAAAATTTCATCTCCACGTCGGTAAAATCCTGCGGAAAGATCGAGCCCTTGATGGCATGATAAAATTCCTCCGCCTTGCCCGCCGCGCACACCTGCTCGTCGATAAAAACCCGCCCGAACTCCACCAAAATCACGCTTGAAAGGATACTTTGCTCTATCTGCGGATAGGATTTGATCCACGAAAACATAAGTAGATTTCGCAGCAGCGAGACCTGCGTGAGCTTTTCGCGATCGATGCGATACGCCTGCAGGCTCGGCTTTAGCATCTCGTCAAATACCGCGAATAGAAAAAACGCCCGCATCTGCTCGCGCCCGTAAAGCTCAAAAGCTCGCTGTAAATTTAGCGTCTTTGATGTCGCGGCGCCCTGCTCTTGTCTCTGCTCCTGCTCTCGTTCTTGCTCTCGCTCCCGCTGCCGCGTTTGTGCGGCTTGCGTAGAGATACTCGAACCTAGCGCGCAATCGGCTTTCGCAGCGGCGTGCTGATTTTGCCGCTGCGTATCGCTCGCGGCCTGCGAGGGGTTAAATTTAAAATTCCCGTCGCTGCAGTTCGCGCCGTTTGCGTCATTTGAATGATTAAATTTAAGACTATCGCCCTGCCCTGCTAAGTCTGCGCCTTTTTGCTCGCTCGAGGTACACTCGTTTTGCTGCCACTCGCTTGCGGCGTCTTGCAAGCCGCATCCTATGGACTTCACAGGCTCCGTGCCCTGAAAATCACGCCGCTCACCTGCGGTAGCGAAATTTTGCCTTGCAAGTCCTTCGGCGCTAAATTTAGACAAACCGCAAAATGCTAAATCTAAAATTTTATCCGCCAGGGGAACATTTTTTGAAATTTGCAAAGCGAGCCTGACGTCCGAAACATCCGCGTTAAACGATGCTAAAATTTTTAAAATTTCATCGCTAAAGCCCGCGAGCGCGTCTATTTTTTGGGTTATAAATTTATTCATTTTAAAAAGCCGTTCAATATAAATTTCGCACAATCATATCAAATTTTAACTCAAATTGCAAAGCAAAACGCCGCCGTTGCGTCTAAATTCTGCTTCGGCTCGCGGGCTTTTGAAGTGCTTTTTTGCGTTTGAAAATCGCAGATTAATCCGCCCGTTTATCGTGACGGCAAAACTAAAATTTCATCCGCTGTTTTATAAGATTTTAATCCCCTTTCGTATAGAATGCATCGAAATTCCGTTTATAAAGAGCCCAATTAAAACAGAAGCTTAAAGAGCTAAAAAGACTTAAAAACCGAAAATAATTTTAAGATACTCAAGCTAGTTTTTAAAATTTCATATAAATTCAAGCAGATGAATTTATATGAAATTTAATGACGAGCTAAGATATAGAGCAATAAAATATTGCTACTAAAAAAGTTCTTTGGGCTTTACAAATTTGCATATGTATTTTTATAAAGGTTAGATATGCGCAGTATAGTATTTCTTTTCATAATGCCCGCTTTTTTTACCATAAGCTTTTTTGTTGCCTTAATCGCCCCTAAAGGCAAACGCAAACTGCTTTGGCTTTTTGTTTGGTTTATGGTGTTTTTCGGGGATATTGTCGTACTTAAAGCAATTATGGCCTATTATGATTTTAAATATGCCAAGATAAGTGTCTACGAAAAGCCCGCCATACATGCTTACTATGCCGGAGAAAGAGAAATAGTCGAATGGAATATAAGCGGTTTTCCTTTGATAGATCCAACCAATTGGCTAAATTTCCCTGCAAATACGACCGATGCGAATTTCATATCTTTGATAAACGGCTACGTAAATTTCATAGATTATAAAGAAAAAAGCGAAAATCCTGTCACAAACGGTAAATATTTTAGAATTTATCTGGATGACTATACCGCACAAGAGTGCTTTTTATCAGCCAAGTTAAGCACAAGAGGCTTTTTAAAGAGTATCCCGATAACGTATGAAGAATTAAATATATTTTTTAATCAACTACAATCAAATCATGAAAGCGAGGATAAAATAATCAGAGAGATAAAATCATTACTTGATGATAGAAATGCCTCGACGATAGATATAAAACCGTCTAAAATATTAAGCTACATAAAATACAATATGAAAGATCTCAAGCAAATTTACAAAGACAAATGCGTAGCTCGTAAAGAAATCAATGAAGATGAGATAGCCGATATAGAGTTGGTATTGGAAAAAGAAAATAGGATGACGGACTGGCGCATAGAGCCGGCACCAAATATCAAAACCTTTCTTGACGACCTAATCGGTCTAAGCTTTAACTACGGCGGAATCATAAAAGATAGAAAAACGGGCAGGATACTAGCCGATAATATATACGAAAACGTAAGATACCAAGGAGCGTTAGGCGAAAGCTTTATAAAGGCTTTTGGAAGCGAGTCGAGAGGATACGGGATATCTTGCGATAGCGGCAGGGAGAAGTATTTGGATATATGTAATCAAAAGATGATAGAAGAATTCTTCAGAAAGGATAGAAAATGAGAAAGTTTGAGGCGCTAAAAACATATGCAGAGCTGCCATGGGCGGGGTATAGGGGATTGAACAATTAACAAGCTGTGGTATAAAAAGACTGCTATGTTCTTTGGGTTTAACTGAGGGCTAATTCAGATCAAACAGATCCAAATATTAAATTTGCAAATTTAAATTTACTAATTGTGTGAATTTGTAAAGTAAGTTTAAATTTGTAAATTTAATAAATTCGGTATCAAACGATACTGACCGAGTTTAAATTCGCAAGTTAAACTTTAAATTTGAAAGGAAAAATATGAAAAAAGTATTTAAAATTTTATTTATAATCTTTATTTTATTTACTTTGTGGATTATTATTTCATTTGCTTATCAACTTTATAAAGACGACAAAAGGCATACTGCCGAATTAGAAGCTATGTTTGACAAATACGATAAAGTAAAATATTTGGAAAACAAGATAGATTTTAAAACAGCAACCGAGCATGAAAAAATTAATTTTTATATAAAAGATTTTCTACAAAAAATTCACTATTTAGACAATTATCCAGCAAAAGATATAAAAAAGATGAAAAATATCCATAGAGATATAAATGACTTTGCTGAAACAAGATTTTATCTTTGCAATGGAGACAAATACCCTGATGACAAATGCGAATTTTTCAAGCTTGATAAAAGATTAAATTTAGAATATTTACTAAATTTAGGTTCTAAAATTTGTAATGCCGACACACCTATACAAAACGCACAAGAGATAATTGATAATGATGAAATTTTAAAAATAGAACCTTTTTATCCGTTCAATGAAAAATACATTATTGATGAAAATGGTAAATTTTTGGAAAATTTCGTTTATATTGGCGAAAATAAGCATATACTTTTTTCAGATTTTGTATTTATAAACAAAAAAATCTTAAAATATCACGATACAAAAAACGACATAGTCATTGTATCAAATATTATGTTTTCTTGGCTTTTAGCAAATGCTATTGTCAATAAAGAAATATCAGAATTTTGCGTTACCCATAATCTACTGACAACTAACAAAAAAAGATTTTTTGAAAAAACATATGGGAGAGAATATTATTTTAAATATATTCCTACTAATAGACCTACGCTCCAAAATATCGTTTTTAATGATTTTTCATATAATGGCGATTACTATTATAATGCGATTTTAGAGCAATACCAAACTTTAAAAAACAACAATTTCAATAAAAATCTAAATTTACAAGGAGACGGCAATGCCAAAAATTAAAGAAGCACAGCTTGATTTAAACAACAGAGATTATGCTTTGGAAGTTTTGAGTTACTATACTTTTGGTGAAGTTTTAAATTTGCGCCAAGCTATGGTAAAAGATAGAGTTTTACAAATAATAGTTGAAAAATACATTGCCTCAGATAAAGCAAAACAAAATGAGATGATAAACGACATAATCTATCGTTGGGCTAACTCAGACCAAATAGATCCAAATATCAAATTTGCAAATTTAAATTTACTTGTTGCTTGAATTTAAAAGCAATAGCAAGTTTAAATTTGTGAATTCATAAAATTTAGTATTAATGATACTGACCGAGATTGAATTTATAATGGAATTTTATAAAAAGGGTTGATTTGAATAACGATATAAAACAACGAGCCGAGCAGTTAAGAAAAAATGCAGAAGCAAAAATACAACAAGCCCAAATCAAAGAGCAAAAATATCAACAATGGCTTGAAAATCAAAAACAAAATAATCCGAATTTTAGGAATTATGATGAAAATCCTTTGATTATTCAAAGTTATGAAGAGTTTTTCGTTTTAACATTGCTTGTTTCATCTTTTCTTTTTGCTTGTATACTTGCTGGGATACTAAATGAACTGCGTTGGAGAGAAGTACCGCAGGAGTTGCTTTGGTTAAGTTTGATACCTATGAGTTATATTATCATCGTCGCAATTTTTCAAAAATTCAAATTTAAAAATCATAAAATAAAATTCACAAATAGCTATATAGAATTTTATGATTATGGAAAATTAAAAAGACAATGTAAAATATTAGAAGACGAATTAGCTAGACCCTTTTTTACTGAATGCACGATGAAAAAATCTAAATTTGATATATTGTTTAATTTATTTATACTTCTCGTGATAATTTTAACATTTTTATCAGCTGGAATTTTGGAAACAATGTATTTTTTGATTTCATTTTATCTTGCAAATTTGATATTAAAATTTCTTTTTTATATATTTGCAAGTAAAAGCTTGAAAAATTTTAAAATATTTCCATTTATACAGGTTGATAAACCACACCACACCGTGCCTATGTATGGTGCATTATTATCGGCTAGATATTATTTGATTTATTTATATAACGATGAAATTTATAAAGAAGTCAAAAAATATTTTTTACAAAAAAATATAAATATTGATAATTTACCAAAAAGTTATAACATACTTTAATAACAAATTTTTTTAAGGAGAGAACGATGAGTTCATACAGCAAAGAAGCGACAGCAAATTTAGAGTTAGACAAGGCTTGGGAGAGATATTTGGCAAATTCCGATGATTTGTCTAAAATTCTTAAAAATATCGAATTACTTGCTAAAACAGCAAAACCACAATAGATGGTATCTATGAAATTAAATATAGTGGTAACGCACAAGAATTGGCACAAAAATATATGAAAGCAAAGGCAAATGGTCTAGCCACTCACCTACCTTTTTTGGAAGACCCAAATATTCGTCGCCGTTACTTTTTACCTTGTTTTCATCCTCTAAAAAGAGCAAATAATATTCTCCATCATCGTCTACTTTCAGATGCTCGTGGGTTAAATTTCTTACGTTTGAGCTTCTTAATCCGGTAAGTAGTCCGAATATCAAAGCGTTCTTAACGCCGATTTGGTAAGGATAGCTCATGATATATTTTATCAACAACTTCAAATCCGCATTCGCGGAAATATATGAATAACCTCCCGATTTAGGTATCTTATATAGGTTTTTTAATTGCGTATCGCAAAATAAAAGATTATCGCTTATACCTCTATCTCGCGCGAACCTGAATAAAGAACGAATAAAATAAAACAGATCTTTTAAAAGTGCAAATTTCTATTCTTGTAAATGGGATCCAATATCTGCATTATCTCTTTTTTAGTAATCTTGCCGATATCTTTATCGCTAACGCACTTTAGCCTCGATTGAAATCTAAATCGCAATTTCCTTAACGTTCTTTCGGCAAAAGCGTTATATTCACAGTAAATTTTAAAAACGCTTGCTAACGTATTCTTTGGAGCTGTCACACCATTAGTATGGCTATTTGATATTAATTTCTTTAACAATATTCTGGCCCCTTCGAATGTTATTTCATCGGCATTGCCTAGAACCTTGATTAACTTGCCACATTGCGTATAGTGATAGTGTCTGTGTGTTTTAACCGTTCCGTCTCTGGCCGGTGAGCTATAAAATTTAACGGCTATAAAATCATCTAAGACTTCGACCATAGTGCGCTTATATTGCGGCAAGATAAAATTCCTGACTACTTTGTCAGAGTCTTATTTAAAAATTGGATTATCCTTAATTTTTGTAAAAACTTCTGTCATCTTTTTTCCTTTGTATAGTAATTTTAGGCAGATTATAAAATTTCCTCAAAGGATTAACAAGGCAGGAGCGTAGAAAAAGCTACTATACAATTTTTTAATATACAGTAGTTTTTCTTAAAATATATGTGTCAATCGGCAGTTTTAAGTATTAAGAATTTTTTAATGGTAATTTTAAAATTCCCAAAAATAGGGCTTAAAAAATTATCTAAAAATTCAAAAAAGACTAAAAAATAGGGAAAATTTTGATAGATGGTGCGACCGACGAGATTTGAACTCGTACACCTTGCGGCACTACCCCCTCAAGATAGCGTGTCTACCAATTCCACCACGGTCGCATAAATTTTAAAGCTTAATCTCAAGCCTTGAATTATATAAGTTTAAAGCCCGATTTCTCGGGCTTTTGATTAATTTGCAGCAGCCTTTAAACCCGCTGTCAAAAAAGGATTTACGAAAAGCAAGATAAATGAAATAACTAATGCATAGATAACCTGCGCTTCGATCATCGCAAGCGAAATATACATCGTATTCGATAGCTTGCTAGCTACGCTCGGATTTCTAGCGATGCCGTTAAGCGTCGCACTAGCGGCATTTCCCATACCTAATGCGCCACCCAAAGCGGCTAGACCCAAAACGACCGCAACGGTAATTGCAGAAAAAGAAACGATCTGAGTGTAAGCACTTAGCTGCTCGCTAGCGAAGGCCGCACCGCAAAGCGCAAATAACAATACAAGAACTTTTTTCATAAAAGTCTCCATAAATAAATTTTAAAACGAGTTTCGGCTCAATACCCCCTACTCCAACGTTTTAAGTGTGAAATATTATTAAAATTTTGCTTTTGATTTGTTTAATCTGGCGGAATTTGCGTTAAATTTAACAAATCCCGCCGAGCAGGTCTAACGCTTAGCGTCCAGATATGTATTTAGCGCCGCAACGTAGGCCTTTGCAGACGCTAGCATCGTATCTACGTCAAGTCCTCTGCCGATGATGGCGCCCTCGCCCGCAAATTCCACCTTGACGGTTACTTTCGCCAGCGCGTCTTTGCCCTGTGAGACCGCTTTTACTTGGTATTCTTTCAGGCTGCCGCCGATACCACTGATACGATCTATCGCCTTAAATATCGCATCCACGCCGCCGTTTCCAAGCGCGCTATCGCTTAAAATTTCATCCTTATACCTTAGCGTAAGCGCGGTGCTAGCGTGTCCTTTGTTGCAGCTATTAGAGCTTAAAACCAGCACTTCGTAGGTCTTTTCGGCTCCCACGAACTCATCGTTTACGAGTTCTCTAATATCCTCGTCGAAAACGTCTTTTTTACTATCGGCGAGCGCTTTAAATTTATTAAACGCGATTTCAATCTGCTCGTTACTAAGCTCATAGCCCAAAGATACCAGCTTGTCCTTAAAGGCGTGGCGGCCGCTGTGTTTGCCCAGTACGAGCGAGTTTTTATCAAGTCCGATATCCTCGGCGTGCATTATTTCGTAAGTTTCTTTGTGTTTTAGCACGCCGTCTTGGTGGATGCCGCTTTCATGCGCAAAGGCGTTTTTGCCCACGATCGCTTTATTAGGCTGTGGCTCGATGCCGGTGATGCTCGCAACTAGGCGGCTGGATGGATAAATTTCTTTCAAATTTATATCGGTATAAAGCGGCGCAAATTTATCTTTGCGCGTCTTTATCGCCATTACGATCTCCTCTAGCGCCGCGTTGCCCGCGCGCTCGCCGATACCGTTTATCGTGCATTCGACCTGCCTGGCTCCCGCCAAGATAGCGGCTAAGGAATTTACGGTAGCCATTCCCAAGTCGTTGTGATTGTGCACCGAAACTACGGCGCGCTCGCCGATAAGTTTAACGATCTCGCCTATACGCGCAGTGATCTCATCCGGATAGAGATAGCCCACCGTATCGGGAATGTTTATGGTGGAGGCTCCGGCGTTTATCGCGGCGTCGCAGATCTCTTTTAAAAAACCCATATCGCTTCTGCACGCATCCTCGCAGCTAAACTCCACGTCATCGCATAGGCTTTTAGCGTATTGCACAGACTCTACGGCGCGCTTTATTACCTCTTGCGGCTGCATTTTGAGTTTAAATTCCATATGGATGGGGCTTGTGGCGATGAAGGTGTGGATGCGCCCGAGCTTCGCGCCCTTTATCGCTTCGCCTGCAGCCTTGATATCTTTTTCTAAAGCGCGCGCAAGCGAACAGACGCGAGCCTTGCTAACGGCACCGGCGATCTTTTCTATCGCGTCAAAATCGCCTGGGCTCGCCGCCGCAAAGCCAGCCTCGATAACATCTACGCCCAGCTTTTCAAGCTGCAACGCAAGATGGATCTTCTCGTCCGTATTCATCGACGCTCCGGGGCTTTGCTCGCCGTCACGAAGCGTCGTATCGAAGATTATGATTTTATTTTTGTCCATTGCTTGTCCTTTCAAAGTGTTAAAATTTGGCGAAATTATAGCCGCGCAAACTTAAAACAATTGCGGCGATAAACATATCTGAGATTATTTCGCCGTTTCCTCGGGTTTGTCTTTTTTATGAAATTTAGCCGCGCTTAAATTTAAAGCTCCGCGAACCAAACCGTAAACAATATAAACCAAAGTGAGCACCGCCGGAAATTCCAGCCTGAAAAGATATAAAAGCGAGAAAAATACGACTATTAGAAGCACTAAAATTTTAATCGCGTTGGGGCGTTTTAGGCTAATCTTTTTGAAGCTTGGAAAGCGTATGTTGCTGACCATCAAAAATGATAGTGCCGCCATTGCGATGATCAAAAATATGCCAAATCCTTTGGAGAGCTCATATTTTAGATAAATTCCGATCCAAAATGCCATCGTAATCGCTGCCGTAGGAATCGGCAGCCCGATAAAAACGCTAGGCTCGTAGGTGCCCGTAGTGACGTTGAATCGCGCCAGCCTGATCGCGCCGAAAACCACGTAAAGTGCGGCTACGAGCGAGCCAACCTTACCGTAATCGTGTCCGACCGCGCAGTAAAATAGCAGCGCCGGCGCTACGCCGAAAGCTACGATATCCGCAAGGCTGTCAAATTCCACACCGAATTTCGACGTCGCATGCGTTAGCCTCGCCACGCGGCCGTCGAGTCCGTCGCAGATTAAGGATAAAATGATATAAAAGATCGCGGCGCTGAAGTTGCCCTTGATCGTAGAAATTATGCTGATAACCGCCAAAAATGCACTTGCTGCCGTGAAAAAATTCGGCAATATATAGATTAGTTTTCCCTTTTCCTCTTCCATCTCTTACTCTTTAAATTTTATTTTTGCACCGCTTTTCATTCGGTACCGCAGATCGCGCATAAAAAGCTTTAGCGCGATCGTCTTAAAATTGAGCTCTAAGCTTTTACTCCGCGCGAGGCTTTAAATTTAAGCCTCGCTCTTTGCGCTTTCGATATCATCATTAGCGCCTAAATTTCGCACCAGACGGGTAGGCATGCCGTTATCTTTTTCAAATTTAGAGATGATCTCTACGATCTGCTCGCCCGAGACCGTCTCCTTCTCATACAGCGCCTTCACCATCTCCTCAATCGCCGGAGCGTAGGTTCTTAGCGTCTCTTTTACCGCCGCGTAGCGCTCATCCAGCGTCTTGCGGACATATTCGTCAATCTTGACCGCCGTTACCTCGCTGTAATCCTTGATGCTTTGTCCGCCGTTTAGGAAGGAATACTGCTGCTTTTCTAGCACCGCAAGCCCGAGTGCATCGGTCATTCCAACCTGAGTGGCCATAAATTTAAGCATATCGGTAGCGCGCTGCAAATCGTTGCCCGCTCCGTCGGTGATCTCGCCTAAAAACACATCCTCCGCCGCGCGCCCCGCCAAAAACGTATCGATCTCGGCAAAAATTTCATGGCGCTGATGCAGGTATCTATTTTCAAACGGCGAATTTAGCGTGTATCCCGCGGCGCTCAATCCGCGCGGCACGATAGTTACCTTTGATACCGGCATCGCGCCTTTGGTAAGCTCGGCGATGAGCGCATGGCCGCTTTCGTGGTAGGCGACGATTCGCTTTTCGATCGGGCTTACGCGGCGCGATTTTTTAGCCAGTCCGATACCGACGCGCTCAATCGCTTCGAGTAGGTCTTTTTGCTCGACCTCCGCCTTTGCCTCGCGACCAGCTAAAAGCGCGGCTTCGTTGATGATGTTTGCAAGATCGGCTCCCGCAAAGCCAACGGTAAGGCGCGCGATCTCCTCGATATCGATATCGCGAGCAAATTTAACGTCGCGCATATGCACCTTCAAAATCGCCATTCTGCCGTCAAAATCAGGTCTATCGACTAGAACCTGCCTATCGAATCTGCCCGGACGTAGAAGCGCCGCATCCAGCGTCTCCGGGCGGTTGGTAGCCGCAAGGACGATCACAGGGCTTGATTCCGAGCCGAAGCCGTCCATCTCTGCAAGCAGTTGATTCAGCGTCTGCTCGCGCTCATCGTTGCCCCCGCCGATACCGCCTGCGGTTCTGCTTTTGCCGATCGCGTCGATCTCGTCGATGAAAACGATCGCCGGAGCCTGCTTTTTAGCGTTATCAAATAGATCGCGCACCCTGCTGGCGCCCACGCCTACGAACATCTCTATAAAGCTTGAACCCGATACCGAAAAAAACGGCACGTCCGCTTCGCCCGCAACCGCTTTGGCTAGCAGCGTCTTGCCCGTGCCCGGAGGTCCAACCAAAAGAACGCCTTTTGGAATTTTAGCCCCGAGGCTTATATATCGCTCGGGGTTTTTTAAGAAATCTACGATCTCCTTAACCTCCTCTTTCGCCTCTTCGACGCCCGCGACATCGCTAAATTTAACCTTCGGCTTTTCGGCGCTTACTAGGTTTTTAGAGCTTCCGATGCCGAGCACGCCGCCGCCCATATTGCGCTGCATGCGATTGGCTAAAAACATCCAAATTCCAAAGAAAATCACGAGCGGCAAGACCCAGCTAAAAAGCAGATCGGTCAAAAAGTTGCTCTCATTATACGCGCCGTATGGAATTTTGCGCGATTCTAAAATTTGAACTAGCTCGGGATCATCCACGCGCTTGGCGGTGTAGATTACGTTGCCGACTTGCGCTTTAATCGTGGAGCTTCCGATGGAAACCATGCTTACTTGAGAGTTTTTGATTTGCGATTTTAGCTCGGAGTAAGTTACGTTTCTACTCTCGCCCGAGACGGAGCCCAGCACTCCACCGCTATCGAATCCGCCGCTTGGGGATATCGCTTTAAACACGACTATCAAAATAAGCGCGAAAATTATAAAAACGCCGATCGGATTTTTATTAAAAAAATTGTTTCCGCCGCCGTTTTGAGGGGGCTGATTATTTGGGTTGTTATTCATATCTTCCTTTCATAAACGAAACTAAGCCATTCGTTTTGCTTTTTCATCTGCACGAAATTTAAATCCGAAAAGGCTTGCTCAATCCTATCTTTATATTTTTCTAAAATTCCAGACAGCACGAGCTTGCCGCCCGGTTTTAGCGCTTTTTTCAGATCCGTGCTTAGGATCAAAATCACGTCGGCGATTATGTTTGCGACGACGAGATCAAACTGCGGCTGCGCGGCTGCGCTTGAGCCTCGCTCGTTTAGGCTTGAAACGCTGCCGAGCCAAATTTTATCGATCTGCACGCCGTTTTTCTCGGCGTTTTGCTGCGTAGCTGCCACCGCCTGCTCGTCGGTATCACAGGCGATTACCTTTGCGCCCAGTTTTTTCATCGCGATACTTAAAATTCCGCTGCCGCAGCCCACGTCAAGCGCGCTCATGCCATCGCGAGCAAGCTCGCTAAGTAGCGCCAGGCACATATTGGTGCTTTCGTGATGGCCTGAACCGAACGCCAGCGCAGGATCGATCAGTAGATCGATTAGCGCGCGATCTTGCGATCTTTCGCACCAGCTCGGACGGACGTAAAATTTGCCGACCGCCACGGGCGCGACCCCTTTTTTATACTGCTCGATCCAATCGATATTTTGCTTTTTTGAAATTTCGATCTGCAGATCGGCGTCTAAATTGAGAGATCGCGCGAGCGCCTTTTTAAACTCTTCAAACGCAAATTTTAAATTTTGCAGATCCTCTTCGTCGCGGATTATGAAACTCTCGCCACGTTCTTCGACGCAGGTAACGCCGAGCTCAAACGCAAAGTTTTTAAAAAGCTCGCTTGCATTCGCGCTTTTTACGATCATCTCATAAAAAAAATCTTTCATCGCCTCACATCGCCTTTAAATTTTAAAATTTGCATATTACTAAAATTTAGTTCAAACTTTGCTTACGCTCGGGCGTTTTTATAGAGCTTCAAACGCCTTTTTAAGATCGAGCGTGCCTTCGTAATACGCCTTGCCGACGATGACGCCTGCTATTAGCTCTGCGTTTTTAAGCGCGATTATGTCGTTTATATCTTTCACGCCGCCGCTTGCGATAGTATCGATGCCACAAACTTTCGCGATAGAGCGGCTAAATTCTACGTTTACGCCGCTTAGCATCCCGTCGCGCGATATGTCGGTGCAGATGATCGCACAAACGCCCGCATCCGCATAGTCTCGCGCCAGATCGGTCGCTTTTACGCGGCTTAGCTCAGCCCAGCCCTCGGTCGCTACGAGCCCGTCTTTTGCGTCTATGCCCACGACGATGCGGTAAAGCTTCGCCATTCTCTTTACGAAATCTCTATTTTTAAGCGCCGCCGAGCCCAAGATAAATCTATCGACGCCTAAGTTCAAATACTCCTTTATGCGTGCTTCGTCGCGGATGCCGCCGCCCACTTCTACGCGCAGACTCGTACTTTTTACGATCCGCTCGATCGCTTTGAAATTTACCGCCTCGCCCGCAAACGCGCCGTCGAGATCAACCAGATGCAGCCACTTAGCGCCGAGATCTTCAAATTTTTTGGCTAGCTCGCAGGGGTCTTTAGAATAAATTTTTGCGCTTTGCATCTCGCCCTTGCTAAGGCGTACGGCGCATCCTTGTTTCAGATCGATCGCAGGGAAAATTTCCATCACAGCTCCGTAAAATTTTTAATGATTTTTATGCCCGCATCGTGGCTTTTTTCGGGATGCGGCTGAAAGGCAAATACGTTTTCGCGCCAGATCGCGCTTGCAAACTCATAGCCGTAAAACGTGGTCGCAAGCGTAATATCGCGTGCGCAAAGGACGTGATAGGAGTGCACGAAATACAGATACTCAAACTCGCCTAAACCCGCATTTATCGGCGAGCGCTTGATAAAATGCGCGCTGTTCCAGCCGACATGCGGGATCTTTAGGCTTTCGGCGCAAGTAAAATTTTGCCCGCAGCGCTCGCCAGACTCCACCTCGTCTGAATTAAATTTCGCCCCGCCCAATCTAAATTTTGTATTTTTTCTAAATTTTATATTTTCGGACCTGCATTCCGCCCCCCGAATATTAAATTTCGTTTTGTCAAATTTTACGACGCGACCGGGCAAAATTCCAAGCCCGCTGCGTGCGCCGAACTCCTCGCTTTGCTCAAACATAAGCTGCATCCCTAGACAGATGCCTAAAAAATATCTGCCGCTTGCGACGAACTCTTTAATCGCGGCGTCCATACCGCTTGCGCGAAGCTTATCCATCGCCTCGCCGAATGCGCCCACGCCTGGAAGCAGGGCTTTATCGCAGCTCAAAAGCTTCTCAGGGCTGCGCGCGAGGCAAAATTTAGCGCCGCAGAAGCTAAGCGCGTTCATCACGCTTTGGATATTGCCCGCGCCGTAATCCACGATACCGATCAAGCCGTACCCTTCATATCGTTCAATCGGTGCGAAAACTCAGGCACGATACGCTTTAGCTTATCCGCGACCTGCGCGTCCTCGCACTCCGAAAGCTCCTCGATCTGTGAGCTTAGCTCGTGCAGGTCATATTTTGCGGAGTGGGTTACGAAGATGGATTGATACTTCGTGCTCTTGTCGTTTTCGTCGATCAAAAGCTCCTCGTAAAGCTTCTCGCCGGGGCGCAGACCTACAAATTTAATACCCAGCTCCTCCTTGCCGGCAAGCTGCAGCATTCGCTTGGCAAGATCGGCGATCTTTACGGGCTCGCCCATATCCAGCACGAAAAGTTCGCCGCCCTGCGCGATGGAGGCTGCTTGAAGCACCAGCTGGCACGCCTCGCTAACGAGCATAAAATATCTCGTAATCTCGGGGTGCGTAACGGTAAGCGGCTCGTTCGCTTCGATCTGACGCTTAAATTTAGGGATGACGCTACCGCTTGAGCCGAGCACGTTTCCGAAGCGGACGGCAACGATCTGCGTGTCACTTGCCGCGTCGTTGGAATTTAGCGCGTAAAGCTCGCAGATACGCTTCGTCGTACCCATAATGTTCGTCGGTCGCACTGCCTTATCGGTCGAGATCAAAACAACCTTTTTCGCGCCATATTTTTTGGATAGATCGATTACATTTTTTGTGCCGATGATATTGTTTTTGACCGCCAGGTGCGGATTAAACTCGCATAGCGGCACATGTTTATACGCCGCTGCGTGCACGACTACTTCGGGATGAAATTCCGCAAAAACCTCCTCCAGCTCATGGCGATAAACGACGTTTATCATCTTTAACTCGTTGCGCGCGTCCGCGCCCGTAGCTTCGTTGATCGAGTAGAGGTTAAACTCGCTGTGCTCGACCATGATAAGACGCTTTGCGCCGAATTTCAAGCATTGCTTGCAAATTTCGCTTCCTATCGTGCCGCCCGCGCCAGTTACCAGCACGATCTTGTCTTTGATAAAATTTTCGATCGCCTTGGTGTCGAGGTCTTTGGGCTTGCGCGCGAGCAGATCCTCGATCGATACATCGCGGATCTTTTTACTCTCATCCTCCAAAAGCGAAAAGAGCTTGATATCCTTTAGCCCGTATGCAAAAAGCTCGTCGTAGAGCTGCTTTAGCTCGTCCGGATACAGCGCCAGCGCGATGATCGCAGTTTTAGCACCGCTATCTTTGATCATCTGCGGAATTTCGCTCTTAGCCCTGACGACGTAGTTTTCGCAATAGGTCCCCACAAGCTCAGGCCGTCCGTCCACGACGCCTACGGGGTAGTAGTTGATATATTTCTGCCGCATCCCTTTTAGGACGTGAAAAGTCTTGCTCGTAGCGCCCACGACGATACAAGGCTCGTTATTCGTGATATTTTTCTTCTCACTTAGAAACATCCGCTTTGAAATTCTAATCCCACCGATTAAAATAAACGAGATCGCCGCATCGATGATGATGACCGAACGCGGGAATGGGTTAAAAATTTTACTCGCTAGAAAGAATAGGATTAAAAAGGTAAGCGCCGCCATCACGTGCGCGTAGAAGAGCTTCCTCGCTTCATATAGACCGAAAAATCTCCACGGCACGAGATAGATCCGCAAAAACCAAAAGTAGAAAATTTTAATCGCCGTCAGGCTCGAGGCGCTAAGCAGCGCGCCTTTATAGAATTCGTTCGGTATATCTCCGCTAAATCGCAGCAAAAACGCAATGTAAACGGAGAGGATCGAGATAAAAATATCTCCTAGCAAAAAAAACGCGAAGCGGCTAAATTTAGTGGGTTTTAACAGCATTAGATGTTTTCTTTTACGATTTTTACGACGCGTTCAATCGTCTCGTCGCTCATATCGGTGCCGCTAGGAAGGCAGATGCCGCGACTAAACATATCCTCGCTCGTGCCGTCAACTACACTAAGTGCGCCTGCGAAGATGCTTTGCAGATGCATCGGCTTCCAAAGCGGACGAGATTCGATGTCGGCTTTGTTTAGAGCGTCGATAACCTTTAGATGGGCATTCTTTTTCTTAAATAGAAGCGTCGTAAGCCATCTGTTGCCCTTGCCGCCTTCGACTTCGGGCATAAACTCCACGTCGGTGTCTCTAAACAGATCCTCGTAAATTTTAAAAATTTCGCGTTTTCTCTTTACGCGCTGCGGCAAGACCTCCATCTGGCCTACGCCGATAGCGCCTAAGACGTTGCTTAAGCGGTAGTTATAGCCGTAGTCTTTGTGCTCGTAGTGAAGCAGCGGCTCGCGCGCCTGGGTGCTTAAAAATCTAGCCTTAGCCACTAGCCCCTCATCGTTTGAGATCAGCATTCCGCCGCCTGAGGTAGTGATGATTTTATTGCCATTAAAGCTTAGCGCGCCGCATTTTCCGATACCGCCAAGTGCTTTACCTTTATAAAATCCCCCCAGCGCCTCTGCGGCATCCTCGATAACATCAATGCCTTCGTTCGCGCAAATTTCGCATATCTCATCCATCTTCGCAGCCTGTCCGTAAAGATGTGTGACGACGAGCGCCTTTGGCTTTTTTGGAGATTTTTTGATCGCTTCTTTAAGCAGCTTCGGGCTTAAATTCCAACTCTCGTCGCTGTCTATCAGCACCGGCACGCAGCGCTCGTAAAATATCGGATTTAGCGACGCCATGAAGGTAAACGTGGAGCCAAGCACCACGTCGCCGTCCTTTATGCCGCTGCAGCGAAGCGCTAGATGAAGCGCCGCCGTGCCTGCGTTTAGCGCCAGCGCGCCGCGCGTGCCAGTGTAGGACTTCACTGCGTCCTCAAAGCGATTGACATATTCGCCCAAAGGCGCGATATAGTTGCTTTCAAATACTTTTTTTATATACTCAAGCTCATTGCCACCCATATTCGGCGGGCTTAAAAATACTCTTGCCATCTCTATCCTTCCTTGATCTTTAAATTTAACCTCGCACGGAGCAAGGCTAAATTTAGCTTTCGGCATTAAATTTAAATGGTCGGATTTTATCACTTTTAATGCTATAAATTTTAAATTCAGCCATTTTTTTTAATCACGCGAGCAGGCACGCCTACGGCTACGCTGTCACTAGCTATGTCGCGCACCACCGCAGCGCCCGCGCCGATGATGCAGCGCTGCCCGATACTTAGCCTCTGAATGACGCTGGCACCGATTCCAATGTGCGAAAACGCCCCCACCCTCACACCGCCCGCAAGCGCCGCGTTTGGGCTAATGTGCGCGAACTCGCCGATCTCGCACTCATGCTCGATCACGGCGCCTGAATTGATTATCGCGCCGCGACCGATTTTAGCTCGCGCGTTTATCACGGCGCCTGGCATTACAACCGCGCCCTCGCCGATGACGGCGCTTGGACTAACGATCGCGCTTTGATGAATTAGCGTCGCTATCTCAAAACCCGCGCGCGCTACCTTCTCTTGGATCTTTGCGCGGGTTTTATTATCGCCGATTGCGATTATTACGGGATGCTTCGGCAGATCCTCGCTAAATTTCAGCCCCGCTGCGTCGTCTAAAAAAACGACTTCGCTAAATTTAGTCCCGCACGCAGCTAGCGCAACATCCGCAACCACCAGTCCGTGTCCGCTCGCGCCGTAAACGTAAATTTTAGTTGTGTCCATTAAATTTCTCCGTCGTCGCCATGCCCTCTTTATTCACGCCCTCTTTCGCAAGCACCTTTTTAATCGTCAAAAGCGCGATCTTAAGATCGAGCGCGAAGCTTAAATTTTGCGCGTAATACGTGTCGAACTCAAATTTTTTCTCCCAGCTGATCGCGTTGCGACCGTTTACCTGCGCAAGCCCCGTGATGCCCGGGCGCACGCTGTGTCGCAGGTGCTGCTGCGGCGAATAAAGCGGCAAGTATTCGATCAGTAAAGGGCGCGGCCCGATGAAGCTCATATCGCCCTTTAGCACGTTGAAAAGCTGCGGCAGCTCATCCAGGCTTAGCGCGCGGATCTTTTTGCCGTATTCGTTCAGCCGCTCTTCGTCTGGCAGAAGCTCGCCATCCGCGCCGCGCTCGTCGCTCATCGTTTTAAATTTGTAAATTTTAAAAATTTGCTCATCAAACCCCGGGCGAGATTGCGTAAAAATCGTACTTTTACTAATGTGTTTGCGGATCAAGAACCACGTAAGCGCCATCACGGGCGAAACCAATATAATCAAAATCAAAGCCGCCGTAAAATCGAGCGCGCGTTTTAAAAAGCTCTTATACATCGATAAATTTCCTATAAACCTCTAAATATTTTTCCGTGACGATCTTTTCGTCGTAATTTGCAAGCACCATCTCGCGCCCGTTTCGTCCCAGCCTTTCGCAAAGCGCAGCATCGTCTAATAAAATTTCGATCTTTCGCGCAAGATCACCCGCGTCGCGAGTGCGGCATATTAAGCCGTTGACGCCTTCTTGCACGGCTTCTACGCAGCCGCTGCAGTCGCTTACCACGCAGGCTCGCGCCATGCTCATCGCCTCTAAAACCGTGCGCGGAAAGCCCTCCTTGTAGCTAGGAAGTGCCAGTAGGTAACTAGCCTTCAAAAGCTCCGGCACATCATTTCTGGCACCCAGATAATGCACCGCACCGCTTCGCAAAAACGCAGGATCAGCGGTGCTTTTATTGCCCGCAAAGCCCTCGCCCACAAAGACAAATTTCGCATCCGATCGATCTTTTAAAATTTCTGCTGCTTCGTAGAATTCTCTCACGCCCTTATGCCACATCGCGCGAGCTATCATTAGCACGATCTTTTTGCCGTGCAAATCCTCGCCCAAATCCGCTGCACTAACGGTTTTGGGGTTGAACCTTTCAGCATTTACGCCTACGCTTTTAATTCTTATGACCTTTTGCTTCGCAATAAGCCCGCGAGATAGCATATAATCAGGATCGGCATCGTTTACAAATACGCAAGCATCCGCCTGCGAAAATGAAAATTTATAAAGCTTCTCCAATATCGCCCGCACGAGCCTTGTTTTAATATCTTCGTCGATATAAAAGCTGCCCAGCCCCTCGACTAAGTTTATCACATATTTTATACCCGCCTCGCGAGCCGCCAGCGTACCGAACACGTTTGATTTGTGCGCAGCTGTTTGCAGCAGGTCCAAATTTAGCTTCTTTAGCTCACGCGCAAGGGCTTTGGTGTTGCTAAATACGGTAAGCGGATTTAAGCTAGCTCGATCAAGATCGTAAGTTACGGCATTAAAATCGCGTGCCAAATCCTGCGTATAAGCGCCGCGAGGAGCAATTGCGAAAACCTCGTGCCCGCGCTCTTTTAAAGCCTGCATTATCGGGCGGCGAAAGAAATGTAAGCTCATATCGGCATGGCTTAAAAACCCTATGCGAGCCATATGCTGCATTCCTTACTTGGCGTTGCGAGATTAAATTTCATAAATTTCTCCTTAGATTGCGGCAAAATTTTATCTAGCGTTTTAATTTATAAACTTTCACAGCAGGGCTTAAGATCACAGGCTCGAATAGCTCGGGCCTATATCTTTCAAATACAAAAAGCTGAATATAGCTTGAGTTTAGCATCGTCTTATCTAGCAGCAAAAATCTCCCGTAATCGCGCATGAAAATCACGTAAAATTGCGCGCTGCTGTCCATATTAAACTCCTTGACCGCAAGCTTACCGCTCGCGTCATAGCTCGTTTCGTAAAAGGTATTGATCGCAAATTTTCTGCCGCTATACTCTAAATTTAAAAGGCTCGGTGAGATCGAAAAGCCGTTGTCCATATGCACGCCGCTTTGATCCTGAACGAACCTATCGCTCGTTATGAAAAACAGCTCACTTAGCTGCTTGCCGTCGGTGATGTCGATATTTGAAAACTGCGTGACGACGGGGAAGATATTCATCATGCGATCGGGCAAGATGTAGTAGATGTCGCGCGTAGGCTTTGGCGGCTTAAAATCAGCCAGTCCCAAGCTTAAGATAAAATCATTTACGTCTGTGGCGTTATAATCTTTTAAAATTTGCTTTAACTTGTTTGGAATTTTCTCGCTATATCCGCGCTCGGTGTATTCGACATCTAGGCGCGCCATATTCGCAGAGCTCATCTGATCTTTAAAAAGCGCGAAACTAACGGGGAAATTATCGTTGCCTAGGTGTTTGCCGCCATCGATGAGGGTCTTTACATCGCTGTAATAGCGTATGCCGTAACCGTAGTCCCACCACGAAAGCGCGTAATCCTCGCGCTGCGCCTTATCTTTGAGCTCGTCAAGCACCCGCACCTCGCTTTGATAAAAGACCGTATCGACCTTGTACGAGACGATGTGCTGCCACGCGGGATAGATCGCAAGCGCTGTCAAAATAAGCAGTATCGCGCGTCCCGCGATCTTTGGCAGATCCAAGCGCTTTACGCAAAAATACAAAATGTATCCAAAGCTCAGTCCCATCACGCCCACGGCATAGATCGTAAATCTAAGGCCCGCTTTGTTTGCCGCAAAGCCCAAAAGCAGAAGCGGGATCGAGAGCAAAAATTCCTTATGCCTAAAGCAAAGCACTACGTATCCGATCGCCGCGATCACGAAAACCGCGACGTGCGAGCCGATGCGCTCCATAAAGATATTAGTTGGCACGATGCCCGATTCTTGGATTGTTTGATTGACGTTGAAAAAATGAAATGCCGTATCGGCGTTGTCCGCAAAGGAACGGAAGATATAAAATTTCGCCTGAAAGATGATCGGGCTAAGACCTCCGTTTGCGACGAAAAAGACTACGGCAAGCGCGCCGATAATCGCTAAAATTTTGAAATTTAATAGCTTTCCTCTAAACGCAAAGAGCCAAAATAGCGCAAGCGAGATTAAAATTTTTACCGCAATCGGCGTGGAGCAAAGCGCGATCAAAAAGATGATCATCGCTTCGTAATTTACCGCACTTTTTCGCTTAAAAATCAGCGTGTAGGCGAAAAATACGGCGAGCATCATGGAATTTAGCGAGAAGCTGGAGGGATACCACCACATATAAAATATCACAAACGCGCCCAGCCAAAACAGCGTGCTGCGCGAACCGCGCGTGCAGATACGGATGAGCGCCCACAAAATACACATCGCAAGTACGATATTTAGCATATCGGTGTCGTAATACCCCGCCATCGTGCGGTTGTAGTAGCTATTCGCCACGCTCGCGACAAGCGCGCCGATGAAGCCTGCGCGCATGCAGCGAAACTCGCTTGAGATAAGCAAGATCGGCACTACGATGAGCGAGCTAAACAAAGCCGGCAGATAAACGAATATCGTCTCGATTTTAAAGGGCAAAATTTCAGCCAAAGACGCCGTCACGATCGAAAGCGGTGCACTAAAGTAGCTAAGATCGTTGGGCTGATGAAAGCCGGCGAGTCGGTCGCGCGCGCCCTCTGCAAAGGCGTAGCCGTCGTTGGTGTTTATCATCAGCTCGCCGTTCCAAAAAAAGTAATTCGGAAAACCGCTCGCCCAGTGCACCCACCACATACGAAACGCCACGCTAAAGGCAAATGCAAACAAAATCATCAGCAAAATATGCTTGGAAAACTCATAATTTTTTATAAAGCCAAAAATTCTGCGCCTAGCAGGAAGCGCGCCAGCTGACTGATTTTTAGAATTCTGGGAATTTTCTGTTGTGGGGCTTTTAGAATTATCAGAATTTATGCCGTTTGTAGAATTTAAAGCACTTGCGGAATTCGCATTTTTAAATTTAGCCAAATTAGCGGCTTTTGCGGAATTTTTATTTGTAGAGTTCGCAACGCCAGCGGAATTTTTATTTGTAGAATTTTTGCTCGTGGAATTCGCAGTGCCTTTCAAATTTGAGTTTGTAGAATTTGCGCCTGCGGAATTTTCAGAATTTACCGAGGCGGAATTTCGTCCGTTTGATTTTTTAGCCTTTTTGGATTTTTTTTGTGTTCGCATTTTTGCAGAAACAGCGCGCGCTTGATCGTCGCTTAAATTTTTAACGCCGGCGTGCGCGGAATTTTTGCTCGCAGAATTTTTTACATCAAGCGCGGAATTTTTATCGCTCTGAGGCGCGGTATCCTCACTACCCTCAAGCTCGGCATTTTCGCCGTTAAAATTCTCACCGCCGCCTGCGGAATACTCTGCGTCAAAATTTCCCTCACTAGCGAAATTTTCGCTTAAGGCAGCTTTGTCGGCACCCATTGATTGCGCGCCTTTTTGATCGTCCGATCCTTCGTCGATCTCTCTGACGCTAAAAGCCTTTTTTTCTTCACCCACGCCTATTTTCCTTCGTCGATTTGTTCTATTTTTGCGATCAGCTCGCTTGCTATCCGTTTTTTATCGAAAAACGAGGCTCTAATTTTAGCCTTTTTCTCATAAAATTTTACATAATTTTCATCATCCAGCGCTTTTTGCATCGCCGCTTGGGTGCTTTCTAAATCGTTCACGCCCACCAGCACGCCCCATTCGCTCTGCCCCATAAGCTCGCGCGCACCGCTTTGATGATCGCTTGAAATCACGAGCTTGCCGCACGCAAGAGCCTCGATGAGCGCGTTTGAAAACCCTTCAAAAAGGCTTACGAAAACAAACGCGTAGCATCTGGCCATATATTTATACGGGTTTGCGTCAAAACCCAAAAGCTTCACGCGACCGCCTAAGCCTAGCTCCTCTATCAGAGCCTCAAGCTCGGCTCGCAGCACGCCGTCGCCTAAGATCAGCAAGTCTTTGTCATTATTTTTTAAATTTGCATACGCACGGATTAAAAGCGCGTGGTTTTTGCCCGCATCGAGCCTGCCGACGCTTAGGAAAAACGGCCGCTCCTGCGCGATAGGCTCGCTAGCTTTGCGGCCAATCTCATCAAGATCGATCGCGTTGTATAGCACGCTCATCTTGCGCTCGTCAATTCCGAAATTATCCGCCAGATCGCGCAGATTTCCAAGCGAGTTTGGAAAGATAAAATCGGCCTTCGGATAGAGCTTGCGCAGCAAAAATTTTGAAATTTTAGATTTAAAGCTCGGCTCTTTATACAGCACCGACGGCGTCGAGCATTCGTTAAAAATCATCGCTCCGCCCAATCCGTAAACCCGCGCCAGCGCCGCCACGTAACACGGGCGGTTCATCCAAACGAAGTGGATATCAATGCCCAGCCTCTCGCATAGCTTTTTGTAGCGCAGCGCCAAAAACGGCAGCTTTGCGAGCTTCAGCAGCCCGTTTTCAAAGGGGGCTGATTTTTCGATGAAATGGATATGCACGCCGCTTGGAATTTCATAAAAAATCCTCTCGTTCATCAGCACTAGATGCACCTCGTAGTGTGCCGTAAGCTCGCCTAGGAGGTTGCTTACGACGCGCTCGGCGCCGCCGCCTCCCATCGAATATATAAAAACGCTTAATTTCTTCATCCCTTTACCTTTTAAATATCGCTGCCGCGCCCTAAATTTAAGCTTTAGTTCCGCTTTTTATGCGAGCATACGCCGCGCACTCCGTTTAAATTTAGCGTATTTTGCGCTGCCTCCAAGCGGGCAAAATTTCATCGCGCGATGCGCTTTGTAAATTTAAACGCGCTGTTACGCTCGGGCGCAAGAGCCTATCTTAGCACACCGAAGTTTAAATTTATCCCTGCGCGCCGCTAGGGCATCGATAAGCGGCCGTTATTTGCACGCAAACCGATCGATCAAGCCCTGCCAGAGCTTAATGATGCGATCCTGCGAAAACTCGTCTAAATTTTCATTTGCATTTTGCACGAGAGCGTCTCGCAGCGCCTCATCGCTCATTAAAATTTCAAGCTTGCTCGCAAGCTCATTCGCATCGCCGCGTTTAAACAAAATGCCGCTAAAGCCGTCTTTTATGAGTTCTTTTGCGCCCGCCGTGTCGCTGCTAAGCCGTGCGCAGCCGTAAAACGCAGACTCGATCAGCACGTTTGAAAGCCCTTCATTAAGCGAGCTTAGCACAAAAATTTTGGCTTCTTTATACAGCTCGCTCACGTCCTGCTTATGCCCTAAAAATCGCACTTCAAGCCCGAGTCGCGCCACGAGCTCGCGCAAGCTTTCGCGCAGCGAGCCGTCGCCCGCGATTAAAATTTCCCACTTCGCAAGCAGGCTTTTATCGATCCTGCTTAGCGCATCAAAATAAATTTCATACCCCTTTACGGGCTCGAGCCTGCCGACGCTTAAGATCACGTTTCGCTTAGCGCCATTGGTATCGCAAATCTCGCCGAAAAAGGGGTTATGCACGACGAAGCAGTTTTTGACAAATCGCGAATAGTACTCAAAGTCCGAGCGCGTAAGCACCGTAAGCGCGTCTGCCTTTTTGTAGCACAGATCGCGCACGCGACTAAAAAGCCCGCTTTGCAGATAATCGTGCGCGTTGTGCTCGGTCGCGATGAGTGGAATTTTAAGTCCGAAATTTGCGATCACGCACGCTACGTTCGTCCAGTCCATAAAGCTGATGATGACGCTTGGGCGCTCGCGCTTGAAACACTCGCGCAAAATTCTGTATTTATCGAACCTGCCGCCGTTTTTATAAACATCCAGATGCAAAAATTTTATCTTTTCGCTAAATTTATACCTGCCCTCGTCATTTTCCAAAATCGCGATCGTAACATCGTTTGCGCGCGCAAAATGGTTCGCCAAAACCTGCAGCACGCGCTCTGCGCCGCCGTTTCTAAGAGCCGCGATGACGAATAAAATTTTCATTTTAGCTTCCGATAAATTTTATAAAATAGCCGCAAAAGCGCGGGGCTGGCGTAAAACAAGACCATCATCAGCGTCTGCGTGCGGCTTGCATGCGCTGCGAAAAATCCAAAATCCAGCCGCTCGCGCACCAAAGCGTGCAGTGAGCGGATCTGATCCGCAGCTTCTGCAGCGCTTAAAGGAGAGCGGGGATCTGCGATCTTTCTTTGCGACGCGGAATTTTGCTTAGAATTTCGCATATAATTTTGCTTGGCGGAATTTTTAACTGCAGAATTTTTACCGCATGCGCAAGATAAACTATCAGCACCGCGTAAATCTGCCTCGTTTGCCAAGCTGCACATATTAGCCTTGGAAGGAGAAGTCGCATCCCCATCCGAACTTGCAGGATCAAAGCTCGATTTGATAATTAAAAACGCCGTATTCAGCGCGGATTCGCAGCGAGTGAAATTAGCCTCACGCGCCAAGCTTGGATAATTCGCAGCGATCGCCTCAGTATAGCGGCGCACCGCAGCGATGACTGCAAGATGCCTGCGCGCGAATGAGTTTACGGTCGAGCCCGCCCTTACGCGATAAAAATATAAAATTTCATCCGTGCACGCCGCAATAGAAGCGTTAAAAATATCAAAAAATATCGCCACATCCTCATAGATCTGCCCCGCAGGAAAGCGCAAAGCAGCGAAAATTTCGCGAGCAAACAGCGCGCGCCAAACCGCGGTGCTAAAATACGGATCCTGCGTGCAGCTGCGTCTAAAAAGCTCTTGCGGCGATATTTTATATTCGCCTGCGCAGGTATTTAAATTTGCAGCTCCTCCTGGATCGCTAACCTCTTTAGAATTTTGATTTTCTTTAGAATTTAAAGCCGCCTTGAAATTATTTATTTCGCTCTCGTCGCTAAATGCTGTGTAGCCGCACATAGCGATTTTGGTGCAAAATTTCTGCGTAAGATGAAAAAGAGTCTCAATCAAATCAAGACTTATCAAATCGTCGCTGTCTACGAAACTGATAAACTCCCCGCGAGCGATATCTAAAGCAGCGTTTCGTGCGCTAGCTTGCCCGCCGTTTGGTTTATGCAGCACTCGCACACGAGGATCACGCGCAGCGTATTCGTCGCAAATCGCCTCGCTGCCGTCATTTGAGCCATCATCTACGAGTAAAATTTCTAAGTTAGTATAGGTCTGCGCCGTGATACGCTCCACGCAAGCGCGCAGGAATTCTTTGACATTATAAACGGGGATGATGACCGAGATTAGGGGATTTTCGCTCATTATTCCTCCCTGTGTATCGTAGCGGCTATGAAATCCAGCCAGCGTCGCCCGATCGTTTCAATTTTAAAGCTCTCTTCGCGCTTGGAGGCGTTTTGCACGAGTCGCTCGCGTAGCTTCTCGTCACTCATTAGAATTTCAAGCTTTTTAGCGATGCTCGCGCTATCGCCTATAGGGCACAAAAACCCATCCACGCCGTCGCTTATAAGCTCGCTAGGACCTGCGATGCAATCTGTGGAAATTCTAGCGGTACCGAAAAATATACTCTCCATCAAAATATTGCAAAAGCCCTCCATCTTGGAAGTTACGACTACGATTTTAGCGCGTTCATATAAGCTTTCGATATCGCGCACAAAGCCGATGAACTGCACATTTAAGCGCAGCTTCGCAGCTAGACTCTCAAGGCTCTTTCGTTCCTCTCCGTCGCCTGCGATCACCACCTTCCACTCTTTTAAAAGATTGAAATCTATAAGCGCAAGCGCCTTAAGAAGGACATCAAAGCCCTTATAGACATTGAGCCGGCCGGCTGCTAGGATGATATTTTCTTTAGGCGGGCGGGCCTCTTTAGCATGGCTGATCTCAAACATCGGATTAGGCATAATCACGCGATTTTGCACATATGTGTAATGATCCAGATCGAATTTACTAAGCACGCTAAGACCTGCAGCCCTCGGATAAAAGATCCGCTTGAGAGCTCGCCAGATCGGACTTTTTAAAAAACGATGATTGGTGTGCTCGGAGACGATGATTTTCTGCCCAACTCCAAGATTTGCGATAAGCGTAAGGACATTGGTATTATCTAAAAACGAGATTACGACGTCAAATTTACGACTTTTTAGAAGCCTATGCAAGGCTAAAATTTTATCGTAGCGCTTTTTTATATTGCCAAATACTCCCAAATCGCCCACTCCTAAATCCAAGCTAAGAAGCTCGATCTTAGGATCCAACGCGTAAAACGGCTCATCTGCGTCAAATTTTATCACGCAGACTTCATTCTCACGGCAGAAAAAATTTGCCAGCACGCTTAGCACGCGCTCGGCACCGCCCTTGCCTAAAGCAGAAATTACCATAGCTATTTTCATTTTATGAGCCTAAACTTGTTTTTAAAAATTTCATCGAGTCCTCTCTTTTACGGCGCAACGCCTCATTTACGCCATCCCAATCGATAGTCGCGTTAAAGCGCGCGTCTTTGGGATCTTGCAAAGCTCTATCTTCAAGCCCGAACGAGCCCAAAAGTGAGCTAAAGCGCGACGCGCCGCGACTGGCATTAACGAGCACAAAAAACGGCTTATTAAAGATTATGGAAAATACGCAGCCGTGAAATGAGTCGGTTAGCACAAACTCTGCGCCCGCAATAGCGCTTAGCCATGCTTTTATGCCGATGCGGTTGCCGCGGTCGTTCACCTCATCTATCTCTAGGCCGCTTTGCTTTTTTAGCAGCTCTATCGCCGCTTCAGAGCGAGGCGATGGATCTAGGATATAGGCAAAGCCCTTGCGCTGCGGTACATGGCTTAAAAATTTATCGTAAATCTCTTTGTTAGCTAAAAGCGTAGGATCTAGCACCCAGTGCGCATCTACGCCAAAGCATTCGCGTGCAAGCTTTACACCATCGCACTCACGCACCGAAATAGCTTTAAATTTAGCCAAATTTGCAGCGTGAGCTTTTAAATCTGCGGGATTTTTAAGCCCACAGAGCCTATCTCCGCCAAAGCTTGCAGCATAGGCGATCCGCGTGCAGTTAGCCGGCAAAAATCCAAGGCTAAAGCAATCTGCAAAATCCGCAAAATAGCTAGGACGAAAAACTTGATCGCTTCCTAAAATCACCGCTTCAAAGCGTTCTTTCTCGCACAGCGCCTTTAAATCCGCAGGCGTGCAAACAGGCGCGGTTGAAGGAATATTTTCCGATACAAACTCGCTAGTATCGCGCTCGTAAGAGGGATTAAATTTCGCGCCGCAAAGCTCCTTTTTAAGCGCGCATACCACTAAAAATTTAATATACGCAATCGATAGTTTACTTCTTTGCAGGCGCAAGTTTATGAGACGTGGCTCATGCCCTAGCCCCACTAGCACGCGGCTTAGCGCGTAAGCTTGTAAAATTCCGCCGTAATTATTTACTAGCGGCAGGGTAAAAATCCCGATCTTCATGCAAACTTCCTATAAATTTTATATGCCGCGATCTTTGGTAGCGCCAAAAGCGCTAGCACTTTATTTGCCGCGGCAATTTTTTTAAGCCTAGCAGCGATAAAATCATCACAATCAAAATGCGTAGCACTATATCGCTGAATCTGAAGCTTCTGGCGCAAGATGTAACGCCTAAGCGGGTTTTTCGCGCCATAGAAAATTTCGTTTTTGCACTCCACCTGGCTTTTCTGCGAGCGCTGCACCTCTGCTGCGGATATCCGCTCGCAAAAAATCGCCTCGCGCGCCTGCTTCGTAGGCTGCGAAAATAGCGCGTCGATCTGAGCTGCGCGCGTAATTACGAGCGATGTGCCGCGCCACTCGCTCATTTCGCTTTGCAGCCACGCATCCATCAGCACGACGTCGGCGCATTTGGCAAAAACGTCGGTGCAGGAGTTGCACGCAAGAGGCGTAAAAGCGCGCGAGCTCCAGTATGCAAAGGCGCTACTACTGCGATCGTCTATCGCCTCACTGCCGTCTGCAGCGTGAAATTTAAAGCCAAAGCTCATCGCGCTTTTGCCCGCGATTTTATATCTGTAATTAACTGCCGCGAGCTGCTTACGCTCTTTAAACGCAAGATCTGCCAGCTTATGCGTGAAACCAGCACCCTTGCCCTGTCCGCAAACCAGCCCAATAATAAAGCTTATGCGGGATTTAAGGCGCGGATTTTTACTCGCAGCAAGCCTTAAAGCCTTAGCAAAGCACGGCAGCGCGCTGATCGCGTATCTACCCTCGTGGCGCGACATCTCTTTTAGCACTGCTTCAAGCGTGAGCGGATAGTAAGCGGACGAGCGCGCACGAGTAAGCTCATCGGCATTTTTTATCACGCTAAATTTAAATAGCGGCACGGAATTTTTGCCCGCATAATTTCGCGCGTTTTTGGAATTCTCGCAAGCAAAATCCTGCACTGATACGGAATTTTCACAAGAAGTTTTAGAATTCTGCGCGAAATTTTCATTTGTAAAATTCTGCGCGGAATTCTGCGTAAAATTTTCGCAAAAAGAATTTTTCGCACTCGTAAAATTTATAGAATCATCGTTCGCCAAATTCTGTGTTAAATTTGGAATTGCGGAATTCTGTTTGGAATTTTTGGTTGCGGAATTTTGTAAATTCTGAGCCACCACTAAATTTTCGCGGGCGGAAAAATCCCACTTGTGATTTTGGGCTATAAAATCCCCTTCGTCCGCGGGCACGACGCAAATCGCGTAATCAATGAGCCCACGCGCAAAAAGCTCGTGAAAAATATAATCTCCCGCACCGCCGCTTGCACTGCTTAGGCGCTGCGCTTCATCTTTTTTGTAGAATTTGTAAGTGGCTAAAAACCTGCCAAAATCTGGGCTAAAGCCTTCCAACTCTGTATATGATTTAGAATTTAGCTCGTTTTCAAGCGCGTCTTTTTCGTAAAACGGGCAGACTTTTAGGCAGATATCGCATTTGTCGCGACACCCTTCGCCCTCCTCGGGCGCGTAAAATCCATTGCCTCCAAGCCGCATTTTTAGCACGCTAAAAGGGCAGCTACTCGCGCAGACGCCGCAGCCGATACAGCGGTCTTTCGTAACCACTTCGCTAATTACATTGAAGCTCAAGCCCGCCTCCTTATCTTAGCTGCAATGCCGCCAAAAATCGCGCGTTCGTAGTCATTCATCGCCCAAAAATACGCGCTTAGCACAAACATAGCCGAATAAAGCCCGCCGCAAATTAGCAAAAAGCTCACTCCGTGCAAGTCTAGTGCGTAATTTATCGCTAGGCTTACTGCGATTGCGGGAGCAAATTTTACTACCATCGCGCCGATATTTTGCCAAAATTTAGCGATGTCAAGTCCGATTACACGAGCATAGTAGATATTCATCACGCAGATATTTAGCAAGGTGATCGCAAAAGCCGTGCCGCACGCAGCGCCCACGCCACCGTAAGCCTTAGCTAGCGGGATAGAAATAGCGATATTTACGAGCGTGACGCAAAACGCGGCGATTGAGCGAAATTTGACTTTGTTTTTTGCCTGAAGCACGGCTAAGCCTAAATTTTGAATCAACGGCACGCTTACTGGAAGCACCAAAATAAGCGCGATTGCATATGAAATTTCATAATTTGCGCCAGCCCAGAGCACGATAAACTCTTGCCCAAAAATCACCAAAAGCGACGCGATAAAAAATATCACGTAAAATTGCAACCTGCCTATTTTGATAAATTCCGCGCTAAGCTCGGAATCGGTGGAGTTTGCAGAGACCATTTTGGCGATTTTAGGAAGCATTACGCCGCTAATGGTGAGCGAAAGCGTGACGAAAGTGGCATTTATCGTGCTTGCTACGGCATACGTGGAGACTGCCGTAGCGCCTGCTACAGCGCCTAAGATAAAATTATCGACGTTCCAGTTTACTTGATCGACTACGATGCCTAAAAATATAAAAAATGAGTAGCCAAAAATTTGCTTAAGCGTGGGGGCGTCGAAATTTCGCACGCTTATCACGGGTGAGACTTTGCGCTTGCAGTAGATGAAATCTGCCGCGACGCAGATTAAATTTACTGCCGTAGCGATGATTACGATCGCGATAGCCTTATATCCCAAAAGTAGCGCAGGTGCCGCAACTAGCGGCAGAGCGATCGTGCGAAAGATCCCAATTAGCTTGATAAATACGAAATTCTCATGCGCCGTAAGGATCGACGAATAGATGCTAAAAGGAAAGCTAATCGCTAAATTCGCAGTTAGCAGCATTAGCATAATGCGAATTTCGCCCATCTCACTAGCGCTTAGCTTAGCGCCAAAAATCGCGTGCAGATTGGCTAGCAGCGCAGCTCCTGCAAGCACGATCACCGCGCTCATTACCAGATACACACTAAAGATCGTTCCGTGCAGCTTATGCATGCGCTCCACTTCGCCGCTTGAGACGTATTTGGCTGTATAGACCGTCACGGCGTTACCAAAACCCAAATCTAAAATCGCCAAATAGCCGATAACGCTGCTCGCTAAAGAATATAGCCCAAACTCGCTCTGCCCCAGCGCCCGCAGGAAAAACGGCGTATAAACCAAAGTAAGTATCGTAGAAACAAAGATATTCACATACGATAGCACGACGCCGAGCTTACGCTGCGCGGCTTCGGGGGCGTTTAGAATTTTAAGCAAACAAGGCTTCCTTTTGCTCGCCGCTATTAAACGCGACGGAGTAAAATTTTAAAATTTCAAATCGCACTTTCACGCTAGAACCTAGAGCTTCTTTTCCCAATTAAGCGCGCTTAGGATGATCTCATCCAGGCTCTCGTGCTCGGGCCGCCAAGAGGTTTTGGTGCGAATTTTATCCGCGTTTGAGATGAGGCAGGCAGGATCGCCCGCTCTGCGCGGAGCGATCTGCACTTTAAAATCCACGCCGCTTACTTTTTTAGCTTCATTAACGACCTCTTTTACACTAAAGCCCGTGCCGTAGCCTACGTTAAAGACCGCGCTGTCGTTACTTTGCAGATAATCAAGTACCGCCAGATGCGCGCTTGCGAGATCCTCTACATGGATGTAGTCGCGTATGCAGGTGCCGTCCTTGGTATCGTAATCATCGCCGAAAATGCTCATCTTATCGCGCTTGCCGACGATCGTTTGAGTCGCCACCTTAATTAGATGCGTCGCGTTCGGGTAGTTCTGCCCGATCGTGCCGTCGCTTGCCGCACCCGCAACGTTGAAGTAGCGCAAAATTCCATATTTAAAATTCGGATTTGCCGCCGCCGCGTCTTTTAGCACCCACTCGACCATCAGCTTGCTTCTGCCGTACGGATTGATCGGATTTTGCGGAGTTTCCTCGCTTACTTGCGGGATGTCCGGCTCGCCGTAGGTCGCCGCAGTGGAGCTAAAGATAAAGTCTTTTACGCCGTATTTGTTCGCAAGCGCGATTAAATTCATCGCATTGGCGGTGTTGTTTAGATAGTATTTTAGCGGATTTTGCGTGCTTTCAAAAACCTCAATAAACGCCGCGAAGTGAATGATCGCATCAAACTTCTCGCGCTTAAAAAGCTTCTCGATTGCGGGGGTATTTTCTAGGCTCTCTTGCACGAACTCAAACTCGCCTATCTTGCGAAGCGCCTCGATCGCTCGCATCGAGCCCTTGCAAAGATTATCCAGTATGACGACGTCGTGGCGGTTCGCTTCTAAAAGCGCCTTTGCGACGTGGCTACCGATGTATCCCGCGCCGCCTGTAATTAAAATTTTCATCCATCCTCCTTCGGATCAAATTTATCAAAATACGCGATTATAGCCCCTTAGATTAAATCGCTGGTCGCACGCGCAAAAATACGGGGAAGCGCGGCTTTTTCTCGCGGGTTAGGTTTTGGTATTGATAGGTGATGATCGTGCCTACTTTAGGCGGATTTGCCCGCATCTCGTCGCTAAAGCCCGTGCCTACTTTAAATTTCGCTCCGCTACGTAGATCCACGCAGCTTAAAGAGCCCATCTTGCCTTCGTTTTTGCCGTAGCCGGGGTTGATTTTTACGACCTTGCAATCGCTATCGTGCATCTTTTTGTATTTTAAAATTTTATCGCTGCGCCCGCTTTCATAAAGCGCGTTTGGATCACGCAGCACGACCCCCTCGCCGCCTGCTGCGATGACGCGATCGAAATACGCCTGCACGTCGGCGTGCGTGCTTACCGGGGTTTGCTGCACGATGAGTAAATTTTGCGCGCCGCTTGAAGCGATAAAATTTCTTAAAATTTCCATCTTCGCGCTTAGGTTTTTCTGCTCCTTCGGCAGGTCAAACGCGTAAAATTTCACCCTGCTCCACCGCTCATCGGGCACGCTAGAAGAGACGATCGAGACGAGCTGTTCAAACTCTCCGCGCGCCGTGTATAGCTCGCCGTCGACGAAAAACGGCGGAAAGCCCGCGCTCCAGCCCTCAGGAGCGTTTATGATCTTGCCGCGCCTGGAGCGCAGATTTTTGCCATCCCAGATCGCGCGCACGCCGTCTAGCTTCTCGCTAACGACCCAGCCCGTAATATTCATGCCGGGGACATATTCTTTAAGCAGCATAGGTTTAAATTTAGCCTCATCCGCAACCGCGCCGCAGAGCAAAAACAGCGCAGCAAAAACCGCGCCTTTTAAAATTTTAAAAATTTCACTTCGCATATGCCGCTAGCTCCCTTTCTATAAAGTCGCAAAAAACGGGCGTGTAGCTCATGCCCGCGCACTCTTTTTGCAAAAATTCGCCCATCACCGCGATGTAATTCAGATAGTCGTCTTTGGTGATCTTACCGCGCAAAAGCTCGTATTTCAAAAACAGCCAGTAGGTGTTGAGCACGTCGGATCTGCAGTACTCGTCGATCTTGGCCTGCTCGCCGCCGTAATACAGCTGCAAGACCTGATCGCCGTGCACGTCGTATTTGCCGGGAAGGCCCACGCTGGCGCAGATATGATCGAGCTTGAGCCCGCGCACGGCGCCAAAATCGCTGATGTGATCGAGCAAGTCCAGATGGAACCGCCCGTCGTAGCGGCTGCGGTAGTTCTCCCATTTGCTCTTGTTGTTATCGCGATCGTTCGTCTCAAAATACGCCGCGGCGCTTAGATCATAGCACATCGCGCGCGCCATAATCATCGGCAGATCGAACCCACGCCCGTTGAAGCTCACGAGCCGCGGATTAAAATCCTCGATGAAGGCTAGGAATTTTGCGATTTTATCGCGCTCGTTCTCGCCATCAAGCGTCGAGACGCGCAAAAATCTGCCGAATCCGTCCGCCATCACGGCGCTAATGCTAACGACGCGGTGGAAGCAGACGGGTAGGAATTCGCTGCCGGTTTTTTCTTTGAAAATCTCCATCGCCCTAAGCGAGAGCAATTTGTGGTTTAAAATTTTGCTTTTATCCGCGTTAAAGATCGGCTGCTCGCCGTAAATTTTAAAATTTAGCGCGTTTGACGCGGGATCTTGCGCGGAATTTAAAGCGAGATTTTCGCTCTTTGAGCTTTGGGATGCGAAGCTTTGTAGCGTAGAGCTTTCCGCCGCGAAATTCTGATACGCAGAGCTTCGGAGCGTAGAATTTTCTACCGCAGCGCCCTGTGCTGCGGAGCCTTGGGGCGCGGTATCGTCGTAGGTTAAATTTAGCGACGCGGAATTTTTGCTCGCAAAATTTCCATGCGCGAGATTTTCAGCGAAATTTTCACTCGCAAAGCTTTGAGGTGCGACGTCTTGTTGCGTAAAGTTTTGCGGCGCGGAATTTTGCTCGGAATTTTCTATTTTAAAATTCTGCTCCGCCAAATTTACAGCAAAATTTAAAGACGCGTTTTGCTTCTCGCTACTGATTTTTTGCGAGAGCTGTGCGTCAAGAAGCTTTGCGAAGCTTTTTTTATCGAAAGGCTCAAAGCAGCTCGCGATCGCATCCTCATCCAGCACCCGCACCAGCGCCGCTACGTCTGGGATCGTCTCGCAGTCGAATACGCAGATATAATCCTTTTTCATCAAGCTCCTTCCTGGCGGTTTTTGCCGCTTTTTTTAAAAACAGCTATGAAATAATCCTCTATCTCCATGCCGTTTTTAGGTATGCTCGCTAAATCGAGCTCCTCGCTCATCCAAGGTTCTCATCGCCGCTTTCAATCTTAAAATTTTATGCTGCCGCATTTTCGCAACAAAAAGGTGCGTATGCGGAGGCGCGGCAAATTTCGCTACCGCTCGCCGCGGCGTAATTACCGTGCACAAAAGCGCGCCGGTCGTTAAATTTATCTTTCGATCAAGTGCTTAATATCGGGCAAAAGCTCGTCAGGCGCCTCGCAAATCCTGCTTCGCAGTACGCTAAAATCGCCGCAGTAATCGCCCAGAAGCTGCAAAATATCGTCTCTGATAGCTTGCGAGCGCTCGCTCAGAAGCAGCTCCTGCAAAAGGGCGAAAATTTCGCTCTCATGCGCCAGCGTGCAGCCGTAGTAGGGATCAAGGTAATAATCTAGACACAACAAAAGCGAGGCTTTCTCGGCCTCATTATCACCTCGCAAAACGGCGGCGATGCCCTCTATGCCGCCCTCTGCTATGGCTTTGTGCCTAGCCTCGTAATACACCGTGCGCGCCAAATTTTGCCTTTTTGTACGCCGCTTTATTCGGCCTTGCCCGCATCCCACGCGAGGATCGTCTTACCTTCGGCGTCGGTCGCCACGTCGCCCATACCCATGATGTTGTAGCCGCAGTCGACGTAGTGCACCTCGCCGGTCACGCCGCTAGCTAGGTCGCTGAGCAGATACATCGCGCTGTTGCCGACGTCTTGCGTCGTGACGTTGCGTTTTAGCGGCGCGTTGATCTCGTTGTAGCGTAAAATCATCCTAAAATCACCGATCCCGCTTGCGGCAAGCGTCTTGATAGGGCCCGCGCTGATAGCGTTTACGCGGATGTCGCGCGCGCCAAGATCGTGAGCAAGATAGCGCACGGAGCTTTCAAGCGCTGCTTTTGCAACGCCCATGACGTTGTAATGAGGCACGAATTTCGGCCCTCCGAGGTAGGTTAGCGTGAGCACCGAGCCACCCTCTTTTAGCACCGGTAGCACCGCGCGCGTGAGGCTTAGTAGCGAATACACGCTCGTGCCCATCGCGATATCAAAGGCTTCTTTTGTAGTATTCACAAACTCGCCCTCTAGCGCTTCTTTTGGCGCGTAGGCTACCGCGTGCACGACGAAATCAATCTCGCCAAGGTCTGCTTTGATACGATCCGCAAGACCGTCAAGGTGAGCTTGGTTATTTACGTCGAGCTCATAGACGAATTTGCTCCCAAACTCCTCAGCGATCGGCTCTACGCGTTTTTTTAGCGCGTCGTTTAGGTAGGTAAACGCCATCT
>CAURQQ010000014.1:0-50143 GCA_963527265.1 uncultured Campylobacter sp. | reverse complement strand
ATCATCGTGCGCCCAAATACCGACACCGCGCTCATCATCGGTATGTGCCATTATCTGTTTACGAACAACCTCTACGACGAGGAATTTATCAAAAAATACACCGTCGGATTTAATAAATTTAAAGCGTATTTTTTAGGCGAGAGCGATAAAATCGTAAAGGATGCAGCTTGGGCGAGCAAAATTTGCGGGCTTAGCGAGGAGGCTATTGCGAAATTTGCTACGGCACTTGCAAAGGAGCCGACCACGATCCTAATCGGTCGCGGTTTGCAGCGCGCAGATCACGGCGAGCAGCCTTTCTGGGCGCTAGTGGTGCTTAATGCGATGCTGGGGTATATCGGCAAGGAGGGTCTCGGCTTTGAATTTAGTCTAGGATACGACTCTGCGGGCGCTACGAATAAAGTGGCTCCGATTTTAAAAGGCCTTAGCACGCGCATAGATGAGAAATACGAAAATACGGGCTCTGCGCCTTGGAAAAACGCGAAAAACATTACTATCCCGTCCTCTCGCAGCATCGAGGCGCTGGAGCATCCGGGCAAGCAGATCGACTACGACGGCACTAAAATCAAGCTACCGCATATGAGGGTCGCTTATATGGCGTGCGGATCGATGTTTACGCGCCATCAAGACGTGAATAATATCGTCAAGCAGTGGCGTAAGCTCGACACCGTTATCACCGCTGAACCTTACTGGACGAGCACGGCGAGGCTTAGCGACATCGTGCTTCCGGTGGCCGTCGAGGTCGAGCGCAACGACATCAACCAAACCGGCGCTACGGGCGAATACATAGTCGCTTACAGGCCCGCAATCGAGCCGATGGGCGAGAGCAAGAGCGACTTTTGGATCTGCGAGCAGATCTGCAAGCGCTGGGGATACGGCGAGGTCTTTAGCGAGGGCAAGGATGAGCTAGGATGGATGAAGGAATTCTACGCCGATGCCGTAGAGCAAGCTAAAGGTCTAAATATAACGATGCCTAGCTTTGAGGAATTTTACGACAAGGGCTTTGTGCGCTTTGAAAAGGACGACGAGAGCAGCGCGCTATACACGCGCCTTGCGGCATTCCGCGAAAATCCCGCCAAAAATCGTCTCGGTACGCCATCCGGCAAGATCGAGCTTTACTCACCAACGATCGCTAAGATGGGCTATGCCGACTGCCCGCCGATGCCTACTTGGATTGAACCTAAAGAGTGGCTGGGGGATGCGAAAAAGACGGCGAAATACCCGATTCATATCGTAAGCCCGCACTCTCGCTACCGCCTGCACAGCCAGCTAAACAACTCGATTATCAGAAATTTCGCCGAGGTTAGCGGCAGAGAGCCGGTGCTTATCAATCCAAAAGACGCCGAAGCGCGCGGTTTGGCTACGGGCGACATCGTGCGCGTTTTCAACGACCGCGGCGAAATTTTAGCGGGCGTGCTAGTCACCGACATCGTGCCTGAGCGCGTCGCAGCGATCTGCGAGGGCGCGTGGTACGATCCCGAGGTTTGGGGCGAAAAGAGCCTCTGCCAGCACGGCTGCGTAAATGTGCTTACGTTTGACAAAGGCACGTCGAGTCTCGCACAAAGCAACTCGGCTCACACCGTACTAGCGCAGATTGAGAAATTTAAGGGGGAGATTAGGCCGATTACGGCGTTTGGTAAACCTAAAATTTTGCAGTCGCTATAAAATTTAGCGCGTCGTCTTTTAAGCGTCTTTGAATGAGCTAGAAAATTTCGCCCTGCGACAGGCTAATTGCCTAGTCTTGGGACGAAATTTTCGTCGCAACATTCAAATCCATCTTAAAATACTTCCGCTTGTCTTTTTGCGCTCAAATTTTGTAATCCGTCAAATTTGAACGTAAATTTTGCGTGGAGTAAAAACTCTGCTAAAATTCGCTCAAATTTAACCCAAAGGCAGCGCCGTGCAAATCCCCGATTTGATCCGAAATTTTATCCGCAAGCGTATCGTTTCAGAGTGGATTTTACTGCCTTTTTTCTACCCCGACGAGGGCGAGTTTGAGAGTTTTCAGGAGGGGTATAGGCTCGCTAGCCGCAAAACGGGCGAGGAGCTTGCGGACGACGCACCCGGGCAGTGGCGCAAGAGCTGGCGGGTCATCGCGCGTAACGGCATGGATGATCCGTTTTTCGTAGATTTTGCCCTGGGGGACGCCTCGCCCGTGTATTTTGCCTATCACGGCGTGGGCTCCTGGGAGCCGATCAAGGTTGCGGACGACATCGTTAAATTTGAAGAAATTTTAACCGTCCTCGCCACGCTTGAGGCGCCTTGCTCGCTTGAAGCGATTGCGGTGCTTGCTGATTTAAACAATGAATTTTACCGCGAGCTGGCGGACGACTACGCGCAGGAAGATGAAGCGCGGGAGGAGCTAGGATATAGATATTTCAGCGTTTTCATCGAGGATCTGGGCACGGACAAGGTAAAAACGCTCGTATTTTTAAAGAAATTTTTTGACGACGGAAGCTTTGCGGCGACTAAAGAGAGGACGCTAAATCTGCTGCTTTGCATATTTTAGCGGCATAGAGGAGCTGGCGCTGTCGCTGCAAGACAAACTCGCCTTGCTCAGAGTTAAATTTTACGCGCAGGAGATATCTTTTAGCGAATTTATCGCGCGGAGTAGTTAAGCGGGCAAATTTTAAAATTTTAACTCCCGCTATGGCTAAATTTAAAATTTAGCAGCAGGTGCCTATAAATTTTGTTCTCATCCGTTTGCTATCGCAGTGCGCTAACAGCTTTGCGTACGCTGGAGCGCAAATTAAAGCGTAAAATCAAAATGTAAAATTGAAGTAGAATTTTAAGTGCCCTACTTCGTTTTTTACTTGCAGTAGGGCGAATTTGCTTAAAGTAGTGAACTGAAGCGAGGCGAAAATTATCCAAACCTTGGATCTATTATCTTGCTCAGTTAGAGCAGCTGTTGCGAGCGACGAGCTCTGCAAAATCTAGCGCTGCGTCGTAGTCGGGCTCAGAGGCTATGTCGCTTACGAGTTCTTTATAAACCACGACGCCTGCGGTATCTATGACGAAGATCGCTCTGGCGCTAAGACCTGCTAATGCGCCGCTGGCGATGAGGGTGCCGTAGCGGCGGCAAAATTCCTTATCGCGGAAATCGCTTGCAACGCGTAGATTTTTGATCCCCTCAGTCGTGCAAAACCTCCCCATCGCAAATGGTAAATCCATCGAAACGACGATTACTTCGGTGTTGGGAAGTGATGCAGCGCGCTCGTTGAACTTGCGTGCCTCCGTCGCGCAGACGGGCGTATCTAGCGACGGCACGGCGACGATGATTTGCACGTGCTTGCCGCTAGCGATCTCGATTTCGCTTAGATCTTGAGCTACTAAGCGCACTTGCGGCGCGCGATCGCCTAGATTTATCTCTTGCCCGCTTAGCTCTACAGGCTTTCCTTGAAATGTTACTGTTGGCATTTTTGTCCTTTGTTTTGAATTTGTAGCAGCGAATATACAAAAATTCCTTAAATTTCAGGTAAAATTGCTTTAAAAATCAAGGAGAGCAGATGGGCGAAGATATTTGGGGCGGCAGCAGCAATCCTGCATCGCTAGCCAGTATAAGACGTAAAAGTGGCGAAGAAAAAAAGTCCCTGGATGAGAAACTACAGGAGCAATCTGAGAATTTGGATTTAGCGCAAGAAGAACTTACGGAGGATGATACTAGTGAGCAAAATTCTGCGGCTCAGAATTCTATAGAGCAAAATTCCACTTCCACAAGGCAGAATTCTACGCCACAGAATTCTACGGAACAAAATTTAGCTTTTGCAGATCAAGGCTTGGATGAAGAAAATTCTATTTTGCGAGATTCTGCCGCGACAGGCTCTAGCGAGCAAGATTCTAACGCCAAAGGCTTGAATTCTACCGAAAATGCTGCAAACTCGCAGAATTTTGCAGGACAGAATTTCACTTGGCAAAATTCAGCTTCCTTAAATTCCGATAGAATTAGCTCTACGCAAAGCTCAGCTAGGGCTTACGATCTAAATAAAGCCTACGTATTTTATATGTTCCTAGGGCCTTTCGGCGCGCATAGATTTTATCTTGGGCGTATAATCTCTGCGATTTTTCAGCTTTTAGGCGGGCTGCCATTTCTCATCTGGCTTTTTTTAGTAGTGGTTGCTGTCATGTGGACGAGTATAGAAGGTAACGATTTACTGGCGCTTATAAACTCATCTCGTCCGGATTTGGGCGTGCAAGCATCAGACCTAAAGGATATAGAACAGGGCTTTTTTCATTTTATGGTTATTTTCTCGGTGCCTAATGTTTTGTTTTTAATCTGGCTTATTAGCGACTTTTTTAGGTTGCCTGATATGGTGCGAAAGCTAAATGTATCCGTAGGCGCGGGAGCAATCTTGTATGTTTATGCGGATGACGCTAAAGAGCAGAGCGAAAATCTATCTACTGCCAAAACTACCCTTTACATAGCGTTTGGGCTTGAGGCGTTAAATGCGGTAGGCAGATATATCAAGAATGTAGATAAAGTGGGCGCGTTGGAGGGCGTCGGACTTATATCTATGATATGCCTAGCTGTAGGGTTATATTTTTTAGCGCGGGCAATACGCAGCACGGATCTGCTATCAAACGCCGTGCTAGTCGGGGTTTCCTCGGCTATAAGCGCAGTAAGCACTATATTTGTAGGATTTGAATTGTTTAATCCATCAGTTTTTATGATAAGCATTTATTGTGTATGCACAGCGGTATATCTGATCTATCAGCTGCTAGTTAGTAAAGAGCTTTATGATTGCAGTGGAGAGAAAAACTATCTAAGAGCGTTTTATGTTATCGCAGCTACGGAGATAGTAACTCTAGTCTTGATAGCGCTTGACTCACAGCTTTTCGCCTTAGTATTTGCCATAGGGTGGTTAGCTTCGGTAATTCTAAATGTTTCGGCGGTTTATGGCACTAGGGAGATTACTGCCTCAAAAGGTGGCTACGGCCTAGTGCATCTGGCGTATCACGTAAGGCAGATGAACGGGCGGGAGTTTTAGGTATTTAAATTTAAGGGGCGATTAGTATAATCTTATATTATTTTAAAAAAGGAGTTTTAAATGACTTTTATGGAGTCTGTGCAAACTTGCGTAAAACAAAAATACACCGCATTTAGCGGGCGAGCATCGAGGTCGGAGTACTGGTGGTTTTTTCTATTTACCGTGCTTGGCGGGATTGTTTTGAGCTTGATAGATGGCGTTTTAGGCACTACAATAGGGTACAATCAAATAATAGCCGGCAAAATAGTCCATCAAGAAATCGGCATTATAGATGCGCTTTTTCAGCTAGCTATGCTCGTGCCAGCCATCGCCGTATCAGTCAGGTGATTACATGACACGGATAGAAGCGGCTGGTTTTTTCTGCTTATTTTAACGCCGATAGTGGGTGCTTTTTTCGGCGATATCGGACTTTTGGTGTCATTTGTGGGTTGGATAGTGCTGCTTGTGTTTTTCGTGCAGCGCGGCGATAGCGGGTCCAATCGCTTCGGATACGATCCACTATGATACAGCTCTAAAGCTTTGCGGAATTTTAGAATTCTAAAATTCCGTGCAGCTAAAATTCTTTGCATCACCACGCAAAATTTTACGCATAAGCACTTTGCAGCGCTAAATTTTTCTTCAAATAAGTTTTGGAAATCCTCCTTAATTGATTGCCGTTATCTGTAACTTAGAATTTTTATATTATAATGGCGCTCAAAAATTTTATTTCGGAAAGGATGAAAATGAAAGAGAGAATCGAGGCGCTGTTCGCGCAAAATCCTAAAATTTCTATCGCGCAGATCTGCAAGGAGCTCGGCGCGAAGGAGATCGACGTGCTGCTAAACCTGCCCGAGCGCTTCGGAAAGAGCACGGGCGGCGATAAATTCTGCGAGGTCATTAGGGAGCTTGAGGGCTGGGGCGAGGTGCTTTTCGTAAAAAATACGCCGAGCTTCATCATCGAGTTTAAAACCAAGATCCCAAGCGGCAAGAGCGCGCGCGGATTTTATAATTTCGGCATGGGCGCAAACGGCGATGAGGCGCATGGGCTGGGCATTTTGGGGGGTCATTTAAAGACGGATGAGATCGATAAGATCATCCTCGTGACGCAGACTTTTATGGGGATGCTCTCGAAATTCGTGGGCTTTTACGACAAAGCGGGCGAGAATATCTTTAAAATTTACGTTTCGCGCGACGAGAAAGGACAGCTGCTAGCCGAGCAAGACGCGAAATTTGAAGCGTTAAAAGCCGCGATTTAGCGTTTGCGCGAGATTAATTTTGCCCTGCTCGCGCATCGCCTGCTTAACGGCGCGTTGAAATTCTACGGGGCGCCAACCAAGGCGCTTTAAGCTAGCCAATAAGCTTTCGAGCAAAATTTTAAATTATCGTTGATGATGAAATTCCAAACTCGCCTCGTCGCTATTTGCGTCTTAAGGCATTTGGAATTTCACGAGCTCAGCTCGCGCCTGCTTTATTTGAAGCGGAATTTTGCCGCTTTAAATAGCCATTCTTTTCAAATTTTCTCTCAACAATTTACTACTAAATTTTCAAAAATTTTATTTATATTGTCTTTGTACTGCTTATCATCAAATTCTAAATTATTATTCGTAATTTTCCGCCCGGTAATATCTCCAAGTTCCATAAGATACTGCTTGAACTTTTCTAAAAATTTATCTACGTTCGCCTTTTTATCGGAGCCCCACTCATCTGAGCTAAAATGAATATACGCGATAATTTTTTTGCTTTTAAGATAATATTTCGGTTGATAAATTCCCGATTTCGGAAAATATCTCGACACTTCCCCGCTCAAACAAAGGCAAATATCGACCTTTTGCAGCGAGTGCATTTCAAAATCGCTAAAAATCCTTTTAATCTCTTTTCTTGCCGCTCTTATAATATACGGCATATAGATCGGCACATCATCCGCCCCGCCGATAACGGCATTTATGTTAAATTTCATACGGCACCTCATCCTTAAATTATAAAGTGATATTATTCAAAATTTCGGCTCATTATATCATCTTCATAATATTTATTGGGTGCTGGAGCTACGGAGTTTTGAAATCGATATATTTTTTATCAAAACAGACCCGAATAAAGATAAAATTTTAAAATTTACCTTCGCCACCGCGCTGTCTGGCAAATAAATTAAAATTTATCTTGAATAGACTTAATAGCGAGCTATTTGATAAGTGAAGTAGGGTAGGTTAGGCGGAACAAATTTTGCTTTTTCGCTCGCGTTAAATGACAAAGTAGGGCGGCTGCGACTAGCGCAATTATAATAGCGATTTTATCCGCTTGCCACGCCGTAGCCGTATAAATTTTAAAATTTAGCCCTTTTGACGGCTTAAAATTTTAGAAATTTTTGCAGCGTCGTAAGTTTTCGCCTGCGCTTTTAGAAGCTCGCAAAGCTCTTTCTGCTTGCAAAGGCCGTGAACGAGCAAAAACTCCACCGTGTCTGTATCATCCAGTACTGCGGCTAGCTTAATCAAGCCCATTAGCTCATTTTGCGGTAGCTCGCGCAAGCTTTGAAATTTTAAAATTTCCTCCACATAGCGTAGCCTCCCGTCGCGGAATTTTTTAAATCTCGCGCTCTTTATGAACTCACGAGCGCGTGGATCAGGCGGATTTTTATATGCCGAAACGATAAAACCTGCATCTCGTAAAAATAGCAGCTCACCGCCTACAACCGAGCTTACCACGCCGCTAATATCTGTAGCGCCCAGCTCAAGAAGCAATGAAAACGTCTCAAAATCTCCGCACGATGTGGCTAGATGTAACGATCCGCGTGCATGTATATTTGCGCCGTGCTCTACCAAAAATCGCACTAATCGCAACACATCCGCATTTTTTAAAATTGTGCGACGTCCTAACTTTTCGCTTGGAGTTATCAAATTCTTTTCGTCTGCACCCAAATCAGCGCTACTTGGCGCATCAATACCCGCGCCAAAATCAAGCGGACAGCCGTAAGAAATCGCAGTTTGCAACGGCGAGCCGATATATCCTTCATTGTAGTTCAAATCAGGCTTAAACGCAAGTATTCGAGTAATTCGTGTAAAATCAACCTTTCCGCTTCGCATTAGTTTCATATTTGCAATAAATGGCGTAAAAATCCGCTCGCCAAACTCCCCGAAATCCTCGTCGATCCTGCCCCTGTTTTGCGCCGCGAATTCCAAAAGCGCGTCCAAGCCCGCATCGATCTGCGCATCGCTAGCATTTTCATCGTAAAAAATTTCAAAATTCGGCTGCGGCAAATTTGACGCCACCTGCTGCGTAGTAGAAGCCGCCGCATCCTCTTTAGCGGCACCGAAAGCGCAGCCCGCAAGTAAAAGCCACAAAAAGATAGAATTTTTCATATCGCCCTCGCTTAAATTTTGCGCGATTATATCAAATCTAAGGCTAAATTTAACGGCGTCTTGAAATTTCATAAAAAGCAAACGGCAAATAAATTTAGCTCAAAAAGCGCCTTTTGATTTTAATTTCGCTAGAATTAGCCATAAATAACCTAAACAAAGGAGCGGCAAATGAAACTACTTTTTACTTTGATCTTGCTTTGTGCGGGGCTTTTTGCAAACACGCTGCAAGAGATCAGAAATAGCGGCGTCATTAGAGTAGGCGTCAGAGACGGCAGACCGCCTTTTAGCGAGATTAGCGGTGGTAAATTTGAAGGCTTTGAGATCGAGCTTGCCAATGCGATCGCAAAGGCGATTTTCGGTGCCAAACAAGGCGAAGTGCAGTTCGTCTCTCTAAGCGCCGCCGATCGCGTCTCGTATCTAGTCAATAATAAAGTCGATATAGTTGCAGCTACCTTCGTCATCGATTCGGCGCGCAAAAATCATGTAGACTTCTCGATGCCGTATTTTTCGACCAATCTCGGCGTGTTAACTCGCAAAGCGGACGCCATCAAAGATATATCGCGTTTGCGTGATATGAGGCTCATAACCGAAGAGGGCACGACCGTAGATAATTATCTCAAAAAAGAGAAATTTACCAACGTAAGCTATTGCAAAAACACAAGCGAATGCTACGCGATGATCCGAGACGGCAAAGCCGACGGATACATCAACCTTAATATCACGGTGCTAGCCTACGCCGTCGTGGACGATACGCTCGAAGTGCCGTTTTAAAACTTCGGCAAGCCCGATTTCATCGGTATTGGCGTGCAAAAGGGCAACAAAGAGCTACTTGATTTCATCAACGCAGAGCTTGTCAAACTAAGCAAAGAGGGCTTTTTCAAAAAGGCTTATCAGAACACCTTCGAGCCTTTTTACCGCGGCACGGCGGATAAAAAATACTTCCTTCTAGATGGAATTTATGACTTGCTATAAAAGCGAACTAGGAATTAAAATATAAAATTTATAGCAGGCAGCTTGTATAACGAATAAATCGTGGGATTTAAAATTTTTCAAATTCGCTAAATTTTAAATCCCCGCTTTGCCCCTAAATTTCAAACTTGCATACGCGCGGTGATTAAATTTTAAACCGCTTGCATTTATTTTCTCTAAAATATATAGTGCTATAATTATTTCAAAACTAAAAAGTAGGGGGCTTTTTATGAGATTACTTTTTATTTTAGCCTTATTTTGCGCTAGCATTTTTGCAAATACACTAGATGAAATCAGGCAGGCAGGGGTCATCAGAGTGGGCGTGCGAGAAGGTCGTCCGCCACTAAGCGAGTCTAATAACGGCAAGTTTGAGGGCTTTGAAATTGAGCTTGCTAGCTCGATCGCCAAAGATATTTTCGGCGATAAAAAAGGCGAAGTGCAGTTCGTAGCCGTAACCGCGGGTGAGAGAATCCCGTTTTTGAAAAATAATAAGGTCGATATGGTTATCGGCACCTTTATGATTACGCAAGAGCGTAAGAAGCAGGTGGATTTCTCGCTGCCGTATCTATCGGTAAATTTTGGCATCGTAACGCGTAAAGAGGATCAAGTGAAGGACTTTGCGCAGGTTCGCGATATGAGAATTTCGATCGAAAAGAACCCAAACGGCTCGATGACCGAGCGCTATTTGCGCAAAGAGAAATTTAGCAACTTGGTCTATTGCAAAAATACCTCCGAATGCTACGCGATGATGAAGGACGGCAGAGCCGACGGCTACGCCAATGACAACATCATCGTCCTAGCCTATGCCGTCGTGGATGATACGCTTGAAGTGCCGTTTAAAAACCTAGGCGCAGCGGAATTCTTAGGCGTCGGCGTACAAAAAGGCAATCAAAGCTTGCTTGATTTCATCAATGCCGATCTAATCAAACTAAGCAAAGAGGGCTTTTTCAAAAAGGCTTATGAGGACACTTTCGAGCCGTTTTACCGCGGCACGGCGGATAAAAAATACTTCCTTTTAGACGGAATTTATAATATGCTTTAGACCTTAGAATTATAAGGCGCGGAATTTTGAAATTTTAAAATTTCACCTCGCACGCGGCGAGTGGATATTCTGAAACCTGCAAATTTTGAAATTTTAGTAAGCGAGAAATTCCGCAAAATTTTAAAATTTAAAATTTTATCTCACGCTCGGTTTAAAAACATCTATTCCATTCGGAACAAAATTCCACGCTACGATAAAATTTTAAAATTTTATGCACGACGGAATTTCAGAATTTTATCTGCACCAAGAATTTTAAAATCCCATGCTGCAATATAATTTCGTAGTTCAGGGCTTTTGCGCTGCGATAAAATATAAATTTATCGTGCGGTGTAGAATTCCGTAGGTAAGCGCGATAAATTTAAAAGGATAAAATTCTGCGTAAAGCAAAATTTAGCTCTAAGCAAAAGCGCAGTCGCCGCAGATGCTATTTTAAGCTTTCAGCCGTTAAATTTTACTCAAACGCCTTGTAGTGTGCCTCGTCGGCGAATTCGAGCATCTCACGATCGCCCCTGCTGTCGCCGTAAGCGATAACGCGATCGAAAGCCTGCACGTCGTATGCCGCGCGCACGCGAGCGACCTTTTGCGCGCCGTAGCAGTTCTGCCCCTCGATCTCGCCCGTGATGATGCCGCCTTTGCGCCGTATTTTAGTGCCTAAAAGCTCCAAGCCCTGTGCGTCGCACCACGGACGCAGCCAGTCTTCGAGCGAGGCGGTAACGATGACGATTTTATCGCCCGCGGCTTTATAGCTTGCGATCTTGTCCATCGCGCTTTGTTTTAGGATATCTTCGATGTGGGTGGTGGAGTATTTTTTGCAAATTTTATCGAATTTATCGGCGCTCATGCCTGCAAAAAAATAGCCCAAGAGCTTTCTGCGCGTAAAATTATTGCTCGCAAGACCCAGCTTGTACGCCGCCAAAATGGGAGATAGCACCAAAATCCCGCGAAAAAATTTCTTAAATCCGACTACGTAGGCGACGAACTCAAGTAGCGAATCATCGCGCGTGATCGTGCCGTCAAAGTCGAATAAAACAAGATTCATTGCCTCTCCTAGCAAAATTTTAGCAGCGCAAATTTTAAAATTTGCCTATAAAAAAGGCGTGAAATTTAAAAGCTAAATTTCACGCCGAATTTTAAAATTTCATCCAAAAATTCTATTTTTTCGCCATTCGTCTGCGCGTCGTAGGATCCAGGTATCGCTTACGCACGCGGATATTTACGGGCGTGACCTCCACAAGCTCGTCCTCCTCGATCCACTCCAGCGCGCGCTCTAAATTTAATGCTCGCGGCGGCACGAGCTTGATCGCATCATCGCTGCCGCTGGCGCGGACGTTGGTTAAATTTTTACCCTTGATCGGATTGACGTCCAGATCGTTCGGACGGCTGTGCTCGCCGATGATCATGCCCAGATAAACCTTCGCCTGCGGAGCAATAAAAAGCACGCCGCGATCTTGCAGATTCCACAGGCTGTATCCTAGCGCTACTCCGTTTTCCATGCTCACGAGCGCGCCGTTTTGTCGCTTCTCGACCGCGCCGATGAAGGGGCGGAATTCCAAAAAGCTATGATTCATCACCCCTTCGCCGCGAGTATCGGTCAAAAACTGCGAGCGAAAGCCAATAAGACCGCGCGCGGGGATCTCAAACTCCATGCGCGTCTGTCCGTCGCCGGTAGGATTCATCACCTTCATCTCGGCTTTTTTGCGACCGAGCTTTTCGATGACGGTGCCGGTGCAATCATCGGGCGCGTCGATGACTAGATGCTCGAAAGGCTCGCATTTGATGCCGTCGATCTCTTTGATGATGACTTCCGGGCGCCCGAGGCAAAACTCAAAGCCCTCGCGGCGCATATTTTCAGCCAAAATCGTAATCTGCAACTCGCCGCGGCCGCTTACTTTAAATTTTCCCTCGCCTGCGTTTTCATAGCGCATCGCGATATTGGTTTTCATCTCCGCTTCCAAGCGCTCATCGATCTTATTTGAGGTTACGAATTTACCCTCCGTGCCGGCGAGCGGTCCATCATTTACGCTGAAAATTACGCTAAGAGTCGGCTCTTCGATATGCAGCGCATCAAGCGGGATCGGGTTATTGGGATCGACGATGCTATCGCCTACGTCAAGCGCGTCAAAGCCAGCGATCGCCACGATGTCGCCGGTGCCCGCCGTATCAATGTCGGTGCGCTCAAGCCCGTTAAAACCGATCAGTTTTGAAATTCTACCGTTAATATGCGTGCCGTCGGCTTTAGCTAGCATAACGCTTTGGTTTTTATTTATCGTGCCGTTGAAAATCCTAGCAATGCCGATCTTACCGACGTAGTTATCGTAATCAAGCGTGAAAACCTGCAGCTGCAAAGGATTGTCATCGCTACCACTCGGAGTAGGGACGTGAGAGATAATCGTCTCAAAAAGCGGCTTCATGTCGGTGCTCTCATCGCTTAGATCGTATTTTGCATAGCCATTTTTAGCCGCGGCGTAGATGACGGGAAACTCAAGCTGCTCGTCATTTGCGTCAAGCGCTACGAAAAGATCGAAAATTTCATTTACCACGCGATCCGGATCGGCTGCGGGCTTATCGATCTTATTTACGACTACTATCGGCCTAAGCCCCAAAGATAGCGCTTTTTTCACGACAAATTTTGTCTGCGGCATGACGCCTTCTTGCGCGTCGACAAGCAAAAGCACGCCGTCGACCATCTTTAGCACGCGCTCGACCTCGCCACCGAAATCGGCGTGGCCCGGAGTGTCGATGATATTGATTTTAACGCCGCCGTAGTGGATGGCGGTATTTTTGGATAATATCGTAATGCCGCGCTCGCGCTCTATGTCGTTGCTGTCCATCACGCGCTCGCCGACTTCTTGGTGATTACCAAAGGTGCCGGATTGTTTTAAAAGCTCGTCTACGATAGTGGTCTTTCCGTGATCGACGTGCGCGATAACCGCGATATTTCTGATATTTTCCAAATTTCTCTCCGTTTCTAATTTCAAAAACTGATGATTATACTAAAAAAATTCTTAAGATCAAAATTTACGAGTACTCTTTGACTTCACAGACAAAAAACTCATACACGCGCTGTTGGATTAGCGCATCCTCGTCATCATCTCCAATCAAACGACGCAGATGCGAAAAATCGATTTTTTTGATATATTTTTTATTATTTTTGATATCTCTGTCGATCTCTTTTAAAAGCGAATCTAAATTTAAGCTTTTATAGGTTTTCGCCTTTAAGATATACTCTTTTACGATGGAGACCAGCACGCCGATGCGCTGCTCATCACCCGGATAAATTTCGCCAGCTATATCTTTGATCGCGTCGTAATCCTCGTCGGTCTGCTTCTTTTTGGCAAGCAGCATTGCGGCAAAAATTTTGGCTCTAAACTCAATAGAGCGATGATGAGGGATAAAAACCTCGCGAAATACGGATAAAAGATGATTTTTGAAATTCATTTATAACCTTACTTTAAGAAACATTTCCATATAATCTTGATCGCCCTTTCTTAGACCTGTGCAATGCTTTTTTTAGGCACCGCTTCAGGGTAGGAATACAGCAGAGCACTTAGATCTAGCATGTGCCGCAGCCATCTGGGAAGGGGTTTTATAAATCGATCCTATTAAGTCCGAAATGCTCTTTGAAATCCTCGCAAACACTCTGAAAATCGACGCCTTCAATTTTCGGCTTGGCTTTGAAAAATTCCAGCATCGAATTATACCCGCTAAGCAACTCCTTGCTTTTAACGCCGTAGCTGATCGAAATCCCCGCCTCAAAAAACGCCGCTAGCTTGTCGCAATACTTAAGCGCCTTGCCGTCGATTGCACGAAATTTATCTTCGTTAAACATCTTTAGGCTGCCTTCTGCAAATTTAGGCTCCCTGCCTAGCTCGAAGGTGCGGTTTTCAAACTCGTCTTTTATAAATTTACTGCCCTCTTTACGGATACCCAAAATATAACTAAAATCATCTCGCATATGTTCCGGCACAAAGGGTAAAATTTTATCGTCTATTAGCCGCATCTCATATTCGCTGATGATGTCGCTAAGGCCCTTGACGCCGTATTTTACAGGGCTAATGATGTCGCGAGTGAGGCTTTCGGGTAGATCGTGAAATAGCGCGCAGAAAAAATTATACGCCGTGCGCGAGCGGCACGCACCAACTTCAAGCGAGAAAAAGTAGCTTAAAATCGCAACTACCAGCATATGTCCCAGCACCGATGTCTCAGGAATTCGCGGTGTCTGCGCCCATCTTTTTTGAAAACGAAGTCTGCCGCTAAGATCGACTATGCGAGCGAGTTTTTTGTTCATCACGATCTTTCGCACGCCGATTAGCTCGTAATAATCCTCGAGCTCCTCCTCGACCTTGGCTTTTAGTTCCTCGATGTCGTTTAGAAACTGGCTCGTTTGATAGACGATGTTAAATTCCCACCGCGTAGAGAGGTAGCTTGCAGCCTTTAAGATCACGGCTTCTTTCTTATGATCCTTGGAATTTAGATATTTTTTAAATCGCTCGAAAAAGGCGCCGTTTTGAATAGGCAAAAGATCGCTTTCCAAGACACTTAAAACCCATTCGTTGATCTTTTTTTTCTTGGTTTTTTGGATCTGATGAAAGACGTCCGGACGGATATCGGTCACGACGATGCGCGCTAAAAACTCAAAAATCCCCGCTTCGATGACGTAGTTGATATCCACGTCGCGCTCAAAGCTAGCGATAAAATAAGCGATGATAAATTTATGCGCCTGCTTGTCGAGCTCGACTAAACTTACCATCTTTGGGTAATCGTTCCAGCGACTAATGCTTGCGGATTTAAAAATTTGTTCGACTAAATTTGAGCTTATCATCGGTAAATTTGATCCGAGTTTATTTCGATTACCGTGTGGACGTTGCCGCGCGGATTAAAATCGCCCGCGATTTTCATAAATTTAGGCTTTAGCTTGCTTTGCAGCGCGCCGTAAATTTCATTTATGCTATCTTCGTGACTGATGTAGCGATTCATAAAGGAATTAATATAAAGTTTGATCGCTTTAAGTTCGACTACTAGCTTGTCAGGGATATATTCCAAATAGATCGTCGCAAAGTCCGGATAGCCAGAGCGCGGGCAGCGGCAGCAAAACTCGGGTAGGGTAATTTTTATCAAATAATCACGCTCCTGTTTATTGGGCCAAACTTCTAAATTTTCGATGTCAAATTTCTCAATTTCCTCTTCGCCGTATCTCACTATGATCTCCTTAAATTCGATATATCATTCGGTTTTTCGACGCAAAATCCCTGAATATAATCGATACCCATTTTATAAAGTTTCATTTGAAATTCCTGCTTATCTACAAAGCGCATTATGGTTTTGACGCCCGATTTTGCGCAGGCTTCATTAATACCGATAAATATATTTTTAATCTTTTCATCGTCTAAATTTTTATTAAATTCTATGTCATAAACGATAAAATCGACGTTTAGAAATTTTAAATACTCAAAGCTCGCGTTTGAGCCGCCGAACTGCGACAGCGCGAAGCTAAATCCGAGTTCGCGAAATTTAATCAAAATTTCGTCAAAACGCTTGATCTCCGAATAGATAAGCTTTTCGTTAAACTCAAACACAATCTTTTTCGGATCGATCAAATTATTATCGATGAGCTTTAAAATTTCATTGCGAAATTCGTTATTTCGTAGCGTTTGAGGCATAATCTCGATAAAAATTTTAGCGTCGATATCTTTAAAATAGATGATCCTAGAAATCTGCCTCATCATCGAAATATCGTATTTAATATCGTAATGATTTAGCAGCAAAATATCTAAAATTCTACTTTTTGTAATCTTTTCGCCGCTTCTTAGATCAAGCTTCGGGATCAAATTTATATGCGATTTCACGCCGTTTTTATCTGCAACGCGCTGATATTTAAAACTAAAATTTTCGCTATCGATCGCTTCCATTACATCGGCGGAAAACACGTCGATTAGTACCTTTTCAACGTCGATAGCTTTCTCGCCGTGCTCTTCGTCGTCCAGGTGATTTATCTTATAAAATAGAGCATTTACGATATTATTTAGATTTCGATCATATGAACTTGGAAGCATTGTAAATTCACTTTTTATCTCTACGTTTTTGATCGTCTGGCTTGAAATTTTATGCTCAAACATCCGCAAAATATGGCTTAAATTCGTAGCTTTTGATTCTACGCCGAATACAAAATAGCCGTTTATAAAGCGCCCAATTGGAAGGTCCTTAAAACCCTGCTCCGCCATAAAATTTGAAAGTTCTTTACAATACTCGTATAAAATTTCATCGCCATTTTTATAGCCGTATCGATCGTTTATGTCGATGATATTTTTAATTCGCAAAAGAACAATATTTATTTGGCGATTTTTGGCTAGATCATTACTTAAAATTTTCTCGATCTCCTCGCGCACGAATACGTGAGTAACGGGATCGATCAGCGTCTTTTGAAAGCCGAAGTAAATTTGATAGATGACATAATAAACATAGCAGATTAAAAGTATCGAAAATAAAATTACGTCGTCAAATTTAAACTCGCCGTTTCGAAACAAAATAATTCCGAAAACAATCAAAACGCAGGTAAACGGCACCGAAATTTTAAGCGCCGTTATAAAGCGGTTTTCGCGCTCTTTGGTCTCACTAAATAAAACAGACATTATATATCCAAGTGTTTAACGTCTTTGGCATGATCTTGGATGTAGTTCCTACGCGGCTCAACCTCGTCGCCCATGAAGAGATTAAAGGTATCGCTAGCACTTTGTGCGTCTGCAATGCTGATTTTTAAAAGCCTTCTATTTTCAGGGCTCATAGTAGTTTCCCAAAGCTGCTCCGGATTCATCTCTCCAAGACCTTTATAGCGCTGAATATAAGCGCCTTTTTTCGAGCTTTTTTCGATTTCATCTAAAATTTCAATAAAATCCTTGCCAAAGCTTACATCCCGATCTTTAATTTTTGAATAAATTCTAATCGCCTCTTCAAAGATATAATTGCCAAATAAATTCTCATCTATCACGAGCTGTTCTAAGCCGCTCGGAGTTTGGACATAAATTCTAATGCCTTCATCATTTACGTATGAATTTAAGATGTTAAATCCTTCGCTTTCCAGGCGCGGTTTTAAAATTTTAAATAACTCCTCATAGCCGAGACTTCGCGCTTCGTCGTTTTCTATCAAAAATCTGATCGCGCTAAGTACGCTAAAGCGCTTTTTAAGCTCATTTAGAAGCGAACGGTAGTTTGAAACGATTTTTAGATAATCGATCAGATCCTCGTTGCCGATACCTTCAAACTCGCCCATATCTATTCCCGTTTCGATCAAAAACTCGCTAAGCGCCTTTTCGTCTTTCAGATAAATCTCTTTTTTGCCCTTTTTATATCTAAAAAGCGGCGGTTGTGCCAGATAAACATAGCCGTTTTCCACGATAGGGCGCAAAAATCTAAAGAAAAATGTTAGAAGCAGAGTCTGGATGTGGCTGCCATCGACGTCCGCATCGGTCATAATAATGATTTTGTGGTAGCGAAGTTTTTCTTCGTTAAATTCTTCGCCGATGCCGCAACCAAAGGCCGTGATCATATTTTTAATTTCTTCGGATTGTAAAATTCTATCCAGGCGCGCCTTTTCTACGTTTAAAATTTTACCTCTAAGCGGCAGGATCGCTTGAAACACGCGGTCTCTTCCCTGCTTTGCCGAACCGCCCGCACTATCGCCCTCAACCAGATAAATTTCGCTGATGCTTGCATCCTTACTCTGACAATCGGCTAGCTTCCCGGGAAGGGTGCCGACGGAATTTATATTATCTTTTTTGCGCGTTAGATCACGTGCTTTCTTCGCCGCTTCGCGACCGCGCGCGGCTAAAAGAGCTTTATTCATAATGGCGCGCGCTTCGATCGGATTTTCTTCAAAATACTTGCTAAGCACCTCAAACGTCATCTTTTGCACAATCGGCTTAACGTAGCTGGAGCCCAACTTGCCTTTCGTCTGTCCTTCAAACTGCGGCTCGGGAACCTTTACGCTAATTACCGCTATAAGTCCCTCGCGAACGTCGTCGCCGGTGATCTTCGTGTCCTTTTCACGCGCAGCCGCATTTGCCGCTACATAATTTGTTATCGCGCGCGTAAGACCCGCTCTAAAACCAGCCTCGTGAGTACCGCCGTCCGGAGTTTTAATATTATTTACGAAGCTTAATAAATTTTCGCTATATGTTTCGTTATACATCAGCGCAAAATCCACCATAACATCATCTGCGCTGTCGCTAAACGATACGGCTTTTGATATAGGAGCGGCTTTATTCATATCGTTTACAAAGCTTTCCAAGCCGCCTTCAAAGTGAAAATGCTCGTCCCTGCCCGTGCGATTATCTTTAAAATTTATCGTAATTTTTGGATTTAGATACGCTAGCTCGCGAAATCTTTTCGATAAAATTTCATCGTCAAATTCTAAAATTTCAAAAATTTCGCCGTCGGGCCAAAACTCGATCGTCGTGCCCGTGCGGTTAGTAGTTTTTATCTTTTCAAGCTCTGTAGTAGGAATTCCTTTGGCAAATTCTTGTCTATAAATATTTCCGTCACGTTTGATCGTAGCAACGAGCTTTTTTGAGAGCGCATTTACAACGCTAACGCCCACGCCGTGCAAACCGCCGGAGACTTTATAAGTGTCTTTGTCAAATTTACCGCCTGCGTGAAGCACGGTTAGAACCACCGTTGCGGCAGGAATTTTTTCAGTCGGATGTATATCGACGGGAATTCCACGACCGTTATCGCTAACGATGCAGCTTCCTTCGTTCGTGATCTCGACGTCGATTATGTCGCAGTACCCCGCCATCGCCTCATCGATCGAATTATCTACAACCTCATAAATCATATGATGAAGTCCGCCGATATTGGTGTCTCCGATATACATACCGGGACGCTTTCTAACGGCTTCAAGACCCTTTAAAACTTTAATATTACTAGCGCCGTAATTTTGCTTCATAATTTTCCTTTAAATATTATTTATTGGCATGACAACCGTTTTTAGGCCGTCCGCGCTAAGTACGAACGCCGTATCGGAGCTGTTAAAATCAAGCTCAAAAATTTCACTCTCAATATTACTTAAAAAATCAAGCAGAAAGCGATTTTTCACGCCGAAGACTATCTCGCCGTTTATATCGATCGCCGCTTCAATTTCGGTCTTTGCCTCGGAATTGTCCTCATTAATGCTCTCAAAAATCATTCCGTCCTTTTTAATGGTAACCTTCATCTCCTCGCACATCGCGTTTATCGCTCGCACGCCGCTTACCATCTTATCGCGCGGAATTAAAATTTTATACGCCGTATCGCTTGGAATAACGCGCTCGTAGTTTGGAAATTTACCGTTTATAAGCTTAGTAAAAAACTCAAAATTCTCGCTCACCGCTAGCAGCACGTTTTCGTCGTAATAAATTTTAATCTTGTCCGAAAATAGCTTTTGAATTTCACCTATTGCTTTTTTAGGGATTAAAATTTTAGTATCTAGCTCGCCCGCTTTTGATTGAGTGATTAGCTTATAAATGCTAAGTCGCTTCGTATCGGTTCCGACTAAATTTAAAAAGCCCTCTTTTACGTCGATTAAAGCGCCGTTTAGCTCATATTTTGGATTGTTCGTATCGATCGACGGATATATTTTTTTAAGGCTTCTGCCTAAAATTCCAGCATTTACGTCAAAGCTGTTTTTACCATCTATTGTAGGAAAGCTCGGAAAATCCCTCGTCTCAAACATCGGAAGCTTGTACTTAGATTTTTTTTGCTTTACGAAGAGCGCTCCGTTAACGGTTTCTAAAGTAACGTTATCGTCGCTTAGGCCTTTTATGACGCTAAGAAGCTTACCTCCGTTTGCCGTGGCTTCTCCCTCTGTTTCTATCGAGACATTTTGTAGATTGTAGCTCAAACCAATTTCATGATCGGTAGCTTTTATACTAAAAATTCCATCTTTAGCGCTCATTAAAAGATGCGAAGTTATTGAGCTTAGATCTTTCTTATCGAGATAGGAGCTGGTATTGGAAACTATTTCTTCTAAAAGTTTTTTAGTGATTAACACTTTCATATTTTTATCCTTTTAAATTTTTATTGTTGTTATAGTTGGTAAGAGGTTTTTGTGAAAAACTCATTTTTAGATCCATTTTTAGGAGGTTTATATCGTGAGTAAGAGATCTCATTTTATTCACTTTTATTCACTTTTTTTGATCTATTTTTATAAAATACGTTAAATTTCATTCTTTTCCTTCTTGGTTATTTTGTTTTTTAGCTCTTCTATTTTTATCTTTAACATCTCGTCGGTTTGAATGAGTTCGTTGATTTTTTTGATATTTTTGCTGATGGCGCTGTGATCTTTTAGATTAAAAAATGCGGCGATTTTAGGCATTGAGTTTTGAGTTAACTGTTTGGTTAGATATATGCAAATTTGGCGCGCTTCGACGACGTTTTTAGCTCGCGTTTTGCTCTTTAGCTCGCTAGGTTTTACGTTCAGTTCTTTTGAAATCACCTCTATGACGTGTTCAAGGCTCACGCTTGAATATTTTTGGTGAATTTGATCTTGCAGTGTACTTTTGGTAAATTCCAGCGTGATCTTTGTACGAAGTATTGAGGAGTAGGCGTTTAGTTTGTTTATTGCGCCTTCGATTTCGCGGATATTGTCACCCATATTTGCAGCGATATATTCTACGACATCGTGTGGAATTCTAACGCGATTTTCCTCGCTCTTTTTATTGATAATGGCAATTTTAGTTTCAAGATTCGGCGGAGTGATGTTTGCTATTATGCCGCTTTCAAATCGCGTTGTGAGGCGACTTTCAAAGCCTTTTAGAAATTTTGGCGGCAGGTCATTGGTAAGGACGATTTGACAGTTTTTGTCTTTTAGCTCGTTGAATGTATAAAAAAGCTCCTCTTGAGCTTTATCGCGCCCGATCAAAAATTGAATGTCGTCGATGAGCAAAACGTCGCAATTGCGGTATTTTTGTTTAAATTTATCGATCGAGTTGTTTTTGAGATTAAAGACAAAATCATTAGCAAACTGCTCGCTAGTGACGCAAATGACGGTCTTTCCTTTTTTGATGCAGTAATTTCCGATTGATTGAAGCAGGTGAGTTTTTCCAAGCCCGCTAGGTCCGTAGATAAAGAGCGGATTAAAGCGGATTCCGGGTTCTTTTGCGACGGAGACCGAACACTCGAAGGCAAATTTATTTGAATCGCCGATGATAAAATTTTCAAAATTATAATTTTCGCTTAGAATCGTGCTCTTGGGCTTTTCGGAGATGATTTTTACCTTTTCTTTCGGCGAAATTTTAGCCTTTGAGGTGATTTTGACGATCACGTCGTTGAGCCCAAACTGTTTTTTAATAAGCTCTTTTATTTTAGTGCCGTATTTTGTCTGAGTGTATTTAGCGATAAACTCGTTAGTTGCGTTGTAGATGAAAAACCCTGGTGTTGAGTTTTTATCGTTAAATTTCAAATTTTTAATGTATCTAGAGTATTCGGTAGGTAAAATTTCCTTCTCTAAATTCGATAAAATTTCTTGTGCTTGCGACGTCGCCATAAAATTCCCTTACAAATTAGATTAAGATTTTAGCTAAATTTCGCTAAATTTGTGGTAAATTTAAGTTTATTCACCGGTGATTAAACTGTGAATAAGTGTGAAAGAGGGTTATGAAAATTTTAGGAATCGATCCGGGAACTAGAAATTTAGGCTATGCGATTTTGGAAAAAGATGTGAATAAAATCACCCTCATAGAGGCGGGATTAGTGAAAATGAAGGCGGAAAATGTGCAATTTCAAATGACGCAGATGAGCGAGGCGATCGATCAAATTTTCAGTGCTCATAAGATTGATGAGGTTGCGATAGAATCGATGTTTTATGCCTATAATCCGCAATCTGTTTTAAAGCTCGCTCAGTTTCGCGGCGCGCTTGCTCTTAAAATTTTACAAATTTTTGGAAATTTTGCCGAATATACGCCGCTTCAGGTAAAAAAATCTGTCACCGGAAAGGCAAAGGCGGCGAAGGAACAGGTCGCCTTCATGGTAAAGCGAATTTTGGGGATTAATAAGGAGATTAAGCCGCTTGATATTACGGATGCTATAGCTATCGCGCTTACGCATGCAAATGTTATGCGCTTAGCGCCTAAATAGGAGGGTTTATATGAAAATTGCTATTTTGCAAATGGACGTGAAAATGGCTCAAAATTTTGCAGATTGTGAGCAAAATTTTATCCGCGCGCGCGGGCTGATAGATCGCGCGTTAAAGCGCGGCGCGGACGTAGCGGTGATGCCCGAGGCCTTTAACACGGGCTTTTGCGTGCAAAATTTCAAGCGCTTAGCCGACGCGGGATCTGCGCGAACGAAGGGATTTTTAAGCGAAATTTCGCAAAACTGCGGCGCTGTTTTAATCGGCGGAGCGATAAATTCCAAGCGAGATAAAATTTATAATTCTGCTTTCGTCTATCAAAACGGAGCCGAAATTTTACGCTACGACAAGATCCACGCTTTCTCACTCGCTCGCGAAAACGAGATCGTAAGCGGCGGCGATAAGCTAGGCATTTGCGAGATTAAATTTAAAAATCGCGCGGTCAAAGTCGGCGTCGCGGTCTGCTACGATCTGCGCTTTTGTGAAATTTTTCGCGCCTTGGCGCTTCGCGGCGCGCAAGTGGTTTTTGTAATCGCGCAGTTCGCGCAAAGCCGCATAGAGCATTTTATTACGCTTGCGAGGGCCCGCGCGATCGAGAATCAAATTTTTATCTGCGCGGTAAACGGCTGCGGCGATACGGGGCAGGGCGAAAGTTTCGGCGGAAATTCCATGCTGATCGGTCCCGGCGGCGAGATCGTCGCGCGCCTAGGCAAAAAAGAGTCCGTGAAGATCGCTCGGGCGAATTTAGATGAAATTTTAAAATTTCGCGCTAAAATGGATCTTTTAAAAGATATGAAACCTGAAATTTATAAGGAGTTTTGATGAAAACTTTGGTATTTGTGATCGATATGCTAAATGGCTTCGTAAAATTCGGCGCGATGGCCGATCCTAGTATAGCAAAGATCGCTCCTGCGGTGATTAGGCAGATTGAGGCGGCGAAAAATGCGCATTTCATCTGCGACGCTCACGCCGAGTGTGATTTGGAGATGAAGCGCTACCCGATCCACTGTCTAGTTGGCTCGCCCGAAGCGGAGGTGATCGAGGAACTCGCGCCCTACGTAAGCGAGCAAAACGTCACTTTTAAGCGCAGCACGAACGGCTTTCATAATTTGGATAAGAAAATTTTGGGTGGCTTCGATCGCTTTGTGATTACGGGCTGTTGCACTGATATCTGCGTGATGCAGTTTGCGCTTAGCCTGCGCACCTATCTCAACGAAACTGGCGAGGATAAGGACGTCATCGTTCCGCGCGATGCGGTAGCTACCTACGATGCGCCGAACCATGAGCGCGGCTACTACGACGAATGCGCGCTAAACTTAATGCAAAATGCGGGTATTTTGGTGATTTAAGCTGTACTTAGATTAAACAGAATTTCAAGCTAAATTTTCTAGCTTATAAATTTTAAAATTTAGAGCCGCTCTTAAAATTTTGAAATTTTTTGAGCGGTAGAATTTTAAAATTTTAATCTTTTTATGGATTTTAGCTTTGTTTTACCGCGACTGCTTTTGCGACGAAAAATCCCACTACTCCGGAAATTATCGAGCCTAAAAATACCGCGAGCTTGTCTGTGTAATGATACATATTGCTGCCGCCGTATGCGAGGCCGTCTACGAAAAGCGCCATCGTAAAGCCGATACCACAGATAATTGCTACTGCGTAAAGCTGTGGCCAGCCTGCGTTTTCGGGCATGTAAGCAATTTTAGCTTTGATTAAGATCCAACTGAAAGCAAAAATTCCGATCTGTTTACCGAAAAATAGTCCGAGCATGATGCCCATCGGCACCGGACCGAAAAGGAAGCTAGGACTAATGCCCGCTAGTGAGACGCCTGCGTTTGTAAAGGCAAAGATCGGCAAGATAAAGAAATTTACTGGGTAGGCTAGTCCGTGTTCCATATCCTTTAGCATAGAGCCCGAGCGGGTCTTAAGCGGGATGCAAAAGCCCGCAAGCACTCCCGCGATAGTCGCGTGGATGCCGGAGTTTAGTACCATCACCCACAGCACGACGGCCACGATGATAAACGGAAGCTTTTTATCGACGCCAAGTCTGCTCATCGCTAGCATTATTGCGACACAGGCAGCTGCGCCGCCTAGATAGATTGCGTTTATGGTAGAGGAATAAAACAAAGCGATGATTAAAATTGCACACAAATCGTCCATTATCGCAAGCGTTAGGACAAAAATTTTAAGGCTAGCCGGGATTTTTTTGCCCAAAAGTGCCATAACGCCCACGGCAAAGGCTATGTCGGTCGCCGTTGGGATTGCCCAGCCCTTCATCGCGACGGCATCGCCCCAGTTAATGATCGAAAATATAATCGCAGGCATCATTACTCCGCCCAGAGCCGCGAAGCTAGGAAGTAAAATTTGAGAGAAATGGCGCAGCTGCCCTTCGATCTTTTCGCGCTTGAGCTCAAGTCCGATGGCAAAGAAGAATATCGCCATAAGTACGTCGTTTACTAAAAAATGCATCGATTCGTCAAGTTTCGCAGGACCCACGCCTATGGTAAAACTCAAATGCAAAAACGCTTCGTAATATTTCGATAAAAATTCTACGTTTTGAGCTATGATCGCAAAAACCGCGGATAGAAGTAATATAACGCCGGCGCTACTTTCGCTTGATAAAATTTTCTTAATGATATGTTGCACATGTTTCCTTTAAAATTTTGCTTTAATTTTATGCAAATTTTAATTAAATTTTTATCAAAACGGGCTAGTTGCTCGGTAAATTCGGCATTATTAGCATTGCATAAAGTATTATAAACATTATGATCGTAGGGCCTTCGTTGATCGCACGGAAGTATTTTCCGCTCCTGTGACACTCATTTTTTTCAAATTTATACATATAATAATACAGCCACAAATGATAACAGATTAACAAAACTCCGGCTAGTAATTTTATATGAAAATACCCCATTTTCATAAGTCCCGGATTTAAAATGATAAGCATCACGCCGCTAAAAACCGTCACTGCCATCGCTATCCAGCCGATCGCGTGATACAGCATCCGCTCCATTTTTTTAACGACCTTTACGAAATCCGGTTTGTCTAAATTTTCAGCGTGATAAACATACAGACGCGGCATATAAAATAGCATCGCCATCCATGAAATAAAACCCGCAAAATGGACAAATTTAAACCAATAGTAACTCATTTTAGCCTCCTTAATCTCTCATTAAAATTTCTTTTCGCGCCTCGAATTCCTCTTTAGAAATCGCGCCTTTTTGATACAGCTCAAAGAGCGCATCGACTTTTTTTAGACGCCCCTCGTAGTCGTCTTCCTCCGTCTCGCTTGCAAAAGCATTTAAATCTTCAACCCAAATTCCTACGAAAAATATATCTAGCAAAATCCAAATTCCCCAAATTGCCCAAAACAAAAAGCCCACTAAAAACCATAGTGTAAAGCTCCCTAGCCAAAATAGCGCGATTTGAGCAAATCCGCTGATAAATTTGCCGCAATAAATTCTATGCAGTCCGCCGCCGATCGGCATAGCTGCGATCCACGAAAACGCACCTAAAAACCAAAGCGCGTAAGCGATGTAATTATTTCTCTTCATTTTTCTCCTTTTTTGCGGTGCGTAAGCCCTGAAAAATAAAAATCACGACGGCCAGATCTATCATCACATCAGCGAAATTAAACACCGCAAACTCAAACCATTTATGCCACGCGACATAATCGACCACGCCGCCGCGAATGAAGCGATCGAGCAGGTTCGAGCAGCCTCCTGCGAGCATCAGTGCAAACGGTGCCCAGTGCTCACAAAAGAATTTCTTGTGATAAAACACGTATCCTGCAAGCGCTGAGATCAGCACGATCTGGATAAATTTTAAATTTTCGCCTAAAAACGCAAACATCGAAAACGCAACGCCGCGATTAAGTGTAAGCTCTAGCGAAAAAAACTCCCCCTGCCACGAAAAGCCGTTTAAAAACGCGAGCTTGATCGTTTGATCGATCGCAAAGATCACCGCGAAAAGCAGGATAAATTTAATACAGGTCTTAGCCATCTTGCAATCCAAATTTAAATATATAAAGCCTGCGTTTTTTGCCTGTGCTTTTCATGTGGAGCTGGTAGCTTGTCGCGCCGTAAAATTTTATAAAATCGCTACTCATTTAGGGCTTTAGTAAAAAATTTTTCGACCTCGTCCATTCGTTTTTGCAGCAGTTTTTCGTTTTTGCCCTCGATTAAGAGGCGGATAACGTTTTCGGTGCCGGAGTAGCGAAAGAGCGAGCGGATCTTGTCCGCTTTAAGGCTTGTTTCAAGCTCCTTTAGCCCTTTTAATTTTTCAAGCGGCTTTTTATCCGAAATTTTTAAATTCTTTAAAATTTGTGGATAGGGCTTAATCATCCCCGAAAATTCGCTTGCCTTCTTTTTCATATCTAGCATGCAAGCAGCGAATTGCAGCGCGCTTGCGATGCCATCGCCCGTTTTGGCGTAATCGCCGAAAATCACATGCCCGCTCTGCTCGCCGCCAAAATTTGCGCCTAGTTCGTGCATCGTCTCAAGTACAAATTTATCGCCTACATTGCAGCGATGAAGCGCGATGTCGTGTTTAGCTAAAAAATCCTCCAGCGCAGAATTACTCATCACTGTGGCTACCATTTTATTGCCTGCTAAGCGATTTTTTCCTTTCAAATAGACTGCTAAAATTCCAAGTAGCGCGTCGCCGTGGATGATCTCGCCGTTTTCATCAACGACTACGAGCCTATCGGCATCCCCGTCGAAGGCAAAGCCGACATCGGCGCGTAATCTTTTGACCTCCGAGGCTAAATTTTGCGGGCTTAGCGCGCCGCAAGCATCATTAATATTTTTGCCGTTAGGCTCGTCGCCGATGACGATCGTTTCGGCCCCAAGCTCGTTAAATACCGTAGGTGCGACCCTGTAACTTGCTCCGTTTGCGCAATCAAGCACTACGCGAAGCCCGTGCAGAGTCTTTTGCTTCGGGAAAGAATTTTTAATATGCACGATGTATCTGCCGATGACGTCGTCCACGCGCTTTGCAGCGCCGATTTGCATCATTTTGGTGCGCGCCTCAGAGATGAGCTCGTCGCTGAAATAAATTTTTTCGATCTGCGCTTCCTCTTTTTCGTCGAGTTTGAAGCCCTCGCTGTTGAAAAATTTAATGCCGTTGTCGTAGTATGGATTGTGGCTCGCGCTTATCATAATGCCCGCGTCGCAGCGCATATCCTCCGTAAGAAAGGCAATCGCAGGAGTAGGCATCGGTCCGATCTGGCGGACGTTGTAGCCTACCGAGGTAAGGCCCGCAACGATCGCTGTTTCTATCATATAGCCGCTTCTGCGGGTATCTTTGCCGACTAAAATCATATTCGTAACGGAATTTTTCCTAAAATAAATTCCCGCTGCCATCGCTACGCGCATCGCAAGCTCGGCGGTCAAAAATTCTCCTGCTTTGCCTCGTACGCCGTCCGTTCCGAAAAGTTTCATTATCAAATCCTTGTATAAAAATCGGGAAATTCTACCAGAAAAAGTTTAATCTTAATAAATTTAAACTATATTTAAATTTTACTTAAATTAAGCGTCGATTAAATATTTTTTACGTATAATCGCAGGTTCAAATTTAACCGAAAAGGAACGTTATGGCAAATCACAAATCCGCCGAAAAACGCGCGAGACAAACCATAAAAAGAACGGAGCGAAATAGATTTTATCGCACCAGAGTAAAAAATATCACAAAAGCCGTAAGAGAGGCGGTCGAGAGTAAGGATCTAGACGCAGCGACTCAGGCTCTAAAAACGGCTAATGAAAGCTTTCACAGCTTCGTAAGCAGGGGCTTTTTGAAAAAACAGACCGCGAGCAGAAAAGTAAGCCGCCTAGCTAAACTCGTAAATTCTTTAAAAACCGCCGCGTAAGCGCTCCTTACGCATAAAATTTAAATGCTAGCCGATAAACTAAAGCCTTTTTTGGATCGCTACGACGAGCTTTCGCGCATGCTTAGCGATCCCGCAGTTACCGCAGATATCGCTAATATGACGGCGCTATCTAAGGAGCAGCGCAATATCGAGCCGATCAAAGAGGCGGCTAGCGAGTATCTTAAAATTTTAAATCAGATCGAAGAAAACAAAGCCCTGCTAAGCGATGCCGATCTCGGCGAGCTGGCCAAAGAGGAGCTTAAAAACTTAGAGACGCAAAAGCCGCAGCTTGAAGAAAAAATCAAAATTTTATTGCTTCCGAAAGATCCCAACGACGATAAAAATATCTTTTTAGAGATCCGCGCCGGTACAGGCGGCGACGAAGCGGCGCTGTTTGCGGGCGATCTACTCGGCGCATATCTGCGCTACGCCGATCTTCGCGGATATAAATGCGAGATCGTAAGCACCAGCGAAGGCAGCGTCGGCGGTTATAAAGAAGCGATCTTGCTCGTAAAAGGCGCAGGAGCGTATTCGCGGCTAAAATTTGAAGGTGGCACCCATCGCGTGCAGCGCGTCCCTGAAACGGAGAGCCAGGGTAGGGTGCATACCTCCGCGATCACCGTCGCCGTCATGCCCGAGATCGAGGATAGCGAGATACAGATCAACCCAAACGACCTTCGCATCGACGTTATGCGCAGCTCCGGCCACGGCGGGCAGTCTGTAAATACCACCGATAGCGCCGTTCGCATCACTCACATACCGACCGGTTTAGTCGTCACCAACCAAGACGGCAAGGACCAGCACAAAAACAAAGAGGCGGCGATGAAGGTGCTAAAGGCGCGCCTTTACGATATGCAGGAGCAGGAGCGCTTAGAGAAAGAGCGCAAAGATCGCAAAGATCAGGTAGGCACCGGCGATCGCTCGGGGCGGATTCGTACCTACAACTATCCGCAAAACCGTATCAGCGACCACCGTATAAATTTAACTCTCTACCGCCTGGATGCGATCATGGCGGGCGGCTTGTTCGACGAGATCATCGATCCGCTCATAGCACACTCTCAAGCCGAAGCGATCGCAAACGCGGGCTATTAGCCTTTTAAAATTTAATCCTCATATTTTCAAAATTTTGTTGCGATTATGCTGCAAATTTTATTTAAATTTAGCCGTGAGCCTTCAGGGTAATGTATTTAATGGCTTTCGCCTCGGCAAATTCACTTAAATTTCGTCGCAGTCGTAGTCGTGCCGCTTGAATTTAGCCTTTTTAAATTTAAATATCGCCACGCCGCCTAGCGTTTTAAATTTCGCCGTTTTTTAAAATGCGCGCCTCAAACGCCGCTTTAAAATTTACGCAGACGCGAAAGACGAGGAGCCGCTGCGATAAATTTAAAGTCAAATTTTATTTCTAGCCATTTTTTAATTCGTTTCTTATTTTTAATATACCAAAATCCCGCTCCGTTTCATTTGCAAATTTGAAACGTATTTCTAAAAAGGAAAATCAATGAGCGAAAGAAATTTACAAATTTTAGGTTGGGCGGGCACATGCCTGTCGGTCATCATGTACGTATCCTACGTGCCGAACATAATGGCAAATTTAGACGGCAACAAAGTCCCGTTTCTCCAGCCGCTCGCAGCCGCGATAAACTGCACGATATGGGTTAGCTATGGTCTTTTAAAGCCTAAAAAGGACTATCCGCTCGCCGCGGCGAATTTCCCGGGGATCATCTTTGGGCTGCTAACTGCAATAACGGCGCTTTAATCCGCGCCTTTAGCGGCTTGATAAATTTCAAAATCGCCCGCGCCGTATCTTGCCTGCCACGTCCGCAACGCTTTTTAGCTGCCTACTACGCTGCAACTACTCGATCGCTGCCGCACCGCACCCGAGCTAGCTTGTCGTAAGCGCGCCCACACCTCACAAATCCATTACAACGCGGCTTTAAAATTTCACAAAATCTCCCGTGCCGCATTCAAATCTGCCGAATTTAAATAACTTTTATACAAAATTTTGATAAGCTTATTTCGGTCAAAATTTTATCTTTAAAAGGACGAAAAATGAAAAAGGTCATCACTTGCGTCGATCAAAATGCGCTTGCCCCGGCGGTTAGGGATTATGGAATTTATGTCGCTAAAACCTTGGGTGCCGAGCTCGTATTTATTCACGTGGTTGAAATTCCGGAGCTTGGCGAGAATTTTTATGGGCTAGCCGCAGGCGGGATCGTCCTAGGAGAGAATGATATCCTTGCAAATAGCTACGGAAGTCCCACACTAGGCGGCGTGGATGCAGAAAAGGACCACGAAGAAGCCGAAGCGATGCTGGATGAATATATCTGCGCTGCGACTGCTGCGGGCGTAAAGGCGAGTAAGATCATTAAAGATGGCGATTTCATCGACGTTATCGCCGAGTATAAAGACGAAGCTGAAATTTTTGTACTCGGTATCAAGGGCTCAAATAACGAGGACGTAGGCTTTAACGCAAGCGTGCTGATAAAGGAGCTTCACGTGCCGTCGCTGCTCGTAAATAAAGAATTTTCGCCGATTAACTCCGTGCTCATTGCGTTTGACGGTACTGACGCGGCGAAACGCACACTTGAGTTTATAAAGAGCTCAAAGCTTCTTGCGAGCGCACATAAGCATGTCTTGCACGTCAATCTCGATGTCACAGAGGGCGAGCGGATGCTAGATCTGGCGCGCGAAATTTTAGGCACTCAAAACGCCACTTTCAAATACATCCAAGCCGAAGTGCCCGCCGATGAGATCATCAAATATCGCCGCGCTAATAACCTCGATCTGATCGCTACCGGTGCCTTTACGAAGGGATTTTTCAAAAAGCTCTTTTTAGGCAGTGTCTCCGAGGATATCTTGCACAATGCGCTTGTACCGGTGCTAGTGCTATCGTAGTCGCAAGACCAAACGCCGATAAACGCTAAATTCCGTCGCTTACGTTATTTTAAAGTGGCGGAATTTTAGAATTTTAAATTTTTAAATCCTTTGTTTTTAAAATTCATAGAAATTTTGCTTAAGAATTCGTCAATAGATCTTATTAAATTCCGTTAAATTAGCAATTGCATATATAATTTTATGATTTAGTTTATTAAAAATTTTATTATTATTTAAGAAGAATTGTAAGATAATCCCGCCAATAAATTGATATAGATTATAAAATCTAAAAAGGATTTTTATGAAAAAGGGTAAGATTTTACTTTCTTTTGCGCTACTTTGCTCGCCGTTTTGGCTTACTGCGGCACAAAATAGTGGCGCTTCTCAAAACTCGTCCGCCGCAAGCTCTGCCTCTAAAATTTCGTCGTCGCAAAGCTCGCGCGCAAGCACTGCATCGCGGAGCTCCACGCCGTCTGCTTCAAATCCAGCCGCTAACAGTACTGCGCCGCAAAGCGGTAGCGCGGCAAATTCTACGCTGCAGGGTTTGGACGACGATAATCTCGGCACCATAAACGTCACGGGCAAGGCCGATCTGTCCACTACCGAGGGCACGGGCTCTTATACGACGGGCAATATGAGCACTGCAACAGGGCTAAATTTAAGCATAAGAGAAACGCCGCAGTCCATAAGCGTCATTTCCAATCAGCTTTTAAAAGATCTGAGCTTGCACAACGCCGAAGAGGCTCTTTCAAAATACGCCACCGGCATTTCGCTAAATAACGACGTGGGCGGCAATCGCATCGTCTCGCGCGGCTTTTATGTGGATAATATCCAAGAAGACGGCATCGCAAGCTCGGTTTCTAGCTCCGTGTTCGGGCCGCTGGGCTCATCGAAGGAATTTACCGATTTGGAATTCTACGATCGCGTCGAGGTTCTGCGCGGCGTAGCGGGCCTTACGCAAAGCAACGGCGAGCCCGGCGGCACGATAAATTTAATCCGAAAGCGCCCGAGCGATCAGTTCGGCTTTAACGCAAGTCTAAGCGGCGGTAGCTGGGATAATTATCGCGGTATGATCGACGTAACGGACGCGATAAATCAAAGCGGTACGGCACGCGCGCGGCTGATCGGAATTTTAAGTAAAACGGGCTCGTTTAAGGACTATCCGCGCAACGGCTATCGCGAAGGCGTCGGCGTTTCGACGGAATTTGACGTGGCCGATAAGACGCTTCTTAGCGCAGGATTTTTGTGGCAAAAAACCGTCGGCGTATATGATATTTACGGCGTGCCCGTCTTGGATAATCAAAAAAATTTATTAAATTTACCGCGCAGAAGCTACTTCGGCTCGGACTGGGATAAGAGCGAATATAAAAAATTTAACGTCTACAGCGAGCTCTCGCACGAATTTAGCGATGATCTGAAAGCCTATGCGAGGCTCAATTATACCGATAGCGACAGCATGTTAAAATTCGGAGCGCTCGGCGGGGCAAATCCTTACAACGGCACTACGTCGCATACGGTGCGATATAGGATTTACGATAACGACTCCAAAGAGATCGGGTTTCAAACGGGGCTAGACGGCAAATTCGAAGCATTCGGGCAGAAGCACGACTTTTTCTTAAACGGCTCGCTTAGCAACGAAAAGCTCAATTGGCGCGAGACTAGGACGAGAGATTCGTCTCTGGCGTCGCTGGGGATGAATATTTATAACTGGGACCGCTCAAGGATTGCCCAGCCCGATTGGAGCAGTGCCGCTACGTTTAAAGACCGAAGCTCCACTACCATAAAGCAGCGCGCGATCTCGCTCGGGACTAGATTAAACTTAACCGACGATTTTCACTTTTTGCTCGGCGGGCGCTTTTCGAAGGTAACTTACAGTAGGTATTATTATAATATTTTGCGCGGCACGGCTTTGCATAGAGCGAGCCCGAGTAAATCGGATTTCACGCCGTATGCAGGGGTGGTCTGGGACTTTGCGGATAATTTTTCGTGGTACGCAAGCTATTCCGAAATTTTTAAGCCGCAAGCCGCGCGCGATAAAGACGGTAAAATTTTAGATCCCGTCGTCGGCTATAATTTAGAAACTGGCGTGAAGGGAGAATTTTTTGACGGCGCGCTTAATACGAATGTCGCGCTATTTCAGATCATTCAGAAAAATAGGGCGATGAGCGATCCTCTTAATACGAACTACTCCATCGCCGAGGGCAAGGTGCGAAGCCGCGGCGTGGATGCCGAGCTGCAGGGCTCGCTTACTGAGAATTGGAAATTATTCGCAGGATATACTTTCAACCGCAGCGTCTATTTAAAGACGGAAAGAACCTCCGCAGCGGTCGATTATAGCAAGGGTGCAAACGCCAAACGCTACATTCCGAAGCATCTGTTTAAGCTCTATACGAACTATGAAATTCCGCTCGGCGAAAATCGTAAGATCGCCCTGGGTACGGGCGTGCGCTATCAGAGCAAAACCGCTTCGATATATCGCGAAAACGTTGCGTACTACGCCGCGCCGCAGAAGGCTTACGCGCTGTGGGATGCGAACGTCGGCTATCATTTCGACAAGCACTTTAGCGTAAATTTTGCGGTCAAAAACATCACGGATAAGAAGTATTTTCAAAATACGCAAAATCGCGTCGCTGGGCATAACAACTACTACGGCGAGCCGCGGAATTTTATGCTGACGCTAAATTATACGTATTGAGCGCGGATGAAATTTGCGCTTATGCGAACTCGGATAAACTTCTCGCACGCGGCCGTGGATAAATTCCGCGCTTTATAGGAGCGTGGATGAGGCGGGCGCAGAGGCGAGAGGCTAGGCTTTGTCGCAAGTAGCACGTGGCGAGGCGGGTAAAATTTGAATGAAGCCGCGGGATTAAAATTTAACTCGCGATTTGGTTGATTAGCGATTGATTGGCGCGGGCGATTGCAGGCGATGCGGGCGAGGGCGATAAATTTAATCTCGCGATTTAATCCCGCGATCTCGCCGCAACCGGCGCTAAATTTTAAAATTTAAAGAGAAAATTTGAAAACGCTAAAGCAATTTTTTGAAATTCTACGTCCGCACTGGTTCGGCAAGGGCGCGGCGAAGCTATGGGCGCTGCTGCTGCTTGCGCTTGGTTTTAGCCTCGCTATCATCAAAATCAGCGTGCTGATGAACGCGTGGGATAAGCGCTTTTACGATGCGCTAAGCGAGCTTAAAGGCGAGCTGATCCCCGCGCTCGTGGGCGAGTTTTTGCTCTACACGGCGCTCATTGTGCTTTTCATCGTCTGCGGCAGCTGGCTTCGCAAACTGCTCGTAATCGTCTGGCGCGAGCGGCTAAGCGCGATAATGGAGCGCAAATGGCTACATAACGCAAACTTCTACCGCACGAGCCTTGAGAGAAATTTTAGCGTCAGGGGCGGATCAAATTTAGAAAAATCTGGCGACGTAAATTTAGATGAAAATTTAAACGAGCGCACAGAGTATTCCGCAGCCGAGGCGGACAGCGCAGCTTTGCATAGAGATGTAAACGAGCTTGAAATTTTACCGAGCACGGCGGAGCAAAATGTAGCAGGGCAAAGCGGCGCAAGCGAGAATGAAATTTCATCCAAAACTCGCGCAGATTGTGAAATTTCAAAAACGATTGCGAAGCTAGACAACCCCGATCAGCGTATTGCCGAGGACAGCCTGCTACTTGTGCAAAAAAGCGTTGATCTCGTAAAATCGCTCGTCTATAATCTCGCCAAGCTCATCGCCTTCGTCGCGATCTTGTGGCAGGTCTCGAAGGTGCTGAAATTTGAAATTTTCGGCATGCGCTTTGAGATCGAGGGCTTTTTGCTCTACGTCGCGCTCCTTTATACGCTGCTTTGTTCGCTGATTACGCATCTTATCGGGCGCAGGCTTAGGGGGCTAAATTTTGCCAAGCAGCGCGCCGAAGCCGACTACCGCTCGGATCTGTTGCTCGTGCGCGAAAACGCAGAAGCCGTAGCCTTTATGCGCGGAGAGGATGCCGAGCGCGGCCGCTTCCGCGCGAGCTTCGGCGAGATCATGAGAAACTGGCGCAGCATCATGAATACGGAATTTCGCCTCGAATGCTTTTCGGCAAGCTATCTAAAAATCACGAATTTGATCCCGATCTTTGCCTGCTTGCCGCTGTATTTGTCGCGCGCGATGAGCTTTGGCGACATGATGCAGGCGCGCTCGGCGTTTTACAGCGTACAGGACGGATTTGCGTGGTTTATGGACTATTATAAGCAGATCATGGAGTGGGCGGCGAGCGTGCAGAGGATCTATGAGTTCATCTCGCGCATGGACGGCGAGAGCGCAAATCTGCGTGCTTGCGTCAAACAAAGCGACGAAAATTCCGCTCGTTGCGAGGGCTTGTCAGTCTTCACGCCTGCGGGCGAGCCGCTGATCGAGGATCTACGCTTCGAGCTTGCGCCCGCGCAGTTTATAATGCTGCGAGGCAAGAGCGGTGCGGGCAAAAGCACGGCTCTGCGCTACGCGGCGGGTCTTTGGAGATACGGCCGCGGCGAGATCAGTCTGCCGCGCACGGGCGTGATGTTTATCCCGCAAAAGCCCTATCTGGCGCCACTTAGCCTAAAAGAGCTCATTTCCTATCCGCAGCCGCCGCGCGCAGATGACGCGGAATTTTTAGAAATTTTACGTAGCGTAGGGCTTGAGAAATTTGCCCGCATGCTAAACTCGCGCACCGATTACGTTAAAATTTTAAGCGGCGGGGAGGCACAGCGGCTTAGTTTCGCACGGATACGCTACCACAAGCCGAGCTTTGTTTTCGCAGACGAGATCACGTCTGCGCTCGATCCTGCCTCGGCGCGCGAGCTGCTACTTGGTCTGCGCGCGGATATGTCTAGCCTCGGCATGCTAGCGATCGTGCATCAAACGGGGCTTGAGGGCATATTCGAGCGGACTATAGAGCTTTAAATTCGGCCGTTGAAATTTCACGCCGCAGGGATTTTGCCTTTAAATTCATATCTTTTTAAATTCAGATTTATTAAAATTACTCGTTTATATTGAGCGGCGATAAATTTAGCCTAGGCGCTCGGTACCTGTGCGCATGAGTAATTAGCGCTCGCTACATAGGCGCAGAGGCTCGCATCCGTATATGCTCGGACTCATACACGCAGTCGGCAGCACGGCGGCGCCATGAGCCATACGATTACGCGGCGGCGAGCGGCTTGGAGGTCGGTAGCCGGCGCACGATCGCGATTTTGTGCGAAATTAAGTCGGTAAAATTTAAACGCAAGATGATCTGCCGAGGAGACGCCGCCTAGATAAAATTTTAAACCGAGCCGCGATCAGTAGCGTAACGGCGTGCTAAATGAGCGGACTGCGGCAGCGGCGCGATGCGCGGGCGTCGCGATAAGTCAGTAGCGCGTCGGATGCGCGTAACACATCGGCGGCACGGGCAGCACGCCATAGTCGAGAAGCGGAGCGGCAATACGTACCTACTCGGCGCCGTATGACATAACCTTCGCTTGGGCAAATCATCATCGTAACGGCGCTATGATCGAAGCTAGCAGCGCGGCCGTGACGACGGATCGGCAGCACAAAGCGGCGCGGCGTGATTGCGGCGGCAACAGCATTAAATGCCGCAGTATGGCAACCGCGATCGACAGGATGCGTATGTAGGTAAAGCGCAGTGCAAGTAGTGCAAACGCCGCGATACGATGATAGCGACCCGCGGAGCGTATAAGTGAAGCAGCGGTGCGGGCGGCGCAACAACGCCGAGGCGATACGATAGCGGCGACCGATGGGATGTAGCGCCGCCGTAGCGTTCGCGGGCGCTACGTCCAAGCCGCTAAATTTTAAAAACGAGACAAGGAGATTTGATGCTTAAGGCGGGGATTGTTTATAAATTTGCGCTCATCGTGTTGCTAGGCTGCGCGCTTTGCATTTTGGGCTTTTCGGGCGCTTGCTTTGTGCGCGGCGAGTACGGCGAGACGTGGATGAGCCTGCATAAGATCGCGGGATTCGGCCTGCTTTGCGTCGCGATTTTGCACGTGATCACTAGGCGAAGGAAGCTTGCAAAGCTCTCGGGCGAGTTTTTGGACGTGGTTTTGAGCCGCAAAAATCCCGGCTTTTGCAATATGGACCGCGTCATCGGCGCGATCGAGACCTACAATATCAGAGAAATTGCCGGTAAAATGGGCTTTGGCGCGGATGAGCTCGCTGCAATTTTAAAATCAAACGGCATCAAGCTCGTAAGCGCAGATCAAGACCTACGTGAGATTGCAAAGTTTAACGATGAAAAAATTTTCTTCATCTTGGTGCTTTTAATCGAGGCAAAATTCGGCAAAACGGGCGGATGCAAGGTCTAAATTTTAAAATTCCGGCTATTCGCTTCGCAAATTTGCCGTTTTAAAAAGCAAACGGCGCCAAGGAGTCTAAATTTAAAACCGAAATTTTACCGTGCCTCGTAAAACGCTCGAAATTAAAATTTCATCCAAATTCCGCCTAAATTTTAAAAAATCTATCTTTAATCTTTGAAATTTATTATTATTTAATCAAGAGAAATTATAATATAGCATTTGCAAATCATTCGCAAAATCTTAATTTTGAATAGGGGATAGTGATGTTTAAGAAATTTTATCTTTCAAATGCCGCGATCGCGCTAAGTTTGTGCGCCGCCTTGCAACTAAACGGAGCCGAAAATAACGCTACGTCCGCAAATATCGCGCCTAGCGCGCAAGCGGTAAATTCCGCAGCTCTTAAAAGCGCTTCCGGCGCGAACGCCTCAAGGCTCGGCACTATCGTAGTTACCGCGACGGGCTTTGAGGATATGCTTAAAAACGAGGTTCGCAACGTCTCCGTTATCACCGCAGAGGATATGGAAAACCGCGGCTACCGCGATCTGCGCGAAATTTTAGAAAAGGCGCCGGGGGTTAGCTTTAACGGCAGATCTGTTGATTTGCGTGGGCAAGGTGCGAAGGCCAATACCTCCGTCAAGGTCCTTCTTAACGGAGTCGCTCTCAATATGATCGACACCACGCCTACGACCATCCCGATTGATCTCGTTCCGATCGAAGATATCGAGCGCGTGGAGATCATCCCCGGCGGCGGTAGCGTGCTTTACGGCAGCGGTACCAGCGGCGGCGTGATAAATATCATCACAAAAAAAGGCGCAAAATACCCATACGCCAATGTCTCTACCAAGATCGCGTCGTATAATTATAAAGATCTAAATTTCGGCGCAGGCGGGAATGTGAGCGAAAATCTATTTCTAAAGACCGCAATAAAGAGCTTTGATCAGCATGGATACCGCAAAGGCGAAAGAGAGCGAGGCTACTATACATCGTTCGGACTAAATTATAAAATTTCAGATGATCAAAGCCTCTCTTTTAATCCGAGCTTTTATCGCGCTAGGACGCATGATGTGCCGGGTTTAGGGCTTGCCGAACTTAAAGCGGATCGTCGTCAACAAGGAGGCGAGAGGACCTTTACCAAAAGTACGCGACTAAATTTTGACTTGGATTATGCGGTAAAATTTGGCGATAGATTTGAAGCAAATTTACAGCCTTATTACCAAGATATTAGAATTTTGCAAAAGGGCTTTGTTATGAAAGATCGCAAAGAGGGGGCGAATTTAAAGGGCAAGTTTACCTATGATAAGGACGAGCTCATAGTTGGATATGATTATCTTAAAAATAAGGGCTTCCGTAGGATCGACTTTACCACTTCGATGAATCCTATGATGAGCCTTTCGCAACTTACGATCTTTGATATGCAAAAACAGACGCACTCGGTTTATGCCTTAGAAAAGCACGACTTCACAGAGCTGTTTTCGCTTAGTGCTGGCGGGCGTTTTGAGCGCGCCGAATACAAAGTAGATCGCGAAGTCTCTACGACGATGCGTAGGATGGGGCGCATATTTCATACTCAAGAAAGCACGCACGTAACGGATCATAAAAACAACTACGCTTTTGAGATTACGCCGAATTTTAATTATTCCAAGGATGGCAATCTATATTTTAAATTTGAGCGCGGCTATATCTCGCCGGGTCCTAATCAACTCATCGACAAGCTCGGTCGTAACGGCCCTTATGTGCTTAATAACCTCAAATCCGAAACCTTTAAAACCTACGAGATCGGTCTTAAAGATCTGATCTACGGGCAATACGTAAGCGCTACGATCTTTTGGACCGATACGAAAAACGAGATCGTAAATGAAACCCTGGGCAGCTCGATCACCGACGGTTGGCATTTTATCAATATCGACGAGACGCGCCGCAAGGGCGTGGAGCTGTATGCGGAGCAAAGCCTGCTTTCAAATTTAAAGCTCAGCGAGACCTTTTCATATGTCGACGCCAAGATCCAATCCGGCGCGAATAAAGGCAAGCAGGTTCCGTTGGTGGAGCGCTCGAAGTTCGTTTTGGGCGTCGATTACGAGCCGATTAGAAATTTAACGCTGATGAGCGATTTTAAATATTTCTCATCATCGCACGACGCCAACCACGATAGGATCGACTCGCGCACGATCGTGGATCTGGGCGCTGCGTACCGCTTCGCAAGTGGGTTTTTGATAAGCGCCGGAGTCAAAAACGTCTTTGACGAGGAATACAATTACAACCAAAATTTACGCGCAGATGTCTATACTCCGGCTCCCGGACGCAACTACTACGTGGAGTTTAAATACGCCTATTAGCGCGCGTTTAAATTTAGGCGGGGTTTTGAGCTGCGGACTTTAAAATTTACGGGCGAAATTTAAAATTTTGCCGCAGCGTGCTTTGCCGCCGCGAGATTAAATTTAATAAAAGGAGCGAAGATGAAACCGGACTATAAAAACTGGGTGCCTAAGGGCATGATCGCGTCATTTGCCGCGGGTGCGGGCGTGGCGTTAGTTTTGTTTTTGATTTTCGGCGTTTGCGGCGCACTAGTCAGCGGCGTGCTAAGGTGGTTTCTTGCTGGGCTTTTTGGCGCCGCGGCGCTGGTTTTGGTTGGCTTTACGATCTACTGCGTCGTGTGGTACCGCGCGTTTGATTACGGCGGTAAGCGTCAGCTTTCGCGCGCGATCGTAGAGGGCACGGCGAAATACGTGGATCTGCCCGAGGGCGGGCGCGGGCTGGACGTGGGCTGCGGCAGCGGCGCGCTAACTATCGCCGTGGCTAAGCGCAACCCGCACGCATCGGTGCTAGGCGTCGATCGCTGGGGCTTTGAATACGCGTCTTTTAACAAGCAGCTGTGCGAATCCAACGCGCGCGCCGAAGGGGTGCAAAACACTAGCTTCGAGCAGGCCGACGCCACGCAGCTGCCCTTTGAGGACGGCAGCTTCGATGCGGTTACAAGCAACTACGTCTATCACAACATCATGCGCAAGGACCGCCAGGCGCTGCTTTTAGAGACGCTCCGCGTGCTTAAAAAGGGCGGCAGCTTTGCGATCCACGATCTTTTCTCGCGCGGAAACTACGGCGACATGGATGCTTTCATAGCACGGCTTAAGGAGCAGGGCTACGAGCGGGTCGAGCTCATAGATACGACGCAGGGGCTTTTTATGGGCCCGCGCGAAGCCAAATGGCTGATGCTAGGCAGCTCAAAGCTTTTGGCGGGTAGAAAATGAAAAGCCTTTATTCGATTTAAAATCGGTAGCTAACGCGAATAAAATTTTAAAATTATTAAAAATCTTGAAATTCTAAGATTATGAAATTTTAGAATTTTGCAAAATTTTAAGAAAGCACAATGCGGCGGAATTTTAGAATTCTGCCTAATTTTAAATTTTGAAATTCCGCCTGACGCACTACTGCGTTAGTATCGCGACAAATACCTTGAGCTGCGCTTTAGCTATATTTGCCGTATTGAAGCGGCGCATTTTCGTTCCCGCCGCGCACCCAATCGGATTTAAATCCCACCGCTTAGAAAATCCGCGAAATTTTTTATAATTCTATAAATCTAAAATTTTATAAATTTTAAAATTACGTATCGTTACGCCACTATCGCGGCGGAGTACTTTAACCGTGCCTATATCACCTGCCCGCTAATATCCGCGCCGTTAAATATCGATAACGCCGAGGTGCGAGAGTAAAATTTTAACCCCGATTAAGATCAAAATCACGCCGCCTAAAACGAGCGCCTTTGAGTGCAGATATTCGCCCGTTAGTTTGCCTGCGTAGCACGCCGCGACGCACAGCGCGAAGCAGACGAGCCCGATCACGCAACAGGCGTAGAGGATGTTTGTCTCGCCAAAGGCAAAGGTCACGCCCACAGCCATCGCGTCGATGCTAGTAGCGATCGCACCCAGCACCAGCTCCTTTGTGCTTAAGCGCAGAGTGGGCTCATCCTGTTCACGGCGGGATTCCGCGATCATCTTAATGCCCAAAAACGATAAAATCCCAAACGCGACGAAGTGATCGATCTGCGCGATAAATTTGACGAAATTTATCCCCAAAGCATAGCCTGCAAGCGGCATTATAAACTGAGCCGCCGCATAGAAAAACGCGACGCGCGCGATCTGCGCAAATTTAAAATTCGGATATTTCGCGCCGTTTGAAATGCTAAGCGCGACGCTGTCCATCGCAAGCGCGAAAGCGATGAGTAAAACCTCCATATTTAGCCCTTTTGGTATTATAAAAGCGTTGATTATACATTAAAATTTTCGAAATAAAATAATCAATCTTTAATTAGGGAAAAACTTTGCTTAAAAAATTAATCTTTTGTTTATTGCCGCTATTTGCAACTGCTAGCTGGGAAGAGGTCGCCGTAAAGGGGCTGGACGTGATGCTTAGTGCGGGCGCGGGCGATAGCGAAAATTTTAAAAACTCACTAAGCACTTTGATAGAGCGTGCCGCAAATGAATACGAACGCACTGGCGTACAGGATTACGAGCTCGATCTGCCTAGCTACATTACCGAGCGCGCTGGCAAAAAAAGCATCGCCGTGCAGAATATGCAAAGGCTGGCGAGCAAGAAGCTAAGTCTTGCCGTAGAGCCGATCAAAAAGCTCGTGCTGGCAAAAATAAAAGATATGTCCGAAGCCGATACTAAGGCAGTAATGAGCGGCGAGGTGCTATTAAGCCACTATCTGCGCACCAACGCCTTTGATGAAATTTACGAAATCATTCGCCCTTTGGCACGTGAACTAGGAGCCGACGCGAGCTTTGCTAAAAGCTTTAAAAGTGCCGTCGGACGCGAGCCTGGAGACGATTTTAGTAGCGAATTTAGCAGCGCCTTTATCAACGAAAGCTTTGATTTTTTAAGCAAAAACGAGAGGGAGTTTCGCAAAAACTCGGGTGCGATTTTAAACGCCATAAAGACGATCAGATAGGCGCGACCGCACTAAAATCTCGGCGAATTTTTACTTTAAATTTATGAAAAATTCTATCTCGGAGTCTGCGGAAAATTTTAATTCAAAACCCGCTTTAAATTTTATCTCAAATCAGGCGTGCAAGCGCGCAAAAAACACAGCGTCCGGCGGTGCGTCGTGTTTCGCTCCCGCTCCCTACCTCAAAAGAAATTTTAAATTTCAATACGCGGTCGCCGAGTTAAATTTTATCAGCAGAAGAAATTTAAAATTTTATCCCACTTCGGCTGGTTTCGCCGCACGCAATCGTGCCTCGGCCGGTTTTGCCGTGCATAGTCTCGTAGCGCCCTATTCCGCTCCGCGCGTCAAAAATCCAGGAAGAAAATCCGCTTTAAGCTCCGCGGCTCTTGTGCTAAATTTAAAGTCCGCGCGAATTCCGAACTGCGCCGAAAATAAAGCTTTAAATTCCGCAAAGGCCCCCAAAACAGATCCTCGCGAAAATTTCGCGAGAAATTTCAAACGAAATTTTATATTAAATTTTGCGGAAAATTTTACTTGCAACGGCGCAGATGGCGAGAGTTCGCTAAATCGTGCGAGCGCCGTAGACGAGCCAAATTTAAGCCCCGCAAAAAGCCTTGCCGCAGCTCATACACGACGCTTAAAGAAAAATTTTACTGGGGTTCTTGCAAACGATCCTGGCTACGCTAATGCGCCGCAGGGCTTTAGCTATGGTTCCGCGCTAAGCCCCGGCGCTTCGCAAAATTTTAATACTACGCAGAATTTTAACTCCGCAAAAAATTTAAATTCCATGCAAAGCTCGAATTCCGAGCAGAGTTTCGGGCAAAATTCCAATTCCGCGCAAAGCCGCGCGCAAAACCCCGCTCCGCCTAGCAGGCTGTGGGATCTGGGGCTACTTTTCGTAGCGATCGTTTGGGGTTGTACCTTCGTGCCGGTGCAGCGCGCGCTGCATAGCGGCGACGTTTTTAGCTTTTTGTTTTGGCGCTTTTTGGTGGCGAGCATTTTTACCTACCTCGCCTGCCTGCGCTTCGGCGTCAAATTTGACCGCGGCACGATAGGGCGGGGCGTGTTTTGCGGGCTGATGCTATTTTGCGATTTTTCGTGCCAGACCATAGCGCTTGATTATGCGCTATCATCGACGGTGGCATTCATTTTGGGGCTAAACGTCGTCATCGTGCCCTTTTTAATGCTTGCGTTTTTCGGCAAAAAGGTCGGTGCGAGCGCCTTTGGCGGCGCGGTCGTGGCGCTTTTGGGGCTATATTTTTTAAGCGGAGCAAGCGGCGCGGTGGGATTTGGCATAGGCGAGCGACTAACGCTAGTTTCGGCGTTTGCATACGCGCTTCACATCGTATTTACCGGCGTCTGCGCGCGCAAAAGCAACCTCTACGGCTTTGTGATCGTGCAGTTTATCTGCGTCTGCGTCTGTGCGCTGATCGCGGCAGTTTTCGTCCCGCACGCGGAATTTGAAGGCGAGATAAAGGTACTTGGGAATTTGATCTTTTCGCCGAGTTTTGATTTTGTTTTCGCGCTGGTTTTGACCTCGATCTTTGCCACCGTCGCAGCGTTTGTGATCCAAACGATGGCGCAAAACCGCGGCGTAAGCGAGATAAAAACGGTGCTTATTTTCGCGCTGGAGCCCGTAAGCGCTGGCATAATGGGGTATGCTTTCGGCGAGAAGCTAAGCGCGCTTCAAATTTTAGGCGCGGCGCTGATACTCGCAGGTATCCTGCTTAGCGAGCTGGGCGGGCTTTTAGGCGCGAAGTTTGCTAAAGATCGAGCTTGCAAAAAAGCAGACCGAGGCGACTAGGATTATCGAAGCGCCGCTGGTTAGATTGAGCTTGAAGCTCAAAACAAGCCCCGCCGCGCAGAAAAGCGCCGATAGCGCGCAGCTTATCGCCATCATCGAGCCTAGGCTTTTTGAAATTTTTTCGGCGATGAAGGGCGGGATCGTCATCAGCGAGATCACCAAGATTAGCCCCACGATCTGAATCGACGCGACCACCGCGAGGCTCGCCATCACTACGAGGACGTAGTAAAAGACGCTCGTATTTACTCCGCGTAGCAGGGCGAATTCCTTATCGAAGCTGATCGCTAAAAACTGCCTGTAAAAGCACGCCGTAAGCGCCGCAAACGTCGCGCCGCAAATGCCGATGAAGATTAAATTTTCGTGATTTATCGCTAAGATCGAGCCGAATAAAAAGCTCATCAGATCGGATTTGTATCCAGGCGTGAGATCGGCGAAGATTATCCCCAGCGCCATTCCAAACGCCCATATCGCGCCGATTACGGCGTCAAAGCGCTCGGTATTTCGCAGTGTGACGTAGGCGATGAGCAGCCCCAAAAACAGCGCAAATACGCTAGCTCCCAGCACGGGCGAGATGCCTAAAAATAGCGCGATGCCGATGCCGCCGTATGCGCCGTGCGCGATGCCGCCTGCTATGAAGCTCATGCGATTTATCACGACTAAAGAGCCCACGACGCCGCAGACTATACTGACCAAAAGCCCGCCGAGTAGGGCGTTTCGCATGAAATCGTAAGATAAAATTTCAGCCATTTTTACCCTCCTTGCAGCAGCATTCGTTAAGCGCGAGATCGACGGCGCAGAAGTGCCCGTGCTCGCGTCGTAGGTGATCTAAAAATTCCGCTCTGCCTCCTGGATCGATCTCGTGGGTATGTGCCGAGCCGTTTGCGACGTAAAGAGCGCGGTTTGCATAGTTTAGCGCAAGCTGCACGTCGTGGCTGATTAGAATTATGCCGCAGCCGCTCTCGTTTAGGGATTTTAAAAGCTCGTAAATTTGAACCTGCCCCATCGTGTCGATGCTCGCTAGCGGCTCGTCAAGAAGTAAAATTTTAGCCTTCGCGCACAGCGCCCGCGCGATGTAAACGCGCTGTCTTTGTCCGCCGCTAAGCTCGCTGATACGGCACCCCGAAAGGTCTTGCATGCCTACGCGCCCCAGGGCTTGCATGGCTTGCTCGCGCTCGAATTTACTGTAAAAGCCGAAAATTTTCTTATCTATCAGCCCCATTAAAACGACTTCGAGCACGCTTATGGGAAAGCTTTTGTTTATCGCGATGAACTGCGGTACGTATCCCATTTGTGCTCTGGCAAGCGCGGGCGATCTACCTAAAATTTCGATCGTGCCCGAGCTTGGTCGCAACAGCCCCAAAAGCAGCTTTAAAAGGGTGCTTTTGCCGCCGCCGTTGGGCCCGAAAATCGCTAAAAAATCGCGCAGCTCGTAGTTTAAGTTTATATCTTTTAAAATTTCGCGTTTTTCGTAAGCAAAGCTTAAATTTCTTATCGTCACGTCCGCCATGAACGCCCTTTCGCCTAGATTTTGAAAGCATTTATTATAGCCCAAATTCGGAAAAATTGCCAAATTTTGCTATTATTACAAAAAATTTAAAGGCTAGCGGTGAAGAAAATCGGCGAAAAATCAGATGAAAATAGCTGGGATAAAAAGTCCGAAAGTTACGCTAAATTTAGCGGCGAGCTAGGGGCTTTCGGCAAGCGGGTGTTTGAGATACTGCGCGGTTGGGGCGTGAGCTTTGCGGGCAAAAGCGTGCTCGACGTGGGCGCCGGCACGGGGGTTTACTCGCTGTATCTCGCGTCGCTGGGCGCAAAGGTCACGGCGATCGATAGCTCGGAGGGGATGCTGCGCGAGCTAAGGCGCAGCGCGCAGGAGTTTGGCATCAGCTTGCAAAACGTATTAAATTTAAGCTTTGCGGAGTTTTGCGAGCGGCTGAGCCGCGATGGTTTTGCAGACGCGGCGGGCGAAAATTTTAAAATTTATCCGCGCCCGCAAAGTAAAATTTCAAACTCGCAAGCCCAAGAAGCGCAGGCTTTAAATTTAAAAGACGCTGTGAGCAAAAGCCACGAGAGCGAAAATTTTAAAATTCCCGCAGTTTTTGACATCGCGTTTCTTACGATGAGTCCCGCACTAAAAAGCACGGAGGATTTTGAGGCGTTTTTGGCTTTGGGCGAGCGCGAAATTTATCTAAACTGGGCGAGCGAGCGCAATTCGTCGATGCTAGCGCCGCTATTTGAGCGCTTCGGCGCGGACCACAAAAGACTTGCTACCGCCGCCGAAAAGTTCGAGGCGATGCTCGGGGCGCGCGACATCAAATTTAAAAGCGAAATTTTAACCGAGAGGCGCGAGCAAAAACGCAGCCTGCAAGAAGCTGTGCAAAACGCCGCGTGGCACCTGCATATGGACGGCGCGGAGGCTAGCGAGCGCGAGATCGAGGAGATTTTGAAAAAGCGGGCTAAAGGCGGGATGATAAGCGATGAGATCGAAGCGAGCTTTAAGCTGTTTTATATTTAGCCTGGCGCCGCTTTTGGGGCTTTGCGGCAATCTTTTTACGCCGCTTGAGATGCCTAAATATGACCCACAAAAGGCGCGGCTGGGCGCAAAAATTTTTACTGACGTAAGATTTAGCAGCAAAGGCCGCTCCTGCGAGAGCTGCCACAATTTTTATTTAAACGATTCGGGCGCTTCGGTGCGCGATGGACGCGTGCCTACGCTCATAAATTCTTATTATTTTGACCGCTACTTAGGCGATTATAATTTCGCGGGCTTTGAAGCGCGGATCGCGGCGTCGGTTTTTAGCGAGAATGAACTGGACGCGAGCGAAGATAGAATTTTAGAGCTTATCAGGAAGAATTTAGCCTACAAGCAGGCTTTTGAAAGTGCTTACGGCGAGGCGAATACGGCGAACTTCATTGATGCGCTGAAGGAATTTTTAAAGTCCAAAACGGCGATAAATTCCAAATTTGATCGATTTTTGCGCGGCGAGGTTAAGCTAAATGATGCCGAATATAACGGATATGTGCTTTTTGTGCGGCTGTGCTCGGCATGTCACAACGGCGTTAGCCTAGGCACCGGCAGCTTTACTAAAATTCGCCCGAGCGCGGAAGAGGAGGATGCGCCTAGGCATAGGCTCACTTCCGACGGATTTGAGTTGCGCCGCGTGCCTAGCTTGCGCAATATCACGCAAACCGCTCCTTACGTAAACGGGCAGACGGATTTGCGTCTTGCGGTGCGGCAGATCGCAAAGGATCTGCTAAAATACGATCTTAGCGATGGGGAACTTGATGCTTTGATGAGCTTTTTAGCTACACTTAAGGGCGAGATGACGGAGGCGCAGGATGAAAGATAAGATAATGTGGGCTTTGATGGCGGGGATTATGATATTAGGCATAATCATCGCCGGGAATTATTTCTCGTCGCTAAGAGATGTAGCGAGATTTAGCACGATTTCGCGCGAGCTAGCTTTGATCGATAACGCCGATAACCGCTTAAATATATTATTTGATGCAAAGATCGCAAGAAGGGACTTTTCGATTGCAAATGCCGATATGCGCGGCATCTATCAGGTGCTGCAAGCTTTACAAAAAGACAAAATCATCGATAAAATCGGACTTAGCAGCGATGTGCGCGCGATCGGAAGCGCTTTTAGCGATAAAATTTCACTTTTGGACGAGCTTGGGGCTTTAAATTCGCAGAATTTAATCCTTTTTCAAAGTCTGCAGCAAAAATTTCTATCCAGCGGCGCAAATGCGCAAAGAGCAAATCTCTACTCTCAAATTTTAGGACTTAACTATAAAAATCGCTCCGAGATCTCCGCTTTAAAAAGTGCGCTAGAAAGCGCAGATGCGTCAAGCCCCGACGAAGCTGCGTTTATAGGAATAGCGCGGCAAATTTTAAGGAATTTCGAGCGGCAAAATATCATCGTAAGTGATAATCTCTCGTTGCTCAACGAGCGCTTCGCAAGCCTACGCGAGCGATTTTCTTACGCTAGCGAGGAATTCTACGGCTCGTTTATGCAAATGACGATGCTTTACACGGCGGTGTTTTTGTCGTTTTTACTGCTTACTTATATCATAAATTCCAATGCTTTGCGTAGCAAACGCGCTCTCGCGCCCTATCGCTCGCTATGCGAGGAGGCAGGCGAAGCGATAGTTTTAGCAGATCAGAGCTTTAAAATTTTATACGCTAATAAAAGCGCGCTTAGCTTAAGCGGCTACGAACAAAGCGAGCTGGAAGGAAGCGATCTTGGAGTTTTGATGCCCAAAGATAAAGGGATCGAACTTCCTGCGATGGTAAATAAAAGCGCCAAAGATACGCGCCTGCTTCGCAAAAACGGCGAGCTAGCCGATGTGAGCCTAAGGCTAGCAAATATCGCTGCTGCATCCAAGCCGCCGCTATATGCGCTTTACGCTCATGATATCGGCGAGCGCGAGATTATGAAACTAGCTCTTGCGAGCGCAAAGGAGAGCTTAAACAATCAAGTCTATATCGATCATCTTACGGGCCAGGGCAACGAAGCAGCGCTATATGAGCTAATAAACGCCGAAAAAACGGGCGTAGCGATCTACATCACTATCGTAAATTTTGCAAATTTACGGCTTTTTTACAAGGCGGAGACGACGAATGAAATTCTGCGCTCCTTTGCGCGCACGCTTGCAATGTGTATCGAATCGCACGAGATCAAAGCTAGTATCTTTCGCATCCAATCGGATGAGTTTTGCCTATTTTACGAGGGACTAAATGTCGCGCGCGACGTGGAGATCATAAATAAATATTTCACCGACAAGGTCTTTAATCTCCATACCACCGAGGGCTTTGCCTCCGCGCCTTTAAATATCACGATGGGCGTAAGCGAGCGTGCCGACGTAGCAGGTGGCGCAAATAGGGTCTTTCAGGCGGTTATGGCGATGTATGAGGCGCAGAGCAAAAACGAGCACGTGGGCTTTTACTCGCGTCCAAATGCGATTGAGGAAAAATATCTGCAAAATCAGATTATGATCAACACTATTCAAAACGCGATCAAGAAAAATCAAGTCTTTGTGCTTGTTCAGCCCATATTTGATATTACTCACCGCGATCCTAGTGGTAACACATACGGCACCGAGGGCGGTGATTATGTCCCATTAGTATATGAAATTCTAATCCGCCTAATCGACCGCTCAGGTAAGACACGCTGCCCGGGTGAGTTTATCGATATCGCAAAGCAAACCTCGCTCTACATCCCGCTAACTCAGGTCGTAATAAACGAAGCCTTTCGCTTGCTAGACCGCTTCGCAGGGACTTGCTTTAGCATAAATCTTTCATATTTTGACATCGCAAACGAAGGTATCAAGGAGCTTTTAGAGCGCAAGCTCGCATCCAGCCCAAATGCTTCAAATTTATTTATTGAAATTTTAGAAAGCGAGGAATTCGACGATTACGAGAGCCTACGCAGCTTCATCGCCGTAGCCAAAAACTACGGCTGCAAGGTCGCGATAGACGATTTTGGCAGCGGATACTCCAACTACTATAGAATTTTAACGCTCGATGTGGATTACATAAAGATCGACGGAGCGCTCATCAAAAATATCGCAAACGACAAAAACTCGCGCGCTATCGTCGAAACTATCGCTAACTTCGCGCGCAAGCAGGGCTACGAGCTCATCGCCGAATACGTAGAAAACCACGAAATTTCAATCATCTTAGAAGAGATGGGGATTAAATATATGCAGGGCTACTTCTACAGCAAACCGATGGAACCCTCGAGGATAAAATTCTAATCTCATCTTTGCAATAGATAGAGGTGTTTTTACACCCCCACTATTGACAAAGAACCCAAATTTATTATATAATTATAATCAAATTTATTATATAATTATAGCATAAAAGTCAGGGTGGATAAATGGGGAAAGGTTTCTTTAAGAATAAAAAATTATGCATATTGGT
>CAURQQ010000013.1:0-52639 GCA_963527265.1 uncultured Campylobacter sp. | reverse complement strand
CTTCGAGTCCGATTTTTGCAAATATCGCAGTCAGCGCCGCAAAGAGTGCTGATGCGAGCGCCCAAACCGCCCATGTCTCCATGATATTCCTTTATGAAATGAATTATTGGATTATAGCCCTATTTAGGTAAAATTTCCTTATAATTTCGCGAGCGTCGCAGCAAAAAGCTAAATCGCAAGCGAGCAATCCCACGAAAGCGACATTTAAATTTTAAAATTTTAGCCGCAAAATACGGCTAAATTTCAGTTCCGACAAGCAAAACTCGCCTCGCGCGCTACCGAATGTGTTTGGGCGCCGTTTGAGTGGTGTGCCGTAAGATACGGCGCACAGATAGTACGATAAAATTTCGCTTCAGCAAGATAAAATTTTATCTAGACAAGACGAGCTTTCCTTCGAATGCAAAATTCTATTTTAATTCAGCAAAAGCACGACCGAATACCCCTTTCGCAAATCCAAACGCTATATAAATTCCCCCGAGCAGAAAGATCTGAATTTAAAAAATATTTATCGTTTGTATATAGAGTCTCAAAATTTCTACGAGGAGAGCTTATGAAAAAATTTCTACTCGCGCTCATTGCGATATTCGTTTTAGCGGGCTGCGGTAGCGACCCGAAAGGCGTAGCCGAGGACTTCATCAGAGCCCTATACGAGGGCGATTCCAAGACTTTGATGGATGCTATAGACATACCCGATAAGGTACAGATCGGACGACGGCTCTATGCAGATGATAAACGGCAAACTGATGCAGATGGCGGATGCCGGCAAGGAGGAGGCCTCCAAGCGCGACGGGCTAAAGAGCGTCTCGGGCGAGCTGCAAAATAGCGACGAGAAATCGGCGCTCGTGAAAGTCGTCGTGTCTTTTAAAAACGGCACGAACCGCACCGAGAGCGTTAAACTCGTCAAAAAAGACGGCAAATGGAAGGTTGCGCTTTAGCCAAAAAGCTTCTAGTTTGTCTGATCTTCGCTCTAAGCGGGCTCGGCGAGCTTTGGACGCTCACGCGCGCGCCTGTCGCCAAAGAGCCGCTGTGGGTGCCGGATGAAATTTTATCAAATCTACGCACGGGCGATCTCGTCTTTCGCATGGGCGACGTCACCGACAGCCGCATAATCGCAACCGCAACGAATTTTAAATACTCGCACGTAGGCATAATCGTGCGCGAACGCCCGCTCGTGATAGTGCACGCCGTAACGGGCGAGGGCGAGCGAGACGGCGTCGCGGCCGTTTCGATGCGGGAGTTTTTGGCGCATGCGCGAGACTTCGGCGTGGCGCGGATGAAATTTTTAAACGAGGAGCAAAAGGCGCGCCTAGCCACCTCTTTACTTAAGCGCGTCGGCGAAGATTTTACGCTAAGACCTCGCGGCGAAGCGAACCTCTACTGCACGACGCTGCTCGAGCAAGAAATCTCTAAAATCACGGAATTTTCGCCGCAGTATTTTAAGCTAAGCTTAGCCGTCCTGGGCGGCGAATACCTCGCACCGAAGGCATTTTGGTACTACGGCGGCGTCGAAATTTTATATGAGCGGTAGGCGCGACTTAACTTGGGGCGGAATTTTGCGCGCTGTGTAAATTTAAATATCGCATCAATACAAATCTGCGCATGAATAAAATTTAAGCTTAGAATTCTGCACCGTAAAATTTCGGTCAAATTTCGCCTTTGCGCTAAATTTTAGAATTTCGAACGACGTAAAATTCTACGTAATATAGAATTTCGTGGAGTACTAAATTATGAAATTCCACTAATTATTAAATTTGCAAAATTTGGTAGGCGTGGAATTTTATAGAGCGCGCAACTTGCAAAAATTCAAAAAGTGAAGTACGCTTCGCCTCTACAGCTCGCCGAAAAGCGCTTCGAGATTTTTAAGACCCTCCTGCGTGGAGACCTTTTTCTCGCTCGCTGAGCCGGTTTCGATAAGCTCGATCTCGCAGCCGCACAGCATCGAGGCGAGGCGGATATTTAGGCCGTTTTTACCGATCGCTTTGCTTTTTTGATCGGGGTTTACGTAGACTATCGCCTTGCCGTCTTGCGTTATTTTGACCGAGTTTACGATCGCGGGCGCCATTGCGCGAGTGATCAAAATTTCGGGGCTTGCGGAGTATTCAAACGCGTCGATGCTCTCTCCGTTGCTTCTGTCTTGCAAATTTTTGCTTAAAAATCTACTCACCGCGTCGATGCGAGCGCCTCCTTTGCCGACGGTGGCACCTACCGGATCGACATTTGGCGAGACGGCGCTAAGTGCGATCTTAGCGCGCCTACCTGGAATCCTCGCGCAGGCTTGGATGATGACGCTGCCGTCTTTGATCTCGGGGACTTCGGCGGCGAGCAGGGCTTCTAGGAATTTCGGGCTGGTGCGCGAAAGCTCCAGTCTGATACCGTGAGATTTGTCGATGGCTACGTTTTTGATGACGGCTTGCAGCACGTCGCCCACTTTGAAATTTTCGCCCTTGATGCGGTTTTTTTGCGGCATAAAGGCTTTTGTATCCTCGATCTCTACGTAGGTAGTGCCGTCGTGATCGATCTTGGTGACCGTGCCGTGGGTAAGGGTACCTACCTTGCTTTTATAGTTTTCAAAAATTTTCTCTTCAAGCAGCCTTTGGATGTGAAAATTTAGCTCTCTAGCTAGCACGCCGGAAGCCGTGCGGCCGAGGTTTTCGATATTTATTTCGTAGCTTAGCTCATCTCCGATCTCCGCGTTTTCGCCTATTTTTTTGGCCTCACTAAGCGCGATGAAGTTGTGATCGCCGAGCCGCTCGTCATCATCTGCGACGACGTGGACCTTTTGGTAAAGCTTGACGCGTTTAGTCTGCGGATCGACTTCGCTGTCGTAGAGATACTCCTCGCCGAAAAGTCTTTTTGCGGTCTGGATGAACGCTGTTTTGACGCGCTCTTTGACATCTGCGGGCTCAAGCCCCTTTTCATTTGCAATCGACTCGATGATGTCGGTGATTTTTTCCATAAATTTTCCTTAAGATTTGATTTCGTGCTACTAAATTTGGATTTTAAATTTTGAAGTGCGGTATTATATGGAATTTTGACTTTATTTTTATTTAAACGAATTATTATCTAAATTTCGCTAAACTCGCGGGTTTAAAAAGATAAATGAAAGGATAGATCATGCAGCTAAAACTTGCCAGAACGGAGCTCGCCTCTAAGCCAAAAAGCGTTAAGATCGAGGATTTACAAGCCCAAGTAGAAAAGAGCGGACAGAAAATATTTTATCTGGATAGAGAAAATTCTCAAAAAGATTTAGCCGCTTTGGTGGATTTTTTCGATACTAAGGGTTTTAGCGTGTATCAGCGCATAGTGCGATATGGGCTGAACGAAAACGAGTATATGTACGAGGTGCATATCCTTTGAGCAAACTCCTCTTCATCCAGACCCTAGGTTGCGCGATGAACGTGCGCGATAGCGAGCATATTATCGCGCAGCTAAAAGAACAAGATTACGAGATTACCGACGACGTAAATATTGCGGATCTGATCTTAATAAACACATGCTCCGTGCGCGAAAAGCCCGTGCATAAGCTATTCAGCGAGATCGGAGCTTTTGATAAGGCGCGAAAAAAGGGCTCCAAAATCGGCGTTTGCGGCTGTACCGCAAGCCATCTGGGCGGAGAAATTTTTAAGCGCGCGCCATTCGTGGATTTCGTGCTCGGCGCCAGAAACGTATCTAAAATTTCGCAAGCCGTACGTACGCCTAAATTTATTAGCACTGACATAAACTACGACGAGAGCGAGTTTGCCTTCGGAGATTTTGCGAGCTCGCCATATAAATCCTTCATAAACATAATGATTGGCTGCGACAAAAAGTGCTCCTACTGCATCGTGCCGCAGACTAGAGGCGATGAAATTTCGATCCCCGCTCAAATCATCTTGCGCGAAGCCGAAAGATCCGCAGCTCGCGGTGCCAAAGAGATATTTTTGCTCGGCCAAAATGTCAACAATTACGGCAAGCGCTTTTCTAATGCCCACGAAAAAATTGACTTCAGCGACCTGCTCATGCGGCTTAGCGAGATAGAGGGCATCGAGCGTATCCGCTTTACCAGCCCGCATCCGCTGCATATGGACGATAAATTTTTGGACGTTTTTTGCAATAATCCTAAAATTTGCAAATCGATGCACATGCCGCTACAAAGCGGCTCTAGCAAGGTTTTGCGCGATATGAAGCGCGGATATACCAAGCAGTGGTATCTGGATCGTGCGCTTAGGCTGCGCCAAAGCTGCCCGGACGCGGCGATTAGCACCGATATCATCGTGGGCTATCCGAGCGAGAGCGAGGATGATTTTGCTGAGACGATGGAAGTATTGGAGGCGGTGAGATTTGAGCAGGTTTTTTCCTTTAAATTTAGCCCTAGACCGCTCACGCCCGCAGCAAATTTAAAGCCGCTGGATGATGAAATTTCAAGCGAAAGATTAAGCAGGTTGCAAAGCGCTCACGCTAAAATTTTAGACGAAATCGCAAAAGCGCAAAAAGATAAAATTTTCGACGTATATTTCGAGGAGCTGCGCGAGGGCGGCACCGCGTGCGGTAGAAGCTTTTCAAATTTTTTAATCTGCGCGCAAGGCGGCGAGGAGCTGCTAGGCAAAACGCGCAGAGTACGTGTCGAAAAGACCGCCAGAATGGCGCTTTATGGAAAAGTTATCGCTTAAAAAGCGGCTGTTTTTCCGCGCCTCTGAATATCTCATTTTTATTCTGATTTGGTGTATTTTTTTAACGTGCAGGGTTAAATTTACTCCCACGAAGTTGCCCGAAAAGCCCTGCGTCGTCGTGTTTTGGCATGGAAGGCTAGCGATGATGAGCTTTGCTTATAGGCGCTGGTGGCTGCGGGATTTCGGCAGCAAAAGGCGCGCCAAGGTCATCATCAGCGATCACAAAGACGGCGAGATAATTACGCGTGTGATCTCGCATTTTGGCATCGGTGCGATCCGCGGCAGCAGTTTCAAAGGCGGCGCGCGCGCGCTTATGGGTGCGATCAAAGAGATAAAAAATGGCACAGACGTCATCATCACTCCAGACGGTCCGCGCGGCCCCCTTCACAGCGTCGCCGACGGTGCCGTGATCCTTGCGCAGCGGCTAAATTTAGACATTTACGCGCTAAATTATGAAGCAAGCAGCTTTTGGAAATTTCGCAGCTGGGATGAGATGGTATTGCCAAAGCCGTTTTCGCGCATAAATTACAGCCTCAGCGCGCCGCTAAATTTGGCAGGGCTTGACCTTGATGCGGGCAAAGAGGCGATCAGGCAACTGCTTTTTGCAAGCGCCGAGCAGGACATTAAATTTTAGTTTGAAATAATAGTGTTTAGATATAATTGCAATTTTAGGAGAAAAAATGGCACTATTTAAAGCAAAATCATTCCTCGGCGTCGCTAAAAGTGCCGACGCATGCGAGTTTTTTTATAGAAAATTGGGCTTTGGTAAAAGAATTTTGGATGAGAAATCCGATCGCTTTTCTATAGCGCAAGAAAATGATCTGGCTACCTCGCTGGCGGGCTTTGCGGATCTTGGTGATAAAAATTTAATCTCTTGCGTGCTGATAGACGACGAAAATCAAAGAGTGCATTTTAACGAGGATTATATGATTAAAGAAAATAGCATTTATCAAAAAGTCGATGATAGCTTCATAGTGGAATTTCCTCGCGCAAGTGCACAGGCGGCGGATGAGACTTTTGGAATAGAATTTAGCTCGCACGCCAGTTTATTTAAAATTTTATACTTCTTGCTAAAAAATCAAAGCGATTTTGAAAACATGGCGATGTTTGCACTGAAATTTAATAACCGCGCGTGTTTTGTCGTCGCCAACCAAGAGCGTGTACTCTACGCCGACATAATGCGTATCGATGAGGAGATGCAGGCGGCGATGAACGATACTGACGAGCTTTTTTACGAGCTTTTAAATTTTCAGATCGAGACCTTCTATAAATCCGAAAATAGCGAGTTTCTCACCAACGTTTTCATCTACTCCGACGGCACGCTTAGCAACGAGATTGGTTATGTGATTTTCACGCGCATCTTCATCAAAACAAATTTGATAAATCTAAATTTCGCCGATTACATCAACAAAATCGCGATGCTGGAAGCTCGCTAGATCAAATTTTTCGCTCCGCACCTAGGCAGAATTTTAAAATTTTATCTTTGCAGTATTGCGCTTGCTCGATACGATTTGATTGCTTGTTCGCGGTTGCGTTTTGTTAAATTTATCTCGCGTTACATAATGAAATTTTGACTAGATAAAATCAATCCGTATTTAAACGACTTGCTTTTAAATTTAAGCTTATTTGCCGCAAAGGGTCCGTCTTGCGCCGTAAATTTTATCTTTTTCACGAATCCCGATTAATTTTGCGTAAAAATTTTTCTATCAAAGCCCGCCTTTGCTCCACATCGTCGTTCTCGCTAATGCCCTCTAGCTCACTTGCGTGATGAGCCTTGGGCGGGATATCTTTCAGATACGACCACACCTCGTCTTCGCTTAAAATTTTGCCGTGCAGATCAAAGCCTACGTTTAGCGCCCTGCCCGAAACTTCAGCCATATCTGCGTGCAGGTGACCGTAGAGCATCAGCGCGCCATAATGGCAGTTTGCCCACTCGATCATCGGGTAGTGAGACAGAGCCGCTCTCTTATGCGATAGGCGCACAAAGGCGTAGCCCACGATCTGCTCAAACATAAAATTACCGTCCGCCTTGTGCTGGCTTAACAGCTCGTTTTTCATCGCAGCGATGCGCCCGTCGTGGTTGCCGAGCACCAAAAAATGTCGCCCGTTTAGTCTGCGAAGCAACTCGCAAGTGTGCGCAAAATCCTTGTGAAAGGAGACGTCGCCGAGATTATAGACGAGATCCTCTGGCGTAACGAGCGCATTCCAAGCGGCGATAAGATTTTCGTCCATCTCGGCTACGTTTGCGCCTTTTCTAAAATTCGGATATTTTTTCAGCACCAGCTCGTGGCCGAAGTGCAGATCGGAGGTAAAATAAACGCTCATAAAAGCTCCTCAAATAGCGCAAGATCCGCTCCCGCGGCAAATAAAAATCCGCGGTTTATCGGTGGGATTTTTAAGGTGCGGCACGCTTCTTTAAATTTCTTGTCCATCGCCGCTTTGATATATGGCGTTACGAGAATAAAATTTTTGCTCGCGCCCACGGCTACCTTGCCGCCTAGCACGCAGTCAGCGCCGTTTTCTAGGCAGCGCGCACATTCGTTTCGCTGTGCCGAGCTTAGCACTAGTCCTAGCCGCTTGCACGCCTGATCTACGCCGCGAAGCTCGCCCCGGCCGCGTTGTTTTATGAGATAAATTTTTGCCGCAGGATTAGAAATTTCTGGAGCCAAATTTAACGAATCGGCCACCAAAAACTCAAAGCTCTTTTTTACGCCGCTAAAGTACTCATTTAAAAACGGCTCGCTAAATTTCGCGCGAATAAAGCCACGCTTAAACTGCTCCGTTAAATTCGTCTCGTCGGTGAAATATTTTAGGTTTCGCTCACGCAAAAACCGCTCGAGCTCGCACTTTCGCACGCCTAAAAGCGGACGAGCGATCACGTAGTCCTCGCGGGCTTCGAGCTCTTGCATGCCAAGCAGCTCGCTAAGCCCCGCGCCGCGCCCAAGCTGCATCAAAAACCACTCGAATTTATCGTCAAACTGATGCGCCAAGATCAAATTTTCATAGCCCTGCTCGCGGCAAATTTGGCCGAAAAACTCATATCTGGCCGCGCGCGCCTCGTGCTCGAAATTTGAAGCGCCCAGTCGCACGCTTTTTACGTAAATTTGTTTGTTAAATTTGACCGCCAAATACCTTGCCGAGGCAACTTCGTCCTTGCTTTGCGCGCGGACGTTATAATCCACGATCGCAAGGTCAAATTTTACGCCCGCCTCGTTTAAAAGGTAAAAAAGCGCCGTGCTATCGACGCCGTGCGAAAAGGCAAGCAGATTTTTGCCAGCCCGCAGCAAGGCTAGAATTTTGCTTGGAATTTCGGGCGAGTTTTTCATTGTCCTTGCGAGCTTTTTAGTACTCGCGCAAGCAGTCTATCGCCAACAAATTCCGTGATTTCGCACTCGTATAGACCGCCTGCTTTTAGATTTTGCACGCAGCTTTCGTTGATTAAAATTTCGCCGTCGATATCCTTGTCCCATGTAAGAGGCTTGGCGCCGTAAAAAAACTCGCCCTCGCTGCTGGCACCTTCGATTATTAGGGGTATCTTTTTGCCTACGAGCGCGCGCATGCTGCTATCTATCGCCTCGTGCGTGATTTTCTCGATCTTATTTAGGCGGCGGCTAATTGTCCGCGCAGGGATCTGCGGCATCGCAAAGCTCACCGTATCCTCCTCCTTGCTGTAGGCAAAAGCTGAAATTCTATCAAATTTAAACTCCTGCAAAAAGTCGCAAAGCTCGTCAAATTCTACGTCTGTTTCGCCTGGGTGTCCGACGATGACGCCCGTTCGTAAAAATGCGCCCGGCGCACTTCGCATTAAGCTTAAAAGCTCTTTGATCCGCGCCGCGCCTGCGCCGCGCTTCATCAGGCTTAGCATTTTGTCATTTATGTGTTGGATCGGCATGTCGAAGTAATTTGCGAAAACGGGTGAGCCCACGATCGTGCGGATGAGTCGCTCGTCGGTGCTGGTGGGGTAGAGATACAGCACGCGCGCGACCTTGACGCCCTTTATTTTTTCGATGCGTTTTATCAGCGCGACTAGGTCGGCGCCCCACTCATCAGCTATTTCATCGCTCGCGTTCTCCTCGCTAGAGCTCTTGCCGCGGGTGAGCCTGCCTTGAGCGGAAATTTTATCTCCCGCGCTGCCGCTTGAGCCATTGGGGCTTTGCTCGTAGCATGAGTCATCGAAATTCTGCCCGTCGCGAAAGAATGCGGAATTTAACTTATCGCGAGAGCCTTTAAAATTCGATCCGTCCTTTTTGCTGCGTCTTAGATCGCGACCGTAGCTGCTAGAATCCTGCGCGATAAAGCTAAAATCGTAAAATCCGCGCGCTACCAAGCCGCGCACCTCTGCTTCGATGTCGTCGATGCTGCGGCTTTTTAGGCGGCCTTTGAAGCTCGGAATGGCGCAGAAAGAGCATTTTTGATTACAGCCCTCTGAAATTTTAACGTAAGCGTGGTAGTTTGAGCCCGTTATCACGCGCGAAGAGGCGAGAGCCGGGCTTTGCAGATAGGTTTGCGGGCTGAATAAATTTTGCTTTTTTAAGATCATTTCGTCGATCTTATCGTAGTCGCCGACGCCGCTAAAAATATCGACCTCGGGCAGCTCGCGCATGAGCTCGTCTTTGTAGCGCTGCATCAAACAGCCCGTGACGACCAGCAGCGCGCCGCTTTTTTTCTGCTCGCTAAGCTTCAAAATCGTGCGGATACTCTCCTGCTTAGCGCTTGCGATGAAACCGCAGGTATTTACGATCATCACATCCGCACTCGCAGGTTCATCTGTGAGCTCATAGTTTTGCAAGCGCCCAAGCATGATCTCGCTATCAACTAAATTTTTATTGCAGCCTAGAGAAACGAGATGGAGTTTTGCCATTTTACAGCCAGATATTATCGATCAGGCGGGTTGTGCCGACCTTTGCGGCAAGCAGGATTATCGTATCGCCTTGCTTGATCTGCGAAATTTCATTAAATTTATAATCCACGAATGCTATATAATCGACCGCCAGCGGCTCAAGCACGCTAAGCATCTTTTCGCGGATGATATTTAGGCTGATCTCGCCTTTTTTAATAAGCGAGCTGGCGTTTAGCAAGGAGCGCGAAAGCTTAAGCGCCATAAGCTTTCCCTCCTCATCCAAATAAGCGTTGCGCGAGCTAAGCGCGAGCCCATCGCTCTCGCGCACGATCTCACAAGGGATGATACTTATAGGCATAAAAAAGCTCTTTACCATCTTCTGCACGATGAAAAGCTGCTGGGTGTCCTTTTTGCCCATATAAACGTTGCTAGGACGAGTTAGATTAAAAAGCTTATTTAGCACTTTAAGCACGCCGTCGAAGTGCCCGGGGCGCGTTTTGCCTTCTAAAATTTCACTTATCGGCTTAGGTGCTATGATCGCTGGCTCCTCCGTGCCGTAAATTTCATCTGCGCTCGGGATAAAAAGCGCGTTCACATCGAGGCTTTCACAAATTTTAATATCGCCCGCTTCGTTTTTTGGGTAGCTGTTTAGATCCTCGCCGGGCAAAAACTGCGCCGGATTGAGGAATGCGGAGACGATTACGATGTCGTTTTCGTTTCGCGCTCTTTTTATGAGGCTCGCATGCCCCGCGTGCAAAGCCCCCATCGTAGGCACGAAGCCCACGCTGCCGCTTGCTGATGCTCTGAAGCTTTTTAGCTCCTCTACGCTTCTAATAATTTGCATTGTTCTCTCTTTTCAATATAAAATATTAAGGTTGGCAATTATATCAAAAAATATTAAAGGTATAAATTAAGCGCGAAAGAGCGGTCTATTTAGCGAGCGTTAATCAATAAGTACTAAAATCTATCACGAGCTTTAGCTCTAAAATAAACTTCAAAAGGAGCGAAAATGGCTACTCAAGAGACGAATTTGGAGTCTTTGAAAAAGGATATCGACTCTTTAAAAGCGGATTTTAAAGAGATTATGAAGTCCATCAAAAACATAGGCGCAGAGCGTGCGGAGTCTGCTAAAGATAAAATTCTAGATCAGCTAAACAGCAATGAGATCAAAAAATATATAGACGATCTAAGACTCAAAGGCAAAGACGGCATAGAAAGTGTGAATGACACGATAAAACAAGACCCGATAAAAAGCGTCGCTATCGCTGCGGGCGTCGGATTTTTGCTCGCTTGGTTGCTGAAAAAATAATGGCCGGCATATCTGAATTTATAGTTTCGGTAGTAGAGCTCGTAGACGCTCAAGCTAGCGATATTAGGCGCTCTTTTTTAAAGAGCGCCAACTCGGTTTTACTAAATATAATTACGGGCGTGATTTGCATTATAGGCTTAGTTTTCTTTTTGCTAGGACTGCACGCGCTTCTTGAAAAAACTATCGGAGAAATTTGGGCGTATTTTGCTTGCTCTATTGCAGCTTTTTTATGCTCTATTATCGTATATAAGGTGCTTTCGTGCAAAGCGAAATGACAAAAGAAAAGCTAAGACTAGTGGTGTCTATGCTTGAAGACAAAAAAGCCGATTGCAAAAAGTTAAAGCTAGAAGAAGCAAAGCTAAAACTGCTACTGAACGACCCCTTGCCTGATCTCTCGGCGGAGTTTAAACTGATTAATCATGGCAATATCAAGCAGGTTTTGATATCCCTAATAGATAAATGCTTCATAATACCCGCCTTAAATAAAATTTTATAAACAACCTTAATCCAAAATATGTTATAATCACGCCAAAAGCATAAAAAGGTCTTAAATTTTGGATAATTACGAATACACGGAACTTTTAAAAACCCTAAATACTAAAGTCGAAAATATCGCTGGCGTCGTAAAACCGGAGAACATTAAAGCGCGCCTAAAAGAGATCGAGGAGCTTGAAAACGATCAAAATCTCTGGCAGGACATCGCAAAAGCAGGCGCCATCGGCAAGGAAAAAACTAAAATTTCAAATATCTTAAATAAATTTCTAAACGCTAAAAACGCCGTAGATGACGCGAAGGCTCTATATGAGCTGGCAAACTCGGAAAACGACGAAGAGACGATAAACTCGCTTTTTGCCGAGGCGGGTGAGTTAGAGGACAAGATCATAAATTTAGAAATTTCTATGATGCTTAGCGGCGAAAATGACGATAAAAACGCTATCGTCAGCATCCATCCGGGCGCAGGCGGTACGGAGAGCAACGACTGGGCGAGTATGCTATACCGCATGTATCTGCGCTTTTGCGAGCGAGAGGGCTTTAAGATCGAGGTTCTGGACTTTCAAGAGGGCGAGGAAGCTGGCCTTAAAGACGTTAGCTTCATCGTGCGCGGAGAGAACGCCTATGGATATCTGAAAGCCGAAAACGGCATCCATCGCCTGGTGCGCGTAAGCCCATTCGATAGTGCAGGGCGCAGACATACGAGCTTTTCAAGCGTGATGGTAAGTCCTGAGTTAAATGACGATATAGAGATAAATATCGAAGAGAAGGATATCCGCGTCGATGTGTTTCGCGCAAGCGGCGCAGGCGGGCAGCATATCAATAAAACCGAAAGCGCCGTACGTATCACGCACATCCCAACGGGCATCGTAGTAAACTGCCAAAACGACAGAAGCCAGCACAAAAACAAAGAAACGGCGATGAAGGTGCTAAAGTCGCGCCTTTACGAGCTTGAGCTGATGAAGCAGCGCGAAAAGGACGAGAACACGCCTAAAAGCGAGATCGGCTGGGGGCATCAGATCCGCTCCTATGTACTTTTCCCGTATCAGCAGGTTAAGGATAACCGCAGCGGCGAGGCGTATAGCCAAACCGATGCGATTTTAGACGGCGATATAAAAAGCATAATCGAAGGCGTTTTGATTTCACAAGCGAACAGATAAATTTTTTCGAAAGGATGAGAATGAGTGAAGATGGAATTTTGCTAGCGCTAGGATATAGCGTAAACGACGCGACGGTCGCGCAGCTGCGAGGAATTTTATCGAAATGCGATTTTGAGGATAACGAGCTTGATCGCATTGTGGGGCTGAACGATAAGCTTAAAATTTACGGTGCGCACGTGGCGATGTCTAATTCAAACCCGTATTTTAAGATTAAAAATGACGCTACGAACGAGGAGCGCAAGACCGCTGCGGAACAGATTATCAGTGCTTGGTCGGAAAAATTTAAGCTCAAGCTACAAAAAGTAGCGGGCAAAGAGACCTATTACGTTTTGGGTCGCCTAATTTCAAAAAATTAAGGAGCAAAATATGAAAAAAATTCTAGCTTTGATTGCCGCCGGAGTATTTTTGGCAGGCTGCGTTAGCAACGCGCCAAAGAGCGCAGTCGATGCGCCAAAGAGCGGCAAATATTCTTTCGCCGACGTTCAAGACGGTATCCGTGCGATGAACCTACAAGGCAGCGTCGTGCAAAGCGATGCGTGCAAAAACGGCAATGGCGCAATGTGTTTAAATTTTGCGGATTCTATGTATTCCAAGCGCGACTATGCTTCCGCCGCCAATGCCTACAACGCCGCATGCACGCTCTCTCAAAACTTCCCTGCTTGCCAGAAGCTCGCAGCGATGTTTGAAAAGGGCGAGGGCGTAGAGCAGAATAAATTTAACGCCATTGATCTATATCGCATCTCGTGCTATTACGGCTACAAGGACGCGTGCGCAAATATGCGCCGCTTAGGATATAACGGCTAAGGCTTTGGGATTTAAATTTTAAAATTCTGTTTTAGATTTACTCACTACGAACTGCTTTCAAATTCCATTCCGCCGTATCGCGGGATGGAATTTGATGCGTGAAATTCTATTATCTAGCCGCAATGGCTAAGATTCTTCTTGCCTTCTCAATTTGTTCCATAACATGCTCCTTTAAAATTTAAATTTTCTAAATTCTATCTTTTCGTTAAAAATCGACATCGTGCGTTGAAGATTGCTTATATCTTTTTGCATCGTCTGCATGAAATAATCGCGTAGCTGCACATACTCCTCTTTATCTGCCATCAAAATATTTAGTATCTCAACCTCGGCGTTTTCTTTATAAAGCACAAGCTGATCGTGGAAGCCGAAAAAACTGAGACTGCCGTTGCGTAGGTGCATAAGAGGCTTTGCTCCAAAAATCCCCGACGCGGCTAAAACAAAAAGACACAATACATTAGTTATATATTCACCAATTGTTACATCGTATGAGTTGGCGACAAAAGCTAATAAAAGCCAAAGAAGCAGCGCTATTTTTATAAACCAATTTACCCTTTGTCGCATACTGTGTCTGCAATCAAAGCTAATCACCATTGCGCCTATGCTGTTTAGTTCGAAAATTTTGCGAATTTTGTTTTTATGATAATACAGAATTTTATCGTTTTTAAACTCAAAATACATACCGTCTTTATCCCTAATTACGGTCAATAATGAAACCAATATAAATGGAAGCATTCGAAAGGTCTTAAGGCTAACGGGATTTACTATGGTAGCAAAAGTCAAAAATATAATAAAACCTATCAGTAGCGCCGGAAATTGATAAATCATAAATTCATAATATGTATGGTCTTTGATGATTATCGGCTCTTTGTCGTAATCTCTAGCCTTGGAATTCTGCGGTAAGACGCCGCTGTCATCGGATATAAAATTTTGCGGCTCTGCGTTGTTTACACAGGCAGAATTCTGATCCGCTTCAGTTTCTAAATTTAAAGAGTCAGGATCGGAATTTTCAGTTTCAGAATTTTGGGCTTTAAAATTTTCGCCGTTAGAATTTTGTTCCGAGCCCCGCTTCGGCTCCTGATGTCTCTTTTGTAATAGCTTTTTTAATTCCTCAAGCCTGCTTTGATCCATTTTTGCCCCAGGTAAGGCGCTTTAACCTCGCTTATTTTTGCTTGCGCTCTTCATCGCCGCTAGCTCCTGCGCCAAAAATTCCCCCGTGTAGCTACCTGTCTTTTTAAAATCTTTCGCGAGCTTTTCTGGGGTGCCGCAAGCAACGATCTGTCCGCCGCCCTCGCCGCCTTCCGGCCCCATGTCGATGATGTAATCGCAGTTTTTGATGACGTCCAGATTGTGCTCGATCACAAAGACGGAATTTCCCAGATCGACCAAATGATGCAGCACCGCTACCAGGCGATCTACGTCTGCAAAATGTAGCCCCGTCGTGGGCTCGTCTAGGATATATAGCGTGTTGCCCGTATCGGTGCGGCTTAGCTCCTTGGCGAGCTTGACGCGCTGTGCCTCGCCGCCGCTAAGCGTCGTGGCGGGCTGGCCTAACGAAACGTAGCCGAGCCCGACGTCTGCAAGCGTCTTTAGCTTTTGATAAATTTTAGGCACGGCTTTGAAAAACTCGAGCGCCTCGTCGATACTCATCGCCAAAACGTCGGCAATGCTTTTGTTTTTGTATAAAATTTCAAGCGTCTGCGCGTTGTATCTCGTGCCGTGACACACGTCGCAGACGACGCTGATATCGGGCAGGAAGTGCATCTCGATCGTGATCTCGCCCTCGCCCGCGCATTTTTCGCAGCGCCCGCCCTTGACGTTGAAGCTGAAGCGGCCGATCTTGTATCCGCGCAGCTGCGCTTCCTTCGTCGCGGCAAAAAGCGCGCGGATCTCGTCCATCACCCCCGTGTAGGTCGCGGGATTGCTGCGCGGGGTGCGTCCGATCGGGGTTTGATCCAGATAGATCACTTTATCCAGGCTCTCAAGCCCGGAAATTTTAGCGCCCTTTACCGCGTGCACCTTTTTGGCGCGATTTAGCTCCTCAAGTGCCGTCGGCAGGATGGTTTGCAGCACCAAGGAGCTCTTGCCGCTGCCGCTAACGCCCGTGATGCCGACTAAATTTCGCAGCGGAAATTTTGCGCAAAGGCCGTGGATGTTATTGATATTTACGTTTTTGATACTTAGCCAAAGCTCCTGCTTGCGGTGCTTTTGGTAGTTTATCTCCTTTTGGTTGTTCAGATACAGCGCGGTTTGCGTATTGCTTTTAAGCAGATGCGCGACGTCTCCTGCGAATACGACCTCGCCGCCTAGATTGCCCGCCCCAGGGCCGATATCTACGACGAAGTCCGCCGCCTCGATCGTCTTTTTATCGTGCTCGACGACGATTACGGAATTTCCCTTTTCTTGCAAGCTTCGCAGCGTCTTGATGAGCTTTTGCGTATCACGCTCGTGAAGCCCGATACTAGGCTCATCGAGCACGTACATCACGCCGCTAAGACCAGAGCCGATCTGGCTTGCGATACGGATACGCTGCGCCTCGCCGCCGCTGATGGTGCGCGCATCGCGCCCAAGCGTGAGGTATCCAAGACCCACGTCCTTTAAGAAAAACAGCCTCTCGTTGATCTCTTTTAGGATCGGCGCCGCGATCTGTGCGTCCTTTTCGCTTAAATTTGAAAACCGCTTCTCGTCGCTGAAAAATTCCACGCAGTCTGCGATACTCATATTTATCACGTCGCCGATGCCTTTCCCCGCGACCTTTACGGCAAGACTTTCCGGGCGCAGGCGCAGTCCGCCGCAGTCGGGGCAAATTTTTTCGCTCATATAATCGTCCAGATCGCTTTCGTTCTTGAGCAGATCGTAGGCGTATTTGATCGCGCCCTCAAATTTACGCACGAGCTTATGCTTTTTCCAGTAAAAATCGATCTCTTTGACGCTGCCGTATAGGATCAGCTTTTTTTGCTCCTCACTTAAATTTGCATACGGGATTTTGACGTTTATGCCGTTTGCTTCGCAAAATCCGAGTAGAAATTTATAGTAATAACTCTTGTTAAAGCCCGACATCACTTTAATCGCGCCGCCCTCGATCGAGGCGTTTTCGTTGATGATCTTGCCTAGATCGAGGCTAAATTTTATCCCCAGTCCGTCGCAGCTCTCGCACGCGCCCTTTGGAGAGTTGAAGCTAAACGCGAGCGGCTCAAGTGGCTTGAATGAAATTTTACAATCAAAGCACGCCATATGCTCGCTGTAGTGGATAAGGCTCTGCGCAAGCCCCAGCTCGGCGGCATTTGCGATCTCCACCTCAAGCTCGCCGAAGCTGAGCTTGAGCGCCTTTTCGACGTCGCTTGCGATACGGATGGAATTTTCCTCATCGATGATCGTGCGGTCGATGATCACCTTGATCGAGTGCTTTTTCGTCTTGCTTAGCTCGATCTCTTCATCAAGGCGCACCAGCACGCCGTCGATCTGAGCGCGCACGTAGCCCTGCTCGCGCAAGCTTTGCAACATATCGGTGAAGCTGCCCTTTTTCTCGCGCACCAAGGGCGCGCCCAAGATCACCTTTGCGCCGCGCGGCAGCTTCATAATCTCGGCGATGATGTCGCTGGAGCTCATCTTTGAGATCGGCTTACCGCATTTGTGGCAGTGCTGCACCCCCACGCGCGCATATAAGAGGCGCAGATAGTCGTAAATTTCGGTAATCGTGCCCACCGTCGAGCGCGGGTTTTTCGACGTCGTTTTTTGATCGATCGCGATCGCAGGCGTCAGACCGTCGATCTTATCGACGTCGGGCTTGCCTACGCGGTCTAAAAACTGCCTCGCATAGCTGCTTAGGCTCTCGACGTATCTGCGCTGCCCCTCGGCATATAGCGTATCAAACGCCAGCGTGCTCTTGCCGCTGCCGCTGAGACCTGTAAAAACGACGAGTTTGTCCTTTGGAATTTGCAAATTTATATTTTTCAGATTGTGTTCGCGCGCGCCTGTGATGGTGATGAGATCGTTCATTTTCGCCCTTTTGTGCCAAATTAATCTTACATTATAGCTCAAATTGTTAAAATTGCGCTTTTGGAAGGGGCGGCGATGATACTAATCTGCACGGCTTTGCGCTGCGAAGCCCAAGCGATAATCGAGAGTTTTAAACTTACGCGCGGCGGCGATCTGTTCGCAGGCGAGCAGATGCTTCTATACATCTGTGGCGTGAGGTTTGGGGCTAAATTTGAAGCGGGCGCTGCAGGCGGCATAGAAATAGAATTTAAGAGCGAACCCGGCGCGGAATTTATCGGCCGTGCCGATACAGACGCGGAATTCGGGCGTGAGCTTCGCAAAGATTGGCGCAGCGCGGACGTGAAATTTGAGCATTCTTCGGATGCGAGCGCGCTCTGCGGCGGCGATGCAGAGGCCGGCTCTGCGCGAAATGCGACTGAAAATTTTGAAATTTTAAATTTTAACTCCGCGCGAAATTCAGAGCGCTTTGGTGAAATTTTACTTTCGCGGCGCGTGGACTTTGCGCTAAACATAGGCGTCTGCGGCTGCGCGGATAAAGGCGTGCAAATCGGCGAGGCGTTTTACTTTGACGGCACGGCAGCGCAGAAATTTTGCGGCGAGGACGGATCGAAATTTTATCGCTCGCAGGTTGGGAGGCACAGCGCGCGGGCTCTAAAATTTCAAAAAGTTTGCGAGCGGGAATTTGGCGGTGCGAGTTTGGACGGCAAGCTGCGGGCAAATTTAATCTGCGTAAACGAGCCTAAAATTTTAAACGCAGCGGAACGGAGCGGTGAGGCAAATATCGCAGCGATTGAGGCGTGCGGCGAAACAAACGCACAGACCCCAGCGCAAGGGATGAGCGGCACAGAAAATACAAAAAATTTCACGCGCGACGCGACGCAGGCTGCAATACAAAGCTTAACGCAGGCCGCGGCGCAAAATTTAGCGAGCGTAAAACCCTCACAAATCGCGGTAGGCGGGCACAGCGTCGCGACGAATACCACAGCACGAGCAACACAAAATACGCCGTGCACGGCAAAAGACGCTACCCGCGGGTGCGCAAATCGCGGCGTTACGCTTTACGATATGGAGAGCGCGCTTTTTGTTAGTGCTTGCGAGCGCGCGGGCGTGCCGTGGGCAATGATGAAGATCGTAAGCGATCATCTGCGCGGCGAGCGGCTTTGCAAAAGCTTCGTCTATGAGCTCGTAAAGGCGCGCCTGCCGCAAATCCGCGCCGCGATAAAGGGCAAAATTTAACCACGAGAGCGTATTCAAAAAACCGAGCCGAGAGATGAAATTTTGGCTTCATATGCCGAATACGACGCGGAATTTTAAGGTATTACGGAGTCGCAGGAGAAACAATGAAAATAAAAGGCTCTTATCTATGTTTCGCTCTCTTGGCGTGCGCGTGCGTCGCGGCCTGCGCGTATGCCGTGGCGGATTTGCTCGCGGATCCGCCCTCGTTGATCTTTCTAGCTCTTTTGCTCGCATTTGCCTGTATCGGGCTATGGCTAAAAGATACCCTAATAGGCGTGCGCTACCTATTTTACTGCGTCTGCGTGCAGCTGCTCTTTGCAGCGGCTATATTCGCCGCTCATAAATTCCCCGCCATGGCGCAGTTTGTGCGCAGTGCTGAGATAGGCGTCGGCGGCGCGGGCATACCGCTAAGTATCGCTCTACTCGTGCTGCCCGCGTTTTTCTGCGCCCTGCCGTATTACTACCGAACGGGCGTCAAAAAAATCCCGCAAAAGCTCATACTCGGCGGAATTTTGATCCTAAACGTCGCTATTACGCTAGCTTACGCCTTCTATTTCGAGCGACTATTCTGCGGCGCAATCTGAAATTTCAACGATTTTCAGTGACGGCGCGCGAAATTTAAGTATAATTTGCAAAATTTTAACGAAGCGGAGCAAGATGACGGAGGCGAAAAAGGAGCTAGGCGCGCAGTTTGGCGTGAATCTGAGCGAGCGATCGAGCGCATTTTTGGGCGCGCTATTTGAGAAATTTCACTTTTCATTTCAGCAAAAAAAGCAGCTTGCGGAGTTTGCGAGCGATTTTGAGGCGTGGGACGAGACGCCCGTTTATGAGCTGCTTGCGGACGGGCAGTGCGGGCTAAATTTTAATAAAGCTAAATTTAATAAAACAGGGAAAGTCCCGAGCGGCGAGCAAATTTTTAATTTCGTGCGCGAAGCCTGGCTTGAGCTAAAGTCGCACCCGCACTCGTACGCGAGCTTCAAAAGCGATTACGAGCCGAGAAAATTTGAAATTTCCTCCTTTCGCGCAGATCGCATCGCTTTGGGGCGCTGTCCAGTGGCGAGCGAAAACACGCGCTGCTGCAATCTACTGACGCTTGATGCAGTCAATTCGTGCGGCTTTGACTGCTCCTATTGCGCGATCGGCTCATTTTACAAGCACGGGAAAATCGGCTTTGACGAGAATTTCGCGGCAAATTTGGCGCGGCTACGGCTCGATCCTGCGCGCAGTTACCACATCGGCACGGGGCAGAGCTCCGACTCGCTTATGTGGGGCGATCGCTTCGGCATTTTAAGCGCGCTAACGGACTTCGCGGCGCTGCATCAAAACGTGATTTTGGAGCTCAAAAGCAAGTCAAACAATATCCGTTTTTTCCTGCGGCGCGAGATCCCGCGCAACCTCATCGTCACCTTTTCGCTAAATACCCCCGCGATCATAGCGAACGAGGAGCATCTAAGCGCGAGCCTGGATGCGCGGCTGGCTGCAGCCGAAGCGCTCGCGGCGCGCGGCATTTTGGTGGGCTTTCACCTCCACCCGATGGTTTGGTACGAGGGTTGGCAAAGTGATTACGGCGCGCTTTTTGAGCGGCTGCTACGCCGCTTCGATCCAAGCGACATCGCGATGGTCTCGCTCGGTACGCTTACTTTCATCAAGCCCGTCGTCAAGAAGCTGCGCTCTCGCGGGCTGCGGAGCAAAATTCTACAGATGCCCCTTGCGGACGCGAACGGCAAGCTGTCCTACCCGCTGCAGATTAAGCGCGAGCTTTTTAAATTTGCCGCAGATGCGCTTTCGCCGTGGCGCGAGCGGGTGTTTTTCTACCTCTGCATGGAGGATGCGAGCCTGTGGCGCGAGGTTTTGGGCTGCGAGTACGAAAGCAACGACGCCTTTGAAGAGGCGATGAAGGCGGCGTATTTCGCAAAGATACGGCAGCGCTAGACGCGCTGTTTGTCGCAGATGTCGCGGCCTGGACCGGTTCGCATGCGGTGCCGAGAATACGGCGCGAAATTTGCGGCGAGCTAGCGTAGCGGGCGGCGATAAAATTTTACAAAACGCTCGCACAGCAAAATGCCGCGGGCTAAATTTAAAATTTTACCCGGCAAAGTCGCGGCGCGGTTTAAATAATCCGCGTAAATTTAGCGGCGGATACAATGGGCAAAGAAAATTTAGCGCAGCGAAATTTACATGACGCGCTAAGCTTAACGCGCCGAAGCGGCATGAAAATTTAAAGGAGAAAAGATGAAAGCATTGATCACGGGCGCAAGCGGCGGTATCGGCAGCGCGGTTGCGGAGCTTTTGCGACAAAACGGCTATGAAATTTTAACGCTAGCCTCGCGCTTCGAGGATACGGATGCGCTAGCGAAGGAGTGCCGCGCTCTGGCTGCGGCATGTGAGATTGACGCGCTGATTTTGTGCGCGGGTACGGCGAAATTTGCGCCGCTTGAGGCGATGAGCGAGAGCGAAATTTTAAAAATTTTAAACGTAAATCTTGCCGCAAATATCATCATCACGCGCACGCTTTTGCCGAATTTAAAGCGCAACCGCGCCCATATCATCGGCATTAGCTCGATCGAGGCGCTGCGGGCGAGCCGCTTTAGCGCGGTTTATAGCGCGAGCAAAGCGGGGCTGCGGGCGTTTCTGCTCTGCCTTTTCGAAGAGGCGCGCAAGCAGATCAGAGTAAGCTGCATCAACCCTGACGTCACCAAAACGCCCTTTTACGAGGATTTGAGCTTCGAGCCCGCAGATGATGAGGCGAGCTTCGTGGACGCGGAGGAGATCGCAAATTTTACGCTGCAAATTCTGCGCACGAAGTCCAATGTAAGCGAGTTTACGATCCGCCCGCAGATCGTAAACCTGCGGAAAAAATCAAAATTTAATCGCGAAGGAGGCGAGCTTGAAAATCGGTAAAAGCCATGTTTTTGTGTTAGTTTTGGCGCTTATTATTATTTATGCCGCGTTTGTAAGCGGTAGCGGCGGGTATTGTAGCGCGAGAGAATTTTTTTCAGGCAGACACGACGAAGAGGATGACGCTTGCATCGCTAAGCTGATAAAGCGAGCGGACGCGGGTAATATATATGCGGCAAATCGACTAAGATATCCGCACGAGGCGTATATCAAGCGCACATGCAAAAAGGAAGTGGAGAGCTTGGGCGAGCGCGAAAGATATTATTTTGAGCTCTACATCCAAAATCGCTGCGAAGCTTGGGGCTTTGAAACGCCCAAATCAAAGGGCGGCGAAGCAAATACGACGAGCGGCGATGCAAACGCAACGGATGGCGAGGGAAATTTAACGCGCGAGGGTGCGAATACGATCCGCAATGAAACAGGCGCGATCAAAGGCGATGTAAATTCTACGGGAGGATTAGATGTCGGGCGATAAAGCGAAATTGAAAGCTAGTAAAAGTCAAATTTTTTTGTTAATCGTAGGAGTTGTTATTCTGTGCGCCCTATATATAAAAATCAGCAGCTCGTGCTGCAATGTGAGAGAGGTATTTTTGGGCTATGGCGAAGAAGACGATGCCTGTATCGCTAAGTTAGTAAAGCAAGCGGATGCCGGCGATATCCTAGCGGCAAACAGACTAAGGTATCCGCACGAGGCGTATATTAAGCGAGTGTGCGAAAAAGGGGTGGAAAGTTTAGGCGAGCGTGAGAGATATTATTTCCAAGATTTTCGAGGAGATCGCTGTGAGAATTTTGGCTTTAAAACGCCCAAATCAAAGGGCGGCGAAGCAAACACGACGAGTAGCGGCGGTAATTTAGCGCAAGACGATACGAACACAACGGACGGCGAGGGAAATTTAACGCGCGCCGAGGCAAACAACGGCGAAGTTGGCACCGCGAGCAACAAGGCGGACAAGACGAAGCGCGAAGGAAATTTCACGGAAGAGCAAAATGCTGGGCGATAAGATTAGCCTTGAGGACAATATTGTAAATTGTATGTCGTTGGTCAAATTTGTGAAAAAATGAGTTAAAATTTATTACTCAAGGAAAAACATGGTAAAAAAGAGATATTTAAAAATAAAAGGAAGCATATCGATTGCCATAATCCTGCTTTGGGTTTATTTTTTGATTACGACGTTGAGCGGTGATCGATACTGTGGCATATGGGATTATATCGCAAATAGCGAAGAGGATGATGCCTGCATCGCTAAGCTGATAAAGCGCGCAGACGCGGGTAGTGAATTGGCGCTCAATCGGCTTAGATACCCTAGCAAGGCGTATATCAAGCGCGTATGCGAAAGGGGAGTGGAAAACTTAGGCGAGCGAGAGAGATATTATTTCGAGCGTTTAGGTGTAGATCGTTGCGAAGCTCCAAATTTTAAAGGCGGCGAAACAAATACGACGAGCGGCGGCGGTAATTTAGCACGAGGTGATACGGACGCAACGGACGGCGAGGGAAATTTAACGCGCGCTGAGGCAAACAATGGCAAAGCCGACACTACGGGCAACAAGGCGGACATGACGAAGCGCGAAGGAAATTCTACGGAAGAGCAAAATGCTGGGCGATGAAAATTTAGAAAAATTTTTCTCAAAAATCGACACGGCGGAGTTTGGAATTTCGGCGGGCTCAAAGCTCGCTTCAAAAAATCATAAACTTGCAGGAAGCGCGAGAGACGGGAGCGGCGACAAGCCCTTAAAATCACAAGACGGCGCGGAATTTTGCGACGGACAGCCATATTCTAGCGGCGCGCAGCAAGCTGAAATTTTAAAATTTAATGCCGAGCCGCCGTTTGATGTTGAGAAAGCGTTTCTTGATACGGAGCAAGCACACTTAGAATTTAACGTCCGTCCATCGCAGTCTGAGCCGGGCGTCAGACAAGCGCTTGCGTTCGGTGACGAGCCGCCGCAGGCGCAGTTTGACGCCGAGCGAGCGCAGACAAAGATCCAAAATTTCATGCGCGATCTGCTGCAAAACTATGTGCTTTGCGTAAGCGGCGCGGAATTTGCCTTCGCGGAGATCGAGGCGTATTTCACGGGCGCGGATCGCAATACCTACAAGCGCACGTCGCGGGCGGGCGAGATATTTTTTCACAATTTCGGCTTTGACATTTCGTTTCGCAGCGTCCCGCAAAGCGGCGGCGGGATTTTGGTGCGAAGCCTACGCGTCTTAAGTGGTGCAGAGCTTCTGGCGGGCGGCTTACCGGATTCAACGGGCTGCTTACCCGGCTCGGCAGGCGGCTTGCACGGCTTGGCGGACAGCGGCCAGCTCGGCTCTGCCATTGCCACGCTTATACAAAACGGCGATTTTATCGCGGGTCCGCGCAAATGCATGGGTAAAATTTTAAATCTGCAAACGCGAAATTTAAGCTTTTCTTTAAAGTATGCGCCGCAAATAGCGCATGCAGCGGGCTTTAGCAACCGAATCCGACAGGGCGAGATCATAAATGAAGCGAATCTGGACGCAAATACGCCAAGCGGCGCGGCGGGCGCGGCGAAGCTTGCGAATGAGCCGCGCAGGCTTACCAGCGAGGAGTTTGAGGTATATTTGAGCACGGGCTGCGCTGCGGCAAAAACATATAAAAAATCGCTGCAAAGATATGAGAGCTAAATTTTGATCAAACGGCGCGCAGCGGGCGAGCGGTAAAATTTAATGAGCTTTAAGCGGTGGCGCTATAAAATGGCGCGTCCATCAAATTTAAAGGCGGCAAATGGATCAAGGCAGGCTAGATGAATTAAAAAGGCTACTACAAAAGCGGCATCAGGAGCCGAAGCGGGGCTTGGAACAAAATTCTAACGGCGAAAATCTTAAAGTCCTGAGTTCTGAACCCCCGAGTTCCGAAGTCTCAAATTCTAAATTCTTGAATTATAAATATTCAAATTTCGAAGCTTCAAATTCTGAAGCCCTAAATTCCGATCCTGGCGCTTTAAATTTAAAAGCCGAAGCGGCTCAGAATTCTGCCTGCGAAAACAGTGCAGAGCCGCAAAATTCTATCTCTGATGATAGCGGCTCTTTGCAGCAAAATTCCAAAGCTAGAGATTACGACAAAGAGCCGATAGCAATCAAAAATTATGAAAAATTTTTTGTATATTCGTTTTTAGTCCTATTATTGCCGATCTCTACGCTACATGTATTTTTAATTATAGATTTTATAAATCATGATGATATTGACATAGTTCGGTATTTTGCTATTTTATTCATTATTTTACTATCTACGGTTATAATATCCACATTTACCATAATCCGCCCTAGACAAGAGATAAAATTCACAAACAATTATATAGAATTTATTAGCGACGGCTTGGTTGAAAAACGCTGCGAAATTGACGAAAACGCTTTATCTTTAAATTTCTCTATCGGAATTTTGGCAAGTTTATATGAGATAGGAAAATCTGAAAAGATATTTTTATGCTTTATCGTTATTTTTATGTGCGTAACATGGTGGGATATATTTTTTATAGCGATATTCTTTACATATTTATTTGGATTTTTATTAAATTTCATACTTTATCTGTTTATAAATAAGAATTTAAAAGGGTTTAAGGCTCTGCCGTTTATTAGGATTGCACGCCCCTCATATGGCAGATGGTTTAGGAACAAGCCCGTTTATCCAAGATATTATCTCGTTTATCTCCATAATCAAAAAATTTATGATGAAATTAAAGAATATTTTTTGCAGAAAAGCGTAAATATAAATAACGTTAAGAAAGATTATTTGTTTATCTAATGAGGAGGATAAAATGACGAGGGAAGAGGTCGCCAAGAAAGAAGTCAGGCAACGCGTATAAAAGTCTTTTGTCAATTAAGCTATTACAAATTTATATTTATTTTTAAAAAGGGGCTTGAAATAATGGAAAATCATAATGAACAAAAAGCAAGAGATTACGATAAAGAGCCGATAGTCGTAAAAAATATGGATGATCTGTTTTGGCTGATAGCTCTTGGAATTTTGTTAATTTGTTCTTTGACCTATCATTTTAGCAGTGAGTATAAATTTAGGTTTTATATGAAAATATTGCTAGGTTATGGCACCGCATTTTTCTTTATATACGCAGCGAGCTTTATAAATAGCAAAAAAACGATAACCTTTATGAAGGACAAAATAGAATTTAAAAATAAAACAAAATGCGAAAAAGAGATAGCTCTAAACAACATCTCCGTTTACAGATATGCTTATATGATTCCTAATTTTGCGCCCTTTGATGTGAAAATTAAATTTTGTGCTTTAGTTTTATTTATAATGATCTTCGTGGCATTATATAACTTTGGATTTTATGTAGTTATTTTTATAATTATGGGCTTATTATTGATGCCTATTATTAAATTTGTCTACTATATTCTGTTTGAGAAAACGGCTAGGTTCTTACTTTGTGATAAATTGCTGATATGCAATGATCGCGATTCTGAAGTATTTACGATCAATAATAAAAATGAGCTTGGCGAGCTGCAAAAATATTTCTTGGATACGCTAAATATAGATATTACAGAAGGGTATTTATTTTGGAAACCGTCTTATGATATTGCAAAAATAATAGTGAATAAAATGAACAAATTTATGAAATTCTAAAAACAAAAGATAAGATTTAAAAAATATACAAACGATACATAATTAGCGTACCGTGGGATAAACAATTTAATCCGCAGAATATCGATCTTTAATGAAAGATAGAATTTGGAAAATTTAAATTTTAACGTTCCGCTTGAAATTTTATCTCAAAATTTACGCACTAATCATCGCCGCTTTCATATACGCCGAGCTCTACGAGATTGCCGTCAGGATCGCGCAGATAGATACTTTGCATAGCGCCGCGCGCGCCGTTGCGAGGCACGACGCCAAGCTCTATTTGCACTCCTTTGATTTCCAGCTCCTTTTTGAGCTGCTGTGCGCTTTGATCTTCGCAGATGAGGCAAAAATCCGCCGAGCCCGCGATAGGACGTGCCGCAAACGGCGCGAACTCGCCCGTGCGGGTGTGGATATTGATCTTTGAGGGGCCGAAACGCAGGCTGTGTTTGCCGTCCTCGCAAACATGCTCTAGCCCTAAAATTCCTTCGTAAAATTCCATGCATTTTTGCAGATCGTCCGTAACTAGGACGAAGTGATCGATCTTCGTGATTTTCATTTCATCTCCCTGTGCGCTTGTAAGTCGCAAAATTTTTACGCCTCGCAGTATAATTTTGGAATTCTGCCGTGAAATTTTGCGACAAAATTCCAAATCTTCGTAGCGAGAAATCAAAATTTCGCGGCGTAAATTTTAAAATTCTAAAATTTAGCCTAAGTAAAATGGGGCGCGAGCAAAACCTGACTTTAGTAAAATTTAGACCGACGAAATTCCGTCTAGCTAGCGCCACAAATTCTAATCTCGCGATTTTAAAACTAACGATTTTAAAATTCTCTTGCCTACCTCGACGCCGGGCTGATCATAAGTGCTGACGCCCAGTATCGCTCCAGTGGCGCTGGTTAGCAGCTCGAAGTAGTAAAATAGCTCGCCCACGCTCTGTTCACTAAGCCGCGAAACCTCGATGAGATCGACGCTAATACCCTCGTTTAGCACGGCTTGCAGCGTAGCATCGCACTGCAGATTTAGCACCTCATCCAGTCGCATGCCGTTTACGAAGTCGCAGCCTTCAAGACCTTGCAGATTGATACCAGGCACCGCGTCCGTAGTGCCGTTGTCCGTGAGCTTTAAGAAAGTCACGGTCTTATCCTTTACGCCATCCATTATGAGCTGAAGGAAGCTGTGTTGATCGCGCGAGCCTACAAGCCCTACAGGAGTAAGCCCCTCGCGGCTAAAGCCGATCTTTTTACCTAGGCTTTCCGCCCAGAGCTGCACATACCACTCACCCAATGCGCGCAGCGCGTCGCCGTAGCTAAAAAGGACGTTGATTTTCGCACTTTTGTGCGTGGCGTAGTGATGGGCTTTTCGTAGAATTTTATTCTCCGCGATTTTAGCGGGATCGCCTGCTAAAATTTCATCCAGATACCGCTCTTTTGCGGCGGCAGCTCCGCGTAGCATCGCGCTTGCATCAAGACCTAGCCCAACTGCTGGCACTAGCCCTACCGCACTTAACACGCTAAAACGGCCGCCTACGTTAGCGGGCATATTTATCACGCAGGCGCCATGCTCGCGCGCGAAGATATCAAGCGGCGAGCCTGCATCGGTGATAAAGATGAAATTTTTCTCTAGCGCTTTTAAATTTGAAATTCCAAAACGCTGCAAAACGACCTTAAAAAGCGAGATCGTCTCGATCGTACCGCCCGATTTGGACGATATGATGAATATCGTGCGAGCAAAATTTAGTCCTTCGAGCGCGCGACGCACGCTAAGCGCGTCTAAATTATCTAAAATTTCAAAGCGCAAATTCTTTCTTACGCGCGGACGCAGCATCTCATAAAGCGCCCGCACGCCCACGCTGGAGCCGCCGATACCTATAAGCACGACCCCGTCGTAGCTTCGCGCGCTAAAAAATTCCTGCGCTCGCGCTATTTCGTCTGCGCCTTGCTGCGGCAGGCGGTAGTAGCCTATCTCGCCGCTTTCGTATTCGGCGCGGATCTTTGCCGCTACCTCCTCTAGTGCGCCGTCTTTTGCTGGCGGGAAAAACAGCTCATTTTTTACCATCGCCGAATTCTCGCTCGTAGAAATATTTGATCGCCTCCACGTAGCCTTTTACCGAGCCGCAGTCGAAGCGAGTGCCTTTAAATTTATACGCGATCACCACGCCGTTTTGAGCCTGCTTTAAAAGCGCGTCGGTGATCTGCACCTCGCCGTTTTTACCCGGCGCCGTCTGCTCGATGAGATCGAAAATATTAGGCGTTAGGATGTAGCGCCCGATGATGGCTAAGCTCGACGGAGCCTCGCTAGGTTCAGGCTTTTCGATCATATCCGAGACCATTATCAGATCGTCGCTGATGCTCTTTCCGGCGATGATGCCGTATTTGTTTACGTCTTGCGGCGGCACTTCCATCACCGCAACGACGCTGCAGCGGTATTTTTCGTAAATTTTAACCATCTGCGCAAGCACGCCTTCGCCATTTTCGTTCACGCACAGATCGTCTGCGAGCACCACGCCGAAAGGCTCGTCGCGAATTAAAATTTTGCCCGTATAAATCGCGTTGCCGAGCCCCTTCATCTGCTCTTGGCGCGTAAAAGAGAAGGTGCAGCGCTTCATAAGTGCTCTGATCTCGTCAAGCAGATACTCCTTGCTGCTGCCAGAGATTTGATCCTCCAGCTCGTAGCTACGGTCGAAATAATCCTCCAGCGCGCGTTTGCCGCGACCCGTGACGAAGGCCATATTATCCATACCCGCCTCCAGCGCCTCGTCCACGCCGTAGTGAATCAGCGGCTTGGTAAGGATCGGAAGCATCTCTTTTGGTAGCGATTTGGTCGCGGGCAAAAAGCGCGTGCCGTAGCCCGCCGCGGGAAATAAACAGGTCTGGATCATAAAGCTCCTTTGATCTTTTTTTGAACTTTTATTATAATGCAAAAAAGATAAAATTCCGCAAAGGAAAGCCTTGAAAACGATTGAAAAAGAGATCAGCGCCGCACAGGAGATCAAAAAATCAAGCTTCATCGCCTATCTAGCGCCGCTAGCGAGCTTCGAGGCGCTGCGCGCGCAGTTGCGGCAGCAACACCCAAAGGCGCGCCATATCGTCTGGGCGTATCGCGCGCTGAATGAGCCCGGGCAGATCGTAGAGAACTCAAGCGACGACGGCGAGCCCAAATCGACTGCGGGCGCGCCGTGCCTAAATGCGCTTCGCGGCGCCGAGCTAATTAATGCCGCGGTGCTCGTGGTGCGCTACTTCGGCGGCATCAAGCTAGGTACCGGCGGGCTCGTGCGCGCATACGCCAGTAGCGCGAATGCCGCGATAGACGCCGCTGCGGACGCCGCAGAGTTAGTAGAATTCGTGCTGCGTAAGAAGTGCGCGTTTTTCGTGCCGTTTGCGGCGGTGGCTAAATTTGAACATTTTTTAAAAAAATCGGGTTTCGTTTATGAAGCGAGCTTCGGTGCCGTAGGAGCGGAGTTTAGCGCGGAGTTTAGCGCGGAGGAATTTGAAAAATTTAAAGGCTTTGCAGATGCTCTCGCGCCAGCTCTTAAAATGCTGCGCGAGCCGAAATTTTAAAATTTCAAAATTCTATAAAATTTAAAAGCCCCTCTCGGCTAAATTTGAAAGCATAAGCGGATTTTGCATTTTATCGCATTATCGCAGTGGAATTTTAAAGCTAAAGTGAAATTTCATCGTGCGGAACATAAAATCCGATAAATTTTAAAATTTTCAAAATTCTGTCGTAATTTGGCTTGCAAAATTTCGCGAAAATTCCGTCCGTAAATTTCAAAATCCCATAAAATTTTTAAAATTTCACGTGCTTCATCTTAGCTTCACGCACAGGCAGGCTTAGCAGAGCTGCAATAGCCGCTAACGTCATATCCAAATACCACATATAATCATACGCGCCGTATGCCCGCACTGCAAGACCTCCGATATATGCGCCAAAAAATCCGCCGATTTGATGCGAAAGCATCGTAAATCCAAATAGGCTTGCTAAATATCGCGCCCCTAACAGCTTACCGACGGCAGCCGCAGTAGGCGGTACGGTCGCTAGCCAGGTAAATCCTAATCCCACGCTGAAGATATAAAACGTAAGGCTATCTTTGGGCGAGAGCACATAAGCACCAATAAGAGCGATACGCAGGGCATATATGCAAAATAAAATGACTTTACAGCGCACTTTGGAAACACACCAGCCTACGAATAAGCTACCTACGATGTTAGCGATACCAATCAGTGCTAGCGAAAAGGACGCTACCTGCGCGCCATGCCCGCTTAGTGCTACTTCACTAGGCAGATGCGTCACTAAAAACGCTACGTGAAAACCGCACGTAGCAAAGCTTAAATTTATCAAAATATAGCTTTTATCGCGCAGCGCCAAACGCAACACTTCGCCTAAGCTGCGCTTATCTTCTTCATGCAGGCTGGTTTGTTCGCCGAATAGAATTTTACCGCCTGCCAAAAGTCTCGCAAGCGGCAGAATTAGCAAGCTAAGCCCTGCGAGCGTAAAAAATGCGCCGCCGTATCCTAAAGCGGGCGTTGCGATGCAAAACCCAATCATAGGCGCAAATAAAAACTGCCCGAACGAGCCGCCTGCATTTAGCACTCCGCTAGCAACCGAGCGGATAGAAAATGGCAGGCGCTTTGCCATTAGGCTCATTAGAATCGGAAAACTACCTGCACCAAGCCCCAGTGCAAGCCCAAAACCCATCGTTAATACAAGCGCGCTTTCGCTGCTAAATAACGGCACAAGAGCGCAACTAATCGCCAAAAGCACGCTGCCCCAAAATAGCACGACGTAGGCACCGAGCTTGTCTGCAAGTATCCCGCTAAGCGGTTGCGAAAAGCCCCATACCAGCTGCGTAGTTGCCATCGCAAAGCTTACTTGGGCGATGGATAGGGAATTTGCTTGCATTATAGGTTGCACGAAAAGACCTAATGACATACGAACGCCCATCGTAATCATCAAAATCGCCGCGGCGCATAGGATCATTATCCAAACTGATTTCATATATATTCCTTTTAAAAAATAGAATTATAGCATAAAAATCACGAATATATCGATATTTTATAGATATATTTAATTAATGTATTTTAGTATATTATTTATGTAAGAGGAATTTACCTAGCTTTAATGGGCTTTGCATTAAAATTCCGTTTTCAAGGAGAACGCGATGATTTACGAAGACGAGATGATTTACGTGGAGCGCGAGGAGCACGAAGTGCCGTGGGTGAAGGTCTTTACGAAGGCGAAATTTAAAGAGCTTAGCGACTGCGACGAAGCGACGCTGGCGCATCTGTGGCGCGCCGTGCTTCAGTGCGAAAAGAGCCTTCGGGAGTTTTACGCGCCCGATAAAATCAACATCGCAAGCTTCGCCAACTACGTGCCGCGCGTGCATTTTCACGTCCAGGCGCGCTTTAAAAACGACAGCTTTTTCCCGGAGTCCGTCTGGGGAAAAAAGATGCGAAACGGCAAACTCGATCTGCCGGAATTTAGCGAATTTGCAGAGGTTTTAGCGGCAAATTTAAAGATGGAATTCAGATGATAGGCGCGCGCTCCAAAAAATACCTAAGCCTTTTCGCGCTTGCTTGCTGCGTCGCCACCTTTGCGTTTTATCTGCGCTTTAAAAGCGAGGAAAACGAGATAAAAATCAAGCAGCAGTTCGATTTTAGCGCGAGCCTGTTTGAAAAGATCGTCGATGAAGAGAAGCTAAACGCCTTTGCGATCTCGCTGATTTTATCGCAGAACAGCGACGTGGTGCGCTGCTTCGAGAGCGGCAAACACGGCGAGTGCATGGACGTGACGAAAAAATACAAAGATATTTTAAGTGCAGTGCCCTTCTATACGGGCGTTAAGATACATTTTCACACGCAAAGCACTAGAAGCCTGGCTAGAAGCTGGAGCGACGAATTTTATAACGACGATCTGAGTTCCTTTCGCCATTCGCTTTTGCAGATCCGCCAGAGCCTGCTTCCTAAAGCGCTTGTGGAGATGGGGCGATGCGGGGTTTTTATGCGCGGAATTTCGCCCGTTTTTAGCGACGGTAAATTTATCGGAAGCGCCGAGATAATGCTCGATTTCGAGCACGTCATCGCGCAGATTAACCGCATGGGAAACGATATTTTTATCCTCGTAGATAAGAGGTTTGAAACCGACTGCTTCTACGATAAAATAGGCGTTATCAAGGACTTTATCGTCGTAAACAGCGCGCCGGATTACGATGTTTTGTCGATTTTGGCGACGCTTGATTTTGGGGCGCAGAGCTTTATCAAAAAGGACGGGCATTATTTTTACGTGCGGGCATTTTCGGACGAAAACGGCACGAAGCTGGGCTATATAGTTCTGCACCGCAAGGGATAGCAGCGAGGTTAAATTTAAGTGCTTGCCGCTTGTTTGCCTTGTCGCGGCGGCGAGCGTTTTAAATTTAATCGCAAGATTACGGAAATTTGCGCTGAAATTTTAAATTTTAAAAGGAGCGTCGGTATGAAATTTTATAAATCTTTTAAATTTAAAGCGCTAGCCGCAGCGCTGCTTCTTATAATAATACTCTGCGCCGCATTTATCCGCATCGTGCCAGACTATTCCACCTCACGAGGCTTCGCGATAGTTTCTACTTTCGACTACAACAAATACAAGCAAGGATACTGCCTAAAAGAGGATAGGATTTTGTCTAAAGAGGAGCGCTTTAAGCGCGGAATTTTAGATACCTTAGACAGATCCGTATTGTTTTATGCCGCTATTACAGACAGATGCTATTATGTATATGACAATGAAGCTTGCAACTACGGCAATGGAGAATTTGCCGTTAAAGTAGGCTTTTATGAGACGGATAAATTTAATAACGATGATTGGTTGGAAGTTTTATCCAAAGAGTATGAGATAGAAAAACGTAAAAATCAAGACGCTTGGCTGCTGTATAGAAATATTTTTGTCGAGAAATTTCAAATGAAACCCGTAAATATAGCAGAAAGGCTAAAGATAAATTTAGCGGAGGGCTTTGCGGGCTTTGATATGCCAGTAATTGAATACAAAGGATTAAATAAATATCTTTTATATCTTGATAAAAGCTTTATTCTTTATGATGATTTTAAATTCAGTGCTATTTTGGTTAGAGTTCCTGAAGGATATACTCCCAAAGATTTATTGGATAGAAAGCAATATTATGAAAGAGAGATTCAAACCAGATCATATAGCGAAGATGACTTTAAAATCGACACATGTGGCAATAGCGATTTTAAAATTTATAAAAACAATGCCGAAGAAATAGCGGATCGCCTGGTAAGAGAGGATTTGTTTAAAGGCGGCTGAAAAGCCGAGTAAATAACTGAAATTTTAAATTTTAAAAGGAGCGTCGGTATGAAATTTTATAAATCCGTTAAATTTAAAGCGATAGCTGGAGCGCTGCTTCTTATAATAATACTTTGTGCAGCTTTTATCCGTATAATCCCCGATTACTCCACCTCGCGAGGCTTCGCTTTAGTTACTATTTTTGGCTACAACAAATATAAGCAAGGATACTGCCTAAAAGAGGATAGGATTTTACCGAGGGAGGAACGATTTAAGCGCGGAATTTTAGATCTTTTAAATAGACGTATGCTGTTTCAAGCCGTCGTTACCGACAAATGCTACTATGTATACCACTTCGATAATTGTAATTACGGCAATAGAGAATCTGCCGTTAAAGTAGGTTTTTACGAAACGGATAAATTTAATAACAATGATTGGCTGGAAGTTCTATCCAAAGAGTATGAGATAGAAAAAAGTAAAAATCAAGCCGCTTGGCCATATAGAAATATCTTTGTCGAGAAATTTCAAATAAAGCCCGTAGATATCGCGGAGAAGCTAAAGATAAATTTAAATAATAGAATGGCTGGCTTCGAAGAGCCTATAGTAGAATACGGCGGTTTGCGCGAATATATTTTATATTTCGATAAAAGCTTTATATTGTATGATAATTTCGAATTTAGATATGCTACGATTACAATATACGAAGGAGATACCATAAAAGATTTGTCAGAAGGAAAACAATATTATGACAACACCATAGAAAATGAATCGCGCGAAAAGAATTATTATTTAAAAATCGATACATGCGGCAATAGCGATTTTAAAATTTATAAAAACAATGTCGAAGAAATAGCGGATCGTTTGGTAAGAGAGGATTTGTTTAAAGGTGGCTGAAAAGCTGAGTAAGCAACTGAAATTTTAAATTTTAAAAGGAGCGTCGGTATGAAATTTTATAAATCTCTTAAATTTAAAGCGCTAGCTGGCACACTACTTCTAGCGGCGATACTCTGCGCCGCATTTATCCGCATCGTGCCCGATTACTCCACTTCACGAGGCTTCGCCGTCGTTTCTACTTCCGACTACAACAAATACAAGCAAGGATACTGCCTAAAAGAGGATAGAATTTTACCTAAAGAGGAGTTGTATAAAAGGGCTATTGCTGAGTATTTGGAAAAAGAATTAGAAGCTACTATTTTAATTAATGATTTTCGTTGCAAAAAGTATGGAAGATCTTGGTGCAAAATGAATAAAGCTTCATATTATAAAGCCAAAAATCGTAACTTAAATGAAATTTTGCAAATTTTAGAGACCGAAAAGAATGATATAGAATATACTGTTTTAAATAAAATAGAAGTTGTAAGTATAGATCCAAGCAAATATATTAAAATAAATTTAAATAAGATGAGCGCCGGTTTTAACGAGCCGATATTTTTTGAAAATTTATTATTTTTAGATTATAGCTTTCTTTTATATGACAATTTTATAGCTTTAAATCATAGTGTATTTATAAGTAATTTTACGACAGCCAAAAAATTCTTGTCAGAATATTATATCGATAAAAAAAATCAACCGGTTGTAAAAAATCAATTTGACAATTGCGGTAACTTAAATTTTGATGTACAAGAATATTATTTAGAATCAAGAGAGGCAAAAGGCGGTTGAAAAGCCACGCTAAAACAAAATTTTAAAAAGCCCTAGCCGCGCGAATTCTACTTCTAAATTTTAAAATTTGCGTCTAAATTTAGCGCGCCCGTTTTAATCCAAAAGCTTCTGCTTAAACAGCGGGATTTTGTAGCAAAAGGTGCTGCCTTCGCCGAGCTTTGAGCTGACGCTTTTTGCGATGCCGTAGCGCTTGCAAATTTTATCGATTATGTTTAGCCCGAGACCGAATCCGCCAAGAGCCGCGTTTTCGCGCGAGTATCTCTCCCAGATCGCGCTCGTATCTTTTATGCCGATGCCGAAGTCCTACACGCTAAAGACCGCTATGCTCACCCCTTTTTCCAGCGTGATGATGATCTTGCTGCCGGGGCGCGAGTATTTTATGGCGTTGCTTAGCGTGTTGTCGATGAGGCGCATCAGCGAGGTTTCGTCCATAAAAACGCTCACATCGGGCGCTATTCGCGATTGCAGGCTTATGTTTTTACTTTTTGCGACTAGGTAGATAAAATTTATCCTAGCGCCCAAAAACTCGCTCATATCGATGCGACGGCTTTTTAGGCTCATCTTGCCGCTTTTGATGAAATACTCCACGTCCTCGTAAGTAATGACCATCTGCTTAAGCGCGGATTTTATGCGCGCGGTGTGTTTGTCGCGCAGCCCAAGCATCTCGGTATTAATGAGCGCGACGCCCAAAGGGGTCTTTAGCTCGTGCATCGCGTCGTTGAAAAACGCCTTGATGAGGTTGCTTTGCTGCGCGTAGAAATTTTTTATGATTTTGTAGTTAAACAGCGCGATGATGAGCGCTACGAAAATCGTGATAAAGATCGTGGAGATCGCGATAAATTCTATCTTGGCGTAGCTTATCTTTTTTGAGATGACGAAAAAATGCAGCTTGCCCTCGTGTAAAAAGTGGCGCTTAAAAAATACCCGTCCGCCGAATTTCAGCGTGATAAACGCAAAATCGGGCGGCTGGACGCTTAGGTTTGATCTTAAAATTTCGCCGTTTGCATTTAGGATCGCGTAGTCGTAGATGAGCTCGTCTTTTAGATTCAGATCCGCGCCGGCTAGGGCTTCGCCGCTTTTTTGTATCAGCTCGGCGACGTCGGCGCTCTCTTCGATTTTGGAATTTAAATAGATGATATAAAGACTCTCGCTGATGAAAGCGCTGATGATGAAGATCGCGCTAAAAAGCGTAAATTTAAACCCTTTAAGCATTGATCTTATATCCGAGTCCGCGGCTGGAGAGGATGAAGTCGTTGCTCGTTTTGGAGCGGAGGTTGCTGATATGCACGCGCACATCGACGCTGCCCGCTTCGCCGTCCCACACGTCGGCGATGAGTTCATCGACGCTTACGAACCTTTTGATATTGGCGAGCAGAAATTCTATAATCTTGATCTCTTTGGCGCTTAGCGATATCTCTTCGTCCGCGCGTTTTAAAATTTTTAAATTTGCGAAGTAGTGAAATTTATCCGCGATCTTGACGGCGCCCTTTTCGTCGCCGAAATACTTTCGCATCAGCTCGCTTACTCTAAATTTAAGCTCGGCTAGGTGGAAGGGCTTTTTTAGATATTCGTTGCAACCAAGCTCGTAGCATTGGCTTAAATCGTCGATGTCGCCGAGCGAGGTCATCATCATCACGGGAGTGCTAAGTCCGAGGTTTCGCGCGTATCTAAGCACCTCTTCGCCCGAAACCTCCGGCACTTTGATGTCTAAAATCAGCAAGTGGTATGCATTCGTGGCGATCTTATCGCAGGCTGCGTCGCCGCTTTCGCATTCGTCCACCTCGTAGCCGAGCTCCTGCAGATACTCGCTCACGCTGCTTCTGTATTCAAAGTCGTCTTCTAAAAGTAAAATTTTCAAACCCGTTCCCTAAATCGGGAGCGAGACTACGCTCCCGTGCAAATTTGCCCCGCATATACGATGTAGTAGCGAAGCAGAATGACGCCGCAAAGCACGACGAAAGAATTTAAAACTATAAACGCAGGCTTGTAGGCGTGGTTTTTCAGCGCCGTAAAGGCGATGATGATCGGAGCGATGAGCCCCGTACCCAAAACGCCGATCCAGAAAATTTTACCGTAAACCTCGTGCGTCAAAGCCTGCTGTGCCGCAAGCGCGCTAGTGCCGCCCTCGAAATACATCCCGACAAACAGAATGAATAAAAGCGGAATCTCAAAGAGTATCGCGCGCAGATCAAGCACCAAAAGGTATTTTATGCTATCTTTGTTTAACGAGCCTTTAAAAAACAGAAGTCCAACTAAAATGCTCGCCGCGATGCCGCTGGAAAAGCCAGATAGCAGAAATAAAATCGGCAGCACCGGAGTATTCCAAAGCGGAATTTTCATCACCGCGCTTAACAAAAAGCCCGTATATGCACCCACGCAAAGAGCAAGGATAAACAAAACTCGCTCGAAAGCTTTGGAAGCTTTGGCGAATGAGCTTAGTAAATTTACGATAGGGCGCAGAAAGGCAAATAGTTTAAATTTACAAATTTCTTCGCCGAATACGCATAGCGCAAATACAAAGCTAAACGGCACGTAGATTAAAAGCGCCAAAACGCCGAGGCTCATCACCGAGCCGAAGTTAAATTTGATCAGCAAAAGATAGAAGCTAAATGGCTTGCCCAGATCAAAGATCAAAAGCAAAAGCCCCGCGCAGATCGTAAGCGGCGCCGTGATCGCTCCCGCTCTAATCATCGCATCCCAGATGGAATTTTGCTCGCTTTCGTGGCGGTTCCATTTAACTAAAAGCGCCACCATCGTCGCTCCCGCGCTAAGACCAGCCAAAAATAGATAAATCGCAATCGGCCAAGGCCAGTAAATTTCAGAGTATTGGCTCATATCGCCCCACATATTATTCATAGCGTCCTCCTTTTTTGTTTTTGATATTCGCTAGACGCGGCTTGGTGTTTAGATATGCTTTTGGATATTCTACGCTTGTTTTGGCTAGCAGCTTGCTTACCTCGGAATTTACGTCATTTACGTCGCCGAAAGTTAAAGCATCCGTTGGACATACGCTTACGCAAGCGGGCTGCAAGCCTTTGCTAGTGCGGTTAGTGTAGCAAAAGGTGCATTTGCCGATAGCGTGCGTGACGGGATCTACAAACCTCGCGTCGTAAGGACAGGCCAGGATGCAGTATTTGCAGCTGACGCAAAGCCTCTCGTCTATGAGCGTTACGCCGTCTTTGGTTTTAAAGCTCGCTCCCGTAGGGCAGACGTCCACGCAGGGGCTATCCTCGCACATAACGCAGCTGGCGCGCGAATAATCAAGTTTTAAATTCGGAAAAACGCCGCTTGTTTTGCCGTGCACCTGCAGCCTATAAACGCCGCTTGGTACGCCGTTTTCATTCCTGCACGCAACCGAACAGGCTTGGCAGCCTATACATAAATTTTCGTCGTGAATCATTATGAGTTTTTTCATAACCGCCCCTTTCAAATTTTAACTATATCGACGCCGACGTTGGTTACCATCGTGCTTACCACAGGACCCGCAGCCGGATCGAGAAGGACGCTTTGGTTCGTGCCTATGCCGTTCGTGCGCTTTAGCCCCGGGCTTACGTGTCCAAAGCCGTGGTATAAAAACAGGCAATCGTCTCTGATACCTTGCGTGACGAAAATTTTAGCCTTTTGCTCGCCGAATTTATTTTTGAGCTTCACAATATCGCCCGTCTTTAGCCCCTCCGCTTTTGCAGAAGCAGGGCTGATCCAAACCGGCGATTCGCTCATCATATCGTTTAAAATTTTGACATTTTGAGTGTGGCCGTTGGTGTGAAGCGCGGTCTTGCCGGTCATTAGGCAGTATTTGTGTCCGCCGAATACGTCCATACCCTCGGTGTTTAAGCAGCCGTATCCCGCGAAAAGCTCCTCCACTTTCGGCGCAAAAAGCTCGATCTTGCCGCTCGGGGTTTTAAATTTCATCTGCGAGCTCATCTCGCCGTTTTCGTCCACGAACTCCGCCGCGGCAGGATATTTATCGATAAATTTAGCCACGAGCTTCGGCTCTCGGTAATACAGCTTCGGCACCTTGTAGCTTACGTAGCCGTTTTTGATTAAATTTGCGATTAGCTCGGCGTTGCCTTTGGCTTGCTGCATACGGTATTCGTCAATATTGTTCCAGGTGTAATCTTTATCGATCTTCATCGCCCTTGCAAGCTCTCTAAAAATTTCATAGCCGCACTTCGTATCGCCCACCGGCTCGACGGCTTTGTTTCGCATCACAAATCCCGGCGCGGTGCCGCCTTTGTTTTGAATCGACTCGTCGCGCTCCAAATAGGTGGATTCGGGCAAGATCACGTCGGCTAGGCACGCAAAGTCGCTCATATACACGTCGATTGCGAGCACGAAGTCTAGCTTTTTGATCGCCTCTACGCTCTTATCCACGCCCGCAACGTTGATGAGGTGGTTAAAGCGCGTGCTGACCCAGCCTTTTACCGGATATGGTTTTTCGCTTAAAATCGTAGGCGCGATCTGCATCAAAACGCCGTGTTTGCGCGGCACGAAGAAATTTTCGCTACCTTCTTCGCCGCAGCCGTCGATACGCGCAGTCTTTGGAATTTTAAACTCCTTATCGGGGTTTGAGATGGTAGGGAAAAGATCCTCTTTGCAAAGCGCGTTGAAGGTTTTGGAATCTTTAGAGAAGTAAATTCCGCCCTTTTTCTCGACGTTTCCCATCAGTGCGTTTGCGATCGCGATGGCGCGCGTGCGGATATATTCGGCCTTGGCGGTCGTGGTTTTATGACCCCAGTCGATTACGACGGCTGGAGCCGCGGCGTAAATTTCATTTGCGATGCGCTCGAGCTTATCCGCTTTGATGCCCGTGATACCCTCTTGCCAAAGCGGCGTCGTATCCTTCACGGACTGCCTTAGCTCCTCTAGCCCCACGGCGTATTGTTCGATAAATTTTTTGTCGTATTTGTTATCGCGCAGCCAGACGTGAATCAGCGCCATCAAAAACGCCGCGTCGGTTCCCGGCTTTATCGGCAACCACTCGTCTGCTTTGGAAGCTACGGTACTGAAGCGCGGATCGAGCACCAAAAGCTTTACATCCTCTCTGCTTGCGGCTTTTGCGAGCTTTTTGGTTTTTGAGATGTCGATGCCCTCAAAGAGATTGTGGCCGAAATTTACGATATATTTTGCGTCGCCGTAGTCTCTTTGCATGTTTGAGCCGAAAGTGTGCGGCACGGCGATATTATAGGTGATCGGGCAACAGGACCAGTGCGAGTAGATGTTCGGACTGCCGTAGGCACAGGCGAAATTCATCATCTGCGTGTGGTGCTCGCCCGTTTTAGAGGTAAAAACTACGCTTTGCGGGCCGTATTTTTGCGAAATCTCGCCTAGCTTCTGCGCGCAAATTTTAAGCGCCTCGTCCCAGCTCGCCTCTTTAAATTTGCCCTCGCCGCGCTCGCCTACGCGAATGAGCGGCTTAATGAGCCTTTGATCGTCGTAGAGCTGATTGATGCCTGCGCCTCCGCGAGCGCAGACCGAGGTTTTGTTTGAAAAGCGATGGTTGCCCTCGATGAGAGCGCCGCGACCGTTTTTGACGGTCACCTCGATAGGACAGCGCGAGGAGCACATCTCGCAGACGCTGGCGACTTTCTTTTCCGTCCCGCCGGTGACCGCGCTAGCGTTTAAATTTAGATTTAGCGTCGCTAGCGTGCCGATCGCGGCAGTGCTTTTTAAGAAATTTCGTCTATTCATAAAAACTCCTTACCTTTAAATTTCGGTAGGAATTCTAAGGCTTCATCGTAAAAATAAGGTTAATTTTGATAATGCAGCTTTTGGCTTAGACTTTATCTCGAAAGATAAAATACGTCCTGCGCCGTATTTTAAAGCCGTAAAATAGCGCCAGCAGTAGCAAAATGCTAATTGCACCGCAGATCGCAAGAGCTACGCGAGCCCCTAGTAGCTCGGTAAAAAAGCCCGATATTAGCGCTCCAAATGGTGTACTACCTATTAAAAATAGCGCGTATAAGCTAAGCACGCGCCCGCGGAATTCGTTGCTTACGTGCATCTGCACGGTGGAGTTGATGCTAGAGTTTGTGATTACGAAAAGAAATCCAGTTACGGCAAGCCCTACCGCAGCCCATGCGAAGGAATTCGCAGCCCCAGTAAGAGCTAAGCTCACCCCCATAGCGATCGCGCACGATCTGATTTTGCGGATGCCGAGTTTATCGAATACCGCTATGAAAAGCGCGCCGCAAAAGGCTCCTGCGCCTAGAGCCGACATCAAATACCCAAAGCTTCGCTCATCCGCACCCAGGCTAAGCTTAACGAGCGCTGAGATTGTTACATTATAATTTGGCACCAGCGTCGCTACGATAAGCACTATTACCATTAGCTCGCTTAGAATTTTTTTGTGCAAGACATACAAAATTCCAGCACCGATCGAGGCAAAAACGCCTCCGCTTCTGCTAGATAACGTAGTAGCGGATGGCGGAATTTTTATGAAAAACAGCGAAACGATGATGCCTAAAAAGCTAAGCGCGTTGAATAAAAAGCAAAAGCCCACGCCCCACAGCGCCATCACGATCCCCGCAAGTGCGGGTCCTGCAATACGAGCGACGTTAAAGGACATAGAATTTAACGCTATGGCGTTGGCTAGATCGCGGGGTGAGTCGATGAGGTCTTTTACCATCGACTGACGGCTCGGGGCGTCCATGCTGGTAAAGATGCCGCTTGCAAAAGCGCAAAATAAAATTTTGCCGAAAGAATATAGCTCGCAAAAGCTCATAACCGCGAAAATTGAGGCGGTCACCGCCATGCCTATTTGAGCGAGCAGAAGGATCTTTTTGCGATTAAACTTATCGAGCAGTACACCGGAAAAAGGCGTAAAAAGTAGCGCGGGCAAGAACCGTGCCGCGGCTACAAGGCTGACCTTAAAAGCATCTGCGGTGATGCTTAGCACTAGCCACGGCAGCGCGACGCTTTGCATCCAAGAACCGATCAGCGAGAGGTTCATCCCGATCCAATAAATTCTAAAATTTGAGTATTTAAGCGATAGGAAGGGATTTTTCAACGCGCTGCCTTTTGAAATTTTGATTTGAGATTATACATTAAATTTTAAAAATTCACTTAAAGATTTAACATTTATAAAAATTTAACGAAAATTTAATATTTCTGAAAAGAAAAATTTTATATACTCTGCAATAAATTTTTAAGCAAAGGATTAAAAATGCAAAGACCGACTCCGATTAATCAGGAGATCAAACTCGATGAGAAGCGCTATATCGTTTCCAAAACCGATCCAAAGGGCATTATCACGTTTGCAAATCCGTATTTTTGTATGATTTGCGGCTATAGTGAGCTTGAGCTTTTGGGGCAGCCGCATAACATCATACGACATCCGGATATGCCGCGAATAGCGTTTAAGCTTATGTGGGATACGATACAACAAGGCAAGGATTTTACCGCCGTGGTAAAAAATTTAGCCAAAGACGGGCGCTTTTATTGGGTCATTACGGAATTTACTTCTAAAAAAGATCCTGTGACAGGGCAGATCACCGAATACACGGCATTTCGCAAGGCTCCGCCAAGATCTGCGATCGAAACTATAGAGCCAATTTATAGGGCGCTACTGGATGCTGAAAGAAACGGCGGTATGCAGGCTAGCCAGAAGGCGCTCGTGGACTTTTTAAAAAGCAAAGGCGAGACCTACGAGAGCTGGATCGCAAAGGTCTCAGGCAAATCAAATCCGCTCACCGCAATGTTTTTTAAGGCGATGAAAAAGCTTTTTAGCTAGTCCGGTTAAAATTTAATGCAAACCCCGCGCAACGCGATTGTTTGGCTTTGCGCGAGAAAAGGCAGATAAAGTACAAAACCGCCCGTTTATGAAATTTTGAAATTCTACGAAATTTTAAATTTAGCGCTTGAGTTTTGAAATTTCACGTTTTCATCAAGTGCGCTGCAGATCAAAGCCCCTCAAGCGTTATGTCGTAGAGCCTATTGACTGTTTCGTCGTTTAAATTTAGCGTCTTTTTGCTTCGTAAAAATTCTAAAATTTCATCCTGCGCAAAGCCCGCTCTTTGCGCGCAATGCTCGTGCGCAGGCAAAAAGCCGCGGCATAGCGCGATATTTTCTAAAATTTCTTCATCGCATAAAAAACAATATGGCTCGTCGTGCAACCGCCCCTCAAATTTTAAAATTTCGGCGTAGCTTTCTACGATTATGCGGCGCGGATTTTGTTTGCCAAAGCGCATAGCAGCTCGGTTTAGCAGCTCGTAATAGAATTTATCCAGATGCTCGGCATCTTTTAGATGCGCGTGCAAAAGCCGCATGAACTGCTGCCAAAACAGAAGCTTCTCGCGGTTTCCGAGCCACGCGTATCCCAGATGCATCACGCCGCTAAGGCGCGGCAGGAAGTTTTGATTTTGCGAGAGCTCGAAGTCGATTTTATAGCCCTGAGTGATGTTTGAGTGGCGCGCGCCGTAAAAGCGATACGCACGCACGAGCGCACTTTCGCTTAGCACATCTACGATGCAGTCCTCATCCCTAACTTTGGTCGTTTTTAATATAAATCCTTGCATTTTCCTATTTTAGCGAAATTCACATATAAATTTAAATAAAGAATTTTAGGTTATAATCAGAAGTTTCATTTCATAGAATTTAAAGGAAATCATATGAATTTTGGAGATCTATTTTCAAAAATACGTAGGACGCAACCTGCGCCGAGCGAAGCTCCTACGCACTGGATAAAGTGCCCGGGATGTGGCGCACTGATGTATAGCAAAGAGGTCGAGCAAAATCATAGCGTTTGCCCCAAGTGTAACTATCACCTTCGTTTTGGCGCGCAGGCTCGCATCGATCTGATCTGCGATGAAGGCTCTTTCGTGGAGTACGATCAAAATTTACAGCCCGTCGATCCGCTAAAATTCGTCGATAAAAAATCCTACAAAAAGCGTATTGCCGAGAGCAAAGAAAAAACAGGCAGGCTTAGCGCGGTGATCGCGGGCGAGGGTGCGATAAGTCGCCAAAAAATTCAGCTCGTGGTGTTTGATTTTAACTTCATGGGCGGAAGCCTGGGTTCTGTAGAGGGCGAAAAGATCGTGCGTGCCGTAAAACGCAGCCTTGATAAAAACGAGCCGCTAATCATCGTAAGTGCAAGTGGTGGCGCAAGGATGCAAGAAAGCACCTTTTCGCTAATGCAGATGAGTAAAACCTCCGCCGCGCTTAAAATTTTATCCGAGCATAAAATTCCTTTCATCTCCGTTCTTACCGATCCTACGATGGGCGGCGTAAGCGCGTCCTTTGCGTGGCTGGGAGACATTATCATCGCAGAGCCCGGTGCTCTTATCGGCTTTGCCGGACAGCGCGTTATCAAGCAAACCATAGGTGCGGATCTGCCGGAAGGCTTTCAAAGATCGGAATTTCTGCTCGAGCACGGACTAATTGATGCGATCGTGCCTAGAGCTGAGATGAGGCAGTATCTAAGCGATATAATCAATGTGCTTAGCAAAAACGCCGTGCAGATCGATGACACGAGCGATAAGTCGCTACACGAAGAGGGAAGCGAAGAGTAGTGCAGATAACGGTAAATTCCATCCAAAAGGGCGCGGACGAGTTCGCAGGCGCGATAAGCGATTATAAAAAAATGGCAGCTAAATTTGCGGCGGTGCGAGAGCAGACATTTTTTAATGCTAATATCGCTCGCGCTCAAGCAGCGTCCCGCGAACTCGCACTTATGGCGTACGATGAAGCTTATCTACCACGCCTTAGCGGATACGTCGTAGCTTTGGATGAGCGCGGACAGGAGCTAGATAGCATGGAATTTGCGAGTATGCTAAAAGATAAAAGCGCCGTGTCGTTTTTCATCGGTGGCGCTTACGGGCTTAGTGAAAATTTTAAGGCAAAAGCCGATAAAATAATTAGTCTTAGCAGGCTTACGTTAGCGCACAAAATCGCTAAACTTTTGCTTTTTGAGCAAATTTTTCGCGCATTGTGCATTAACGCAAACCATCCATATCACAAATAAAGGGAAAGAATGAAGAAAAACGAGTTGAAATTTTACAAGAAAATTCTAGAAGAAAAAAAGGAGCAACTCATCGCCAATATTAATAGCTCTGTAAATGAAATTTCGGAATTGCGCGAAAATAAAGCTGCGGATGATTTTGACGTAGCGAGCATGAATACGGATTTAAGCATCGAATACTCGCTAAATGTTAATCAACAAAAGGCGTTTTTAGAGATAGAAAGCGCGCTTAAGCGCATCGAAAACGGCACTTATGGGCTTTGCGAGAGCTGCGGCGAGCAGATAAGCTTAGAGCGCCTTAAAGTAAATCCGGAGGCAAGATTGTGCATTTCGTGCAAGGAACAGGCGGAAAAGCAAAATAGGAGTTAGCTATGAAAACTAAGCAATTCTTTTTATATTCGATCGTCTATATCGCAATCGTCGCGATTTTGGTCTTTACACAGCAAAGCAGTAGCTATACGCTGGGGCTTTTCGGTTTTACGCTTACGCTTCCTGTGGCGGTGTGGATCGTACTGCCGTTAATTTTATATATGATTTTGGCGATTTTTCATATCGTTTTTCATAGCTTTGCGTTTTACCGCACAAAAAGGGCGATCGCAAAGGATCTAAGCGCATATGATGCGATGAGTAAAGAGGTTTTGCTGGGTCTTGATACCAATAAAGACTTTAAAACCGAGTATTTTAAAGACCCGAGCGAGCTTACTAAAATTTTATCTCCGTGGTACGATAGCACCGGCATAGACGTCAAAAATGAGGATCTAAAAGAGGTCATAGGTGTTATCGAGAAGGTTAAAAACGGCGAAGTGGCGGATCTGCGAAAATATAAACTCCCTAAAGATAACGGACTATTTTTGCAAAACGAGCTCAACCGCCTCGACGCTGAGCCTGCGTATGCGTATGAAATTTTAAAAACTAAAGGCGTTTATAGCGAAAATATTACTAAAAAAGCCTATGCCGTAGCACTTGCCAAAGGAAGCTACAATAAGATCAAAGCCTATAAAATCCCTCAAGATATAGCCGAGGTAAATATTTTAGTGGATCGCGCGGTGAATGACGCGAGCTTTGAGATCAGTAGCGAGGAGCTTTTCGATCTCGTAAATAATGAAAAATTTAGCGAGCAGGATTTTATCGGCTTTGCTAAAAAGCTAAAAAATCATCTCGCTCCAGAGCAATACAAAGCCTTTTTCGAGCGGCTCAAAAACGAGAATCAAGAAGCGACCGAGGCATATCTGTACGCGCTATATGAGCTTGGCATGATCGACGAGTTTAGAGAGCAGCTAAGTCTTGCCGACGGCGACGAGTTTGAGAAGTTTAAAATTCTGCTATTTTTGCGTGACAACGGCAAAAACGTCCCTGCGTCGCTGTTATTTTAGCTCGGTAATTTTACCAGTTCGTTTTGTGCGGGTAAGAGAGGCTGCTTTTTACGCTCTTTGCGGCTATCAAACACAGCCTGCGCGATAAAATTTAAAGTGCGGGTAAAATCTAACTCGCGCAAATTTAAAATTTTAGAATTTATCGAAAGAATTAATGCGCGCAAGCGGTAAAATTTAAAAGATTTGCTTGCGTAGTGCGCGTGTAAACGGGTTTTGCATTTATGCGATGAGATTTAAAATTTAAACGTAAAGCGCAAGACTTGCTAGCCAAATAAAGTGCTGAAATTTTAAATTTCATGCGGCGTTTTGCAAGCTGCTTGTTTGGTTCGCCGCGCAAATAAAATTTAGCGGCGATCATTCTTTCTGCCGTTTTGCCGCCATGCAAATTAGCCAAGCTTAAAAATAAAATTCGCGCCTAAATGCGAATACCGTAGCCTATGAAATTTAAAATTTTAAAGCTCGCGGCAAAGCCCGCTGCAAGCGCTGCGGTATTAAATTTAAAGGTTTAAATTCAAACGAAATTAAAATGAGAAATTTAAAATGACAAAAGATTTTTTTAAAACGAACCCTCTATTCTTGGCGCCTTTGGCGGGCTTTTCGGATCCGCCGCTGCGGGGCGTAGTAAAAAAATTCGGCTGCGACGCGACTGTAAGCGAGATGATAAGCGCAAACGCCCTTGTTTTCGAGGGCGAAAAGACGCTAAAGATGCTCGAAAAAAACGCCGTCGAAACCCCTTTTTTCGTGCAGATCGCAGGCAGCGAAGCGGAAATTATCAAAAAGGCGGTTTTGCTCATCAATAAATTTGACGGCATCGACGGCATCGATCTAAACTGCGGCTGCCCTGTTCCCAAGGTCGTAAAGCAGGGAGCTGGCTCGGCGCTGCTGCTTGATCTGCCCCGTCTATCGCGCCTTGTTGAGACTATCAAAAAGTATTCGAACAAAAAATTTACGAGCGCGAAGGTGCGGCTGGGCTTCGGCGTCGTGGATATCGAAAATATCGCGCGCGCCGTACAAAGCGCAGGAGCCGATTTTATCGCGATTCACGGGCGCACCAGAGCGGGCGGATACAGCGCGGCGGTGGATTACGGCGCGATCGCAAGAGCTAAACGTGCGCTGCAAATCCCCGTGATCGCAAACGGTGACATAAACTCCGCCAATGCGCTAGCGGTGCGAGACCTTAGCGGCGCAGACGCGCTGATGATCGGTCGCGCGGTCGTCGGCAGGCCGTGGATCTTTCGCGAGATCAAAACGGGCGAGCAGGCAAGCGACGCGCTAAAAAGAGAGGTCGTGCTCTATCATTTCTCCCAAATGCTAAGCCATTACGGTAGCCACGGCGTGGCGATATTTCGCAAGCATCTGCACGAATACTCCAAGGGGCGCGAAAACGCCGCAAGCTTTCGCGAGCAGATCAACCATGTCGCCGCCGAGAGCGAGATGGCGCGGCTGATCGAGGAATTTTTTAGCTAAATTTAGAATTTTAGGAGCCCAGATGATTATTTTAAAAATTATAGCCTGCGCGTTTTCGATGGGTTTTTGCTTGATGTGCATTTCAAGTTTAATGGGTTTTTTTATAGGGCAGATTTTTGACACATCTAGCGTCCGGTTTGACGATCCCTTAGAATGGCTACAGCAGAAGTGCGTATATTTCCTATTTTTGTGGATATTTTTCTGCGGGGTTTGTGCGGTGCTTGCCGCAAAGCTAAAGGATTTTGGTAAGCTCACGGATTTTTTCGTAAATTTATTTTTGCCTACAGCAGCGGTTTGGATACTATCGCCATTTTTAGGGATGGTGATTGTAGCGCTGATTGTTTCAGATTTGCATCTTGCCACGTTTTATTCCTCATTACTTAGCGCATTAATATTTATCGTTCTTTTTATGATCGTCGTAGCCGAGGTCCTAAAGCAGATTTATCCGTCCAAGTCCTAGCGCGCGAAATTTTAAAATTTAGCGCAGAGCTCTGCCGCGAAATTCTCGCCTGCCGCCTATAATCACAGCCCGCGCGTTAAAAGGCGAGGGCGTTAAAATTTAAGGAGAAATTATGCAAAATATCTACATCATAGGCGATGTGCATGGCTGCTACAAGTCGCTTTTAGCTTTGATAGAGCAGCTTCCGCGTAAATTTGATAGTAAAATTTGCTTCGTGGGCGATCTGATCGACCGAGGTCCTGCGATCTCGGATGTAGTTGAATTTGTGCGCGTCCGCGGATATGACGCGGTGATGGGCAATCACGAAAAGCGCTTTGTGGGCAATGCAAAAACCGCTCTGAGGTGTGCAAAGACGGGCAAATTTACGAGTTCAAACGACCCTTACGCATTTTTTAGCCTGGACGAAAGCTGGCTGTTTAATAATGGCGGTGAGGCGACGCTAGCGTCGTATTATCGTCACGGAGGCGTGAAGCAATGCAAGGAGCATCTGCGGTTTGTCTCGCGGCTGCCGATTTACCTGGAGTATGATTTGCGTGATGAAAGCGGTCGCGCGCTCGTCGTATCGCACTCCGCAGTGGGTCGCGCGTGGGGGATCAGACACGATGCCGAGCGCGCAAAAAGCTTCGCAGCTCACGTGCTAAGCGGGCGTGGCGACGATAGCGCGAATGACGGGATTTTTAACGTCTACGGGCACACGCCGGTGAAAAAGCCCGTCATTACGGAATTTAGCGCAAATATCGATCTGGGCTGTGTTTATAAAAAGCACTGGGGCGAGAAGGCGAGGCTTTGCGCGTTGGAGTTTCCCTCAAAGAAAATTTTCACGCAAGAATGCATAGATTTTTAAGTTTGTATCCGGGCTCGCACGTATTAAAATTTAAATTTACGCGGGCTGTTTGAAGGCGAAATTTTTAGAATTTAAAGGCGTACTCTTGCAGCGTCCGTCGCGTAGTCTAGCCGCGCTGAAATTTTAAATAATATCCCTTAGCTTGCGCGCTTCATACATCCACGCCTCAAGCTCATCCCAGCGCTCGTCACGAATCATCTGCACGCAAAGATCCAGCTCGTTTTTAAAAGCATCGATAGCGCCCAGCAGGTTCGTGCGGTTTTGTTTGAAAATATCGACCCACATCTGCGGCGAGCTTTTGGCGATACGGCTCATGCCCGAAAAGCTACCGCCGGCTAAATTTATGATATTGCGACGATTTTCCTCTTTTAGCACGCTATTTACGAGCGAGTAGCTGATCGCATGCGGCAGGTGCGAGATGAGCGCCACGTGGTGATCGTGGCTTTTTGCGTCCATAAATACGATCTTCATCCCCGCGAACGAAAAAATTTCGACCGCTCGTTTGATATGCACTTCATCCGCACCGTGATCGTCGCAGATGACGACTACTGCGCCGTTTAAAAGCTCTTTAAATGCCGCTTGCGGGCCGGAATTTTCGGTACCAGCCATTGGGTGAGCTGCGATGAAATTTCGTCTGATCTGTGGAGGGCAGTTTTGCAAAATTTTAAATTTTGTGCTTCCCAGATCGATGATCGTCGTTTCACTTCTGCAGTCGCTTAGTTTTTGCAACGTCTCAATAATTGCCTCCACGGGGATTGCGAGAAAGATCGCATCGCAGCTTTGCTTCATCTGCTCCAGGCTTAAAATTTCATGCACGAGTCCGAGTCGCAGAGCTTCTTTTTCGTTTTCGCGGCTGATGTCGTAGCCGTAGACGGCGCTAATGATTTTGGTGCTTTTTAGACATAGCCCCAGCGAGCCGCCGATGAGACCCAAGCCGATAATTCCTATCTTCATAAAATTCCTTTTTGATATATGCAAGTTTTAATTTTAATGTGGTATTATACGCAAATTATTTTCGTTTTTAGGTAAAATTTTATGAAAAAAAGCGTTTTTTTACTCTTAGTAGGCGGGATTTCCGTGGCGTGCGCCGCACAGATCAAATCCATTAAATTCGAAGGTCTTAGGCATCTCTCTCCGCAGGTCGCACAGCAAATTTCAGGACTTAAGGTAGGCGATGAGCTTAACGGCGAAAACACCAATGCTGCGATCTCGAAGCTATTTGAGCAGGGCTATTTCAGCGACGTTTATATCAGCGAACAAGGCGGCGCGGTCACTATCAACGTAACCGAAAAACCGACCATCGCCAAGGTCGAGATCAAAAACGTAGTTACCAATGATCGCGATAAGATAAACGAGCTCATCGGCTTGCGTCCGGGCCAGGTTTACGATGAGGTGGCTGCTAAAAAAGCGGAGACCCGCATCAAGCAATACTACGAAGTCAAAGGCTTTTTTGACACCGTGGTGGAATTTTATCCAAAGCCGATAAACGACGATAAATCGGTAATCTTGCTAACGATCGAGGTAAATCGCGGCGAAAATATCATCATCGATAAGGTAAATTTAGTAGGCGCAGACAAGCTCGACTATGACGATATTGAGCCATCCGTTGCCAATAAAGAACGCGAGACGCTGGGCTGGATGTGGGGCTTTAACGATGGCAAGGTAAAAACCGCCGAGCTTCCTAACGATGCAAATAGAATTCAAGAAGAATATTATAAAAAAGGCTACTTAGACGCGCAGGTCTCTGCGCCGCTACTTAATGCCGATATGGATAATTACACTGCCGATCTTACCTACTACATCAGTGAGGGCGAGCAATACACCGTAAGCTCCGTAGATATCGAGTATCCTGCAGATATAATCAAGCTTGATAAAGAAAAAGTTTTGGACGATTTTAAGCTTCAAAAGGGCGATACGATGAATTCTGAGCGTTTGCGTCGCGATATGAATACGCTAGAGACTTTAGTCGCAGATCAGGGATACGCCTATGTGCGCATCGTGCCTAAGACTAAGCAGGACAAAGAAGCTCGCACAGTCGCTATCACGTATCAAGTCATCCCTGAGGATAAAGTCTATATTAGAAACGTAACGATCTCAGGCAACGATAAGACCGAGGATAAGGTCATCCGCCGCGAGATGTATCTGACTGAGGGAAATTTATATAGCAAAACCGACTACAACGATTCGTTAAATTCTTTAAAACGCACGGGATATTTCGATGAGGTGGAGATTAAAGAAAACCGCGTTTCTAATGATCAGATCGATCTTGAAGTCGCAGTCAAAGAAGCTCCTACAGGCTCTATCACGGGTGGTATCGGATATGGCAGTGAGGATGGAATTTTACTTAGCGGCGGTATCAGCGATAGAAACGTATTTGGCACCGGCCTTCACGGCGCATTCTCAGTCGAAAAAAGCGACGATCAGCTAAGCGGACGTTTGAGCTTAACCAATCCTAGAGTGTTTGATTCTGAGTATAGCTTGGGCGGATCGATCTTTGCCAACGACTATGACTGGGACGACTACGATGAGAAATCTTACGGATTTTCAATCACGGGCGGTCGCAAAATCGGGCGCAATACCGATGTAAGCCTTACATATTATCTAGAAAAAAGCGAAATCAAGGGCTTAAACAGGTATTATGCCGAGGCAGGTTATTTAGATGGCAAGAATTTAAAAAGCTCGATCATCCCATCTATTACATACAACAGCACCGATGATTATTACTTGCCAAGAAGCGGTATGATCGCAAGTGCCAGCTTAGAATACGCGGGTCTTGGTGGCGATATGGACTACACCAAGGCACGAGGATCGTTTAACTACTACTTTGGCTTGCGAGATTATATCGATCACGACATTATCTTTAGATACAAAGCTGCAACGGGCTATATGTGGGAAGGTAATAAAAAGATCCCGATCAACGAAAAGCTATTCCTAGGTGGAATGAAAAGCATTAGAGGCTACGAAGGTCGCAGTATCCCTAAACAAAATATATGTGTACCTAAGGGGTCGTCAGATTGCCGCTATATAGAAACGGGCGGTATGCAGAGCTTCAATAACTCTTTTGAGCTAAGCTTTCCGGTAGTTGATAGGCTTAAAATGCGCTTTGTAACGTTTTTTGACTACGGAATGATCGGCGATCATGACTGGAATGAGGAGGAGCGTTATAGCACGGGTGCTGGTATCGAGTGGATGACGCCGATGGGGCCTTTGCAGTTATACTTCGTTAAGCCGCTTAACAAAAAACCGCACGACGATACAAATAGCTTCGAATTTAGTATCGGTGCTAGATTTAATTAAACGCGACGACTTGCGAACATTAAAGCGTGCGTAGAATTCTACCGCACGCCTTAAAATTTTAGGCTCAATTAAACTTAAGCGGATTCTCTCTTATCAGTTTCAACAGTTTTTGATATAGGCTTTCCTGTATAGTTTTAGTATTATATCTAAATTCACATTCCTTTAGATGAAGCAAGAAATTTTCTTTCTTTATCCCTTTAAATTTAGCTAGTCTATGTTTAGCATAACCCCAGAAGTTTTCTATACCGTTTATATGATTTTTACCGTTAGCAAATTCATTCTTTGAGTGCTTTACCCTATAGTGCTCTTTAGCTCCATAATCTACT
>CAURQQ010000012.1:0-55443 GCA_963527265.1 uncultured Campylobacter sp. | reverse complement strand
ATGTAGCCGCCTATGCCTTTATCACTGGCTCATCGTTTGTATATATCGATTATTTTGGCATTTCTAGCAAATACTACGGATTTTTATTCGGCCTAAACATCGTGGGCGTCATGGCGCTAAGTTTCGTAAACAAAAAGCTGGTAAAGCGCTATGCGCTAAACCGCCTACTCATAGTCTCCACGCTCGTCGCCGCGCTTGCTGCCAGCATGCTGTTTGCGTTTGCGTTTTTCAAAACGGGCGGCGTTCTTGGCGTGATAATCCCGATGTTTTTCGTTTTTAGCATGAACGGCATTATCGCTTCTTGCTCCAATGCCGCACTCTTGATAGCGTGCCGCAGGAGATGGAAGGCTCGGCCGCTGCGCTCATCGGCTCGTTGCAATACGGCAGCAGCATCCTCTCCTCGGCGATGCTTGCGGCGTTTTGGGCGAGTATGCCGCGAGTGATGTCTTGGATAATAGCCCTGTTTGTTTGGTTAAGCGCACTCGCGGCGTATTTTAATAAGTAAATTTTAAATCGCGGCGAAATTTTATAATTTGCCATCGAGTCCGGCTCTGTTTTAAACAGACGGGCGATTTCTTAAATTTAAACTCTAGCTAAATTTAGACCGAAATTTTTAAGTAAACTTTGCTATAATCGCCGCAATTTTGAAAAAATTAAGGAGAAAATATGAAACTAATTTACGCTGCTTGCGCGCTAGCCGCTTTTGCTTCGGCTCAGACTGAAACTGTGCAGGTACCGGACTTTGCCAAAAGCTCGATGAAGACGCATGAACAGGCCGAAGAAAAGCTAATCGCAAATGCCCTAAAAGGCGATCTAAGCCAGATCGCAAGCGACCTAAAGATCGATAAAACGCTAAAAGGCGGCGAGTCGCTTATCATTAACGGTGCGCATTACAGGACGATCGAGGGCGACAGCACGCAGTGGAAAGAGGGCGATGCCGTGCGCCTGCTAAGCGGCAACAAGGACGGCAGATGCCTAAGCTCGATCATGCTCAATCTGCGCACGAAAACCGTCTGTAAATTTATGTGCGACGCGTATTAAATCGCGTAAATTTTGATACTTTATAGCGCGAGCGAAATAGATTAAATTTCGGTTTGCTCGCGCCATCCGCAGTAATTTGTCGTATAAATTTCTACATCTCGCATCGCAAATCAGGTAAATTTTGCTATAATAAACGGAAATTAAACAATGTCGTTAAAAACATAGTGCGGGCGCGATAAAGCGAGTAAAATTTGTAGAGGCAAATTTTAACCCTACCGCTCGGTACTTCAAACGGCAAATCAAGGAAAAAGATGCAAAAATTTAGAATTACAAACGGCGAATGCTCACGCATGGATATCTTTTTGATCATGACGCTGGTTTATATATTCGGCGTGGCGTGCAGGTTTTTTTGGATATATTGGGCTAGCGGGATCGAGCAGTTTTCTTTTGACGGCGAGCTCATCATGACAACAAACGACGCCTTTGCGAACGCCGAGGGTGCGCGCGATATGATAGCGGGCTTTCACCAGCAGGGCGATCTTAGCCCGTACGGCGCGTCGATCCCTACTTTGGCATTTTTACTTAGTAAAATTTTACCCGTCAGCCTAAATAGCATTACGATCTATATGAGCGTGTTTTTAGCGCCGCTGGTGGCCGTGCCGATTATTTTGATAGCAAAAGAGTATAAGATCCTGGGCGCAGGCATCATCGCGGCACTACTTGCTTGCGTGCTGCCGGGGTATTATGTCAGGACCTTGGGCGGATATTTTGATAGCGATATGTTAAATGTTACTATGCCGCTGCTAACGCTATGGGCTTTGATTAGGCTCATAGAGCGAGGCACGCAGAGTAGCTTTGCTTTACCTGCCGTTTTTACAGTAATTTATGATTGGTGGTATCCTAGCTCGTATTCTCTAAATATGGCGATTATAGTGATATTTTTAATCTATACTTTGATTTTTAGTAGACGCAATGAGAAAAATTACAAAGCGATTATTCTTATGGTCGCAGCGGTTATAAAATTTGGCGCGTATTACAAAGGTGAGACAATAATCGTAAACTATATTTTATTGCTTAAGATTGCACTAATTGCGTTTTTATATTTTTTAATGATTAAAATTCCAAGTCATAAAAGTAAAAAGGCTCTTTGGATCTTGGGTGTGATCGTCGCAATTATGTTTATCATATTCGGCGGACTTACGCCCATAGCAGTGCAGCTTAAAGCTTACGTCTTAAAGGATGTAAGCAAAGAGGAAATTTTCTACTTCTACGGCGTTAGGAATACGGTTAATGAGGTAGAAAACGCTAATTTCATGAAATTTGTGCTTGAATCTAGTGGGCATCTATTTATATTCATATGTGCAGTAGGAGGGCTGGCTCTACTGCTGATAAAATTCCGTTCGTTTATATTAACCTTGCCGATGATAGCGCTTGGAGTTTTAGCACTTTTCGGTGGAACTCGCTTTACAATGTACGCTACACCGATGATAGCGCTTGGATTTGCTTATTTTATATATTTCACGCTGAATTACTTTGAAATACGCACCTGGCTTAGAAGTACTTTGTTAGCTATTTTAACTTGTTTAGCGATAATGCCTAGCATAGATTTTATTTATAAATTCCGAGTTGCGCCTACGCTTACGAAAGACTCCATAACGCCTCTTGCGGAGCTAAAAAATAAAGCCAGCAGAGAGGATTATGTGTTATCGTGGTGGGATTACGGATATTTAATCAGATATTACTCCGATGTAAAAGTAGTAGCTGATCCCGGAGGTAGACAGGCAGGAGAATACACTTTTATGAGTGCGTTTTCCTTTAATAAAGATGAGGTAAGCTCTGCTAATATGGCAAGGCTTAATGTCGAATATATACAAAAGTTGCAAGATAAAAAATTTGATCCTAAACTGGAAGATAAATTTAAACTAAACCTATATCAAATTCAAAAAGATTATGGCGAAGCCGATATCAATAAATTCCTAAGTTCTTTAAGCGATAAGAATTTCAAGCTTCCACAGAAAACTAAGGATATATATTATTATTTTGTACCGCACATGATAGATATATTGCCCAATATTTTAAAATTTTCTACTGTAGATGTAGCGACTGGTAAAGAGTTTTGGAATCCACTGGTTGTTATAGGCTATGATATTGAAATCGGTGAGGATGGGAAAAGTGCTAGCATAAATGGCGAGTATATGTTACCTAGTGTCGATCCCGAATATCTGATTCATAACGGCAAAAAGATACCGATCAACACATATTATCAAGTGAGCGAGGTAAACGGTAAGCTCGTTAAATTATCTAAGCAATTAGATAAGAATTCCGATCTTTATGTGATATTTTTACCGGACTACGAAAGAATATTGATTTTAGATGAAAAAGTCTTTGAATCGACTTTCATTCAGCTCTTCGTGCTAGAAAATTACGACAAAAACTTATTTGAGCCGATTTATCTAAGCAATTCGGCGCGGATTTATAAGCTACTAAGATAGCGTAGTCTAAAATTATATATGAAGTTAAACTAAAAATTCTACGCCTGAGCCTCGTATCTAAAAGCCAAGAAGAATTATTCGCGAAGTTAAGAGGCGGTTTTGTATTGCGTAAAATTTGTCATATATTAGAAAGAGAAATCGTTCTAATAATTTTAAATTCATTTGATGCTCATATCTCAGTGCATTTACCTTAAATTTACATGCGGTTTCGCTCTAGCTCGCTACTATTGCGTTACTTTTTTAAAAGGAGTAAAAATGAGAAATTTAGTTGCAAAAGCATTGTTGCTTAGTTCTTTAGTTGCGGCGAGCGCGATGGCGGAGGGGCTTTTCGTAGGTGGCGAGGCCGGCTACAATTTCAAAAACGAAGCTGCGGGTTTTGATGACGGACAACCGCAAATCGGAGTTAAGGCCGGATACGACTTCGGTACGTTTAGGGCTTACGGCGGGTATTTTTATGGATTTAAGGGCGAGGATTCCAGCTCGAACGCCTACGCCAAAAAAAAGGTTAAATGGAGAACGCACGATTTCGTAGGCGGCGCAGATTTTACGCCGGAGCTTTTTGGCAGATTTAAGCTTGTTTTAGGCGCTTACACCGGAATTTCGGTGCTAGATACCGAGGTTAAGATAGACTATAGCAACGGCAGCTGGGCTAGAGCGGACGATACGCTAAGCGGCTTTATCTTGGGCGGCAAGATAGGTACTGCGTATGAGTTTGGCTCCAATAGTGAGATTGAAATGGGCTTTAAAGCAAGCAAGGCGTGGTATAAAGACGGCGATTATATCGAAGATAACGACGGTAAAAAATACGGAGTTTACGCCGGATACAACTATAAATTCTAAATTCTTTGAATTTATTCTTACAATCCATCCGCTCCCGATTATCTGAAATCGGGAGCTTTTACTAAAATCAATAAAAGCGAATCCAGTTTAAATTTACGCCGCTTATGCGCGCTACTATAAAATTTATCTGCTTTGTGAGATTAGATTAAAATTTTAATAGCGGCAAAAGAAATTTTAAGATAAAATCCAGCTTTTAATACCAAATTTACGTAAAGGATTAAAATGAAAAGTTACGTCACGGGCTTTCCGCGTATCGGAGAGCAGCGCGAGTTAAAGAAGGCTTTAGAGAGCTATTGGGCGGGCAAGTGCGATTATGATGCACTAGAGCGGATCGCCGCAGAGTTAAAAGATCGTCACATCAAATATCAGCTGGATGCCTGGAGCGGCCTAATTAGCGTAAACGACTTTTCATACTACGATCTGATGCTCGATACCAGCGTGCTTTTCGGCGTAATCCCGCAGCGCTTTGCGGCTCTTTCGGCGCATGAGCAGTATTTTGCGATGGCGCGCGGCAGTAAAGACGCAGTCGCGATGGAGATGACGAAGTGGTTTAACACAAACTACCACTATATCGTGCCTGAGATCTCTGCGTATGCGGAATTTAGCCTAAATCCTAGTAAAATTTTAAGCGAGTACAAGGCCGCGAAGAATAACGATTTTAAGGATTCCTGCGCGCTAAAGATAAATTTAATCGGACCTATCACCTATCTTGCGCTTAGCAAATCAAGCGACAAAAGCGATCCGCTCGCGCACCTGGGCGCCCTTGCCGCAAAATACGAGGAACTGCTAAAGAGCCTTAGCGAGCTTGATAGCGAGGTCGTGGTTCAGATCGACGAGCCGATTTTTGTGACAGATCGCGCAGCTGAGTTAGCGCCGAAGATCGTGCCTGTTTATCAGCGCCTAAGCAAGGTCGCAAGCAACGTAAAAATCATCTTTATGACCTATTTTGAGCACGCGACCGAGGCCGTGCGCGAGATAGTAAAGACCGATGTTTGGGCGATCGGGCTCGATTTTGTTTACGCAAGCGAAGATAATATCAAAAAAGAGCTTCAAGCCTTAAAAGACGCCAAGACCGTGCTTTTTGCGGGCGTGATCGACGGGCGCAATATCTGGAAGAGCGACATCGACAAAAAGCTCGCTCAGCTCAGAGCCATCGAAGCCTACGTGCCTAAGGAGCGAATCTACGTGGGTACATCCTGCTCGCTTTTGCACGTGCCTTTTACGCTAAAGTACGAGGACAAGCTAAGCGCTGAGATCAAATCCTGGCTAAGTTTTGCGGTCGAAAAACTAAGCGAAATTTCGATTTTAACCCATCTATTCTTTGAAATTCCGATGTGCGAGCACGGCATGAAAGCTTACGAGCAGAATCAAAAATCCGCCAAAACTCGCGCTAGCTCGCCTCTAATTCACGATGAGCGAGTGCAAAGCCGTGCCGCAAATTTAAATAAATTCGAGCGCGCCGATCGCTACGAGGATCGCATCAGGGTGCAGAAAAAGGAGCTAGGCTATGGAATTTTACCTACCACTACGATCGGCTCCTTTCCTCAGACTGCCGAGCTTCGCCAGGTTCGCAACGCCTATAAAAAGGGCTTAATTGGCCGCGAAGCCTACGAGCGTGACATCAAAGCCTACATCGACGACTGCGTTAAATTTCAAGATGAGATTGGTCTGGACGTGCTGGTTCACGGCGAGCCTGAGCGCAACGATATGGTTGAGTATTTCGGCGAGCAGATGAGCGGATACGCGTTTAGTGCTAACGGCTGGGTGCAGAGCTACGGCAGCCGCTGCGTGAAACCGCCGCTACTTTTCGGCGACGTGAGCCGCCCAAAACCGATGACCGTGGAGTGGATCAAATACGCCCAAAGCCGCACTAAAAAGATTATGAAAGGCATGCTAACGGGACCTGTTACGATGATGAACTGGAGCTTCGTGCGCGACGATAAGCCTCGCGAGCAGATAGTAAAACAGCTTGCGCTTGCGATTTTCGATGAAATTTCGGATCTGCAAGACGCGGGTATCAAGATCATTCAGGTGGATGAGGCGGCGTTTAAAGAGGGTTATCCGCTACGCGCGGAAAATATCCCTGCGTACGAAAAATTTGCCGTCAGCGCCTTTAAGCTCGCCGTCAGCGCCGCAAGCGCTCACACGCAGATCCATACGCATATGTGCTATTCGGAGTTTAACGACATAATCAAAACGATAGAGGCGATGGATGCTGACGTCATCAGCATCGAAACCGCTCGCAGCGGCAATGAGCTGCTTAAAATTTTTAGATCGGTCGGCTACAAACAGGAGGTCGGCCCCGGCGTTTACGACATCCATAGCCCGCGAATTCCTAGTGTGCAGGAGCTCGTAAGCCAGATCCGCGCGCTGCTTGAGGTGCTTCCTAAAGAGCAGCTGTGGATCAACCCGGACTGCGGTCTAAAAACCCGCAAATGGGAGGAGGTCCGCCCTAGCCTAAAAAATATGGTTGAGGCGGTAAGAATTATCCGCACAGAAGCATAAATTTCGCGCAGAAAAAGACTTTGCTGTCGGGTAAATTCCGCCCGACAGCTGTTTTACGATAGAATTATGTGGAACGTTTATTTCGAGTATGGATTGTTAAAACAGCTGTGCGAAATTTTACTTCGAGCGAGTATTAAAAGGTAGTATGAAATTTCACTGCGTCTGCTTGGCAAGCATATTTGATAGCCGCTAAGTAATGCAGTAATATGAAATTTAGTGCAGGATTTACGGCTTTTTCAGTTGGGTGGGCGCGGGATTTTTTTAAAATGCGGCGTAAAATTTCATCTCGACTGCTAGCTTAGGATTTCATCGCAACTGCTCGTTTGATTGAGGTGCGGAGCATAAATTTTATCGCGATTGCCCTAAAGGCAGGTTGAGGCAAGCGATAAAATTTTAAAATTTTCGCAAACCAGTTCTTGCGCACACAGATCTCTTCGCTAGCCGAATAAAAAACGCTGAAATTTGTAATTTTACGCGGCGTTTCATGAACTGTTCGCGCCGCTAAATTAGAATTTCAAAACACGAGCCAAAGCCGGTATCTTTGCGCTAGAAATTTTAAATTGCAAATTAAAATTTACATTATCTCGTTAAAATGGCTGGATTGCGAAGCAAGATTCGGCTCTGCTAGGTTAAATTTCAGCTCAAACTCAAATCTATGTAGCCGTATTGAAATTACGGCTAATTTTGCCTAACGAGCTCGAATTTACGCTGCGCTAAAACTAAGCCCAGAGCCAAAATTTTACGATGCGAAGCTCATTGACTTTAACTTGTGTTTTTTTGCAAGAAAGAGCGAGGCTAGCGTAAGGTGCGTTTGCGTTGATACAAAATTTTAAAAGGGGCTTTATGGCGGCGCAGGTCTGCAATTTGCAGTAAAAATTAAAAGCTATGATTTTGGCTCATAAGGCGCAGCTTTTAGATGGTTTCTATCACGCTTTAAAGTGAGATTTACTTAGTAATTTCGCGCGATAGATTTTAACGGGCGGAATTTTATTATCGCTGCAAAATTTTTGGCTTTTAAAATTTTGCTTTGTAGAATTTTAGCCCTCATAGTTGTGATGAAGTGCGGCTCATCTTATTTCATAAGATTTTAGCGGCATCGTGCGCCTAATTTATACGGCATGATTCCAAAAAGCGCTTATTTTGAAATCCTGCGGGTAGAACCTATGAGACTGCGTTTGCGAGGTTTTATAAGAATTTGATGGCAAACCGCTCAGCGCGTTTAAAAATTTTATTCGTGCGCCGAGCCCTCATTTGCGTTTCAAATTTTGCCATTGTGGTGGAATTTTGCTCACGTGGCAAGGGCTTGCTGCAAGCTGTCCGTGAATCTAAGGATTTGGACGCTAAATTTATTAGCGCGTTTAGCGACGCAACGCCGTGACTACCGCCATGCCTGCGCATAAAATTTTGCGTTGTAAGCGATTTAAAAAAGCTTTTTCGCTTCGTATAAATCTCACGCCGCGAGCGTTTAAAAGCCGCAAGAGCTTTAAAAATTTAAATTGGAAAGATTGAATGACATTTTTTTCGCCTGAGTTTGTCCTTGCTTTTTTAGCGTTTTTAATCGTTTATTGGACGCTCAAAAATCATATTTTCGCGCAAAAAATTCTGATCCTGTTAGCAAGCTACGGCTTTATGTGCTCCATAAATCCACGCTTTGCGCTGGTGCTTGTGGCCTATAGTGCCTTCGTATATTTTGCAGGGGTGTGTATCGCGCGCGCTAATCACGTAGTCGCAAAAGCCATACCGCCCGCAAAGCAGTCCTCGTACAAGAAAAAGCTCTCGCGTAAAGCGGCAGCCAAGCAGATGAGCGCAACAAAACAAGCTGGCATAGCAAAGCAGATGCAAAAAGCGGGGCTAGCGAAGCAGATTCCGTTACCAACTGCGAAGGCGCGTGCGGTGATGCTTGCGGCGGTTGCTGGCGGCTTATTTTTTCTTGCGTTTTTTAAATATTACGGCTACGTCAGGGAGTTTTTCAATGCCGCGCTTGCCGCGCTGCGCCTAGGTGCCGTCGATAGCGTGGCGTTTCCGCTTGGAATTTCATATTATGTTTTTATGTCGATCACCTATTTTGTCTCGGTTTATAGGCGCGAATGCGGCGAGCAGGGCTTTTTGAGTTTGGCGTGCTTTTTAGCGTTTTTCCCTAGCGTCGTGATGGGTCCTATCGGGCGCGCTAGCGCTGCCAAGGGCGTAGAGCCGGTACTGCCGCAGTTTGATCGCTTCAAGCACTTTGGCAATGCCGATGAAATTTATGTGCTTATAATTTTTGCTTTAGTTAAGCTGCTACTTATTAGCGGCTATTTGGGCGCGTATTATAGCGATGTGATTTCAGGCGTTTACGGCGAGGAGCCTGAGTCCTCCACGGCGCAAATTCTAGCCGCACTGCTGCTTTATGGCGTGGTGCTTTATACGAATTTTAGCGGTTTTATTGATATGGCGCGGGCTCTTGGGCTTGCGATGGGCTTTAAGCTGCCGCAGAATTTTAATATGCCCTACGCGGCTAAGAATTTAGGCGAGTTTTGGGATCGCTGGCATATCAGCTTATCCACATTTATACGTGATTACATCTACATTCCGCTCGGCGGCTCGCGCAATGGTTTTGCGCGCACCTGCGTAAATTTGCTAATCGCGTTTGCGCTCTCGGGCATCTGGCACGGCGCGGGATTAAATTTTTTGATTTGGGGACTTTTGCACGGGGCGGCGCTTGTATTTTTAAAATGTCTTGCCAAAGTGGGCGTAAAGCCGCTAAATCCGCATTTGGCGCTATTTTGCACCTATATTTTTGTGAGTTTCGCTTGGATTTTTTTTGCTAATTCCCTGCCAGATGCGGCGGCGATTTTGGGTGCTTTTACCCGCGCGCGAGCTTTCGGAGATATTAGCGAGCTAGCGGTGCTTGCGGTGATTTTAGCGGGGATTTTTGTTTATCCTAAAATTTCAGCTCTTAAAGATACTTTGATCGCGCTTTTTGCCGAGCTGCCGTTTTTGCCTAAAGCTCTCGCGCTCGGCGTGATTTTCACGCTGATCTTCGCGCTGATGCCAAGCGGAATTCCAAATTTCATCTACGCAGGATTTTAGATGCTTAGGTTTGTTTCGACTCTGCTTTTTGCGCTGCTTTTCTCGGCATTTTTTATGCAAGGCTCGCTGCTTTATTATTTGGAGCAGAGATTTCACGATGATTTTGGGCTGGAAGAATGGTTGCGCCGCTCGCCGTTTCGCGTAGGCGGAGAGATCTACGAAAAGATTGCAAATGTCGCAGATAAGCTTGAGCAGCGCATCAAAGGCGAGGATATTAGCAAGGATGAGGACGCGAGTTCGCATGGCGGAGGCGAAAATTTTAAAAAATCTGCGCAAGATCGTATGGCGGAAAATCAAGCTTTGCAAAGTACGAGGGCACGAGATCACGATGCTTCGCAAAGCGTTAAACCGCAAGATAGCAAGCCGCAAGCCCATGCTGCAAAGAATTCAGCTTTAAATAATTCTACGCATCATTCAAAGACGCGCGATTCGGCGCAGGAGCCTTACGCACAAAATTCCATCCCTCAAAATTCTACTTCGCAAAATTCCGTGTCACAAAGCCAGACTACAACAAGCTCTGTGCCGCGCAGCTCCTCTGCGTCGCAAAATCCCGTTACGGCAAGCGCAACCTTGCAAAGCGGCGAAAATTCCGATTCTCAACTCCCTGCTTCGCAGGCTTTGGAGCAGAATTTAACGACGCAAAGCTCCGCGGAGGTTGATGCTAAAATTTCGCTTAGCGACGATGGCAAAATCCGCCTAAATGCAGGCGATGAGGTGCTTTTTATGGGCGATAGTCTGATGCAATACGTGGGGATGAATGCTAAGAAATTTTTCCCGAAGCGAAGCCTAAGGGTGATCGATCTTAGCAAGCAATCTACGGGGCTTGCGAGCAAGAAATCTTTCGACTGGCAAAAGACGCTCGATACTGCGCTTAGAGAGAATGGCGGCGTTAAGCTCGTAGTCGTGCTTCTGGGCGCCAACGATGTGTGGGAGTATCGCGCGGGCGGCAAAATTTATGGCATTAAAACGCCGCGCTGGCGGGAGTTTTACGCCTCAAGAGTGCGTGAGATCTACGATACGGCGCACTCGCACGGTGCGGGAGTGCTGTGGCTTGCGATGCCGTGTATGCAAAAGCCCGATTTTGAGGAGAAAACGCAGCTGCTAAATCAAATATATGCAGACGCTAGTATGGCGCTTGGCGGGTATTTTATGCAAACAACCCCGCTAGTGTGCGAAAAAGGCGTCTATAAAACCTATCTGCAAAGCGGCTCCAAGCTCGTGCGCGTGCGCCAAGACGACGGCATTCATATGAGCAAAGAGGGTTGCGAAGCGGTAGCGAAAGAAATTTTATCAAGGATTGAAGTTGAGTAAATTTATAGCGATTTTATTTGCCGTATTATTAAGCGGATGCGCGGCAAACGCAGGCGTTCGCGGCATAAATTCCGCAAACGCAAAAAGCTCTGCGGGCTTTGGAGTGAAATTTTTTGGCGATTCGCATTTAGGAAGCGATGCGCTGATAGATGCTTTCAGACACGGCTTTTTTGTGCAAAACAGCGTCGGCTTCGTACCTGCAATGATGCCTAAATATCACAAAAGCGAAAATATAGAATTTAAGCAAAGCGGCTTTAATGTAATCTCGTCTCGCACCGAACAAGACCCCGATTTTCCGCTATGCGGAGTGATCGCTACCGGCAAAAAAGGCGCTAACGTGCGACTGGAGCTAAAGCAGCTTAGCGGCGATTTTTACGTCGAAATTTTACATAAATCGGATCAGAGCGGCGAGATTTTTCGCGTACGCGATGCAAGCGGGCTAAGCGCGTATATTTCGCAAGAAGTGCCGCAGAAATGGGAGTATTCTAAGCTGCGACTTAGATTTCCGATCGAAATTCGATCGCTACGTGATGGAGCAGAGCTTGGAGGATATAAAATTTATCGTAAAAACGCGCGCTTTGCAGACTCTTGTGCGAGCAACGGCGCGTTTAGCAACCTCTACGAAAAATGGGGTGCAGATGCCTTTGGTAGGGATTTTTCAGGACTTAGATACGATCTCGTAGTTATCGCTTATGGCACAAACGACGCGATGGATCCGAAATTTGATGAGCAAAAATTCTACCAAAGCGTCCGTGGGTTGCTTCGCTCCGTCCGCTCCGCAGCTCCCAGTGCGAAAATCCTGCTCGTAGCGCCGCCGCGAAGCCCTAAAGTGCCAAACGCCTCACGCGCTGCGGAGGTGCTAGCGCATCTAGCGCGAGACGAAGGGGCTATGTTTTATGACATAGCCGGTCTTATGGACGAGGATGGCGGCTGGCGCGGCTGGCGCGAGCGCGGGCTTATTCGCCCCGACGAAATCCACTTGCAAAAAGAGGGCTACGAAAAAATCGGCGCCGCGCTGGCAACGAAATTGCGCGGCAGGCTTTAAATTTAATCTTTAAATTTAGGTGGCTCGCCGTGGAATTTATAAAGTTCGTTATAAAAATTTACAAAACTTTTTGTGGAAATTGCACAATCCGCCGCTAAATTTACGTGGTTCAATATAAAAATTTACAAAGTCCGTCGCTAAATTTGAAATTTAGGGGTAGTAAGCAGGATAGCGTTTGCTTGGATTTCGCCGTTTAGATCTGTGTCACGAAATTTAAAGCCAGAAGCCGCGGTTTTAAATTTACGCGGCGACAGGCTCGATGCCCGCGCTTTTAAAATTTCGTCGCCTAAATTACACTTCTAATTCGGATTAAATTTGCGCGGTTGCGGCTCGGAGCACAGAGGGCCGTGCGGCGTGCGCTGCGTAAAATTTAGCGCTTAAAATTCCATTCGCACGGGCTGCGGCAAAGTGCGGCGAGCCAGATTAAAGGAGAGGAAATATGATATATCTTTGCGGCGATACGCACGGCATAAACGAGATCGGCAAAATAACGAATAAAGCCTTTACGAGCGGGCTTAGCGCCGATGATTTTGTCATCGTGCTCGGAGATTTCGGGCTGTTTTGGAGCGAGCGGATAGATGAGTTTATGGCGCGCAAAAATATAGAAAGATATTTTCCCGCCACGCTTCTTTTCATAGACGGCAACCACGAAAATTTCGATATGTTGGATGAGCTGCCGCGCGAGCGGAAATTTGGCGGCACCGTGAGCGTGGGCGGCGAGAATATTTTTTGGTTGCGGCGCGGCGAAATTTATGAGATTGCGGGGCGACATTTTTTGTGTTTCGGCGGCGCGCTTAGCGTCGATAAGGCGCATCGGATACCAGGGCTTAGCTGGTGGGCGCGCGAGATTCCAAGCGAGGAGGAGTTTGCTTACGCGATGCAAAATGCGCACGATTTCATCGCCTCCGGCGGACGGATAGATGCGGTGCTGAGCCACACGGCGCCGTGGTTTGCGATGAAATTTTTAAAAGAGTACCTTTGGTGCGGTAAAAGCACCCCCGATAAAACGTCTGAGTATCTGGAGCGGATCTTTGAGCTCGTAAGGCCTGCGCGGTGGTATTTCGGACACTTTCACGGCGATAAGAAATTCCACGCGCGAGACTGCGATTTTTATCTCTGCTACGATGAAATTTTAAAATTTGAGGACTAGCCTTGGGCTCACAGCAGCGAAATTTAGGGCTTTGCAAACTGCGAAATCCGCTCGTAAATTTTAAATGCTGAGGCGCATGAAATTGAGCCTTTATATTAAAATTTAAGCTAGTTTGGCTACAATGTGGCACTTTTTTTAGAAAGGAATAAAGATGAAGGTTGTAATTACTTATTGTAATTCTTGATCTTATAGACCGCAAGCTCTCCGTGTGAGAGATGAAATAACAGGCGTCTATAAGGATGCAGTTGTCGAGTTGGTCCCTGGTGGCAGCGGAGACTTTCTAGTAGAAGTTGACGGCAGAAAGCTTTTCTTTAATAAAGATTTTGCTAAGCCTCGTTTCCCAAGTGAAGGTGAAATTTTAAATCTAATTAAAGTTGCAGCCTAGCTCAAAGCCCGAAAGCGGGTCGCAAGATTTGCTTTCGGGCGTTTTTTATACTCAAATTTCATATCCCTAAATTTAATCGTAAAACTATCCTAAATTTTGCAAAAATCAGCGCTGCGTAAAATTTGAACTAAATTATCCCGCATTTCGGCGAATCCAAAAAGTCATTTTAATTAAAATTTACGCGACGATCGCGGTTTAAATTTATCGCTCGGAGTTTATAAATTTCAAAAGAAAGAGGAAATTTTTGCGAAATCAAAATTTCGCAAAAACAGGGGGGATTATTTATTTGCGCGCTCGATATACTCGCCGCGGACGGTGTCAACGCGGATGACCTCGCCTTCTAATACGTGAAATGGGATCTGTACCACGGCGCCGGTCTCAAGGGTGGCAGGCTTTTTGTTGCTGCCCTGCGTATCGCCGCGGAAATTTGGCGCAGTTTCTACGATCTTAAGCTCCACCACCTGCGGCACATCCACGCCGATCGCTTTGCCGTTGTAAAACATTATATTTACCATCATGCCATCTAGCATCCATTTTTTCGCCTCGCCCACGTCCTCGTCGCTAATCGCGATCTGTTCGTAACTATCGGTATCCATGAACTGACACGCCTCGCCGTCGTCGTAGAGGTACTGCATCTCTTTTTCCTCAAGATTCGGAGCTTCGCATTTATCGCCTGCATGGAAGGTCTTTTCAAGCACCTTACCATCGATGAAAGATTTTATTTTAACGCGTACGAAAGCAGGCCCTTTTCCCGGTTTTACGTGTTGGTATTCTATGATTTTAAACGGAATTCCGTCCACCTCGATTTTTAGCCCTTTTTTTAGATCGCCCATTGAATAAGCCATAAATTTCTCCTTAAATTGATAGGGCGCGATTATAACAAATTTTATTTTAAATTGATATAATTAGCGAAATTTTAAGGGGAGGGAAGCTATGAAAAAAATCATCTACGTTTTGGCTGCATGTGCGGCTTTTACGCTTGGCGCGAATGCGAACGAAGTGGAGTTCGTAAAAAACCTAAAGCAAAGTCTAAATGATAAAAACGCTCAGCTCATCTCGATCGATAAGCTAAACTCGCTAAACGGGCTAAATTTGCTGATCGTCCGCTCGGGCGATAAAAAAGAGGCGTTTTTGGCTAGCGACGACGGCAAAAGCCTAGTGGCGGTAACGGAGGATCCTAAGCTTGCAGACGCGGCGGATGCGGCGCTGTTTAAGATGAGAGCTCAAATTTTAAAGGACGCCAGGGACGCCGCCGCGCTTGAGCTGCTAAAGAGCATAGATCCCGCGAGATTTGCCTATATCGAGTCGTTTGATAAAAATAATCCCTACGTGACCTACATCGTGGGCGATCCGGAGTGCCCGTATTGTGCCGAGGAGATGAAGAGGATCACGAAGCACCTTCGCAACAGCAACGTAAAATTGATCTTTGCGCCGGTGCACGGCAAGAGCGCGTTTATCAAATCGGCACTGATTTTAAAGCAGCTGAAGGCTCTCTCTCCGAGCGATCAAAAGGGCGCGATCGACGTGATCGAGAAATACTACGACAAGAATGTGCAGGTAAGCGATGCGGACGTCTCAAAAGCCGAGCTTAACGCCGTGTATGCGGACACCAAGACGCTGTTTTCAAAAGGCGTGATCAAATCAGTCCCGTACGTGATCAAGGTGAAAAAATAGTCTAAATTTACGGAATTTAGGGCGCGAGGTTTGTTTATGAATAGTTGCGGTTTTGCAGTGGCGCGAGTTTGCTTACATATAGCGAGTGTTTGCTTATCAATAGTGCGAGAAATTCGCAAGTGGCTGATTTGTGCGTGGGTGACATAGCCGTCTAAACCTGTGTTAAAATTTAGTGATAGAATTTTAAAAACTCGCATTTGGCGCTTGGCGGATTTTCTGCTTGCAGATTGCGTTTAAAATTTGCCGCCATAGTGCGCCTCTAATAGCGCGCTGTCTGCCTATCCATAGCGCCGCCGTCCGCTCAAACACACCTTCATGCCGTCTATCGATAGCGCGTCCGCCATGCCTCGCGCTTACCTGTGCTCTGCCTGTGCCGCTTGTAGATAGCGCATCCGTCGATAGCACCCCACTCATTTCTTGCGGCATACCGTACGCGCACGGTACCGCTCGCTCGCGCCATATTCTAGGCTTTTTTGGCGCGCAGCTCAAAGTAAAATTTTAAAATCCTCGAGCGAAAAGAGTAAAATTTTATCGCTTTTTAGGTTGCGCAGCTCGCCGCTAAAGCCGCTTTTGGAAAACAGCGCGAGCAGATCGGGCGCGAGGTGCGCTTTTTCGCATTTGAGCATAAGCTCGTTTAGCACGTTTTTTGAAATTTTTCGCTCCTTGTATTTGCACTCGCCTGCGATGCAAAAGCTCTCAAATTTCGCGTAGATGTCGATCTCGACCTCTTTGTTCCAAAAGCTTGAAATTTGCGAAATCTCTAAATTTAGATACTTTGCGAGCAGCTCCTTGCTTAAAATTTCAAACCCGAGCCCCGCGTAGGCGTTGAAATCCGCTTTGATGAGACTTAGCACGCGCCCTATCTCGCCGCGGCGCAGCGCGGGCAGGTTCGGCTCGATAAATCTAAACCAAAACCTCGCAAAGTTGCTGCTAAAATGGACTTTGTCTGTGATATAGTAGCGGCGCAGCGCGCGCGGTAGGCGATCGTTTTTACGGGCTTTTTGCGCTCTTTGCTCGCTTGATTTTTCGGTGATTAGGAACTTCGCATTTATGAGATCTGCGGTGATTTTTTGCGCCGTAAATCGCGGCAAGATTTTTGAAATTCCTATTTTTTTGCGGTCGCTTCTAGCGAATTTCATCAGCGCTTTTTTGATCTGCTCTTCGCACTCGCCGCCGAATTTAAAGCGCTCGCCGAGACGTTCAAAGCAGAGCAAAATTTCATTTTCGATCGCTTCGAAAACGTCCGCGTAGCCGCTTATACAGCCTATCTCATCAAATACGAAATGAAACTGCAAAATCGCGTCGATACTAGCATCGCCCAAATTTCGCGCCGTGTCTTTTAACTCGTAAATTTCGCCCTCCTTGCGGGCGTAATTTTAGCGAGTTTGGATATAATTTGCAAAAATTTTGGAGCCGCGCTTTGGATTTTCAAACGATCAAAGAAAATATCATCTTAAAAGAGGGGGTCAAATACTTCGATTTTGCCGCCTCGGGCCTCGCGTATCGCCCTATAGAAGCGGAGATCGAGCGCGTGCTTGCAACATACGCCAACGTCCACTCCGCAGGCGGAGCAAACGCCGAGATTACGAGCGATTACTACGAAAACGCAAGAGCCAAAATCAAAGAGCTTTTAGGCTGCGAGGAGCGCTACTACCTGATCTCGTGCGGTTTCGGCGCGACTGCGGCGATTAAGAAGCTTTGGGAAATTTTAGGCATCTACCTGCCGCCCGCGACGCGAGATAGGCTTGGCTTGCGGCGCGAGAGCATAAAAGAGCTGCCGCTTTTCATCATCTCGCCTTTTGAGCATCATTCCGTTGAGATTAGTCTAAGACAGGGGCTTTGCGAGGTCGTGCGCGTGCCGCTGGATCCAAGCGGGCTGATGGATTTTTCGCGGCTGGGCGAAATTTTATCCGCAAACAAAGGGCGCGAAATTTACGGCGTCCTTACCGCGGCATCGAACGTGACGGGGCTTAAGCTCGATTACAAGCGCGCTTACTTGATGCTAAAAGCGCACGGCGGGCGGCTGTTTGTGGACGCTAGCGCGCTCATCGCGCACGAAAACGTAGATCTTGGCTTTTGCGACGGAGTATTTTTCGGCGCGCACAAGCTCTTGGGCGGTGTGGGCGCTAGCGGGATTTTGGCGGTGCGAAAGGAGCTTTTGCGTGGCGAAGAGCCGACATTCGCTGGAGGCGGCACGATCAAATACGCAGACGCCCTAACGCAGCGCTTTATAATCGACAAGGAGCGCTTGGAGGAAGCAGGCACGCCCGGCATCATCGCGCTGGTGCGGACTTATCTTGCCCTAAAGCTTCGCAAAAGCGCGGGGCTAGAGGCGATCAAATCGCGCGAAGAGGCGATCTGCAGACGCTTCATAAGCGAAATTTCAAAAATCCCCGAGATTGAAATTTACGGTAATCTCACCGCGCCGCGCGTGCCGATCTTTGCTTTTAATATGAAAGGGCTCGGCGCGGACGCGCTAGCCGGAGTGCTCGGGCAGAAATTTGAGATCCAGACCCGCGCAGGATGCGACTGCGCCGCGCCTTACGGCTTTGATCTGCTCGGCTTGCAACCCGATACCGAAATGTCGCGCAAACCCGCTTGGGTGCGGGCTAGCTTCTCGTTCATCCACGACGAAAGCGACGTGGATTTCTTGGCGGAGGCGCTAAGACAGATTGCTAAAATTCGCGATAAAATCACCTTCGTAGCAGGCAAATATCGCTGCGGCAGCATAAATTGAGCTCGCGAAATTTTACAGCAAGAGCCGCTTTTAAATTTTACGGCGCGGGATTTTGCGACATAAAATTTTGTCGGTGTAATTTCGTAGCGTAAAATTTTATGACTTGGAATTTTAAAGCGTATAATTTTATGCGCGGCTCGGGCGGCAGATACTCCGTGCCGATTGGGGCGTGAAATTCTTCGGCATAAAATTTCGCGACGTGAGATTTTGAAATTTTAAATTGCGAGCTGAATTCTAGCGGTAAATTTTGTGCTGAGGAGTTTTGCGCCGTGAAATTTGATCGGTAAAATTCCGTGCCGCGCGGATAAATTTTAACGCCTAACGCCGCCAAATTTTAAAATTCCGAAATAAAATTTCGCTGTTTGAATACAGGGCGAGGGTTTTATGCTATAAATTATGCGGTCGCGTAAAATTCCGCGCCTCGAAATTTTGGCCACAAAATTTTGAAATTTTACAAAGCCGAATTTCGCTCGGCAGACTTCCGCGGCGAGAAATTTTATCGCAGAGCCCGTGGCGGCGAAAATTGACGCATCCGTGCGAAAGCTAAATTAAGGCGCGAGCAGTTGCGATAAGAGCCCAAATTTTAAGAGGCGAAATTTTACGTAGCTAAAAGGCACAAAATTTTACCGAATTTACTCGCCGAATTCCTTCTGAAGCCTATAAACCTTATCGTAATCGACCCCCTCGATGATGCGCGGGCGCGAGGCGTTAAAATCGGCGTTTATCACCGAGCGAGTGGGATCGTACTCGGGCAGGTCGGTCATCTCTAAAATTTCTGCGATCGCGTGGATGAGATCGTCGTTTAAAAACGGTCTGTCTTTGGCTGCGGCGATGCGCGCCCAAAGATCCGCGTTTTGCTCTTTAAATTTATCCGACGCCATGAAAATCAGCGGGATTTCGAGCGTGAAGCGGTTGATGCCGCCGTGGATTAGCTTGCCGCGGTATTGATAAAGGCTCTGGGCGTGGTCGCTGAAATAGACTATCAGCGTGTTGTCGTCTGCGAAAATTTTATAAATTTCGCTTACGATAAAATCGTTGTAAGCCACGGTGTTTAGGTAGTGCGCAAGCTCTTTTTTCTGCCCTTCGTCCAGCGGCTCGCGCGAAATATCCGCGGCGCTAAATTTAGCAAAGCTTCTTGGATAGCGAAACTCGTAGCTTGGGTGCGAGCCCATCAGATGAAGGATGAAAAATTTATCCTTTTTCTGCGTACCGTCCGCCTCTGCGGCGGAGCTTTCGTCCTTGCGCGCAAGGGGCGATTTTCTCGCGCCCGATTTGAAATTTTTTATACTCGGAAGCATAACTTCGTCGAGCGAGTAGGCGTATTTGTAAACCGGGATCTGGTTCGTAAAGTCCGAGTGATCCGTCATCTGCGCGCTCGCGCCGCTTGCGACCGCCCACTGCCCGTAGCGCTCCTGGTTACTGATCCAAAAGGTTTCGTAGTTTGCGAGCCGCGCGAGATTTACGATGTCGAGGTTGGCGCTCCACGGGCGCTGCCTTTCGCTCTCGTAATTTCCGAAATTTAGCACGTATTTTAACACGTCATTGGTCTTAGCGCCCGGCGAGACGACGTCGCTAAAGGCGATTAGATTTCCGCTTTGCTCAAGCGCTTGCAGATTCGGTGTGGTGGGCAGATAGTAGCCGTATAGGCTCATGAAATTTCGCTGCAGGCTCTCTCCGATAATAAAAACGACGTTTGAGATGCGGTTTGGTGCGGTTTTATGCGAATGTGAGGCGTAAATGCTTTGGTATCCGGCTTGCAGCTCGCGCACGCTTTTAAAATCGGCGCCGAAATAGTCCTTCGTAACGAAAGCAAAGTTATAAATCGGAATTTTATTTAGCGCAATTATGATGCTGGCGCGCATTTTCGAGCTTTTGGCTACGTAGCTTTTAAACGCCGCATGCGCGATAAAAACGAGCAAGCTAAGCAAAAAGGCCAGCTTTATCGCGCGACATAGCTTCATTCGCGCTCGCTGGCTCACTCTAAGCCTAAGGGCAGCGATGACGAAAATTAAAAGCGCTAAAAAAGCCGCGATAAGCTTGAAATTTAAAAACGCATGCGCGAACTCAAAGGCCTCCTTGGGCGTCGTTTGCACTAGCGCATCCAGCGTGCCGTGCGAGTAGGTAAGCTCCAGGCTAAAGATCAAAAAAATCTGAGCGATCGCGAAGATTGCGTTTATCGCCAGAAGCGCAAAGGCTAGAATTTTATATAGCCTGGCGCTATAAAAGCTAAGCGCATAAAGCGCGAAAAAAAGTATTGTCACGCCGCAGATCGCAGACGCTGTAAAAAACAGCGCCTGCGCAGAGAGCAGCTCGCCGCCGCGTGCGATAAGAAGCAGCCCGAGCGATAAATTTAATGCTAAAACTAGCGCGTATGCGTTTAGTACCGCGCCGTCAAATACCGATAGGAGGCTAAATCTGTCTTTGAAAAATGCGCCGATATTTTTTACAAGGCTCATGAAATTCCTTTGATGATTGCGTTTAAAAAACGAAGATGAAAAATACGACGCCGATTAGAATTCTATAAATTCCAAACGGGATGAAATCAAACTTCGAAACGAAGCTTAGAAATAGCTTGATCGCCGCAAGCGCCACGACGAACGCCACTACCCCGCCTATGAGAAAGGTCGTGATATTGTCGGAGTTTTGCGCGAAGGTGTCTAAATTTTTATAGGTGTCGTAAAAAGTCGCCGCAAACATCGTAGGGATCGCGAGCAAGAAGCTAAAGCGCGCGGCTAGGTTTCTGCTTAGCCCGCACAAAAGCCCTGCGATGATGGTGGCGCCGCTGCGCGAAGTACCCGGCACCATCGCAAAACACTGCGAAAACCCGATGATAAAGGCCTGAACGTATGAAATTTGATCCAGATGCTCCAGTTCATTCTCCCTAGGGCGCGCCTTGCGAAAGAGCTCGACTGCGATAAAAATAATGCCCCAACCGATCAGCGCGTAGGCGACGGTCTGCGGCGCGAATAGCGATTTGATGCTTTTATAGAGCAAAAATCCGATCGCGGCGGTAGGGATAAAGCCCACGACGAGCTTGCACCAGAGCTTAAAATCGACTAAAAGCCGCTTATAAAACATCGCTACGACCGCTAAGATCGAGCCTAGCTGAATAACGACCTCGAAGCATTTAAGCGTGTCGGTCTGCTGCAGGCCCATCAGTTTCGCAGCTAGGATCATGTGCCCGGTCGAGCTTACGGGCAGAAATTCCGTCAGCCCCTCGACGATGCCTAAAATCACGGCGTCAAATATATTCATCCATTTTTTCCTTTAAATTTGCTAAATTCTGAGTGATTGAAGCGGGTCTGTAGATCGCCTCTACCATCGCGATATAATCGGGCTTGAGGGCTAAAATTTCATTTAAATTTTCTAAGCTTATCCCGCCGATTACGGCGATTGGGAGGTTTAAAGATTTTCGCGCCTCTTGCACGAGCGCATCGGGGCAAAGCGGCGCATCGGGCTTTGTCTTGCCGCGCCTTAGCGAGCCGAAGGCTACGTAGCTAGCGCCCTGCGCTTCGACCTTTTGCGCGCGAGCGAGATCGGCGTAGCAACTAACGCCGACGATCTTATTCGCGCCTAAAAACTCACGCACCTGCGCCGTCTCGCCGTCGTCCTTTCCGATATGCACGCCGTGCGCGCCAAGCTTTTTGGCAAGCGCCGCATCATCGTTGATGATGAGTTTGGCGCTGTAATCTTCGCAAAGACCGATGAGAGAGCGGATTAAAGCTTCATCCTGCGCGGCGAGCTTGCTGCGGTACTGCACGAGCTTTACGCCGCAGCGCAAAATCTCATCTATCTGCGAAAAGATAGTTTGCGGCGGCGTTAAGATATCGTCGCTAAGCGCGTAAATTTCGCTCATCTATCCTCGTCTTTTTTAGGCATCGGCACGCCGTTTAGAATGCAGTTAGTAACATCCCAAAATTTTGCGCTATACATTCCGCGTTTAGCCTCTTTGGCTTCCTCAGCGGCTTTTAAAAGAAGTTCGCTATCGTCGGTTGTCGGCACGGCAAATCCCGCCGCCACTAGGTCTAATCGCAGATTGCTTTTAGGATCGCTTGCGTCGCAGACATAGGCGTCATTGCCGCGATCGATTAAATTTACATAGTAGCGCTTGCCGGGTTTTATCACAGACTCGAGAGCTTTTTTATATTCTTTGTCGAATTTCTTCAGCTCCTTAGCGTCCGTTATGCACCTAGAAGCACCCGCGGCGATTATGTTTAAATTTTTTAAGTCGCAGGGGAAGAAGCGATCTTTTTGAGCCTTTCTGAAGGTAAAAACGAAGCTTCTGCCGTCATTGCCAAGACCTGCGAATGCAGCGATGCCGTATCTGTCTTTTTGCTCCGCAAAGCTCTGCGTGCAGAGCAAAATCGCAAATGCCAAAAATATCTTTTTCATAGGATTCCTCTTAGGCGGCGCAAATTCTGTGAGAGGAATTTGCGCCTAAATTTTGCGGATTATTTTAAATTATACTTTTCCAAAAGCTTTTCGTAGCTTCCATCCTTTTTCATCTCCTCAAGCGCTGCGTTAAATTTAGTGAGTAGCTCTGGATACTTGCCCTTATCAAATGCGATCGAAAAGCCTTCGCTGCCGTCGGATTCTTTAAAAAATGCGGTTAGATCGTCATTTTTCTTAAGATATTCGTAGCCTACGGATGAATCCACGCAAAGCGCATCGATCTTTTTATTCTTCAGCGACATGACGGCTACAAAAACGTTCTCCGTAGCGCTAACTTCGGCGCCTTTGATATCTCTGATCGCAAGCTCTTGAATGGTGCCTAGCTGCGCGGCAAGGCGCTTACCCTGCAGATCCGCCTTAGAATTTAACGAGCTATCGTCCTTACGCTTGACATATAAATTCTCGACTTTATAGTAAGGAGCCGTGAAATCGATCGCCTTTTTGCGATCCGGCGTCGCGCTCATTCCTGAGGCGATCATATCGATTTTACCGCTTTTAATCGCAGGGATTAGCCCGTCAAAGCTCATATTTAAAATTTCGTATTTCACCCCCGCGCGCTTGGCAAGCTCGGCTACCAGATCCATATCAAAGCCGGTAACCTTGGAGTTTTCATCCACAAACTCAAACGGCGGATACTCGGCGTTCGTGCCCACGATGAGCGTATCTTTGGTGATGTCTTTAGCGACTAGCGAGCCGCAAAGCAAAGCGCCCGCAACTAAAAATCTCATAAATTTTTTCATTTCCCTCTCCTTTAGTGGTTTAAAATTTTATTTAAAAATTCTTTCAATCTCGGATTTTGCGGATTTTCAAATACGTTTTTAGGCGTATCGTCCACAGCGATCTTGCCGCCCTCCATAAAAAAAATCCTATTCGCGACATTGCGTGCAAAGCCCATCTCGTGCGTTACCACAAGCATCGTAATGCCCTCTTTAGCGACCTCTTTCATTATACCTAACACCTCGCCGATCATCTCGGGATCTAGTGCCGAGGTGGGCTCGTCGAATAAAATCACGTCCGGATTTACCGCCAAACTTCTAGCGATTGCGATGCGTTGCTTTTGTCCGCCGCTAAGCTTGTGCGGATAGGCGTAGGCTTTGTCGCTAAGACCCACTTTAGCTAGCAGTTCCTCCGCTTTTGCTAAGGCTTGTTCTTTAGTATAGATACCCGCTTTTATGGGCGCTAGAGTTAAATTTTCCAGCACGTTTTTATTTGCAAAGAGGTTGAAATGCTGAAACACCATACTAACTTTGCGGCGAATTTTATTAATATCAGTATGCTTATCGGTAATATCCTCGCCGTCTATTTTAATAGTGCCGCCGCTTGGAATTTCAAGCAGATTTAAGCAGCGCAAAAAGGTTGATTTACCGCCGCCACTTGGACCGATGATCGCTACGATATCGCCTTTATTTATGGTCTTTGAAATTCCTTTTAGCACCGATAAATTGCCGTAGGATTTGGTTAAATTTGATATTTCAATCATTGCGGTTTAACCTACTTTCTAGCATTTTTACTAAAAACGAGAAAAATTTCACGCTTGCATAGTAAAGTACTGCGGCAAAAAGTATCGGCTGGACGGTATAAAGCGCAGCCTGCATGCTTTTTGAAAAAAACGTAAGATCGGTGATTGCTACGAGACCCACGACCGAGGTCTCTTTAAATAGGCTAATAAACTCATTCGCAAGTGCAGGCAGGATATTTTTTATCGCCTGTGGAAAGACGATCTCTTTCATCGCTGTGCCGTAGCCTAGACCCATCGCGCGCGCAGCTTCCATCTGGCCGCGATCGACGCTGTTTATACCGCTGCGCACGATCTCTGCAACGTAGGCGGAGCTATTAAGCCCCAGCGCAAAGATCGCAGCTGCGATATTATTGCTCCACGTAGCAAAAATTATAAACACAAACACCATCAGCTGGATAACGATCGGAGTTCCGCGGATGATGTCTACGTATTCGTCGATAATGAAGCTTAAAAATTTATTGTTTAGAAATTTTAAAAATGCCAGCATAAATCCTAATGCGATGCCGATTACGATGCCGCCGGAGGTCAAAATAAGAGTGATGCCGTAGCTTTTGGCGTATGAAATTTTTTGCGCTTCGCTCAGTTCGGGATAGGTAAAATAAAGCCCCACGGCGATTACAGTCAAAACAAATACGACCTTTAAAATTTTCTCGTTCAACCAAGGCGCCTTTTTCTTAAAATTTAAACGGCAAGAATACTAAAATTTCGTTAAAATCTGGCTAAATTCCGAAAGTAAAATTTTATTTGAAATAGAGTAAAATTAGCTTTTTTAAAAGGAGGCAACGATGAGCTTTTGGACCTATTTTGCAATCGCGATATATTTCGGCGCGCTTATTTTTATAGGTAGGTATTATTATGACAAGAATGCGAGCTTAAGCGAGTATCTGCTCGATAATCGCCGCCTAGGCCCATTCGTAACGGCACTTAGCGCGGGCGCTAGCGATATGAGTGGCTGGATGCTTTTGGGAGTGCCGGGCGCGATGTTCGCAACGGGGATTTGCAATATCTGGATCGCCCTAGGACTTTGCGTGGGCGCGTGGTGCAACTATAAATTTCTTGCTAAAAGGCTTAGAATTTACACCGAGGTAGCAAGCGACAGCGTCACGATCCCGGATTTTTTAGAAAACCGCTTCAAAGACCGCACCAAGACGCTTCGCATTATCTCGGGGCTTTTGATCATCATATTTTTTACGCTCTATGTTAGCAGCGGCATCATCGCGGGCGGCAAGACCTTTGAGAGCTTTTTCGGGCTAAGCTTTACCTACGGCGCGATCGCTACGATCTTAATCGTCGTGTTTTATACCTTTTTCGGCGGATTTAAGGCCGTCGCGATCACCGACGCATTTCAGGGTGCGCTGATGTTTGCGGTGCTTATTTTAATCCCTCTGTTTTCTTACCGCGCGCTGCAGATCCCCGCAGACGGCTCCTTTTTTGCACAGGTGCGGCTCTACGGCGCGAGCCACCTCGATCTGTTTTACAATCAAAGCTTCTTGGGCGTTTTGGGCCTGCTTGCTTGGGGACTCGGATACTTCGGACAGCCGCATATTATCGTGCGCTTTATGGCGATTAGAAGCTCGCGCGAGCTTGATAGCGCGCGCCGCATCGGAATTTCGTGGATGGTGCTAGGTCTTGCGGGCGCGATGCTTAGCGGTCTGATCGGCTTTGTATATTTTTCGCAAAAAGGCCTTAGCATAGACGATCCAGAAAAAATTTTCCTAGAGCTCGGTAAAATTTTCTTTCATCCATTCATCCTAGGCGTCATAATCTCTGCGGTGCTGGCGGCGATTATGAGCACCATCTCAAGCCAGCTTTTGGTAAGCGCGAGCGCGGTTACGAAAGATTTTATCTTTGCGTTTTATAAAAAAGAGGTGAGCGAGCGCACACAGACGCTAAGCAGCCGCATCGCCGTCGTGATCATCGCCGCGGTAGCCGCGATTTTGGCGTTTGGCTCAAACGATACGGTGCTAAACGTCGTCGGAAACGCTTGGGCGGGATTTGGCGCGAGCTTTGGAGCGGTGCTGCTTTTCAGCCTGTATTCTAAAAAAATGAGCGCGCTCTCGGCTTTGGTGGGTATGCTCGTAGGCGGTATCACGGTTATTTGCTGGATCTTATCGGGGCTTTCGGCGATCGTTTACGAGCTGCTGCCGGGCTTTTGCTTTTCGGCGCTTGCGATACTGCTCGTAAATCGCTACAACTCCGTGCTAGATAAGATGGCGGATGAGCCCAATGCCGCGCAAATTTCGCAGGAATTTGAAAAGATGAAAGAGCAGAGTTTAGGAAGCAAAAATGGCTAACGTAAAGTGCCCGCACTGCGGCTCTCAGATCGACATAGACGAGGCGCTGCAACGCGATATCAAGGCTAAATTTGAAGATGAAATTTTGCAACAGAAGCGAAAGTGGCAGCAGCAGCAAAACGAAGCTACGCTTAAATTTGAAGCCGAGATCGCCGCTAAGCGCGAGGAGTATGCAAAGCATCTAGCGCAGTTGCAAGCGAAGGAAAACGCCTTCGAGCAGCGCGTAAAAGTGGCGACCGATTCTGCGCTAAATAGCGAGCGGGAGAAAATTTTAGCGCTTGCAAAATCTCAGATCGAGAGCGAAAACGCGGCGAAATTTGAAATTTTACAAAAGGAGCTGCAAGAAAAATCGCAAAGAATTTCCGAGCTAAATTTAATAAAGGCCGAGATGGAGGCGCAAAAGCGTAAATTTAGCGAGCTTGAAGCTGAGAATAAAGCCAAATCCGAGATAGAGCTAACCAACCGCGTAAACCAAGAACGCGAGCGGCTTTCGAAGCAAATTTCGCAGGAAAACGAGCTGAAATTCCGCCAAAAAGATGAGCAGATCCAAAGCCTAATCGGCCAGATAAACGAGCTCAAGCGCCGCTCGGAAGTGGGTTCGCAGCAGCTTCAGGGCGAGGTGCAGGAGCTTGCGCTGCAGGAGTATCTGCGGCTAAACTTTCCTTTGGACGAGATAGACGAGGTCAAAAAGGGCGCGCGCGGCGCAGACTGCGTGCAGACGGTGCATACGAGGGAGTTTGCGGGCTGCGGTAAAATTTTATACGAGAGCAAGCGCACGAAAAACTTCGAGCCCAAATGGATCGACAAACTTAAAGACGATATGATAGGCGAGGGCGCGCAGATCGGCGTTATCGTCACCGAGCAGATGCCGCCTCACAGCCCTAGGCTGCATCAAGCGCCGAGCGATGCTAGCATCTGGATCTGTTCGTTTGAGGAATTTAAGGGGCTTTGCGCCGTCTTGCGCGAACATGTCGTGGCGCTTGCGTTTGCCAAAAGATCAGGGCAAAATCAAGATAGCAAAACGGCGATGCTCTACGACTATCTGACCTCGCCCGAGTTTGCCAACCAGATAAAGACGATCGTCTCGGCATTTGTCGGCATGCAAGAGAGCCTAAATAAGGAGCGCAACGCGATGGAGCGCATCTGGAAACAGCGCGAAAAGCAGATCGCGCGTGCGCGAGACGGCGCGATCGCGATGCACGCAAGTATCAGAAGTATCGCCGGAAGCGGCGTAGCGCAGCTAGAGGACGTCGATGAAATTTTAAGCCTCGAAGCGATTGCGGCAGAGGGCGAAGCGGACGCGCTTCAAAATCAAGACGGCGACGAGACGCCATAGCGACATGCGGACAGATCGCCGTTCTAGCGAGAGCGCGAAGCGTGCTCGCAGTGCGAGGAGCTTGCGTAGTGAGGCCGAAATTTCGTAAAGTAGCGCGATATTTGTCTACGGGCAAGCGGTGCTAAAATTTCAAGAAATAATTGTTGTATGCTTTTGGGTTTGCGAGGTTGGAATTTTGCTTGCGAATTTTATCTCGGCAGAAATATGCCGTACTGTGTAGCGTGGAAATTTCACGTGTAAAATTTTAAATTCATAATTAAGGAAGTGCTTCACATCGCGAAAATTTGATTTGGAATTTTGTTTTGTGTCCTTATCAGGAAGATTTTGCGCCAAAAGCCGTAGCAAAATTTTAAGAATTCGCTTCGCCGTACCATAAAAATTTTAAAATTTTGATCCGCAAATTTAATTAAATTTATAAAATTTTTCAAAATTCTAGCATTAAAATTTTAAAATTCCTAACTTTTTCAAAATAAATTTTAAATTTTACAAACTCCCTTGCCACAGCTATTTGCAAGGTAAAATTTTATCGCGTGAAAGCGTTTGTTGCCAATCGTTAAACCCCATCCCTTATCATTTCGCAGTTGTTTTGCGCATGGGAAATTTTGCGCGCACAAGACTCGTTTTGTGCGGCATAGCGTGCAGGTCGCATCAAATACGCCGCAAAAGCAATGGTAGGCTGTGCAACGTCTGTAACTGGCGGTTTGCTTGATTTACATAAATTTATAAAGAGGTAAAATATGCGTATTCTAGGTAGCATTATTTGGTTTTTTCTAGGCGGTTGGATCTTGGCTATTTTAACTTATTTGTCGGGTTTAATCTTTAACCGTTTTAGTCGGACCGCTCCCGCGGGATTAGGTCTTATGGAATACGGCAAATTTCTATTTTTGCCCTTCACCAACGACATGGCGCGCAAAAATAAAAGCTCGCTTATCGTCGTCGCAAAGTCGCTGCAAAACTACGAATATGACGTAACGCCCCAAAAAGTATCCGTAGCGAAGGTAATAGCTGCGGTTTGTATCGTAGCGATTGCCTTGCCTGCAGTAGCGATTGCGGAACCGGGGCTGACTACTAGAGATGATGCGGAGATCTCTAAGTTGGCGACAAATTTAATTACCGTTAAATACGATCTGGACGCCTACTATATCTCTCAAGGCAAATTCGCATCCGATTTTTCGGTTATGACGAATGTTCCGCTAGAGCCCAACGGAGCGAATTCCGCATATCTTAAAAGCACAAAGGGAGATAAATGCTTCCTAATCAGCGTGGACGGCGAAAATAAAACGATCACCATCGCAAAAGGTCCCGATGCCGAAAATAATATCTGCCGGGGAGCGTATGAGCTACCCGGCGTCCCTCAAATGTTATCGGAGCCTATTCAAGTAAAAAGCTATTAATTTACGCGATTTGCGAGCGGATTAGATTTATCGCGGCGGATTTAAGAGCCCTGAATTTTATATAAAATTTCGTCTTAAATTTACACCGCCTTATGCACACGAAAGTGATCTGATCGGAAATCAGATAAAGTTGTGTGCTTTGGTGTGAAATTTAGCCACGATTTGAGTGAGCCTAAGTTTCATAAAATTACGCGGTTAGAATTTTAACGCCGTTTTAAGATTATTTTTGTAAAATCACATTTCTTTTTCACCGCTGGCGGGCTCATAGCTCAGTTGGTTAGAGCATCCGGCTCATAACCGGATGGTCCTAGGTTCAAGTCCTAGTGAGCCCACCACCACAAAATTTTAGCTTTTTACCGCTTCGAAATCCGCAAAATTCTATAAATTTCATGCGTCGTTTTTCCTTTGGAATTCTGCTTCATAACTTCAAAAGACAAAGTCTGCTGCATAATTTTAGCTTTAAAATGCGGTTAAGCTCGTGATTGAATTTTCAAATTTAACTTTCATTTGGCGACCGATTAAATTTTATTTTATGGCAAGTTGCGGTAGAATTCCGTTAAAATTCTTAGTGCAGGGAGATGTCCATGTCAGAAAATCAAACGAAAAAAGGCGGAATTTTAGCTTTTTATTTTAACTCAAGCTTGCTTTGGCGCATCATTATCGCTTTAGTGTTGGGCTCTGCGATCGGTATGTTGCTACCTAAAAATATGCCGGTGGGCGATACCACGTGGGTGGCGATTTTAACGCCTTTGGGAGATCTTTTCGTGAGACTTTTAAAGATGATCATGGTGCCGATCATCATCTGTTCGCTCATCGTGGGCACTAGCAGCATCTCGCCTGCGCACCTGGGTAAAGTAGGCGTTAAGGCGATCATATTTTACGCTATAACTACGCTTTTTGCGATCATCATCGGCCTAGCGTGTGCGTTTATATTTTCTCCAGGTAGCGGGCTTGATCTAAGCGATGCGTCCAAGGCCGTCGAAAAGGCAGCAAACGCGCCTAGTATGAGTAAAATTTTGCTTAATATAATTCCTACGAATCCTTTTGATTCCATAGCCAAAGGCGAAATTTTGCCGATTATCGCATTTTGCTTATTTTTCGGCGTAGGGCTTGCGTTTTGCCGTGACAGTAGCGACGCGCGCATCAAAAGCTCCGCCGATACGGTTTATAATTTTTTCGACGGAATGAGCGAGATTATGTTTAAGGTCGTGCACTGGGTGATGCAATACGCACCAATCGGCGTTTTTGCGCTAATGTTTGTAGTGTTTAATAAAAGCGGTATCGAGGCTTTTAGCTCGCTGCTAAACGTCACGATTACCCTATACGTGGGACTTGCGATCCAAGTATTTGCGGTTTATTGTGTTATTTGTATGCTTATCGGAGTTAGCCCGATTAAATTCCTTAAAAAAGTGCGCCCGCCGATGCTTACGGCTTTTGTTACCCGTAGCTCCAATGGCACGCTTCCGATTACGATGCAAACCGCCGAAGATATGGGCATTCCAAAGGCAATCTATGGCTTTGTTTTACCTGTGGGTGCTACGGTGAATATGAACGGTACGACCGTGTATTTGGGCGTGTGCACGCTATTTATCACTAATGCTTGCGGTATCGATCTAAACAGTAGCCACTACCTCACGATCATCATTACTTCGATGCTTGCGGCGATCGGAACTGCCGGAGTTCCGGGAGCTGGTGCGCTGATGCTGCTTTTAGTGCTCGAATCTATCGGCGTCAAGGTAAGCGGTAACGTGGCGATCGCTTACGGAATGATTTTAGGCATTGACGCGATTTTGGATATGGGGCGAACCTCGATGAACGTAACGGGCGATGTCGTGGCGTCGATCTACGTCGCAAAGAGCGAAAACGAAATGGATATGAGTAAGTGGGAAAATTAGCCTAAGTGAAATTTAGAAAGGACGAGCTATGAAAAGAGTTGGGATTATCGGTGGAATGGGACCTTTGGCGAGTGCGGATCTGTATATGAAGATTATAGAAGAGACTGCGGCGAGCAGCGATCAAGAAAATATTCCGCTCGTAATTGATAGCTATCCGCAGATCGAAGATCGCACGGCGTTTATCTTAGGTAAAGGTGCAAATCCGCTTCCGCGCCTAAGCGAGAGCGCTGTTAGGCTCAAGAATGCAGGCTGCAAGGCGTTTGCGATGGCGTGCAACACGGCGCATTTTTTCGCAGACGATGTAGAAGCTGCGGCGGAAATCCCGCTAATTCATATCGCCGAGGTTACCGTAAAAGCGATCCGTAAAAATTATCCAAACGCCCATAAAATCGCTGTGCTAGCCACTATCGGTACAAAAAAAGTTAAAATTTACGACGATCCGCTCAAAGAAGCGGGGCTAATCAGCGTAGAGCTTGGCGAAGAAAATCAAGCGGTTTTGATGGATTGCATCTACAAAGGCGTTAAGGCGGGCAAGACTGCTGAATACGTGGGGGCTTTTGAGAATTTGCTAGGCAAAATCGATGCTGATATTTACGTCGTTGCCTGCACTGAGCTGCCGCTATTTTTGCCGTTAATCAAAAGCGATAAAATTTTCGTCGATCCTACTAGAGAGCTTGCTAAAGCGATCGTGGAATTCTCAAGATCGTAGAGCCGTAAAAGGCTTTGCAAGCGGAATTTTAAACCGCAAAATTTTATGATGATCTAAGTCGTAGAATTTTGCGGAATTGCGTTAGCTCAAAATTCCATCGAGGCGGAATTTTATGATAGTGGAATTTCATCACAGCATTTTAAACTTAAAATTTTGTCAAAATTTAATCCGCAAGATCCAGAATGTAAAACCTCCGAAGTAAAATTCCATAACAAAATTTGCTCGTAAAATTTCGCACTGAAATTTAAGCTAAAATTCCATTAAATTTGACCGTTTCTAAAGCCCGAATTTACTATAATTTCCAAATCAAAAAAGGACCAAAAATGAGCGACTACACCCACCTGCACCTTCATACCGAGTATTCGCTGCTAGACGGCGCGAATAAAGTAAGCGAGCTCGCCGAGCTTTTGCAGAGCCGCGGTACCAAGGCGTGCGCGATCACTGATCACGGCAATATGTTCGGCGCGATAGACTTCTATCAGACGATGAAAAAGCACGGCATCAAGCCGATCATCGGCATCGAGATCTACCTGCACAACCACGATGACATCGGCGATAAAAGCGACCGCCAGCGCTACCACTTGATACTGCTTGCTAAAAACGAGACGGGCTATAAAAATTTAATGTATCTTAGCTCGCGCGCGTTTTTGGACGGATTTTACTACTACCCGAGGATCAACAAAAAAATTTTAAAAGAGCACAGCGAGGGGCTTATCTGCTCCTCGGCATGCCTAGCGGGCGAGGTGGAATTTCATCTAAATAGAAGCGAGCGAAATTTAAAGCGCGGTGCGGGCGGCTACGAAGCGGCGAAAAAAGCGGCGCTCGAGTATAAGGAAATTTTCGGCGAGGATTTTTATCTCGAGATCATGCGCCACGGCATCGGCGAGCAATTAAATGTCGATAAAGACCTCATCCGCCTCTCGCGCGAAATCGGCGTCAAGATCATCGCTACCAACGACGCTCACTACTCGCGCAAGGACCGCGCCAAGGCCCACGACGTCTATCAGTGCATCTCGATGGGCAAGACGATCAACGACGGCGACCGCCTAAAACACGTCGTTTCGGAATTTTATGTAAAAAGCGATGAGGAGATGAGGCGGCTTTTTGCGGACATCCCCGAAGTGATTGAAAATACCGCCGAGATCGTGCAAAAGTGCAATCTGAAATTTGCCTTCGACGAGAAGGACTACGCGCCGACGCCGCCGAATTTTAAATTTACGATCGAATACGCCGCTAGGCTCGGGCTTTCGCTGCCCCAGCCCGATGAGCGCTATAGCTTTGCAAACGATGATTTTTTATTCGATCATCTGTGCCGCGAAGGGCTTAAAGAGCGCCTTAAATTTATCGATCCACAGAAACACGAAATTTATCGCGAGCGCCTGGAAAAGGAGCTTGCCATCATCAAAAACATGCATTTTTCGGGCTATATGGTCATCGTGCAGGATTTCATCAACTGGGCGAAGGATCACGATATCCCGGTTGGCCCAGGTCGCGGCTCTGCGGCGGGTAGCATCTGCGCGTATGCGCTTCGTATTACCGACCTCGATCCGATTCCGTATAATCTGCTTTTCGAGCGATTTTTAAACCCGTCGCGTATCTCGATGCCCGACATCGACGTGGACTTTTGCCAGGCGCGCAGAGGCGAGGTGATCGACTACGTCATCGATCAGTACGGCAAATACAACGTCGCGCAGGTCGCGACCTTCGGTAAGCTGCTCGCGCGCGGCGTCATCCGCGATGTGGCTCGCGTCTGCGATATGCCGCTTTCGCAAGCCGATAAGATGGCGAAGCTGATCCCCGATAAGCTCGGCATCACGCTCAAGCAGGCTTACGACGCCGAGCCGAAGCTGAAGGAATTTATCGATGCAGATCCGATCGCACAGCAGGTTTGGGAATTTGCGCTGGGCCTTGAAGGGCTAAACCGCAACGCAGGCATGCATGCTGCGGGAGTAGTGATCTCAAACGAGCCGCTGTGGAACAAAGCGCCGCTATTTAAGCAGGATAAGGGTGAGGATGCGCGCTTGGTCACGCAATACACCAAAAACTATCTTGAAGACGTCGATCTGATAAAATTTGACTTCCTGGGTCTAAAAAACCTCGATGTGATCGATAATGCCGCTAAGCTTGTAAAGCGCCGCTACGGTCGCGATATCGTCTGGGAGGAGATCGATTTTAATGACCACAAAACCTACGAGACGATTCAAAGCGGCAACACGCTGGGGATTTTTCAAATCGAGGGCGCGGGCATGCAGGATCTGGCGATGAACCTGCGCCCGGACCGCTTCGAGGATATCATCGCGATGATCTCGCTCTATCGCCCGGGGCCGATGGATCTAATCCCTGATTTTATCAGGATCAAACACGGCGAGCTAAAAGCTAGCTATATTTTTCCGCAGATAAAAGAAATTTTAGAGCCAACATATGGCATCATCGTCTATCAAGAGCAGGTTATGCAGATCGTGCAGAAGGTGGGCGGCTTTAGCTTGGGCGATGCCGATCTGGTGCGCCGCGCGATGGGTAAAAAGGATGAGAAGAAGCTTGCCCACATGCGCGAGCAGTATCTAAGTGGCGCTAAAGAGCTGGGCTTTGACGTAGCAAAAGCAGATGAGCTATTTGATCTGATTATGAAATTTGCCTCCTACGGCTTTAACAAATCCCACGCCGCGGCGTATTCGATGATTACCTTTCAAACGGCCTATCTTAAGACCTACTATCCGGCGGAGTTTATGGCGGCATTGCTTACTTCGGAGGAGGGCAACACCGATAAAATTTCAAAGTATATCGACGAGGCTAGCCGCCTAGGTATCGGGCTTTTGCCGCCGTCTATCAATCAAAGCTTAAGAGGCTTTAGTGTCGTGGACGACGAAAACTCCAAATCGGGCACCTCGATCATCTATGGCCTTGGCGCGATTAAGGGCGTGGGCGGTGCTGCGATCGAGAATATCTTAGAGCTTCAAAGCGAGGCTAAATTTCAAAGCATCGACGATTTTGCTTCGCGCGTGGATAATTTCCGCGTCAATAAAAAGGTCATAGAGTCGCTGATCTACGCAGGCGCGATGGATTGTCTAGGTAAGAGTCGCCTGGCGATGATTCAAAACATGGAAAATATCCTAGACGTGATGAAAAAGATCACCGAGATTAAAAAGGACGCCGCAAGCTCGCTTTTTGGCGAGGATGAGGATATGACGAGCGGCATGAGCGTAAGTTTCGTCGATACCGATAAGGAATTTCCGCAGGGCGAAATTTTAAAATTTGAGCAGCAGACCGTGGGCGTGTATCTCTCGGGGCATCCGCTGGATGATTACAAAGAGGAGATGGAGGGTATCGACTACACGCTATCCTCGGCGTTTAGCGAGATCGAGGGCGATAGCACCGAGGTGCTTAGCGTGGGGCGGATCGAGGATCTGTCCACTCGCATGACGAAAACGGGCAAAAAAATGGGGATTTTAAATGTGCTTGATCTGCACGGCAGCTTTGAGCTAGCGGTGTTCGATAACGCGCTAAAGGCGATCGAAAACTTAAGCCCGCAGGAGCGGGAGCGCCCGTACGCTTTTATGATTAAAATTTCAAAAAGCGCGGTCGGCGGCGCGGCGTATCAGCTGTCGTTTCTTTCGATGATGAGCCTGCAAAACGCTCGAGATGCGAGCTTTCGTCCGCGCGCGGGAGTATTTTTGAGCGAGAATCCACTCAAAGCCTACGCCGCGCAGCTTGGAGCGATCGCACATACTAAATCGAACGAATTCGATGAGCTGGTGGGCGACGAGGATGCGAGCGTTAAAATTTTGTGCGTCGGTAAGATCGAAAACGTCCATACCCGCATGACCAAATCGGGCAAGCAGATGGCAAATCTTACGGTGCTTGATCTTGCGGGCAGCTTCGAGATGAGTGCATTCGGCGATATTTGTGATGCGGTCACTGCGCTAACGGATGCGCAGCTGGAGCGCCCGATGGCGTTTTGGGTGCGGCTTAGCAAAAACACGAGCCCTTACGGCGGCAAATATCAAATCTATCTGGATGAAATTTTAACCCTAGATGTCGCGCAGAATATCGACGGCTACGTGCCTAGTAAGGTGCGAGGTTTCGGCGGTAGGGAGCGCGGGGGTTTTAACGGCGGTAATTCCGGCTTCGGCGGCGAACGAGCTGGTGGCTTCGGCGGAGGAAATTTCGCGGAGCGAAGGGGCGGGTTTACTGCGGAGGATCCCGCCCTTAAGGCGCGCAAAGAGCGCGAGGCACAGCGCAAAAACGCGCAGGATTTCGAGTTTGAGCTAAGCTTAGGCGAGCTTAGTCGCGAGAAAATTTATAAAATTTACCACCTCGCCTTTTGCGACACGGCGCTGAAAAACACCAAGCGGCTGATTCTGCGGATCCGTAACGGCAGTGAGGTGCTCGTTTATCCGACCGAATACATCGTGAGCGATAATTTCACCGAAAAGGTGCGCGAAATCATCGCGGCGTAAGCGGGGTAGTGGCTCTATCGCCACGCTAGGTCGGTAAAATTTTATTCTTGCTTGTTGCGCCGCATACAAGCGGTATTTGAGTGCGCAGAAAGCCTAGGCTTTGGCGCGGTTGCGATAAAAGGCAAGCTGTTTGTTCCAAAATTTGTGGCGTGCAAAATTTACTGTGCGACGCATAAGAATTGTAATCACGCAGATCGTCCGTGATATCTAAATTTATTGCGTTCATCGCGGTGGAATTTTATCTGCCACAAATTTACATACACATAGACTGCTTCCTGCTTTATTGCGTCGGCAAGGCTTATAGCGCGCTGTTTGAGTTGCCACAATAACAGCTCGCCGTTCTCGGTAGAGTATGTATTGTCCTGCTAGCCCATCCGCGGTACGATAAATGGCGCGGATACTTTTAAATCTCTAGCTAAATTTTTGCGAACGAAGCCTTACTTTGGCGAATCTCCGCGTAGCTTTAAAATTTTAAACTTTAGCGGATTTGAAATTTTAGGTATAGCTTTACTACGTAAAATTTTATCGTGGTAAAATTTCGCCGAGCAAATTTAGTAAAGCACGCAAAAACGGACTCAAGACGTGCAGAAAAAATCCGAAACAAAAGCTGGTCCGAGCAAACAGTGCCCGAAAAATCAAGCTAGTGCGGACTGGGCTCGAGCCTGAAACCTGCTTACAGCTCATCCTAAATCCAAAATTTATCAAAATTGTTAAACGATTATATTTGGAATTTTTCGCGCTAAGCGCGTTTGTCCTGCCCGAAAATATAGGCGATAATGCTGCTTGTGTGGGCTTTGTAAGCCTTATGAAGCAGTTTTTCAAATGTTACCGCAGCAGGGATTGGGCTTATACGCAGGATTTGCGGAGCTTTACTTAGTTGCGATGTGGGCGGCTAGCATCTTGATTTTGGCGCAGGCTACTTTCTATGCTTAAAAAGTAGCGCCGATTAAATTTTGCACGATTTTGAGCGGCGAAATTTAGCGAGTTGAAATTCAGAAATTCTGTTGTTTCCAAGCCGCGGAAATTTGAGCCTAAATTTAGAACTTGCAAAATTTTGAAATTTTACGACGTGAAATTGCGAAGCAGGATTTCATAATTTTAAAATTCTGCGCCGTGGAGTTTTGGAATTTCGGAATTCTACGAGCTGCAAATTTAGGCTAAATTTTAAAATTTGTAGCGATAGAAATCTGAAATTTTACGCTGCACGGCTCGACAGCGCTTCCGCTTCTTGATAGATCAAATTTGTAAGCTGGTTTGAAATTTAATCGGTGCGGTTGCCGACGCAAAATACTATCTGCAACGGCGATTTTTAAACGACAGCGCGCCAAGGCGGCGATGATCACTCACGCAAAATACGCCGCGCTGGCCGCAGGCACCGTGTGGCGGGCAAGCGAGCGTTAGGCGATCGTGCGGGCTAGTTTATCTCGCAGGTTTAAAATTTCATCGCGTTTTAGCACGAAGCTGTTTTTGTTGGCGATGAGGTGCGCGGAGCTTTGCATTATGGTTTCTGCGGGTTGCAGCCCGTTTTGCTTCATCGTAGCGCCGGTCTCCACGACATCGACGATAGCGTCGGCAAGCCCTATGAGCGGGGCTAGCTCGATCGAGCCGTAGAGTTTGATGATATTTACGGCGATGGCCTTGGAGGCGAAGTACTCGCGAGTGATGTTAGGCATTTTCGTAGCGATTTTTAGGCTCGGAGCGCCGTAGTTTAGCCTGGTGCCCGCATGTACGCCCACGCAGACGCGGCATTTTCCGATTTTAAGATCAAGCAGCGTAAGCACATCCGGGCGATGCTCCTCAAGCACATCAAGCCCCACTACGCCGATATCTGCCGCACCCCCCATAACGTAAGTAGGGATATCTTGGTTGCGGACGTAGAGGAATTTAAAATCGCTCTCTTGCATTATGAGTTTGCGATCCTCAAAGGCAAAATCAAGCCCGAAGATGGTTTTGAAAATTTTAAGTGTATCGTCGGCTATGCGGCCTTTGGGAAGCGCTATGGTTATCATGCTAGCCCCTTTTTTGCGATTAAGCTCACCATCGATTTAAAGATCAGATCCTTTTCATAGATCGAGTTGCGAAAATACCGCATCAGATAGGCTCCATCGCCGCCCGTGAAGTAAATTTTATTATTGCCCGCGATGTTTTCGATCGTAAGCACGATAGGCTTTAAAATCCCGTAGTTTACGGCGTTTACGGTCTTTTGTGGTAGCGGGTCCAGATCGATATTGGTTGAAAGCGTTACATCCAGCACGGGCGCGATGCTCGCAAACGACTTTAAAAGCGTGCCGATACCAGGCATTATAAATCCGCCTAGGTGCGAGCTTTTAAACATCAAATCCACGGTGATTGCGCTGCCCGCATCGACGACGACGCCCGTCGTCACCGCCGAGCACGCCGCTATGCGGTCGATCCCAAGCCCGCGGTAGGCGGTTTTTAGCTCAAAGTGCGGCGCCAGATCGACAAACAGAGGGTTTTTCAGCTTTTTTTTCACGCTATCATTGACGCTAATGAAAAAAATTCGCTCCTTCGGCTCATACCGCATAAACTCCGCTACGGGCATACTTTGCGTTACGCCGCCTTTATAAAATTTAACCCTGGAATTTCCTATGTCACACAAAAGCATAGAGGCTAAATCCGTTTTCTTTTAAAAATTTTGCGCTTTTAGAGCACATTTGCGAGTTGTAAAACAGCACTCGCTTTTTGACGACCTTGCCGAGACTTGTGCTAATGTCGTTTGCTAGCGAGAGTAGAAATTCCACATCGCGCATTACAAAGCGAGATTTTGCGTCGCGCATAAATAAAAGGACGTTGTAGCTTTTTAGATCCACGCCGAAATACGCGCCGTATGAGCGCGAGCGCGTGAAGCTAGCGATATCTAGCGTTTGAAATTTTTGAAGCAGGAGCCCTTCGCGAACGCAAAGTTTTGAAATTTTATCTAGCATCAAAATTTAAAATTTTATCGTCGTAGTAAAACGAGCTGCCTGCGATAAAGGACTTATCATCGAGTTCGCCATTTAGCTCGTAGATCGCTTGTCCCTCTAAATTTTCGTCCACACGGATGACGTAGCCCGTGCGCTCTATCATATAAAGATAGCCCTTTGCGAGCAGTGCGCCGCTAAACTGTGCGAAGGTAAATTTGCGCGATTTGATCAAATTTAGTCCGCGATCGAGTAGCTCGACTCTGCCGTCTTTTAAGAAAAGATAAATTCTATCGCCGCTAAAAATCACGTCTTTGATGTCTACGTTATGATTTTTATTGCCCGCAGGACTTACCAGCATTAGCCTAGTGGCAGTTACGGCATAAAGGTTATCGCCCTTGTTTTCTAAGGCGATAATGTTGTTAAAAAACGGCTGGTTGCTTACGACAAAATCGCGTGCCGAGCGCCCACCTACGTTTTCTGCGATGCTGACTAGTCCGTCTAGCGCAGGATAAGCGATAAGTTGGTTGATAAATAGCGGTGACGCTACGCGCGAATCGATTGCGAACGCATCGCCGACTTTATGATCGAGTACCACTGCGCCCGAGCTTAGCTTGATAAGCATGATCGAGTCATCACTCATCACTAAAGCCAAATCATCGCCGCGTATATTTGCACTTAGCGCTTGTCTGCCGAGGGCTTTTTCAAATTTTACGGCGCCTGTGCTACCAACTACTTTAAGCGTGCCATTGATATCAGTTACGACGAAATTTCCGTCATATTCGCCTAAAAATTTTTCACTTTTTAGGACTTTGAAATTTTTCACCAATCCGTTTTTAGAGATAACTTCGCCGTCTTTTAGCGTCGCGCCATCTTTACTAACCGCTACGATTTCCGACGGCAGCGAGCCGTTAAATTTCATATCGCCTGTGATGTTTTCGTCGCTAGGTTCGAAATATTGGCGCTTCGTCGAGCAGCCTAAAAATAAAAACGATAGTAAAAGCGTAAATATCAAGGTTTTTTTCATTATTTATTGCCTCCATAGTGTTTCAAAGCAAGTGCGATTTGACGAACTGGCGAGTTGAGTGGAATTTTATCTAGCTCTGCGTGAGCTTGCTCGATTTTGCCTTCTTTTAGCAGGTCGTAGCCCTTAAGCAAAGAATCGTAATCGGCGAGTAGCACCCCGCCTTGTTTGCCGTTTTGTAGATTTATTATCTCTTTTAGCATAACATCGATGCCTTGGGTATTTTCTAGCGCCGCTCGCTCGTCTGCAGAGCCGTTTTGCAAAATATAAAGAGCGTATAGATTTATATCTTTTTGCTTAAGCTCGGCTAGCTTAGCGTCATCGCGCTTGTTAAGCAGCTCGTCATAGATCGCATTAGCACTTGCTATGCGGCGATCGCTTAGAAATTCATTTGCGTAATATCCGATAAATGCTACGATCAAAACCGCAGCCAAAAATATCAGCGGCTTTTTGTATTTTTTTACGAAAATTTCACTTTTTATGACGCTTTCTAGAAACTGCTCTTCTGTGCCAATCTCTTTTTTCACGCCTTCGATGTCGTCTTTTAAAGCCAAAACTTAGTCCTTTATTTGAGAAAATCGGCATAATTGTAGCATAAAAAATTTTAAATACCGCCTAAGATAAAGAATTTTTATGATATAATGTCGCATTTATCAGAAAAAGGAAAGTTATGATAATAGACGATGCCTTGCTAAGCAAGCTGGAAAGGCTATCCGCTCTTAAAATTCCGGATGCTAAGCGAGAAGAATTTAAAGGGCAATTAAATAATATCGTAGATTTTGTAGAAATTCTAAATGAGCTGGATTTACAAAGCGGCGAGGCGGCTATCACTACGCTGAAAGGTGGTACTCCGTTTCGCAAAGATATCCCACGCAAAAGCGACGTCGCAGAAAGCGTCTTAAAGCATGCTCCGCAGTCCGAAGGCGGCTACTTCGTAGTACCGAAAATCATAGATTGAAAGGAATTTTATGGAAGAAGTTCAAAGAAATTTAGTAGATATCGAAACCCTACTAAAAACCGTCGTTTTTAACAAAGCGAGCGACCTTCACTTAGTTTCGCGCTCGGCGCCTCAAATACGTATCGACGGAACATTGCGCCCGCTTGCCATGGATCCGCTTAAGGGCACGGATATCGAGTATATCTGCTATGCGCTCATTACCGATGCGCAAAAAAGTGCGCTCGAGGAAAATAAAGAGCTTGACTTTGCGATCGAGCTTCCTAATATCGGACGCTTCCGTGGTAATTACTACTACACTATGAACGGCGATCTGGCTGCCGCATTTCGTATTATTCCTATCGATATTCCTAGCCTGGATGATTTAAAAGCCCCTACGATTTTTAAAGAGGTAGTCAAGCACGAAAAAGGTATGATTTTGGTTACCGGGCCTACTGGTAGCGGTAAATCAACTACTCTTGCCGCGATGCTAAACGAGATCAACGAAAAAGAGCGCAAGCACATCATCACCGTTGAAGATCCGGTTGAGTTCGTCCATACCAATAAAAAAGCACTTTTCTCTCACAGAAATATCGGCACCGATACCCATTCCTACGCTAATGCGTTAAAATTTGCCTTGCGTGAGGACCCGGACATTATCCTCGTGGGCGAGATGCGTGATAGAGAGACTATCTCGATCGCCATTACCGCTGCAGAGACCGGTCACTTGGTATTTGGTACGCTACACACCAACTCCGCGATGCAAACGATCAACCGTATTATCGATAGCTTTGATGGTGGCGAGCAGCTCCAAGTACGAAATATGCTCTCTGTCTCACTTACCGCGGTCATTTCGCAATCGCTTTTGCCGAAGCTTGGCGGTGGACGTATCGCGATCCATGAAATTTTGCTAAATAACAATGCCGTAGCGAATCTAATCCGAGAAAACAAGGTGCATCAAATTTACTCTCAAATGCAGCTAAATCAGCAATCTACTGGTATGATAACTCAAACTCAAGCGATGGTTAAAGCGATCCGTGCAAATCAAATTTCAAAAGACACGGCGTTTAGGTACTCGACTAACCTGCAAGAGCTAATAGGCGTGGTGGGTGCTTGATGGAAGGTATTAATTGGTTCGACGTCGGCTGTTTGGTACTCGTAGTGCTCTTCGGACTGCGCGGTATCACCAACGGCATTGTAAAAGAAATTTTTGGAATTTTGGGTCTCATCGGCGGTCTTTTTGCCGCGATGCGTTATAAAACTATGGCAGGCGAGTGGATTGCAGCCAAAATTCCCGCTTTACAGAATGCAAACGGCGTGCTTTCGGGCGACACGACGCAGGTTCTCATCGGCTTTATCGCTGTGCTTTTTGGTGTATGGATCTCGTGTCTGATTATAGGCGAAATCATTTCAAAATTCTTTAAATGGAGCGGACTCGGATTTGTCGATAAGATCGGCGGTTTCGTGTTTAGTGCAAGTAAAATTTTCTTGATTTTTGCCGTTATCGTTACGCTTGCAAGCGGTCCTATGTCGATGAACGAACAGACCAAAAGGTATTTTGAAAGCAGCAAAACTGCGCCGATTTTCTTAAAAATCGGAAATTGGATTTTAAATCTCAAAGACGATCCAAAGATCAAACAAAGCTTGGATTCTATTGGTTTTAAGATGGATGATAAGCTCTTAAAAGATCAGAATTCTACCGCCCGTATGAACTTGGATCAAAATCAAAGCACTGAACCTAGCGATTTTAACGCCAGTTCAGAAATAAATTCTACAGAAAGGACAAAATTATGAATGCAAAAATCGAAAATTTAGAGTTTGACGCTCTAATTGTTGAGTTTAAAAAGGCGCTTGCCGCTAGCGGTCTAAAATATACTAAGCAGCGCGAGGTTTTGCTCCGCACGCTTTATAACAATAACAAACACTTCACACCTGAGGCACTTCACAACGAGATCAAAGCGAAATTTCCGGAGCTAAACGTAGGCATAGCGACGGTGTATCGCACCTTAAATTTGCTTGAGGATTCAGGTATGGCGACGTCGATCTCATTTGGCGCACAGGGTAAGAAATTCGAGCTTGCAAACAAGCCTCACCACGACCATCTAATCTGCAAAAGCTGCAATAAGATCATAGAATTTCAAGACGCGACTATCGAGCGCAAACAGCTTGCCGTTGCCAAAGAGCATGGATTTACGCTTACGGGGCACATGATGCAGCTGTATGGAATTTGCCCTGAATGCGCGGCAAAAAGGAAGTAGATTGTTTGATAGCCAGTTAGAAATCCAAAGGATAGACAAGGCGTCGGAACTTCGGAATTTAGGGGCTAATCCCTATCCGCACTTTCTAAAAAAAGATATGAGCATAGCCGAGTTTAAAGAGAAATTCGGCTACATAAAAGATACCGAGGATAAAAAAGCGAGCGAGGAGGTAAGCCTTGCCGGAAGGTTAAAGCTAAAGCGCGTCGCGGGCAAATCCACCTTCGCAAACATAGAAGATCAAGGCGGCAATATTCAAATTTATTACTCTCGCGATAGCATCGGCGAGGAGGATTACGCTAAATTTAAGAAAAATCTTGAAGTGGGCGATATAATTTTGGTGCGCGGATATGCTTTCGTCACCCAAACGGGCGAGTTTTCGATCCATGCCAGCAAAATAACGCTCGCATCCAAAGCGATCTGCCCGCTTCCGGAGAAATTTCACGGCCTTGTCGATATCGAGATGCGCTACCGCCAAAGATATCTCGATATGATAATGAACCCCGAGGTCCGTGAGGATTTTATCAAGCGCTCGATCATCGTTAGCGAGATCCGCAGTTTTTTTGAAAAACACGGATTTTTAGAGGTCGAAACGCCGATGATGCACCCAATCGCAGGCGGCGCGAATGCTAAGCCATTTATCACGCACCACAACGCTCTCGATGTCGATCGTTATCTGCGTATCGCACCGGAGCTGTATCTAAAGCGCCTCGTAGTAGGCGGCATGGAGGCGGTCTTTGAGATCAACCGAAACTTCCGCAACGAAGGTATGGATCTGACGCACAATCCAGAATTTACCAGCATAGAATTCTACTGGGCGTGGCATGATTATAACGACGCGATGAACCTAACCGAGGAGCTATTTAAAGCGCTGTTTAAGAGGCTTGGGCTAGGCGAAATTTTAACCTACGATGAGTGCGAGATCGATTTTTCAAAGCCTTTTGCGCGCATAAAGTATCTCGACGCGCTTACGCAGATAGGCGGCATTGAGCCGCAGATCATAAATAATCGCGAAAAGATTATCGCAAAGCTCAAAGCCGATAAATTTGAAGTCAATGAAAAGCTTGATCTAGGCCACCTGCAGAGCGAACTTTTTGATAATTACGTAGAAGCTAAGCTCATAAATCCGACCTTTATCGTAGATTTTCCGATCTCGATCAGCCCGCTTTCGCGCAGAAGCGACGAAAATCCGCAGATAGCCGAAAGATTTGAGCTTTACATCGCAGGCAAAGAGCTAGCCAACGCCTTTAACGAGCTGAACGATCCGCTCGATCAATACGCTAGATTTAAGGCGCAAATCGACGCCAAAAACGCGGGCGACGACGAAGCGCACGAGATGGACGAGGATTACGTCCGCGCGCTTAGCTATGCGATGCCGCCGACTACCGGCTGGGGGCTCGGCATCGACCGCTTGGCGATGATTTTACTGAATAAAAAATCTATCCGCGACGTGATTTTGTTCCCTGCGATGAGGCCGCTAAATTTAGAGAAGGAGTGAACGTGTCAAATTTAGAAAAATTCGATAATGAAATTTTTAGTTTAACCAACAGAGAGCTTGCCCGCCAGTGCGATTATTTGGAGATGATCGCGAGCGAAAATTTTACCTATCCCGAGGTGATGGAAGCGATGGGCTCGGTGCTAACGAACAAATATGCCGAGGGTTATCCCGGTAAGCGCTACTACGGCGGCTGCGAGTTCGTAGACGAGATCGAGCAGATCGCGATCGATCGCTGCAAAAAGCTCTTCGGCTGTGAGTTTGCAAACGTCCAGCCAAACAGCGGCAGCCAAGCCAACCAAGGCGTCTATTCCGCATTTTTGAAACCTGGCGATAAAATTTTAGGCATGGCGCTTAGCCACGGCGGCCATTTGACGCACGGCGCGAAGGTTTCAAGCAGCGGAAAGATGTACGAGAGCTTCGAGTACGGTGTGGAACTCGACGGCCGCATAAACTACGATAAGGTGCTTGAGATCGCTCAGATCGTAAAACCAAAGATGATCGTTTGCGGTGCGAGCGCCTATACGCGTGAGATAGATTTTGCTAAATTTAGGCAGATCGCTGATAGCGTGGGCGCGTTTCTTTTCGCCGATGTAGCACATGTCGCTGGGCTCGTCGTCGCAGGCGAACATACTAATCCGTTTCCGCACTGCCACGTCGTAAGCTCGACCACGCACAAGACGCTTCGCGGTCCACGCGGCGGCATCATAATGACCAACGACGAGGAATTTGCTAAAAAGATCAACTCGGCGATCTTTCCGGGTATCCAGGGCGGCCCGCTAATGCACGTCATCGCCGCTAAGGCGGTGGGCTTTAAACACAATCTAAGCCCCGAGTGGAAGGTCTATGCCAAGCAGGTCAAGGCAAACGCTAGAGTTTTGGGCGAAACGCTGGTTGAGCGCGGCTTTGATCTCGTTAGCGGCGGCACCGATAACCATCTGATTTTAATGAGCTTCTTAAATAGAGATTTTAGCGGCAAGGACGCTAGCGCCGCGCTTGAAAACGCAGGCATTACGACGAATAAAAATACCGTGCCGGGCGAGACGCGCAGCCCGTTCGTCACCAGCGGTATCCGCGTCGGCAGCCCCGCACTTACCGCGCGCGGCATGAAGGAGAGAGAATTTGAGTTTATCGGAAATAAAATCGCCGACGTGCTAAGCGACATCTCAAATTCCAAGCTTCAGGCGCAGGTCAAAGAGGAGGTGCGGGATTTGGCGCACCGCTTTATCATCTACGACCGCGCGATGTATTAAATTTAATAAATTCGGGTAAGCTTACCCGAATTATTTATTTCGTAAATTTTGCGTGGTAGAATTTACAAAGTAAATAATAATCTTAGGAGAGAGTATGAACGACAAAAATTTCGATATGAGCAGCATAGACGACATAGTGATCAATAGCGGCAATGTCGATAAGAACGCGAATTTAAAAAAAGGTCTTACCGTCGCAGCCGGCGTCGTAGTTTTATTCTTAATCATTTTAATCATAATGAAGGCTATTAATAAAGACGATATTGACGCCAACGCAGGTCTTACTATGCCTAGTGAAGAAGAGCTTGCCAAAGCGGAGCAAAAGCCTGCCGTACAAGTTCAAAAACCTGAGCCTTCGCAGCCTGAGCCTGTAGAGGTGAAATCAGAACCCAATACAGCATCTGCAGCTCCAACCAAAGTAGAGATAAAAACCCAAGAGCCTAATTCCGAAAGTAAGGTTGTTGCAAGCGCTCAGCCTGAAGCACAGAAAGTAGAAATCCAAAAGCCCGAAATCAAAGAAGAGCCAAAAAAATCCGAAGTTAAAATAGAAAGTAAAAAGATTGAGCCTAAAGACGAAGCCAAAAAGTCTGAAAAAACGGATGTAAAAAAGTCCGAGCCTAAAAAAGAGTCTGCAAAAGACGAGATGAAAAAAGAGCCTTCTAAAACCGAAATTAGAAAAGTTGAGCAAAAAGTAGAGCCTAAAAAAGAACCCGAAAAACAAGCAAAAGCAGAAGTTAAAAAAGAGCTTTCAAAAACGGAAGCTAAAAAGGAACATGCTAAAGCTGAGACCAAGAAAGAGCCAGTAAAACCTGAGTCTAAAAAAGAAGCTAGCAAGCCGGAGTCTAAAAGCGAGAACGTAAAGGCTGGCGTTGCAGCAAAGAGCACCAGCACCAGCGTGGCAAACGGCAGTTATGTGCAGGTTTTCGCATCCAATGCCTACGATCCAAACGGATCTGATACCAAAAAAATCACTAAAAAAGGCTACAATCCGATCGCTTTGCAAACTCACGTCGGCAGCAAGAGCGTGACTAAAATTTTAGTTGGACCTTTTGAGGGCGAGGCGCTACAAAAGGCACTTAGCGATATGCGCAGCATCAATAGCGGAGCGTATATCTACCGAGTGAAATAGTGGACAGATTCGCGGTTTTCGGCAACCCGATCGCCCACTCACTCTCGCCGCTACTTCATAATTACGCGATAAAATTTTTGGAGCTGGATGCCTACTATGGGCGAGTTTTGCTGCAGCGCGGCGAGGAACTTCGAGCTAAATTTGAAGCTTTAAAGCTTGCGGGTGCGAACATAACCGTGCCTTTTAAGCTTGACGCGCTCAAAGCCTGCGATGTCCTAAGTGAGGCGGCTAAGCAGATCAGCTCGGTAAACACGCTAGTGCTAAAAGGCAGCGCGCTGCACGGCTTTAACACCGATGCGCAGGGGTTTTTCTGCGCGATTTTGGGCTTTGGTGAAATTCGCAATGCGCTTATTTTAGGCGCGGGTGGCACGACGCGGGCAATCGGCTACGCGCTAATCAAAAACGGAGTGAAATTCGACATTCTAAATCGCAGCGCAAAAGATTTTGACTTCGGCTGCGAGGAATTTTTTACTTATGAAAATTTTAGATCCAAAGACTACGATCTGATCGTCAATGCCACCGGCGCGGGGCTCAAAGATGACGCGCTGCCTGCACCCGAGGGGGTAATAGATGAAATTTTATCCCGCGCAAAATTTGCTTTTGATGTGATCTACGGCAAGCAGACTCCGTTTTTGCAAGCCGCGCGCGCAAAAAATCTGCCCGTAAAAGATGGCAAGGAGATGCTGATAAATCAAGGCGCGCTTGCTTTCAATCTTTTTTTCGGCGGTAAATTTGATCTCCAAGAGATAATTAAACTTATGAGTTGCGCCGCAAATCTTCGCTAAATTTAGAGCCGAATGCGGCGCTAAATTTTATATCGCTTAAACGATTAAAATTTTATCTTGCTTTAAATTTGCCGCATTAAACGATATGATCCGCTAGCTTTATCTTTTGTGCCGCTCGGAGCGAAGTGAAATTTTAATTTAAGAAGCGGCGACACCGTTCGGTTTTTTAAAAACGCGCGCTACAGCGCACTGAGACAGAGTTTGGAATTTTTTCCGAAATAGGATAAAATCAGCGCGAATTTTTTAAAATTTAAAGTTAGATTTTAATTAATTACTATATAATAAAAAATATAAACTAATAATTGCTAAAGGTTAAAATTTGATGTTTTTCGGCAAAATTTTAAAATTTTACGCGCACGGATTTGCTTCGATGAAGCTTGGCAAAACGCTGTGGGCGGTGATTTTGATCAAGCTATTTATAATTTTTGTGCTACTTAAATTTTTCATTTTCGACGAAAACTTGGACTCTAAATTTAAAACCGATCAAGAAAAAATCGATTTCATTTATAAAAATTTGACTAAGGAGTAGGAATGCAAGAGCTTGCTAGCGTGGATTGGTCGAGGGCGCAGTTTGCGCTCACGGCACTTTATCACTTTCTTTTCGTGCCCCTAACGCTGGGGCTTAGCTTTATCGTGGCGTTTATGGAGAGCCTGTATGTCGCGACAGGCAAACAGGAGTGGCTCAAGATCACTAAATTTTGGCTGCGCCTTTTCGGTATAAATTTCGCCATTGGCGTCGCGACCGGCATCATAATGGAGTTTGAGTTCGGCACCAACTGGGCGAATTATAGCTGGTTCGTGGGCGACATCTTCGGCGCGCCGCTTGCGATCGAGGGCTTGCTAGCGTTTTTCTTGGAGGCTACCTTTTTTGCGGTAATGTTCTTCGGCTGGGACCGCGTAAGTAAGAAATTTCACCTTCTCTCGACCTGGCTCGTGGCGATTGGATCAAATTTAAGCGCGTATTGGATCCTAATCGCGAATGCTTGGATGCAAAACCCGGTAGGCACGAGCTTTAATCCCGATACGATGCGTAACGAGATGAGTAATTTTTTAGATATCGCGCTATCTCACTTCGGAGTGGCTAAATTTTTGCATACCGTCGGCGGCGGCTATATTACCGCGGCGCTATTCGTGCTTGGAATTTCGGCGTTTTATATGCTAAAAAACAAAGACTTTGCGCTTGCTAAAAAAAGCTTCATCGTAGCGGCAAGCTTCGGTATGCTAAGCTCGCTTTTCGTGTTATTTAGCGGCGACGAGAGCGCCTATCAGGTCGCGCAAAAGCAGCCGATGAAGCTTGCGGCGATGGAGGGCCTGTATAAAGGCGAAGTAAACGCGGGCATCGTCGCAGCGGGAGTTTTAAATCCGAGCAAAACCGCGGGAGACGATAAGAAGCCGTTTTTATTTGAGATTAAGGCGCCTTACGCGCTAGGGCTGATGGCTACGAGAGGGCTTGATAATTTCACGCCGGGCATCGACGATCTGGTATTTGGAAACGAAAAATTCGGCATCGAAGGTGCGGATAAAAAGATCGAAAAAGGCAAAATCGCTCTGCAAGCGCTAAAGGATTATAAGGTCGCCAAAGACGCCAATGATACCGCTGCGATGCAGCAGGCGCGCGAAATTTTATTCGGCAACCAAAATATGCAAAATTTAGGCTACGGCTATCTTGATGATGCGAAGCAGATCGTCCCTCCCGTGGCGCTTACCTTTTATAGCTTCCACGTGATGGTGGCTTTGGGAAGTTATTTTATCTTGCTATTTTTCGTGACGCTATTTTTGGCGATGCGAAAGAATCTAGCCGAATACAAGAAAATTTTATGGCTTTGCGTATTTAGCATCCCTCTGGGATATGTCGCGTGCGAGGCGGGCTGGATAGTAGCCGAAGTAGGGCGCCAGCCGTGGGCGATACAAGATCTCATGCCGGTGGGCGTCGCGGCTACTAGCCTGGCGGGGACGAACATAATGATCTCGTTCGCGCTCTTTGCGGTTTTATTTACGGTTTTATTCATAGCCGAGATAAAGATCATGCTAAAACAGATAAAGATAGGATTTTAAGATGCACGAAATTTTTCAAATTTATTGGTGGTGCGTGGTTTCGCTTCTAGGCGGAATTTTGGTTTTTATGCTCTTCGTGCAGGGCGGTCAGACGCTGCTTTTTACGCTGGCGAAAAATGAGACCGAGAAGGATTTTATAATAAATTCCATCGGCAAGAAATGGGAGCTTACGTTTACTACGCTCGTGATGTTCGGCGGGGCGTGCTTTGCGGCGTTTCCGCTGTTTTATGCGACCAGCTTCGGCGGGGCGTATTGGGCGTGGATGGCTCTGCTTTTTTGCTTCATAATCCAAGCCGTCGCCTACGAATACAGAAAAAAGCCCGATAATTTCTTGGGCGCTAAGACCTATGAAGCCTTTCTTTTTATAAACGGCTCGCTGGGCACGATCCTGCTTGGTATCATCGTCTCGACGCTTTTTAGCGGCAGCGAGTTTGCGCTGGGTGATAATAATTTCGTGCAGTGGAAAAACCCGGCTCGCGGGCTTGAGGCGCTAGCAAATCCGTTTAATTACATATTGGGAGTTGCGCTATTTTTCTGCGCCAGAACTGGAGCGAGCTTATATTTGATGAACAATATCGCCGAGTCTGAAATGATCGCTAAGCTCAAAGCCTCGCTTAAATTTAACGCTAGCGCATTTTTGGTATTTTTCATCGCGTTTTTGGCGTGGGTCTTGCTAAAGCAGGGCTACGCGGTCGGCGCGGGCGGCATAGTAAGCCTTGAGAGCTTTAAGTATCTGCATAACTACCTAAGCCTGCCTGCGGCGCTAGTCTTGCTGCTACTAGGCGTCGTGCTGGTGCTGGTGGGCATCGTAAAAGGCGCATTTACAAGCAGCGTGCGTGGAGTATTTTTCTACGGCGTAGGCGTCGTATGCGCGGTAACGAGCGTATTTTTGATTCTAGGGCTAAACAATACGGCGTTTTATCCGTCAAATTTTGATTTGCAAAGCTCTCTTACTTTGGCAAATGCAAGTTCGAGCCTCTATACGCTTAAGACGATGTTTTACGTGTCGTTTCTAGTGCCTTTCGTACTCGGATACATCAGCTATGTTTGGCGCGCGATGGATGCGAAAAAGCTCGATAAAGAGGAGCTTGCAAACGAGCATTATTAGGCGCGTCAGCTCCAGCATGGCTTCCGCGCGCCATGTGGCGGCGAGGCTGTGCTTTTGTGCACGGAACTGCGTGCTCTTGCGCTTTTAGTTAAATTTCATATCGGTGGCGCTTTTTATGCGCCACATTTATAAAAATTTTAAGGATTAAAAATGATCAAATCTTTAGTTTTCATCGCGATTTGGATGATCCTGCTCGTAGGAAGCTATAAATTTATAAAGCTGAACATTACTCATCACGAAAAAAGCGAGCAGTAAGTAAAATTTTAAAAATTTCGTTTAGGTTAAAATTTCGTTCCTCTAATCGGAGCGAAATTTTAAACCGCCTGACGGCTGAAATTTAGCCTAGCCCTTGTAGTCGATATTTTTTTCAAATTCTTTAAGTCGCATATGGATTGAGCGCAGCTCCGTGATCGTCGTCCAGTTATCGATAAAAACGCTAAAGCTGCCGCGTACTTGGTTAAAAGCATTGCCTACTTGAATCATCACTCCAAGCGTAATCGCCTTAGTAAAAAGCCCTGGTCCCATTATGAGATAAGGCACGATGACTAGGACTTGCGAGAAAGAATTTAGCCATAAATCAAAGTAGCAGTAGTGTAAAAATAGCCTGTAATAGTTGTGCTTTAGTTTGCCAAACAGCGTCTTTGTGGTCTCTTCGCTCGCATATTCCGCCTTATTCTCCTCGGCATAAACCAGCTCTTTGCGAAACGCAGCTTCCGCCTTTTGATTGTTGTATTCAAGCCTAGGCAGAAACCAACCTACTAGCCAAGAAATTATTAGTCCGCCGATGCTTACTGCAAGTGCGATCCACACGAGAGAGCCGGGAATTTTTTTGAGCGCCTCAAAAGGTACTTTCTCGCTAAGGCTCCACAAAACAGGTATAAACGCAAAAAGAGTCATCGCCGCCGAAAGCACACGCGTGCCGATATCTTCGATGATTTTTGAGAAGCGGTAGATGTCTTCTTGGATACGCTGCGAGCTTCCTTCGATATCTTTACTCACCTTTTTCCAGTATGAAAAATAGGAAAAGGTCATCGCCTCTCGCCATTTAAACGCCCAAATTCGCGCCACGTATCGCTCCGAAATAGCAGCTACTACGGCAGGCATCGCTATCCATAAAAAGACCCTCATCTGCGCGTAAAAATCGTTTAACGTATGACGATCTACGTTTTGACATAAATCATAAAATACGCGATACCATTCGTTGAAACGCACGCTCAGCGTAGTTTGGTACCAATTGATAGCGATCAAAAATACTAGCCCTGTATATGCTAAAAGCGCCCATTTTTTGCTTTTAAAAAATGAAACGAACATTAGCGTTTCTCGGAGCTTTTTGGATTCAAAATCGCTGTAAATAGCCTATCGCTTAGCATTTGCGCCGCTTCTTGCACATCCGCGCTTTTTACTGCATTTATGCTTGCCGCATAGCTTTTTTCGTCATAGAGAGGATAGTCGTAAAGCTCGTGCGCAGTGATATTAGCAAGCCAAAAATCATTCGTCTGCGCAGCCCTTTTGGTCGATAAAATTTGCGCTTTTTTAAAATTTGAAAGCTCGTTATCTTTTGCGCCCGAGCTTTCGATCTGCTTTAAAATTTCACTCACGCTTGCTGCAACCGCACGGGCATCTTTCGGCTCGGTAGAAAACGATACGTTCAAGCTCGCTGTGATTTGTGGCTCACGCACATAGGCGCTATGCACCATCGCCGAGTAAATTTGTCCGCGCGCCTCGCGGATCTGCTCGACGATGCGATTGCTTAGCACGCTTTTTAACGCTTGAAATTTATAAGTGTCTGCAAAGTCGAAATTTTGTAGCTCATAGTTTGAAAAAATCATCCGAACTTCGCTTTTATCACTATCGCCGTAATCTTGCACAATCTCGCCGCTAGAAGTATTTATCATCAGAGTTTTAGTCGTAACGCTGCTTGTGCCTGGCTTTAGATTGCCGATATATTTGGCTAGAATTTGTTTTGCGCGCACAGGCTCGAAATCGCCGCTAAGCACAAAGATAAAATTTCCAGCACCTGAAAAAATTTCATCCGCATCGCGCTGTAAATCGGCAAGATTTGCGCTCTTTACGTCATCTGCACTAAGCGGCTGCTTGCGAGCCGTATCTCCTGAATATAGAGATTTTAAAATTTGCTCGCCGAATTTAAATTCCGCCGTCTCGTCTCGTAGCGCGATCGCCGAAAGCGCGTCGGTTTTGTATTTTGTAAGCGAGCTTGCATGAATTAGCGGCTCGCTAAATCTCGCGTAAAGCTCGTGTGCCATCGCCTCCAGATCCGCTCCTGCGCCTCTAAAACCGCAGTCCGTGTCATCCATCCTAAATCTTAGCTTATAATCAAATTTTGAGGTCAAGCGTCCCGCCTCATATTCGTTTAGCTCGCCTATGGTGCCCGAGTTTAGCAGCGCGGTTAGAATTTCGCCACGAGCTTTGCCGAAATGCGCGTAGCCACCTTTTTTAACGGCTGCGAGGGCGATTTTATTTTTCTCGCTTTTAAGGGGTTTTAAAATTACGCGAGCGCCGTTTTTAAACTCCAAAATTTCAGTGCCGCTAGCGCCTTTTTGCGCTTTAAATTCCGCCTCTTTTAAATCTGCTCCCGCAAGTTGCTTGGAAGCAAGCTTTGAAGCAGCGAAATTAAACGGCACCGCTTTTTCGTAGAGTAGCTCCGCATCTTTTTGGCTAATGCCCAAATCCTTTGCCGAGATAATCTCCGTAAATCTCGCTCCATCCGTTATCTGAGAGAAAAATTTATTAACATCCGCTAGCGTTATTTCTTCTAACGCCTTGAGGCTTAGATCGTGCTCGTCTTGCTTACTAAGCTTTACATTGCCGTTTTGTACGAAATCAAGTAATGCTCCTATTTGCGCACTTTGTGTATCGTTTTTAAGCAGATCGGCTTGCACTTGATGTTTAAATTCCATCTTAACGCTATCAAAATCGTCATTGTTAAATCCGTGTTCGCGCACTCCTTTGATCGCGCTAAAAAGACTACTTAGCGTGGCGTTGGCGTCGAAATTAAAAATATTTGCGCTTATGCTGTATAGCCTGCGGTTTTTAAACAGATCGTCCGAGCCGAAATAGGCTTTAAGCGGAATTTTGGCATTTACATTCATCGCGTCGTATCCAAGCTCCATCAGCCTCGATACGTAGGCTTGCAGCCACTCATTTTTAAGTGCACCGTAGCTTCTTAACGGCTCATATTTGCCTGCGTAAAGCACGCTAGCGACATTAGCGCCGAGCTCGGGCTCTACGGTGCTTGCTAACCCGCCTTCAAATGGGCGCAGGCTAAGATCACGCGGGATTTTTTCGCCGTGCGCAGAAAGAGAGCTAAAATTTTGCTTGATTAGGTTTTTAATCTGCTCAATATTCACGTCGCCCACGACTATGATGCTAATGGCGCTAGGAAGGTAGTTGCGCGCGTAGAATTTTTTTAGTTGCTCGCCAGTGGCGCCTTTGATGATTTCATTTTGTCCGATCGGAAAGCGTCTTGAAAATATGGAATTAGGGTATAAATATGTGGCGCGCTTTTCATAAAATCGCCTCTCAAAGCCCTTTTTTGCTTCCTCTAAGATGACGCCTTTTTCCTTTTGCGTTTCGTTTTCGTCAAATTTTACGCCGCCTGCATAGTCGCGCAGTACCAAAAATACGTCCTTTAGCGTTTCATCGCTTACTTGGGCTTGGATGTTGTATGTGGTGTTTTCAAAGCCAGTCTGCGCATTGAGATCGGCGCCGAATTTTACTCCAAGGCGCTGCAGAGTGTGGACTAGCTCGTTTTTATCGAAGTGCTCGCTGCCGTTGAACGCCATATGCTCGACGAAATGCGCAAGACCCTGTTCGTCGTCATTTTCATCGACACTGCCCGCGGCTACGTTGAGGTAAAAAAGTGCGCTATTTTTCGGCACGTCGTTTTTGAGGATATAAAATTTCACGCCGTTTGCCAGCTCGCCGTGCACGACGCTGGGATCGAGCTTAAGCGGCGCGTCCGGGTTAGCGTCTGCGGAGTAAAGGCTCAAAGAGCAAAGTAGGGTGGCGATAAAAAATATAAGCTTTTTCATAATTGTCCTTGGATTTAAAAACTTGCGATTGTAACAAAAGCTAGTTTAAAGTATGATTTTGCGAGCTTTGTTATGGATGAAATTTTGCCAAGGATTTGAAATTTTACTTGTAGATTTTCAAGAAACGGAATTTTTGGAATTTTTGGAATTTTTGGAATTTTTGGAATTTTTGGAATTTTTGGAATTTTTG
>CAURQQ010000011.1:0-56876 GCA_963527265.1 uncultured Campylobacter sp. | reverse complement strand
CGTAAAACCAGCCGCTGTAAATTTGCTCGCCCTTGCTGTTTTTTGCGCCGTCAAATATCGCCTTTATCGCAGAAATTTTTTCTTTAGCTAAATCAAGCCCGCTAGGATCGAACTCGCAACGCTCCCAAGCGCCGATGATTCCGTCTTTTAGGCCGTCTAGCGCATCACATTTATCTAGAACCGCTCTGCTTAGCTTATCCAAATCCTCCTGCGTAAGGGCGTTTGCAAAAATTTTATCCCCAGCGGCGTTTTTAGGCGCGATCTTCATAAGCTGCCGGTTGTCCCACTGCTCCGCTATCGCCGCGCGCGAAAGTCTAAAGCCCGGATTTGCCGCGATTACGCCGTCAAATTCCAGCGGATACCTCTGCGCCGCCATCAAAGCCGAGCGCCCGCCGTTTGAGCAGCCCATAAAGTAGCTGTGCGCGGGCGCTTTTTTATACGCTGCAAAAACCAGCTGCTTTGAGACGCTCGCGACCTTGCCGATGGCCTGATAGGCATAGTCTAACCGCGCCTGCTGCTCAAGTCCGAACTCGGGCGTAGGCGTAGGATGTCCCGAATCGGTCGTAACGACCGCATAGCCCCTCATAAGCGCGGGCGTTGCAGTGCTAGTGCGGATAGGCACGGCGCCAAGAGCCGGCGCTACGAAGCCGTCCAAACCGCCTCCGCCCTGAAATAGCAGCTTGCCGTTCCAATCGCTCGGCAAGCGCAGCTCAAATTTTATGCCATAATGCTTGCCGTCCGAGCCCGTGCGCGAGGCTATCTCGCCGTGAATTATGCAGTGCGGCGCGGCTTTTAGCGTCTTTTTGGCGCCTCCCGTTAGCGCAGACATCTTATCGGCGCCGATTTCGCCGCTTTGATTCCAGATCGCTTCACTGATCTTTGTATCGTAAATTTTCGTGCCCTTTAGCGCCGCGCAAGCCCGCTCGTCAAAATCGCTCGTAAGCGCTCCCTGTAGGCCCAAAGCAGCCGTAAAGGTTGCAACTAAAATTTTATATTTCATTGCCGCTCCTTTTGAAATTTTATTAATGGTAATTCTAACATAAAAATTTATCGTGATTTTACTGCGTTTATAAAAAATGATGGAATTCCGCACTAAACGGGGCGGAATTCCAAATTTAGCTAGAAGAGCGAAGTACTCGAGCGGTCCGCGGGATCGAGCTCACCCGTTACGCGATTTCGTAGATCGCGACGAAATACTTCGATCGCCCAAAACCAAACCGCGTGCCCGAAAAATTCCGAAACGTGCTCATACCACGGAAGCTGAAAAAGCGGCGGCGAAGTATGCTTAATTTTAAATTCTGCTATTGTTGCAGAGCATTAAATTTCACGCGTGCCCTTAAAGCTTGCACGGTAAAAAATCAGCAGCGCGGCGGCTAACGCAGCAAAGCCGCAAAATAGCCCTTGGTAGCTTAAATATTCAAGCGCCTTGCCACCTACGGCAGTACCGATACCACCTCCGAAAAATATCGCCGTGCCTATGATCCCAGAGGATAGACCTTTGGCGGAGCCACAACGAAGCGCTGCACTTGCTAGGACGGACTGCGCGCAAACATAGCCAAATCCCAGCAAAAACGTCCCTACATATGCAGTGGCAGCGAAGTAACTCGCCAAAAGGCACAGCGCCGAAGCGGACGTCAAAAAGCCGAGGGTTAGAATTTCTTTTGGCGGCAACTTCTCTTTTAAATATCTAGCAGCGTTTCCTGCCAAAAAGCAAGCGACGCCGTAAAGCATAAGGCAGGCTCCGGCAAAATTTGAGCTCAAGCATAGTTTTTTAAGCAGATAAGCGCCTATGAATGAATACGCCCCAAGCACGATTATGCCGTTACATAAAGCCAAAAAATAGCTTCTCAAAAGCGCAGCATCGCCGCGCAAGCTAGCTAGGGATTTCACGAAGCTTTCGCCTCCGTTTTTCGGAGCGTCTTTGAAATTTAGCGTAAATAGTGATACGAAAGATACCGCAGACAGCGCAGAAAAGGCTAGAAATATCTCCCTCCAAGAAAATCTAGCCACCGCCCATCCGCCTAAAGCCGCACTCAGCCCCTGTCCTAAAAATACCGAGCCCAGAAATATCGCTACGATTTTTTGTCTATCCTTATCGTCGTAGGCATCGCCTATAACGCCGAGGCATACGGCGATTATACCCGCCGCCGCGCATCCCGTGCAAAAGCGAAATAAAACAAGCCACGCTAGACTTTTTGCAGTGGAGCAAAGAAGCGTAAATATCGCCAAAAAGAACATTAGCAGAATTAAAATTTTACCTCTGCCGTAGCGATCGCTAAGATGTCCGTAAACCGGCTGAAGTAAGCCATAGGGGATCAGATATACCGTCAAAACTGCGGAGGCGGCGCTTACCTGCACCCCAAACGTATCTGCGATGCTAGGTAGCAGTAGCGATGCGATCCAGTTATCTGCGGCAGAGATTATCCCTGAGACGATAATTAAGAGTAGTAGTCCTTTTTTGCAGCGCATTTTAAATTCCTAAATTTACGTAATTTTAGCCATTATAACTCTTTTGCTAGAAAATTTGGAATTTTAGCAAGCCCTGCGAATATGAGGCGGCGGGCATGGATCGCAAGTTCGCAGCTAGAGGGCACAATGCGGCAGGTACAGCGCTATGGTCGGCATACAATGATGCGTCTACCTTGAAGGGGCGAAGGCAGGCAGTAACATGAGCAGTGAGTGCATGACTAGTTTATATTTATAATCCTCTTTTTTCGCGTATAAAGCCTTATGAGAAATAACGCAAATTTAACAATGCCACGAAGCAGAGCTATAGCATAAGGCAAATAAGAAAAGCCCTAACTTGCAACGCAACCCTACAGTAAAATTCAAAAATTCTTTAGAATTCTACGCGGATTATGATGCCTAAAAATCAACCAAAATTTTAAGCGCACATACCCCATGCAACACGCTTTTTAGCCACGTAATCCCGCCGTTTATCATAAGTCGCGACGAACCGTTTGGACGATCTCTCGCCGCTAGATTAAATTTAATTAGCGGCGGAGCCTTGGAATTTTAACGAATGAGGGGCTTCAACGAGCGCTTGAAATTTTAGTCTCGAGAGATAATTTTGATTTCGTTCGCGCAAGATCCGCTAAAGTCCGCGCCGAAGGGATCTTGGACCGTGAAATAATGATCTATCGCGCCGCATCCGTGCCCGATCTGCTCACCCCAGCCCAGTGCCCTGCGTACGAAGCCCTTGGCATGGGCGACGGCTGCGGGCAGGCTAAGCCCCGCCGCCAGCGCGCACGCGATCGCGCTTGAGAGCGTGCAGCCCGTACCGTGGGTGTTGCGCGTAGCAATTTTAGGCGCGGAAAACTCATAAAATTTGCCGTTTTCGTACAAAATATCGACCGCTAAATTTCTCAAACCCTCGTCCTCGCCGCTCGGTTCAAAACCTGCATCTAAAGGCGCTGCGGATAAATTTTGTTCAAAAGTGGGCTCCGCGCTCATCTTTAAATTTCCGCTTTCTCTAGTAGAATTTTCACTCGCGAAATTCGCGTGCTCCGTCAAACCCGCAGAATTTTTGAGTGCCCCGTTTTCGCCCGTCTCGTGCCCAAAAGCTTTAAAATTTTGCGCCGCATCCGCCACGCCGCAAGCCACGCTCGCACCCGCAAGATCGCCTCCTTTAATTAAAATCGCGCCGCTGAAAAACTGCGAAATTTTAACCGCTGCGGCGCGCATATCGGCTAAACTTGAAATTTTCATCTCCGCCAAAACCTCGGCTTCACGCACGTTTGGCGTGATGATCTCTGCGGCGGGGGCGAGCTTGTATTTTAGCGCATGCAGCGCGCTTTGCTTCATCAAAACTCCGCCGCTGGTGGCTACCATCACGGGATCTAAGACGACATTTTTCGCGCCGTGCTTGCTCAGGCTCTTTGCGATGGCCTCGGCAACCCCCTCATTGGAGATCATTCCGATTTTAACGGCGTCCGGAAAGATGTCGCTAAAAATCGCGTCCAGCTGCGCCTCTACAAAATCTGGCGGAACGTCCAGTACGCCGAATACGCCGCGCGAATTTTGCGCCGTAAGCGCCGTAATAGCGCTCATAGCAAACATCTTGTGCGCGCTGATCGTCTTGATATCGGCTTGGATGCCAGCACCGCCGCCGCTATCAGAACCCGCGATAGTAAGAATTCTTTTCATAAAAAGCCTTTAAAATTTTAGCGCGATTATATCGAAATTCCGCTATAATTCCCCAGATATATTATTTTACGGGCTAAATTTAAGTTTTATTTATATAGTTTTTATTATAATTTATAATTTATTCGTAATAACTATTACAAATACAAAATTTTAACCCAAATAGAGGAAACTACATGAAAAAAGTCGCTAGTTTGATTTTCGCAGCATTTTTGGTTTCGGGCTGCTCCTATTTTGAAAAAAAGGAGAAAAGCGGCGCAAAACAAAGCGGTGAGGCTCCCGCGCTGCCGGTAGGCGTATTTATCGCCAAATCCGCCGACGTGCCGATAATTTTAAAATTTAACGGCCAGACCGTAAGCGAGCTTGAGATAACGCTAAAGCCGCAGGTTTCGGGCACCATAGAAAAGCAGCTTTTCGAGCCGGGGCGCAGCGTCAAAAAGGGCGATGTGCTCTACGAGATCGACCGCTCGCGCTACCAAGCGGCGTTTGACAGTGCAAACGCTAATCTGCAAAACGCCTCGGCGGACTACAAAAGAGCCAAGGCGCTAAAAGCTAGCAACACGATCTCTCAAAAGGACTTCGACACCGCAAAAGCCGCGTTTATGGTGGCCGAGGCAAATTTTAAAAGCGCAAAGATCGATCTTGACCACTCGCTCGTGACCGCGCCTTTTGACGGCATGGCGGGCGATACGCAAAAGGACGTAGGCGCATACGTAAACGTTGGCGAGGATCTGGTTAGGCTTTCTAAATTTGATCCGATCGACGTAGAATTCGGCATCGCGGACGTCGATAGACTGGAGCTTGATGTAAATTTAAAAAACGGACAATGGAAGCAGCTGGGTCGTCAGGTAAGCATAAATCTCGGCGGCAAGGACTACAACGGCACGCTAAGCTTTATCGATAGCGTCATCAATACAAACACCGCCTCCGTCAGCGCCAAAGCTCAAATTCCAAATCCAAGCTTAGAAATTCGCCCGGGCGTTTTTACCAAAATAAGCGTCGATGGCTTTTATCAGAAAAACGGCTTTAAAATTCCTCAAGTTGCGCTCAAGCAAGATCTTAGCAACACCATAGTCTATGTCGTACAAGACGGCAAGGTCGCTAAAAAAGTAGTCAAAATTTCGGCGCAAGATACCCGCACGGCGACGATCTCAAGCGGACTGCAAGATGGCGATCAGATCATTTTGGATAATTTTAAAAAGATCAACGTGGGCTCCAAGGTCACTCCCGTACCCGCAAGCACCGATCCTTACGTAGCGGGGCAGCCTGAAGCGTCTCAGAGCAATGCGGAAAGCGGGAAATAATGTTTTCTAAATTTTTCATCAACCGCCCCGTCTTTGCCTGCGTCGTTTCGATCATCATCGTAATCGCGGGCGTTTTGGCTCTTAAAAATTCCTCCGTCGAGGAGTATCCGCAACTCACGCCGCCGCAAATCGTCGTAAGTGCTACATATAGCGGCGCGGATGCGCAGACGATTGCCGACGTCGTCGCAGCCCCTCTTGAAAACGCAATCAATGGCGTTGAAAATATGATCTACATGGAAAGCTCAGCAAGTTCCTCCGGCGACGTTCGTATCAACGTATATTTTCAAATCGGCACAAATCCAGCAGATGCGAAAGTCAATGTAAACAACCGCGTAACGCCAGCTCTTACGCTACTTCCCGATGAAGTGCGCCGCTATGGCGTAACCGTCACCGAGCGTAGCAGTACGATGCTGGAGGTGCTTGCGTTTTACGATCCTAGCGAACAGATGGATGTCGTAGAGATGCAAAACTACGTAGCTATCAACGTCGTAGATGAGCTAAAGCGCGTGCCGGGCGTCGGCGAAGCTCAAGCGCTGGGTACGAAAGACTATGCTATGAGGATCTGGGTAAAGCCCGAGCTACTTAAGAAATTTAACGTTACGACTGCCGAGATAATCGCCGCAATAAGTGAGCAAAACAGCCAATACGCCGCGGGTAAGATGGGCGAGCAGCCGATGAACTTAGGCAATCCCTACGTATATGCGATCAAGCCCGAGGGTCGTTTAAAAACCGTCGAAGAGTTTGAAAATATCATCATACGCGCGCAAAAAGATGGGAATTTCTTGCGCGTAAAAGATGTCGCCGAGGTCAAACTTGGCGGCGCAAGCTACAATATCTCGGCAAAATTTAACGGTAAAGAGATGGTGCCTGTGCTTATCTTTATGCAAAGTGGCGCCAACGCCCTAGCCGTAGTTGAAGCGGTAAATAAGCGCATAGACGAGCTTAAACCAAATTTCCCAGGCGAGCTGACCTACGACGTCGCCTACGATACGACTAGCTTCGTAAAAGTATCGATCGAAGAGGTTATTCATACCTTCATTGAAGCGCTAATCCTCGTCATCATCGTTATGTATATGTTCTTAGGGAACCTTAGAGCGACGATCATTCCGACGCTTGCTGCGCCCGTATCGATCTGCGGCGCGTTTATCGGAATTTATGCCTTCGGATTTTCGATAAATTTAATCACTCTTTTCGCGCTTATTTTAGCTATCGGCATCGTCGTGGACGACGCCATTATCGTGATCGAAAACGTAGAGAGAATTTTGCACGAGGAGCCGGATCTTAGCGTCAAAGAGGCTACCACAAAAGCGATGGGCGAGATCGTAGCGCCCGTCATCTCGATCGTGCTCGTGCTCTCAGCGGTTTTCGTGCCGGTTGCGTTTATGGAGGGCTTTACGGGGGTTATGCAGAGGCAATTTGCATTAACGCTCGTAGCCTCGGTATGTTTTTCAGGCTTCGTAGCCCTTACACTAACACCCGCACTTTGCGCTCTAATCTTGCAAAAAAAGGAATCTGAGCCGTTTTTCTTCGTAAGATGGTTTAATAATCTTTTTAACGTCTCGACTAAAATTTACGCCGCAGGCGTCGGCATGGTTTTGCGCCACGTACTAATCAGCCTCGTTTTTGTGGGCATCATCATCTATGCGATGGTGAAGCTTCTTGTGCTCACTCCTAGCGGTCTAGTGCCTAATGAGGACAAAGGCTCGATTATGGCGATGACTACGCTTCCGTCTGCATCTACTCTACCTAGGACGGAAGCCGATCAGGATTTCATCGCAAGCATCGCTAAAAAGTATCCAAACGTAAAAGATATAACCCAAATCACGGGATACGATATGCTAGCCGGAGCGCTTAGAGAAAATGCGGGAGCTTTTTTTATGAAGCTAAAAGACTGGAAGGAGCGCCCCGGCGATGAAAATTCCAACTTCGCCATAGCCGCCGCGTTAAACGGGCAGCTCTACGGCGCGGATCGCAACTCGATGACTTACGTCGTCACGCCGCCGCCTATTATGGGTCTTTCGCTTACGGGCGGATTTGAGCTCTATGCGCAAAGTACGACGGGCAAGAGCTACGATGAAATTCGCGCCGATATGGATCGCGTAACCGCCAAAGCTAACCAACATCCCGCTTTAAAACTCGTGCGAACGACGCTGGATACCGATTTCCCGCAGTATAAGCTCTATCTCGATAAAGAGAAGATAAAGATGCTAGGCGTTAAAATAGCCGACATTTTCACCGTGCTAAATTCCACCATCGGGCAGTATTACATCAACGACTTTAACCTTATGGGGCGCACGTTCAAGGTCTATATCCGCGCTACGCAAAACTACAGAGACGATCCTAACGATCTAAAATCGCTCTACGTCCGCAGCGCTAGTGGCGATCTGATCGCGTTAAATTCTTTAGTGAGGCTTGAGCGCTCGCTGGGTCCTGATTCCGTTAATAGATTTAATGCCTTCCCAGCAGCGCAGATTATGGGCGAGCCGAATACCGGCTACACTTCTGGTCAGGCGATTGCAGCGATCCAAGAGGTTATAAAAGAGGAGCTTCCTAGCGGATATTCTATCGGCTGGGCGGGCTCCGCGTATCAAGAGGTCAGCGAGACCGGCAAAGGCTCGCAGGCGTTTGTATTTGGAATGATCTTCGTGTTTTTGATCCTGGCGGCTCAATACGAAAGGTGGCTCATGCCGCTTGCCGTACTTACCGCCGTGCCGTTTTCGGTATTCGGCGCGCTCGTGTTTACATATTTCCGCGGGCTGAATAACGACATATATTTTCAGATCGGCTTGCTGCTTCTAATCGGTCTGGCGGCGAAAAACGCGATTTTGATCGTAGAATTTGCGATGAACGAGCACCTAAACAACCACCGCCCGATCGCGGAAGCTGCCGTCGAGGCCGCCAAGATGAGGTTTCGCCCTATCGTGATGACGAGCCTTGCGTTCGGCCTCGGCGTGCTTCCGATGGTTATCGCTACCGGCGCAGGCGCTGCTAGCCGCCATGCGCTAGGAACCGGCGTCGTAGGCGGAATGCTCGCGGCATCTACGATCGCGATCTTTTTCGTGCCGCTATTTTTCTACCTGCTCGAAAGCTTCAACGCCTGGCTTGATAGACGCGGTAAAAAAGTCCAAACTAACGAGGTGAACGATGAAAATAAATAATGCTCTTTTAAGCGCCTTGACGCTTGGAATTTTACTTTGCGGCTGCAATTTTAAGCCCGTTACGCCGCAAAAGCAGACCGGTTTTAAGGCGGATTACGCGAGCACGAACGTTAGCACGCAGTGGTGGAAAAGCTTTAACGATCCGCAGCTAAACGCCCTTATCCAAAGCGCGCTGGAGCAAAATTCCGACCTGCAAACCGCGCTGAATAACGTCGAGTACGCGCGCGTAAATTTAGGGCTGAACAAGCTTGAATATCTGCCGAACGTAAATTTAAGCGGCAGCGCGGTGCGTCAAAATAATTTCGGCAACCGACCCGATCGCAACTCCCACGGCTCGTATCAGATCGGCGCCGTGCTAAGCTACGAGATCGATTTTTGGGGGCGCGTGCGCAACAGCGTAGATTCGGCGCGATCGCGATTTAATGCGACGAAATATGACTACGAAACCGCCAAAAATACGATTACTAGCACGGTTGCGACGACCTATTTTACGCTACTAGCACTAAAGCAGCAGGAGAAAATTTTAAAAGATAGCCTAAAAAGCTATCAAGATACGCAAAACTACCGCAAAAAGCAGCTTGATGCGGGCGCGGTTAGCGAGATCGTATTTTATCAGGCCAAAGCTGCAGTCCAAAGTGCCGAGGCAAGCCTCATAAACGTGCAAAATCAGCTCTCCGCGGCGCAGACCTCGCTAAATATCCTAACTGGCAAGAGCTACGATGAAATTTTACGCGGCGCGCCGCAGACCGCCGCGAAAATGCCTAGCGCGCCGCAGATCCCAAGCAGAATCCCAAGCGATGTGATCTTGCACCGCCCGGACGTCGCAAGCTCGCTCGAAAATCTGCGCTCGAGCAACTTCTTAGTGGGCGTCGCCAAGGCGGGCTACTTCCCTACCTTCTCGCTTACGGGCTCGGCGGGATACGCAAGCGGCGAGTTTGACAGGCTATTTACCGCGGGCGCGAGCACGTGGAGTATCGGCGGCTCGCTCGTAGGGCCGCTACTTGACTTCGGCCGCCAAAAAAGGCGCGTAGAGCTTGCAAATTTAGAGCAAAACGCGAGCTTCATCGCATACGACAAGGCGCTTAAAACAGCTTTTGGCGACGTTCGCGACGCGCTTGTAGGCGTGCAAAACGCCAAACTAAGACAGGCAAGCCTCGCCGACCTCGTCGCTTCGCAGAGCAAAATTTATTCAAACGCCTCAAGCAGGTACCAGGCGGGCTACAGCGACCATCTGGAGTTTTTGGATTCGCAGCGGAACCTGCTTAGCGCACAGCTGAATAAGACGCAGGCCGATCTTGATGTGCTAAGCGCGACGGTAAACGCCTACAAGGCGCTTGGCGGCGGCTTTAGCATACAAGATAGCGAAATAAAGGCGCTTCTCGGCGCAGAGAAGGACGTGCAGCCCGATATGTCCGCCTTCCCGAAGGATAGAATTTTTAATTAGCTTTATAAATTTACGGGCGACGCAAAATTTTAACATAGCCGTAAATTTAAAGCGCAGTCCGGCTTTTACGGCGCAAGCGGATGTATGAAAGAAAAATCTGCTTGCGTTTTTTAAATTTAGCCCCGCGGCGAGCGGGAAGTCTAAATTTTAAAATAGTCGAAATTTTAGAGATCCGCGGCCCGATACAATCTCCGCTCGTCTAGAAAACACAGTACGGTCGGGCTTCGTGGCACGGCAGAATTTTTAAGCGGCACGGCGAAATTACAAACAGCGCGATAAAATTCCAAACGCTACGGTAGAATTTCAAACGCTGCGGTAAAATTCCAAGCGCTGCGTTTTAAATTTAAAGGCGAGGCGGATTGCGCGTCGAAACGGAATTTGGCAAAATTTTAGATTTTCGCTATAATCGCGACTTTTAATTTAGATGGGTGTCCGAGCGGTTGAAGGAGCACGCCTGGAACGCGTGTAAAGTGCAAGCTTTCGAGGGTTCGAATCCCTTCCCATCTGCCACTACTTTAAAATTTCATCCCCGCAAAGCTCTGAAATTTCGCTTTTCAACTCGGCGCAAATTTTATAAATTTAAAGCCAAAATTCCATCGCCGTCGCAAATTCAACGATCAAAGATAAAATTTCCTCCGCCTAAAATCAAACCCCAAGGCCGCCTAAATTCTATCTCTGCGCCCGCCGTTTACCGATATTGCGCTAAAATTCCTTTTAAATTTCACTTTGAAGGAGAGAAAAATGAGTGAAGAAAAAAGTTGCGCCTGTGCGCACGCAAAATCCCAAAACGTAACCGACGCGCCCGGCAACAACACCGTATTTATGATCTGGCGCTTTGATGCGGGCAAGACCGCCTGCAAAAAGGCTTTCGAGGGTCTTTGCGGCCTAGTGATAAATTTAAACAAAACCGCCGTTACGAGATTCGGCGCAGCTAGCGAAACAAGCTGCGTGCTGGGCGTGGGCTTTGAGGCTTGGAAAATGCTCGGCTTGCCGAAGCCTTTGCCGAAGGAGCTAAAAAATTTTGAAGAGATTAGAGGCGATAAGCACATCGCGCCCGCTACCGGCGGCGATATTCATATCCACATCAGAGCGGCAAACCAGGCCATTTGCTACGATATGACAAGTGAGATCAAAGCCGCGCTAAAGGACGTCGCGACGTGTGAGGAGGAGATCTGCGGCTTCAAATACTACGACGGGCGCGCTATCATCGGCTTTGTGGACGGCACCGAAAATCCACAAGGCGCAGATCGCGACTTTTTTGCTAAGATAGGCGACGAGGATGCCGCGTATAAGGGCGGCAGCTATCTTTTCGTGCAAAAATATATCCACGATATGAGCGCGTGGAACGCCGCAGGCGTCGCCGAGCAGGAGCGCGTCATCGGCAGATCCAAGCAAAACGATATCGAAATGAGCGAGGAGACAAAACCCAGCAACTCACACTCCGCCGCAGCCAACGTCGGCGACGATAAAAAGGTCGTGCGCGGCAATATGCCGTTTATGCAGGGCGGCGAGACGGGGACTTACTTCATCGCCTACGCAAGCACCTTTAGCACGCTGGAGTTAATGCTTGAGAGCATGTTTATCGGCCGCCCGCGAGGCAACTACGACCGCCTGCTAGATTTTAGCACGGCAAAGACGGGCGCGCTCTTTTTCGCTCCGACCTTCGATATGCTGCAGGCTTATAGCGCGGAGTAAATTTGGCTTTAAATTTAAAGGCGTGCGATGTTTTGTGACCTAAGCCCGTATCAGAGCAGGCGCTGTAAGCAGATCATAGAGGGCAAAGTCGAAAATAGTGAAAACGTCAGGGGTCTGATAGAGTTCATAGACGCTAAATTTAAAACTCGAGCGATCAGCGCGTTTTACGGCGCGGGTAGGGAGTGGCCTAAGATCGTGCTTCGCTCCTAAAAAGATGCCGCAAAAATCACCGATAAAAAGTGCATCGAGCGCTACCTCGCCCGTACACCGCTTTGCGCGAAACTAAACGGACTAAAGAGCTTTTATATCTCGGTCGAGTCCTTCGAGTCGCAGATCCGCACCGATCTGATCCAAGGCGCGGTAGAGGAGCTGCTGCGAAACCGAAACGAGCTTTTAGCGCCGCTTAAAATTTGGTATATCGCAGCGGTGTCCGACGCGCCCGTAGTTTTTTATTTCACGAGGCAAGACGCGGCACGCCGCGAAGGGGGCGGAAAGATAGAGCGGCTGATAAGAAATTTTATAGAGAAAGCGCAGGACGCCAAATATCTGAGCCACATGGAATTTAAGCTGTTTTTTGACAGCAAGGAGTCCGTGGATCTTGAGTACGGCGGAAATTTGTTCTATTATTTCAAATGAAATTTAGCCAAGGAGCGAAAATGGATGCGAAGCTTTATCTAAACAAGGCTATAATGCAGCTCTCGCGAGGGCTTGAGGAGGGCGGCGTGCAGAGCAAGCAGCACTTGAGGGCGAAGGCGACGAGGTTAGCAAGACGCAAGCTCGCGTGATCTTGGGCGAATACTACGTGATGAAAGGGGATTTCGCGCAGGCTAAGGAATATCTAGGGCCCGTGGCGCAAGACGCCGAGCGACTGCGAGATCAATACGATGACCTGCTGGACGATGAAATTTGCAGAGCCGATATGCTTTTGGATATGATCGAGCGCTTCGGGTTTTTAGCGGAATAAAACGGCTCGCGATATGCGGCGGCAGAGATAAAATTTTAAGATCGGAGCGAAATGCCGAAATACTCATTTGAAACCATAGAGCAAATGCTGCTAAAATGTGCCCTTGAGGGCGGCGAGCCTGAGCTTAGCTTTCGCCTGCGCGGCTCGGAATACATGATCATCGCCTATGCGGATCGCTACTCGTTTCAAAGATGCGCAGACGAGGCGGGTGCAAACGCGAGCGGCGAGCGGTATTTCGCCACGCTGCGAGAGCTCTACGCCGCGCCGCAGATAGACGGGCGCTCGCTAGAGGAGCTTTGGAGCGAGGCGGATGATTTTTATTGCTTTGATTTCGAGCTGTGAGACCTCGAAATTTCATGCAGCGACACGGTAGCGCACACGGTGCCGATACGTGGCGCGGACAAATTTTAACGAAATAAAATTTTGAAAGGACGCAAACGCGCTCTACTTGGGATTGCGTCGCTAAGGCGCGCGACGAGGTCGGCAAATTTAGCGCCGCAAAACGCCCAAGCCGCTAGCGGTAAAATTTAAAATAGGAGCAAAAATTTAATGAAAAATTTTAACGATGAGCCGCAAAAATCGCAATCCGAACAAAATAACGCCGAGCGCCGAAATCCGCCGCAATTTGACAATAAACCCCTCATCGTAAAAGACTACAACATAATAGTATTCTTTATTTATAACCTATTCTTCGCCCCTTTGGCGGTACCGGTGTTTCTGTATATATGGGATATTTTCCCATACTATACGCCGTTTGTTCCTGTAGTATTCGCCGTCGTGTCCTATCTCAACAGCGCCCATACGCGTTTTGTTCATTTGACGAACAGGAGCATCAACTACGTCAATAAAGGCAAAATCACGAAATCTATAAAATTTGATGAGATATCGCTCATAAAACTCACCGCCACGCCGCTATTCGGACATATCGTGCCCGCTAGAAATTCCATTGGCATTGTGCTTTCGTTCATCGTAATAGCCGTCGCGTTTGCCGGATTTTTACAAAGTCTTAGAGGATTTATAATTTTTATTATGAGCCTGACGGCATTGATTTTGCCGTTTTTTATCTCTAAACTGATTTTTTCAAAGATCACGGAGGGGAAATTTAGCTTCCGCGCGATCGATACTTTGATCATCTATGACGGCAAGGGCGAATTTATCAGTTTTATGATGAGCGTGGCGGATTTTGAAAGGGTTTGCCGCTACATGCTAAAAGAGCGGCGGATCAGCCCGTCAAAATTTCAAAAGCAGTTTGTGATATTTCAATGAAACGGGCGTCGCGATCAATATCATCGCCGAGGTTTGCCCGCGCACGCCGCAAAGCTCGATGGAATTTCACGGCAGCTCGCATCACTTCGCGCCTTGAAATTTGCTGAGCTCGCTTTAAATTTTAAGGCGCAGAGTTCGAATTTTAGTCCGAAACGACGCGTCTGGCGAATAAATTTTACTTAGCGAGCGCGGCTGCGGTGATTTGAAATCGGACGCTTTTGGCTCATGACCGCGCCCCGCCGAACTAGGTAAATTTCATAGCCAAAGCGGGCGGCGCCCCAAGCCTTGCGGTTAAATTTCATAAATCCGCGCAGACTGCGTGCATTGCGGCTCCGTCATTCGCCACGGCGTAGAGGCGACCACCACTTACGAGCATGATCTGATCCGAGCCGAATTGAAACTCGCCGAATTCCACCTCTTTTAAGATCGAGCCGTCGTCCGCGCTAATCAAAACCGGCTTGCCGCGGCGATCTGCGAGTAAAATTTTATCCTCGCACCACGCGAAACACTCGGTGCCGCCGGTGTCAAGCTTAAAGATCACCTCGCCGCTTGCCGCGTCTACGGCGTATAGATGCCCGCCCTTGCCCGCGGTGCCGAAATACAGCGTCTCGCGACCCCGCCGCTTATCTTGCGTATCAAAATGCGACGTCACTGCGCCGCGCAGGCAAACCGGCGTATATAGATACGCGCCGAGCTTCAGCCGCCAAAGCGTTTTGCCTTTTACGACCGCTTTTTTGCAGGGCCGCTTGCCGCCGTTTGAAATTTTATCTTTCGCCTCGCTCGTTTCATTGCGCGGATCGCTTTTGCTCGCTTTACAAACAGCCGCCGCGCCGACATTTTCGGAGGAATTTTTTAAATTCTCGCCTGCCGAGCCGCTAGAATTTAGCGTGCCGCCTAAATCAGCCGCCGCGCCGTTTAAATTTGACCCGCCTTGAGAGGCTCTGCATTCCATCATAAAGGGCGAACTCATCCGCACGGCAAAGCCGTCAAATTCGTAGGTTCGCGCATCGTTGTAGATCTGCTTCACGGGCGTTGGAGCGTCGCCGAGCTCGGTCATCTCGCCGTCTTGTATTTTGATGAGCTTTGCGGGCGAATCGACGAAGCCCTCGTAGTATCTCGTATTTAGCACGAAGTGGCCGTCCTGTGGGTAACAAAGCGCAGAGGCGGCGAAGAAAATTTCGCGCTGCTCGTAGGCGAGCACCGATCTTTTGTGCTCGCTAAAATCGCGCGAAAACGTATCTAGTAGCACGTAGCCGGGTGTTAGCTTCGCGGCGATGTTTTGCTCGCTAGGGGGCTGCAAAGGCAAAGTGGACGAAAGCTATCCGCTCCTCTATCTCGTAAATGCCCGTCACGCCATGTCCGCGAAACTCCACGCCCTGCATCGCAAGAGGATATGATTTTAGCATTTGCGGCTCCTTGAAATTTGAAGCGATTATAGCTTAAATTTGGGCGCGAATTTTAAAATTTTGTATGCACGTTGAAATTTTACGACGTGCACGTTAAATCATACGATGCACACGCTAAAATTTTACGGCGCGCGGCATGGAATTTTAAATTTCGCGGAGCTTCCAAAATTTTATGCCTGGCACAATGAATGCTACGTCTTAAAAACTCATAACTAAATTTCGTTGCTAGGTTTTTCGTTCACTTTTATACCAGACGAACGCTCAAAGCTTAATGCCATTATATTATTTCAACATTGTGCACTACTTTGATTCGGACTGATCAATTAAGGCCACTATCGAAATCTTGGCTTTTTTCCTACGTATCTTTCTAGCATTCATTTGCGAATATGCTATTCTAGCTGCCTATTTACGCCGTATATCGTGAAGTAGAGTTTAAACGCAAAGAGCATTAAATGAAAATTAGTATAGATAAAATGTGAAATTTTGAAGTTAAAATGGAATTTCGGATTAGATTAAAATGGCCGGGAGATAGGGATTCGAACCCCAGGAGGCTTTCACCTCAACGGTTTTCAAGACCGCCGCTTTCGACCGCTCAGCCATCTCCCGATTAAGGGCGGGTAGACCCCGCCGTAGGTTCGCGCAGATCAAGACCTGCACGCACAATTTATTCGGTTTTTTCTCCGACCCACTCGGCGCCGTTGTGAACCTTTTCTTTGGTCCATTGAGCCGCGTTGTGCGAATCCTCTTTTACGCCGTGCCAAGTATTAGAGCACCCGCTAAAAACCATCAATGCCAAAAGAGCCGCTAGTATGTATCTCATAATAACTCCTTTTTAGGATCTGGAGGCGACACCCGGATTCGAACCGGGGATCAAAGCTTTGCAGGCTCATGCCTTACCACTTGGCTATGTCGCCGCGCCGGCTTATTAAGTGGTGCCCGGAGCCGGACTTGAACCGGCACGGAAAAAATTCCGAGGGATTTTAAGTCCCTTGCGTCTACCGATTCCGCCATCCGGGCACGTTTAATACAAAACAGAATGTAAAATGGAGCGGGAAACGAGAGTCGAACTCGCGACATCAACCATGGCAAGGTTGCGCTCTACCACTGAGCTATTCCCGCGCAAAGAAATGAAATATTACCCAATGCAAGCTTAAAATTTCATTTTATAGCGACCTTTGCGGAGAAAATTTTGGCGTAGCGCCGGAATTTAAAAATTTTGTAAGTAAAATAATGTAAAATTACAAAATCTTTTGGGGTTATAGCTCAGCTGGGAGAGCGCTTGAATGGCATTCAAGAGGTCGGCGGTTCGATCCCGCTTAACTCCACCAAATACTTTTTCTATATCTTTCTAAATTATCCGTTTAATATCGTTAAAATCCCCATAAACAGGCTTTTACTAACTCCTTTGGTATCTTTAAATATCCTTAGAACTCTAATGAAATTTTTAAAATTAATGCAGTATAATAATGTAGTTTAAACTTATTAATGTAGTTTTTTTAAACCCCGGAGCAAAAATGGCCAATATTTCCAAGGCTAATTTACAAGACAAAGATATAAGAAATTTACAGCCTAAGGCTAGTCAATATCGTAAAGCCGTCGGCAACCCAAAAGAGCTTTACATTTGGGTAAATCCAAGTGGCATAAAGACGTTTTTTATCCTGCACAATGGTAAAACGCGTAAACTGGGCAAATTTAAACAAGGTGTTTACGGAGTAGAGCAAGCTAGAGAAGAAGCCTTAAAAATCTCAAAAAGACTAAAAAGCGGCGCCGATATAAGGTCCGATAAATACAAGCTCGGAACGCTGTTCGAACGATATATCAAGCGCAAACAAGCTAATTTATCGGTAGGCTATACAAAAAAAATCGTAGACCAAATGAAGACCTATATCTTACCGAAATTTGAGAATATCGACATCGCAGCGATCAAATTTAGTGATTTGCTAGAAGTACTAGATCCGCTTTTTAATCCACACAATCCAAAACAATCGCGCCTCGAAACTATACACCGCATTATAAATCACCTTAATGCCATTTTTGAATTAGCCATAAATGATCGCTATATTGACTACAATCCATGCAAGGCACTACATGAAAAGTTCCCGACATCTAATAGATTCAGTATCAAAAACGGCATCGATACGAGATATGCCGCAATCATACACGAAGCCGATTTAAAAGAATTTTTGACAGATTTACGAGACGACGATAAAATGGACTTGCAAACCAAAAGAGCAGTAATGTTGCAAATACTATGCGTAAATAGACCGGGAAATACCGCAAGCGTCAAATGGGAGCATATAGACCTAGAAAATGGAATTTGGAATATACCTGCAACCCAAATGAAAATGCGGTATGCCCATAAAATAGCCCTATCAAAAGAAGCCTTGAAAATTTTAAATGAGCAAAAGCTATATTGCCCCATAAAAAGTGAATTCGTATTTCCTGCCGTTACGATAACGGGACACATGAGCAGAGACGGAATAGGCAAGGCGATACGCAATTTAGGCGGCAAAGATAAATACCTAGACAAAGCTAGTGCGCATGGCTTTAGGGCGACCTTTAAAACTATTTGCACGCTAAATTTAGCACAGCTGGGCATTCTAGGCATAAGCAATAAAACGGTAGAAAACGCATTAGCTCATAAAGAACTAAATAATGTCCAGTTCGCTTACGAAAGACAAACCGCTACGATAGAGCAAAATAGAATTCTTATGCAATGGTATTCCAATTACCTAAACAATATAGTTAAATTTATTTAAATAATATTTATATTAATAATGTATCGTTAGCATTATTTTACATCCTATTGTTTAATATTAAACACTTATGAAAGTATAAAGAATGGGAGAATAGTGTCTTTTTTTTGAAAAAAGACCATTATGCAATCTCGATTGGTGAAAAACGAGCCAAGCTCGTTTTTTATTTTATCCAACTTGGGGCGTTGCCCCAAACCCCTAAAAGGGAAAGGAAAATCCAATGCAAGCGGTAATATATCGACAAGAACGGCGTTGTGCTAAAATGAAAACAAATTATAAAAAGAGCAAGCTATGATATCGGTAACTTTTACGGGCGAAAGCATTCCACAAGCCATCAAAATTTTATAAGACACATATGAAACCCTGCAAAAGATAGACCCTAATTTCACGATGGAAATTGAGAAATATGAGGAATGCGGGGCAACGGAGGTGGATAAGATGGATATGAAAGAAAATCTAGCCCAAATGGAGCGCGGAGAGCTAAAATTTGAAGAGATTGATGCTTCTATAGAAAAAAAATTGTTGCAAAAAAGGGAGTAAGCGAAAATAACGCCAAAGGAGCAACCCATGACCGATAAAATTCTTTATAGCTTAGAGCTATCCATAAAAAAGATAGATCAAATATTTGAAATATGTAAGCCCAAAGGTGTTACAGCAGCATTAGAAGACGAACTTCTTACAAAACCAGCGATAATGAGGCATATCGATATCATATATCTGCAATTAAAGAAGCTTGAAAAGGCACGAGAATACCGTATCCTGGATAAATTTGACCAAAAAGATCTAAAAGAGATAATGGACATCGGATATCAATCTTCCCACAATTATGATGAAATACGAAACGAAACCGTAGAAAAAGTGATCCGTACAAATCTGCCTAGCCTCAAAGAAAATCTGCAAAAAGTCATAAAAGAAACGAAGCAGGAGTTGTATGGAGATTTACAAAAAAAGATTGATCGTTTCGTTAAGAAGCAGGATATTTTAATCCCGCAAGCCAAAAGCGATCTTAGAGCAGATATCCAAAAAGACTACGACAAATTACGAAAAAACGGACTCGAGCTTGATAAATCATATGCAGACAAGCTAAAGGGCATCATCAAAAGCAACTCAAACGAGAACGTAAAATGATTTACGTTCGAATTTTTAAAAAGGGAAGAAAATACTTCTCCCCCTTTTTCTAAATTTTAGACTTTTTTATACTTCTTTTTACATAAATTTAAAAGATTTGATATTTTTGATTTTGCTATATTTTAATAAAACGTTATTCACCTTTTAAATATTTTATTATTTCTTAAATGTAATCTACTCTCTACCACCACGCTCGTTTTTAAATTTATCTTTGTCCACCAAGCGACTAGGCGTATAAGATTTTGAAATTTTAACGCCGTTTTCAGCCAAGACGTCCTTATAAAGCCTCTTTTCATTTTTGATTTTTACTAGATGATCGTCAGGCTTAACGCCCAGCACCGATACGCCTTTAAAATATTCTTTGAACAAAAAGCCGTCCTTATCGATTTTATCGCTATTTAAAAGCTTTTTGCCGACGTATTCGAAGCGTTTTTTGCAAATATCCGCGATAAATTCTTTATTGCTTTTTAGCCTTTTTTCAAAGGAGGTAGCCTCTTCGCCGATTATGCCCGAGTGCTGCAAAACGTAAAGATTTTTATCCAAAATTTCAAGCTTCGCGCTTAGTTTAAAAAGGCTTTCGTTACGCCCGAGCATGCGAGTAACTAGCAGGCTATCCTCGAAATATTTTCTAGCCGCATCGTCCTCGCGGCCGCGATGAATAGCGATAGCGCGACGCACTTTTTTATAATTTTGCCAGTCTGCCTTGCTCGCGCCTCTATTTTTCGGATAAATTTTATTGTAGTTGTAGCTAAAATTTTCAAGTAAATTTAGCCCTGCGGAGCGGTCTTTATAGTGAGCTAGCCGCATCTCGTTAAGCTGCGTAGCTTGACGGGAAATTTTATTTATCTTATCGATCTGGGCAAGCACCGCCTTGCTTTTTTCTTTGATGACTCGGTTACTTTCTTTTAATTCACGAGCGAGCTTATATGCCCGTTTATTTCGCTTTTTGGTATAGAGTAAAAAGAGCCGTAAGAGCTCTTCATTATCTTTTTTAAGCGCGGCAAGCTCGTTATTCATAGCTTCAATTCGCCCTGCCGTAGCGTCGTAGCTTTGCTTATTTTTATCCTGCATTTTGCAGTAGTAGTCATTGATCTTATCCTTTGCTGTATAATCGTCCATTTCTAGCTTTATGGCAGATTTTATCTTGTTAAATTCGAACCTTAAATCCTTTTGCAAGAAATTTTTATTCTCGTATTTTAGCCCGCGAGCCCCAAGAGAGTAAGCAAAATTCGTCCGCACGTCGTCAAAAAACTCTCTGATTTCGCTTCTGCTATCAAAGTGAATTTTTTTCTTAGTAAAGCTATTTCGTTTATTCAAGACTACGTGCACATGCGGATTGTTTTGATGAGTGTGTAGCACGAAAGCATACTTGTGTCCGCTAAAATTTAACCCTAGCACGTTATGCACGCTTTCTTTTAAAGCCCGCAATTTTCTCTGATCGTCGCAAGGCTCGTTAATGGAAAAAATCAAATGCCATGCGTCCTTCGAGTTCGGATTATCGCCGAAGTCCTTGCCCCATTCTTTTAAAATTTCATCACTGCCTACTCTCTCCCCTTTTTCATTGATAGCCGAGCCGTCAAGAGAGTTTTTAAGAGCGTAGTCAATGCAGCGCTTGATAGAAGTTTTAGGTAAATTTGAAATCATCTTTACGACGGATTGTTTAGCGAAGTTATTTTTAGGAAAAGGAATATGCGAGCGAGAAAATCCCGCGCCACTTCCAAAGGAAACATATTTATGCTCTGATTTTGCCGTGCGGGTATAGCCCGCCCTGATACTTTTTAGCTCTTCAAAAAACGCATCCCAATCACGTCTCGCCAAATTTTTTCCCTTTTAAATTTAAAAAAGCTTTCATAGCTTTTAAATATATTTGCAAAAGATGTTAGTGTAAGTAGCTTTAAGAAAAGATAATGCCAGAAGTAAGGCAGGATAACCCCCTTTGTATATCACTTTTTTAAGTTTAGCCCATTCTGCGGCGATAAAACGCCTAAAAATGGGGAAACTAAACTTAAAAAAGTGGCGATTTTCGATAATTTTACAATTACCGAAAATAAAATAAAACGCAGAGCATTTTATTTTTGAGAAAGAGCGAGTAGGTTTTAAAAAAATAACGACAAAAGCCGGGCAAAAATTTCCTTTCCCTTTTTAAAGAACCGAAAAAAAGGAGGGGGGGATTATTTTACAAAATAGAAAAATTTTTTTGATTTTTGTCTTTTGAAATTTTAAAACATATTTCATCAAAGCTTTGGAGTAACTTCCAAAGAGAATTTTTACCGACTATTTCGTAGGCTCTATCGTTTGCAAGAGCCGTTAATTTTTTAGCCAAATTGCTTTGATTTATATTTTTGTATGAATTTATTATTTCGCATACGAGTTCAAGTGTAATTTTTTCTTTATCGCAAAGCGTATGCAACCTGGCACTTTTCTCGTCGAGTATTTTTAAATCAAGCTCGGAAGTTTGAAGTAAAAACCCAGTAGTTTTCGTCTCATCGCGACACTTTTGCGGCTCCAAACAAAGAATAAATTTACCTTTCTTTTTTACGCCACTTAAAAAATATGCTTCATCTACGCTATCGGCAAATGCCGTAGAGCCTTTATAGGCTTTATTATTTTCGCCGTCTATTTGCTTTGGCTGATGGTGCAAAAATATAATTGTAGCTCCTTTATTTCTCATCTCTTGCAAGTCATTTAGGTAGCTCATTACTTGACTATCAGAGATTAAATTGACGCGACTCATAAAGTTGCGAATACTATCGATCACGATAATTTTGCCGTTTAAATCGTAATTTTTTAGCTTGTTAAACAGATCAAAATCCCTTGCTCCATTCGTTGCGTAAAGTTCAAATTTTGGATTGGCAACCAAAAGCCCCACGTTACGATTTTTAAGCGTCGTCAAACCATTATCGGCATCAAGGTAAAGGATTTTATCGAATTTATTATCGCAAGCCTTTAAAAGCAAATTACAAAGGCTATATGCAAACCAACTTTTACCGCTACCTGCTGATGCATAAACCATCACAAGGCTATTTTTATATAAGAAATTCGGCACAAGCCATTCTTGATTAACCATTTCTAGCTCCTTAACGTTAATTTTAATCGCGCTTTTAGCCAAATTCGATATAATAAGGTTGAATCTTTTAGAGGGGCTTTGCCCCCTATTATTCTTCATCATTTCTCTCCCCTTTTTGCAAACCGCTTTTTTCGTTTTCTTTAGCTCTTATCCATGCTTCAATAGAGCTTTTTCTATAAATTACCCTAGCTCCGAGCTTAATAAAAGGCAAAGGATTTAAATCATTTGCGAAGCAACCTTGCCTAGCTCTCATTTTAGCTTGCGTAGGGATACTGAGTCCCAGCACTCTTTTAAGTTGGGTAGGCGTATAAAACTCATCATGCTCAATGTCTGTGATATACATAACAAATGCTCCTCTAAAAAATAGATTTTTGATATTTTTGAATATCAAATGCAGTAATCTTAACTCTACAAAGCTGTCCTTTAGCTGTTGCAAAAAATCAAATCCTCTTTTATAATAAATAACTTAATTTAAAATATTAATTATTTTTTTTAAGAAATCATCCTAAAAAATATAAAACTTAAGCACCCCTTTCAAGTATCGATACAATCGGCATTTGAAAGGTATTATTAAAGATTTATTAACTTTCCTATATACACTTTCGTAAAAAATGTAAAAAATAGGTGAAATTTGCTTTACATAACGCCCAATTTTAGGGAGCCTATTCAACTTTTTAAGCACGTTAGAAAATGCTAAAAAATACTAAAAAGTTTAAAAAATACCACCACATCGGCATTTGAGATGTATCCATTTACTATATATTTAGCTTTTTTACTTTAAGGTTACAAAGTTACTTAATTATGTAGTTTTAATATTGTAGTTTAGTAAAAAATGTTTTTCAAATACCGATATTATCGATATATTAGCTACTATAAAGTGGTGAGCTTAACCCACCATTTAAGCTATTTTAAAGCTTTAATCACTTCTTTTAAATCTCTTTTGCTTCTTTTAAATACCGATATTTATGGCTTTTAGTAATTTTGATTATTTTGGTTTCTTCTTATGTTATAATTGTTTTAGAATAATTCAGTTGTTTATTAGGTTAGTTAAAAACCTATTGGGTCGGTTTTTTCAACTTTTTGATATGCTATTTGAATGCGTAAAACAAAAACGCATCCTCGTAACTAATTTAACCAAATAACGTCTTTAGCGCTATTTATGGCATTGGCAAAATAAATGCTTGCAAATAAAAACCCCAAGATAATATAAATGCAAAATTTTGATTAAAAATTGCCTTTTTTAAAAATAAACTGATTTTGGCATAGCGCGGTTTTACTTTTATAATAATACTTTTATAATTTTTGTATTACAATATCGAAATTTTTTCAAGGAGTGATGATGAAGAATTTTTTTAAAATTTTTATCATGAGTTTGCTTTTTTTAAGCACCGCTTTTGGCGCCAAAAATCCGCAAGATACGATTATCGTCGGGATCGAAGCCGAGACCCCGCGGATAAATCCGCTTTATGACGAAGATCACGATCCGACGCTTTCGCTTGTTTTTTCCGGCCTTACAAACCACGATGAAAACTCAAATTTAGTTCCGGAGCTTGCGACTTCATGGAAAGTTAGCGAAGACGGCAAGGTTTATGAATTCGTGCTTAGAGAAGATGTTTTGTGGCACGATGGGGTAAAATTTGGCCCGCAGGACGTTAAATTTACGATAGAGGCGGCAAAAGACAAGAAGCTAAACGCTCCTGCGATATCAAACTACGAGATGGTAAAAAGCGTTGAAATAACGAGCCCGAATAGCGTAAAGATCACGCTAAGCGAACCGTTTCCTCCGCTTTTGGATACGCTTAGTTTTGGCATGTTGCCAAAGCATATCTTAGAGGGCAAAGACATCAACAGCGACGAGTTTAACAACAAGCCGGTAGGAACGGGAGCTTATAAAGTTACCGAGTGGAAAAAGGGAGAGTATATAAAATTCGTCGCCAACGATAAATTTTATAAAGGCGCTCCAAAAACTAAAAATATCTTCTTAAAAGTCCTAGCCGACGCGAATATCAGGCTGCTTCAGCTAAAAAGCGGCGAAATCGATGCCGCGCTAATCGATCCAAGCGGCGTAAAATCGGTAGAAAAAAGCAAAACCCTCAAGGTTCTTCGCTTCGCAAGCGCCGATTATAGGGCGCTGATGTTTAATATGAACGACGAGCTTTTCAAAGATAAAAATGTAAGAAAAGCGATAAATTACGCGATAGATAAGTCAAGCTTCGTCAATGTTTTACTCCACGGATACGGCTTTGAGGCGCATAACCCGATCCAAACAAGCTGGGCAAATAGCGACGATAAGGAGCTTATGTTTAAATACGACCCGAAAAAGGCGGATGAGCTTTTAAAACAGAGCGGCTGGAGTAAAAACAAAAAAGGCTTTTATGAAAAAGACGGCAAAACTCTCGGCTTTGAAATTTTAGCTTTTAATACCGACCCGTTTAGAGTATCGCTAGCAAAGGCTCTTAGTAGCGAGCTGGTAAAATTTGGAATCGACGCCAAAGCATACGGCAAGCCTAAAACAGCTTTTGAAATTTCTAAAGTACAGAGTTTCGTAATCGGTTGGGGTAGCCCTTTTGATCCAGATTTTCATACGTATAGAATTTTCGGGAGTTTTGCCGACGTAGATAAGAATGAAAACGGCTGGAACTATAGCCACTATAGCGACGAAGCCGTCGATAAGGCTCTAAAAAGCGCAAGAAGCACTCAAAATATGGACGAGAGAAAGAAATTCTACAAAGAATTTCTAAAAGCAATCCACGATAATCCTCCTTTTGTTTTCATAGCTTATCTTGATTTTCCGCTTGTTTATAATAACGAAATTTCGGGCATAAAAACAAGAAATTTGGGGCATCACGGCGCCGGATTTTTGTGGAATATCCACGAATGGCAAAAGCAAGTTAAATAGTTGAGAAATTTAATCTTTAAGAGAGTGGCGTCGAGTTTGGCGCTGCTCTTCTTTCTATCTTTGATCGTTTTTTTGCTGATTTTTATCCTCCCAGGAAGCGTTACGGACGCTATGTTTTCGCGCCCGGAAGCGGTGAGCGAGAGCGTAAAAAAACAGATCGAGATAAATTTGGGCTTAGATAAAAACGTATTTTTACAATACTTCTCGTGGATCTTTGCATTTTTGCAGGGAGATTTCGGGCTATCTTTGATAAGCGGCGAAAGCATTTCCGCTATCATCGCAAAAAGGCTTCCAAACACCATCGCCCTATCGCTCGCATCATTTTTTTTCATAAGCCTGTTTTCACTTATCCTAGGCTTTATTTGCGCTATTTATAAGAATAAATTTATAGATATTTTTATAAATATCACAACTTTTCTGCTCGCCTGTTTGCCGCATTTTTGGGTAGGGCTTGCCTTTATTCTTGTTTTTAGCCTGATTCTCGGGCTTTTTCCAAGCTCGGGAGTAAACGAGATCAGCCAAAGCGGGATTTCGCTCAAACACCTATTTTTGCCGCTTTTAAGCGTGGTTTTGCCCCATCTTGGGCTTAATATAAAATTTATCAAAGACACATTTTTAGAAAGCTTAAGCAAGGATTTTATCCAAGCATCTTACGCAAGAGGGCTTGAAAAAAGTAGAATTTATCTTCTGGCATTTCAGGACGCCCTGCCCGTTATAGTGCAGTATCTAGGAACCCTAATGGGAGGTATTTTTGCAGGATCGTACGTAGTCGAGAGCGTATTTTCATACCCCGGCATCGGCGAACTTGCGATAAGCTCGGTCGTTTCAAAAGACTATCCGGTAGTCATTAGCGTGGTGCTGCTTAGCGCCGTTTTTGTTATATTGTCAAATTTAGCAGCGCAGATCATCGCGATTATGCTCGATAAGAGGAATTTATGAAAATTTATAAATTTTTCTTAGCGGTTTTTGTATTTTTTGTTATCTTGGCGGTTTTCGCTCCGTTTTTTGCGCCGTTTGATCCAAATTTTAGCGATTTTCAAAACGTAAATTTAGCCCCAAATCAAACTCATATTTTCGGAACAGATTTTATGGGTAGAGACCTTCTAAGTCGCGTATTTTACGCTCTTAGAACATCGCTTATCGTAGGGGTCGGGGCGAGTTTCATAACCACCCTCATAGCCTCTTTTTACGCCTACGTCGCAACGCTTAATTCAAATTTTATAAAAGAGCTTTTCGACAGGCTGATAGATGCGTTTTTGTCCCTGCCTAGCATTATATTTATTATGATCTTTTCATCGATTTCCGGCGGCAGGCTATTTACGATTATCCTTATAATAGGACTTTGCTCATGGATGCAAAGCGCAAAGGTTATTTTAGGCGCTCTTAAAACGATGCTTAAGAGCGATTTTATAGCTCAAGCCAAAATCAACGGAGCGACGCATTTTAAACTTATATTTTTTGAAGCGCTTCCAAATTTAAAGGCTCTGCTTTTTACGCTTTTCGGTATCAACGCCGCGCACGCGATCGCTATGGAAGCGACGCTTAGCTTTTTCGGTGTGGGAAGCGATCTATCCGCAATCAGCCTAGGCCTCATGCTAAACGAAAGCACGCAAGCACTATTTATGGGCTCTTGGTGGGTCGTGCTTTTCCCTGGGGCTGTGCTATTTTTACTCATACTCTCTTTTGCGATTTTAAGCACGAGCTCAAACGGCAAGGGTATAAAAATATGATCGAAATAGAAAATTTAAATCTAAAATTTAAAAATAGGCCGATCTTATCAAATCTTGATTTCACCCTCGCCCAAAACGAATGCGTTGCGATCACCGGAAATAGCGGCTGCGGAAAGTCGATGTTTGCAAAGGCGATGATAAGGCTTTTTGATGACGACTTTAGCCTTAGCGCCGATAAATTTAAAATTTGCGGCAGAGATATTTTGGCTCTTGATCAAAATGAGCTTAGAGAGCATAGGCGAAATGTCTGCGCTCTGATCTTTCAAAACAGCCACGGCTCCTTTCATCCGATGCTAAACGTGGGCGATCATTTCAATCTCTATCTTAAAAAAACTACGGAAATAGGCCTTATTAAAAAAACGGCTTTTGAGTATTTTTACAAATTCGGCTTTGACGACGCGAACACGCTTTGGCATAAATTTCCTTACGAGCTAAGCGGCGGGGAGGCGAGCAGAGTTCAGATAGTCTTGGCGCTTTGCCTGAAGCCCAAAATTTTAATATGCGACGAGATCACAAGCTCGCTCGATACTCTAAACAAAAGAAATATTATAAATATGCTAAATTCTCTCAAGCGCGAGATCGGCATTATATTTATCACCCATGAGCTCGGGCTTATCTCGCATCTGACGGGTAGAATTTTAAATCTCAAAAACGGAAAATTTCAATGATATTAGAGGTTAAAAACATATCGAAAAATTTCGAATTTAAAGAGCATTTCGGACACAAGCAGATCTGTTTAGAAGTGCTAAACGGCATTAGCTTTAATCTCGAAAGCGGCGAGAATTTATCCATCCTAGGACAAAGCGGAAGCGGCAAAAGCACTCTGGCTAAAATTTTGGCTCTAGTTATAAAACAAAGCGGAGGCGAGATATTTTTCGAAGGCAACAATCTATCAAATTTAAACCAAAATGAGATTTTTACGATGCAGAAGCCGGATCCGCCTCGTGATGCAAAATCAAAAACTATGCCTAAATCCGGCTCTTAAAATCAAAACTCAGATTAAAAACATAAAGAATTATCTTAAACTAAATTTTGATGATGAGCTTGTGGGCTCGCTTTTAAAAACGCTAAATTTGCCCGCGGAAATTCTAGCTAAGCTCCCGCATCAAATTAGTGGCGGCGAGGCTGAGCGAGTAGGCATGCTAATAGCTATGCTTTCAAACCCGAAACTCCTAATCCTCGATGAGATAACGAGCGGGCTTGATTTCGAGGCGAAAGAGAGGCTTTTGGATATGCTTTTGACGCTTAATAAAAATATAAATATTATATTTATAACTCACGATTTGATGAGCGCGAGAAGGGTTACAGACAAGGTTTTGCTGCTCGAAAAAGGAAAGCAAATTTTCTTCGGCGACTTTGAAAACATTAAAGAGTATCCTAAATTTTTAGAGCTTTCGGAGGCCTTGAGTTATTAAGCGCTGCGCGATGTTCATGTGCAAAGAGAGCGCGCCTTAATCCCGATACGCCGCAAATTTTAATGTATTGCGGCAAGAAATTCTAAAAGCGATCCTTTTGCTCTCTTTTAATTCATACGCGTAGTCGCTTGTCTTGGATTTTGATTATTTTCCTTCCTTTTATATTCGTTTGGATATAATTTTTCCAAAAAATAGGTGTCAAACGGCATCAAAACCGTCAAACATAGATTTTTTAACCCAAAAATAAAGTGAAAGGAGCGAATTATGCCATTTATAGATGAAGACTACGTAAATATCGTGCCACAGGATCTTTTAGAGCGCGGTATACGCTTAAGGGAAGAGTACGGAATTTATGATATCGCTTGGAGATTTGATGATGTAATGGAGGTGCTAAAAATCACAAGAGATAAAGGTATGATTATCCTAGGAGGAGATGTATATCGCCTAAGCGGCAATAAGCCCATCATCACATATGACAACTGGTATACCGAAGAGGAAGATGACAATGCATTCGAAGTAGCGATCGAATATATCACTAATTATCGCGCTAGAAACGGAGATGATTTTGCATATTGCCCAACTATTTGTCCTGGGCGTGTGCCCAAATAAAAATTTTGGCTTACAATACAGAATATGCTGGTTTTGCCCATATTCTGATAAATATAAAATGTGTGTCAAACTAAATGACAATATGTGCATAGATGGGATATAAAAGATTTTAGGAGTAGCTTTGAAAGGCAACAAAGTAGTTTTAATACTATCGATCGAAAGCGATAGGGATCTATCCGAAACAATAAGCAGCAACGGCATATCTGCAACAAAAGTCTGGCAAAAAGGAGATTTGAAACTAAAAGGTTCTATTTTAAAATACAGAAATTTTGGCTTTAGCATAGAGGAAAAATTTTATGATATACCTTTTGCGGGAGATCTAATTAAAAAATTTTTAGCAGATATAAATGTCGCGAGGAGTATAAAATTACAAAGCGTGAAAAAGCTGCTAAGAGTCGTAGTTTACAGTTATAATAGCTTGCCCGGTCTATATTATAATGCAAATTTACTGAAACTATTAGCAGATAATAATGTGGATTTGGACAACGACATATACTGCCTAGATGGATAAATTTGAATCTTGAGCGAGACGTATTTATCGATGAAATTCTTGGACTTTGATTGGATAAAAGGCGACAAACCGTCCTTGGAATTTCATATAAGGATAATTTAAAACCATGAAACCGGTAAGAATTGTAATGACGATATTTTTTATTATCCTATCGTCTTTAAATTTTCATAAACTATTAACGGAGGGCGGTTATCGCGGAGGAAAAGTCTATATCGTAGCCACAACCCAATCCGTCATTATGCAACTACTACTTATCATAGGATTGATCCTGTATTTGATATATCTGATAAGAGTAAAAGAACATTATAAGCCAAGCTCAAATTTTATGCTTTCTAAAAAGAAGAACAAAATGAACTTATCGAATAGAATAAAGGCGCTAAAGGCGCGGCTTAAACTACAAAAGCCGGAAATTATAACAAATCCTGTACAAAAGGATGAGCTTGTCGAGCAAGATTTGTGTGGTAAAGAACTGTGTGATTTAGACCATAGCACAATCAAACTTTTATCGGGAGATTTGCAGGTTTTCAATGACTATGCTTTTAGGTATTATATCCTGGATTTTATTGATTTTTACGAGCGCTTCGGCGATGAGGAGGTTATAGAGGATATGTTCATTCAAGCATTTACACCGCCTATGCGGCGAGCACGAGCGAAACAATTTAGCAGGGATGAGGTAAAAATAATCATAGATTTTTTACAAAAAAATTATGAAGATATTGCGAGAATTACGCATTCCAAGAAATATAAAAAGTTAAAACCCTACGAACAAGAAGAAATTTATATACCATTCAAACATTTTGAAAAAGAGATAAAAAATGCGATAAAATTTTGGGAGAAGTATTATAAGGGCAAAAATTTATAAGGATTGGCAAATGTGCTTAATAAAGACCGATTTGGGCAAATATGAGGAATATATCTATTTCTTTATAGAGAAAAATAGGGCGTATTTTAACGCCTATCAAGAGCAGATATTTCCTTTCGATATGGAGTACATACCTAGCTTATTGTGGTTGCTTGCATCTTTTGCAGAAACTACGATTAAAATTTTTGATGATTTGGACGAAAAGACAAGAAATGAAATTTTTGATTTTGTGGAAAAGGGAGCGGCAAGCGAAGACGAATATATCGGCACGGCGTTTTGCACCAGCTTTGTTGAAACAATTATAAATATTGCGAAAGAAGATGAATATAAGATAATTAGCAAATATTTTAGGGATGAAACGCTAGAATACGCCGCAGCCTGGATAAAATTTGGCGAATAGCTAGATCGAGTTTTATTAAAGTCATATTTTAAAACAATAAGGAGCTGTATGCCTAAACATGAATTTTTACTCAAAAAGACAAAAGAAAATATCTTCTCTAAAGAGCATAGTGTAATAATTAGCGATGATCTGATACTTCATATTTCGTACTCTCTAAAGTGGGTGCAAACCACATGGAACGATGAGGCAAATTTGAAAAAAGGTCTAAATTACTATGGCTATAGCTGGATAGAGGATAAAGCTAAATTTAGAGATATAATATGCTCTTGGAGGTCGCTTTTCTTGAGCGCGGATGAGCAGATTGTTTTTGATAAAAACTGCGCCCTAAATAAATCCTCGGTTATCGAACAATTAGACGGCCTATTGGAACTAATCGATTCGGCAATTAAAAACGATTTATATATTTTGCATTTAGGAATTTAGCGAGTGCGTGGCGATTTAATAATAAAACAGAAGAAAGATCATGAAAAGAAATTATAAAAAGATAATACCCGTAAGAGGTAGAAGGAAATTTTCGATTAATAATTTTAGAGAAATTTTCGCGGAGGGCGATATACTGCAAATCGGTCAAGGGCGGTTTTTATTTTGTAGCTGGAATAACCTGCTGCGTATAAACAGCGATAATTCGGGGGAGTTTATAGTATTGCCACCCGAAGCTAATGCGAAAAATAATAATAGTTTGATTTCTAAAAAGTGGGTATTGGAGAATTTAGATTTTGTATGTGATACCGAGTCGCCCAGAAATATAAGCATATTTTCTTATTACGATAGTTTTTTAGCCGAATACAAAAGGATAAATGATAAAATTCCTGCAAAATTTACTTATAAATTTTTAGAATTCAAAGACGATCTAAAAAATGGAGATATTATAGAGTGTCACAAGGCTTTTCGTCCGTATGATCGAAAGATAAAATTTATCGTCGCGACCGATACGGAAGGATGCCCGAGACTACCTTATCTGGAGGGGTTTTATTCAGGTCTATTTGCGCCTATCGGCTATAGCGATAAAATGCGCTAGAATAAAGGACGGGAATATGCGATAAGCTCGAGTTGGCTAATTAAGAACTGGGAAGCCGCCTTTGTCGGTAATTGCGATATAAGGCACACTTATGTAAATTTACAAAACCGAAAAGAGATTTTGAATTTTACCGATAAGCAACTGGAAAATTTTATAAAAATTAAGCGAAAGAGGTTTAAATTTAAATGGAAAAAGTAGATAAGGATTTTAAATGATTGTAAAATGTATAAAAGAAGATAGGCATGAGCATCTGAGATTAAATAGAACCTATTTTGTTCATGGTATCCAATATGAAGAGGGACAGGTTTATTATTGCATATTACCGTTTGTAGATGATATAGATTACAATCGATTTAATAGCGAATATTTTCAAGCAATCGACGAGACGGTGCCTACGAATTGGAAATTTGGGATGCATAGGGGATTTTTTGGATGTTTTACCGCGTCTTACGAAGAGCTCATAGCAGACGCGGATCATTATGGAAAGCTTATTGACGGAGATCCGATAGAGGAGGAAATTTTTAAGAAGAGAAGAGCCGAGATGATCGATGACGTATATAATACGCATATCATCAAAGATTTTAACCGTTTCATATATGATCTAAGCCCTAATTTATCGGTACAGATGAATATTGCAAATAAAGTACTGGATATAGAGATATCTGACGCAAACACTGAGGCCAAACATCGCAAAATGAATATTTTAAAGGATGATGGATATAGCTGGTATTTGATAGAATCGGACGCGAGCACCTTTAAGGCCAACGCTACTAATGATTATTTAAGACCCGTATTAAAATATCTTAAATTGTGGCTAGGCAAAAAGAATTTTAGATAACCGGGCGGAAAGATTTAATATGGCGAGCGCGTCCGATAAAGAAATTTTTATAAAAATTTTAAACGAAGATATCGATGTATGGCGCCCGGTAAAGGCTGTTCAAATCGCGCAATATATTTTTAAAATTACCGATACGACGAAATTTGAATCCGAACTGGATGAAATTTTAGAATTCAAATACGGCGATATTGTCAAATGCAGAGAAAAAGACGGCGATTTCTACGCTTTTGAGCTATTATGAAAAAACCCGCCTTATAAATAGCAACGCGCTTATCATATGGCTTGATTTAATCCCATTTTTCGCTATAATGAGCGTCAAATTTCACTCACGGGGATAGCGATGAGCCTTGTTTCTTACGAATTAAAAAAGCAAAAACTAGATGGAGCGCGCAATGTGGCGCTTTGGAAGGCGCGTGGCGGTGTAGCAGTGGTAGTACTGGCGCTGTTTATCGCTATGCGCAAGGATTTCGGAGATTTCTCGTTTCTATTTTTATTAGTGCTGCTAGCTCTTGCTTATCCTGCTTACAAATACCTAGCCGTGCGTATTTCGCGTAAATTTGAAGCGCTCAGTGAAGAGGCCTTTAAGAATGAATTTCTGCTTTGGATCGCAAAAGAGCTGCGTCTTACCTTTCAGCCTTTCGGCGCGTTTTTACTCGATGAAATTTACAAAAATCCGCTCCGTAAAGAGGCAAATCTATGCACTTGCAAGCACGCTATAGTAGGTAAGACGCCCGAATTTGGCATAAAAATCGGTGACATCTGCCTAAGTCGCGATTTCGATAAAAACAGAGAAAATCGGGTATTTGAGCTGGATAAAATTTTGCATCTTAAAAAAAAGGATGATACGGCGATTTTCGACGGGCTTTTTGCAAAATTTGATTTTAGCGAGACTTTCGATAGTAAAATTTTAGTCGTGCCGCGCGGAGAGTTCATCTTCGGCGCGTCGGATCTGAAGCTGCTTAAAGACAGCCCGCACCTAAGCGCGTCGTTTGATGTTTATCTCAACAATCCCGCCGCCGCCGCATTTTTGCAAAACAAAAAAATTTTAGAAAACATGCAGACGATCACCGTAAATTTATTTGGTAAAACCGAGCTTTACCTGGGCGAAAACAGCCTCGTAATCGGCGTTGAAAATAGCGAAATTTTCAAATCCGCGCCGAGCTCGCAAAGCGCGAAGTTGCTCGAAAGCCTAAATAAGATGATCGAGATCGCTAAAATTTTCGCCTATCTTAAAAAGCTTGGACAGGTGGAATAAGCGCATTCGGTTCTGTAAATTTAAAACAGGGTTGCAGCGGGCGAAATAGAATTTACGATAAGGGATAAATTTAAAAAGGAGGGGCTGCATTATGGATATAAACGAAATACAAGCTCAAACTCGCAGTATGCGCGCCCTATATGTGGAGGATGATAATGAGGTAAGGCAGCAGACCGCGAAAATTTTAAGGCTGTTTTTCCATCAGGTTACCGACTGCGGTGACGCGCAGGAGGGTATCGATAAATTTAAAGCGGGCAAAATTGACATTGTTTTTACCGATATCAATATGCCGGGCATAAACGGGCTTGAGATGTTAGAGCAAATCAAACAGATCGATCCTTCGGTAAAAACTGTCATCTTCTCAGCCTACGATGAGTCTAAATTTTTTACCAAAGCCATATCTATCGGCGTGGACGGCTATATTCTAAAGCCTTTTACGACCGAGGATCTACTAAGCGTGCTTGAAAAAATCACGCAAAGTATCGAAACCAAACCCGGAAAGTTTATTTATCTAAGCGGCGATTTTATGTGGGATAAGCAGAGTTTAACCCTATCAAAGGCGGGCGAAGCCATCAAACTAACCAAAAACGAAACTTCATTATTGCAGCTGCTTTTGAGCTCCAGCGGGCGGATCGCAAGCGGCCTTGAGATAGAAAACGAGCTGTTTGAGGACTGCGACGAGTATGACGACAAACGGGTAAGAAATATCATATCCAGATTTCACCGAAAAATCGGCTATAAGCTGATAGAAAACATCTACTCGCAAGGATACAGAATAAAATGGCGATAGTAGACATCAAGAAAAATCATCAGAGATTTGAGACTATATTTTCAAATTCCGGCGTCGGCATCTTCATCGTGGACAAGAAAAGAAATATTATGGAGTGCAATGAGACCTTTTGTAAAATTTTCGGCTACGAATACGACGAGATCATCGGTAAATCCGCGCAAACCATACATCTAAGCGAAGAAAAATACTTGCATTTCGCAGACATCGCCTTTAATAAAGTAAGAAAAAATGAGGCTCTGCAGCTAAACTACGAGCTAAGGCACAAAAGCGGCAAAGGGCTGTGGATTAGAATTTCGGGCGATTCCATATCGGGAAACGACGAGGTGCTTTGGATAGTGGTGGATATCACCAAAAGGGTAATGGCGGAGAAGAAACTAAAGCAAAGCAGGCTGAAGGTCAAACGGCTAAATTTGACGCTCAACCACGAGATCGAGGAGCAGCTAAAGCTCATAAGGCGCCAAGACGAGCAGCTGCAGTATCAATCAAGGCTCGCTCAGATGGGCGAAATTTTAAATATGATAGCGCATCAATGGAGGCAGCCGCTATCCGCTATCTCGGCTACGGCTTCGTATCTAAGCACTAGTTGCTTGATGGCGGACAAATTTGACAAAACGGCTCTTTTGGAGGAGCTTGGCAAGATCGAGCAGTATTCCAAGCACCTATCCGAAACGATCGACGAGTTTAGAAATTTCTTTAAGCCCGCCAAGATCAAGGAGGTTACGAGCCTGGAGGAGCTTTGCAATATGGCGATAAATATCGCAAAAGCGATACTGCAAAATCAAAAGATTAAAATTTACGCGAAATACGGCTGCAACCAGACTCTGCTCACATATAAAAACGAGGTTTCGCAGGTTATCTTAAACATCATAAAAAACGCGCAGGACGCTTTTTTGGAAAGAAATATCGACGACGGCGTTATCGAAATTTCAACCTACATCGAAAAGTCCTACCTTTGCTTAAGCGTAAAAGACAATGCAGGCGGCATCAAAAAAGAGATCGCGGATAAAATTTTCGATCTGTATTTTTCTACCAAAGCCAGCAAAAACGGCACCGGCATCGGGCTGTACATGTCAAAGATCATCATCGAAGATCACTGCAAGGGCTCGCTCGTCGTAGAGAGCCTAAAGAACGGCTCAAATTTTACAATTAAACTTCCGAAATGAAGCTTTTCTGAGACAATTTAAAATTTAATCCAAATTTACGCTACAAATGGGCTGCACTCTTTTTATATAATTAACAAAGATTAAATTTTATGTAAGGAGGGAGCGATGAGCGAACCTGAAGACAAAATTTATCTAGAGGAGCGGAAGCTTGTTAGAAGATATTCTCCGCTCACATCGGTGCTTGTAAATACTCTGTTTTTGTTTGTAGTGTTTTACGCATCGTGGTGGATCTTTCAAGATCCTAGGGGACTGATGAGGATGTATACCCCTTACGTGGGATATATGTGGTGCAGATGGCTACTTGTAGTTATCATCTGGATCGCGTATATTTTTGATTTTTGGCCTTTTAAAAGAGAGTGGCTCTATACGGCGGGACCAGCGAAAAAGGGCATTATCTTTACCGTGATGGTATTTTTTACCTTCTTCGTATTCTTAAAGATATTCTTCGAATTTATTTTAGGCGAGCTTGCCATATCGTATTTTAGTCCGCGAAGGCTTGCGGAGCTTGGTATAACCGATTTTTACGCTCTTGAGTATTCGGCTCAGGCCATTTTGATGTTTGCCGCTATCGCATCGTGGCTCAGCCCCTCTTGGGTAGTGGCGGCGGATAATTCGCCGTGGCAGAAGCTAAAACAGCCCGTTAAAGGCTTTACCGTTTTTATCTGGACCTTTTTGCTAAGTATGATCGTATATTTCGTATTTTTCCACTCGCAAATGGGAATTTTATTCGATCCGTGGCAAAAATACACATCCATCACTCCGCCTTGGTGGCACAACTTCGCCGATACCGTGCACGGAAATTTCAATATCGCGTGGATTATGTGCTGTACCGTTATGGTCTGGGTGTATGAAACCATCTGGGAGAGGTATCCTTTTAGCCTTATTAAGACGAACTGGCTTAGAAGAGTGGCGTCGTTTTTCGGCATTATAGCGATGGCGTTTTGCTTTTCGTTCTTCTTTTACTATCTGCAAGAGCTCATCTGGGGTGTACATATTAGAGGCGACAGAAGACTTTTTGCGCCCGATTGGCGCTGGCTGCACGTAGGCGAGATAGCTATATTTTGGCTGGTGCCGGTGCTATTTATTAAATTTTACTGCAACAACGCAGTCAATAAATTTTCAAAGCCCGTCAATATCCTTCTTAGAACGATCATAAGCATGGTAGCGGCTATCGTCCTATACTATGTCTATTATCAGGTCTCTCACTTTTTACTAGGCACCCAAAAGGGCTTTTCGCATCCGCAACAATTCCCTATGATTCCGATGATCTGGTTTATCAACGTCATGCTGATAAATTACTGGTTTATGGACGGCTGGCCGGGCTGGAAGCTTGCGGGTAAGAAAGAGGAAGCAGAGGAAGCGGGCGAGGAAGACGATTTTGGAAATAAAAATTCCATCAAAGGCTTGGTAGTGGGCTTTATCATAGGCGTAATCATCTATCTCGCCGTAGTTTATCTAGCGCCTGCCGTGGGCAATATGCTTACAATTTTTAAATAAAGGATCTGAGATGAATGAAGCTAGAAGAGATTTTATAAAAGGCGGTGCGGCGGGCATAGGACTCGGCGCGCTCGCATCGATGGGAGTGTTTTCATACTCTCCTGCGAGAGAATTTTTTCTTCCGGATGAAGTGCGAAAGATGACCGATTTCGGCGCGATTAAAAGCGTTGAAGTTACCAATATCTCCGAAACGAGCTGGTTTGACAACTCGATGCTGATGGGAGATATTAAAGGCGCAGGCGGACTGCTAGTCAATCAATATCTATTTAACTGGCCACCGTTTGGTAACGGCAAAGGGCTTGCCAAAGGCAGCTACGAAGAGGGAATTTCACAAATCAAGCATCTTCTACCCGATAAGATCGATGAGGCGTGGGAGGTAACCAAAAAACTTTCCGTAAATCCCGATAACGCGGGCGGCTACTCTGCTCTCATAGAGATAGAGCGTCTAAACGGAGAAAAGAAAAAATATCTGCTTGATTGCGGCTGGTCCTACAAATGGATGCACGAGTGTTTTAAGCGGGAGGGGATCGATAAGATGCTGCAAAGCGGCGAAATAGACACCCTCATAATGTCGCACGAGCACTACGATCACTTTTGGGCGCTACCTGTCGTTTTAAAGTATAAGCCCGATATCAGGATCATCATACACGAAGGATTTTACCCGGAGGGCAGACAATATATCAAAGATTCTGGTCATAAGGGCGAGCTTGTAGTGTTTAAAAAGGGTAGAAACGAGATTGAGCCCGGAATGTGTACGTTTTGCTATGACTGCCCTATCATTACGAGGGTTTTTGGCGAGCAGTCGATATTCGTAAATGTCAAAGACAAAGGTCTTGTGAGTATCACGGGCTGCTGCCATCAGGGGATCATTACCTTTTCCGATTCCGCGCACAAGGAGCTTAAGTACGATAACGATCAGCTCTACGGACTTTACGGCGGACTTCATATCTCGCCGTTTGACGACTGGGATCCTAAATACGACGATCTGGTTATCGGACTGAAAAGATGGAACTACCAAGTCATGGCGTGCAACCATTGCACGGGTCTGCTGACCGTGCAAAAATTCGTCCGCGAGGGCTATCCGATCGTAAAAGGCACAGCTAGATTTAGAACCAAAACATCCGATTATCTGGGCAACGGCGACAAGGTTAAATTTGGATAGAAGCATGGAATTTCAAGATATTTTCCCTTTGAAATTTAAATACTCGTTTGAGGATTACAGATCGCTTATGAGATGCATATTGATGAAGTCTCTTTACGATAGCGACGTAAAATCCTCAAGCAGGTATCAGGGGATGTATAAGGGGAACTATTTTAACGAATGCTGGAGCATAAAATTTGGCTTTTACAGCGGAATTTACGGCATCGTTTTGCGGGAGGTGAAAGAGGGCGCGGGCGTGTTTGAGCTTTATTATTTCCCCTCCGCAAATGACGAGCTGCTAGACAACGTTTCGCTTTTTGAAGCCGTTTTGGCCGGAGAGCCGGAGTTTTTGACGAAGGTGCGAAATTTCTCCGCGCACGAGGAGCTTTTAAATAACTTCTGCGTCGCTACGATCTACTTAAAACCGCAAGAGCGGGGCATAGAGCTATCTTTTAAAACGAAGCTCAGAGATAGGTCGTACGCAAAGGACGGCGTGCGCATAGAGGGTAAGCAGATCATCGCAAAAGAGGGGCTCGATAAAAATTTCCCCTGCTTTAGGGTATCGCTTGCGTTTATGAACTTTTTGCATATCGCGCTTTGCAAAATTTACGAGCCGCGCTATGAGAGCTTTAAAATTTACAAAAAAGCGGCTCGCGCCGTGATCTACGACAAAGAGCGCAACTTAAAAAGCAAAGCAGATCCGCTCTGCGGCGAAATTTTTGTAAATTTAATCTACGGCAGCAAGGATGCGAGCGACGATCGCATTAAATTTGACGATAGATCTTTTAAGAAGCTGTCTGGCTCGGCAGCTTTGTTTAAATTTTTGCTACGCTTAGCCAAGGAGGATAAAAAGCAAATTTTTATGCAAGGCGGCGAGCGGCCGAATTTTTTCATCATCACCGGTTATCTGGGCTCGGGCAAGACGAAATTTATCCAAAATTTCATCGAGCATGAAACAGCGCAAAATAGATTTACCGGTATCATCCAAAACGAGATCGGCAAAATAGGCCTCGACGGCGCGCTGCTGGACGCCAAATACGCGCTCGTAGAGATTGACGAGGGGTGCGTTTGCTGCTCAATGGCGGGGCAGATCAAGCTTGCGATCTCGCAGCTCAAGCCCAAAAAGCCCGACAGCATCGTGCTTGAAACCACCGGCGTCGCCAATCCTTTCAATATCTTAAGCGAGCTAAACGAGATCAAAGACGCGGTCAATCTATGCGCCATCGTCACCGTCGTGGATGGGGCGAATTTCTTAAAAGAGCGGGGCAGATCAAGAATAATGCTTGAGCAGATCAAGGCCGCAGACGTCATAGTGCTCAATAAAATCGATCTGATCTCGCTCGAGCAGAAGGAGCGGATACGGCAAATTTTGATCCAAAACAACCGCTGCGCCGAGATATTCGAGACGGTGGGCGCCGAGCTAAATCCAAACTACCTACTCTACCGCCAGAGCGACACCTCGTATATGGCGTCCGTCCTGCTCGAGGGTAAGGTGGGCGCGACGCACGAAGACGAAGGGATAGTCTCGTTTAAAAAAGACCTTCCCGAGGACATCGATAGGCAAAATTTCATCAAATTTATGAGCGATATACCGGAAAATTTTTACCGCATCAAGGGGCTTGCGAGCTTTAAAGGCGACGAGGCACAATACGTCGTGCAGTTCGTAAACGGCGAATTTGAGATAACGCCTTTTAGCGACCGCAAATGCTGCGATAATTTTTTGGTCTTCATCGGGCGAGGGATAGATGAGGAAATTTTACTTGCGAATAAAGCGCTAGACTTATAGAAATTCTAAGTAGATAAATTTTTTATTGTACTTTTACACTTAATTAAACAAATAACCATGTTACCTGATTTTTATTATTTAAAACCTCCTCAACACAAAGTGGCGGATCTGTTTTTCAACCCCAAACTCCTACACAAGCATTGAAATTTAAGTAATATAGGCTCAAATTAGCGCTTAAAATTCAAACGCTTCAATCTCGTCAAATGAAACCGATGACGCTAAATGATAGAGTTGCTCTCGATATTTAAGACTTTTCCTTAAATATTTTCTTGTCTTTTCCGCCGTTCAGGCCCCCATATCTATGACCCAGTCGACTATACAATGAGGCTAAAGCTTATGGTCTATGATGATGACATATTGCCGTTATGTACAATCTTTCTAAATAAATTATGTGTACCCCTTTTTATCTCTTTGCAGTGCAGGCCAGTGCTTGTCTTGTCAAGAATATAAATGTTTCGCTTGGGCTACATCTACTGGCTGCCGCCTTGATAACAATAAAGAGGAATTGGTGTTTGAACCGGATAAAATTTTGTACTTCAAGAAAAGGGCGATACCGCAATATGCGATGGATTTTTTGCAAAATTTTATTTTAATTAGACCTCCAATAGCCAAATTTTGGTGATACTGCACAAGGAGTTTATATTTGGCTATTGAATCTCAAGCTGCTATCGAATGGGGAGAACAGATAAAATTTTTAAAAATTAAGGTTCTATCCCTATTAAAACAAGCGGAACTGCTGGTGTGTTTCTACCTTGCCTATAAACATTATAAACCTCACCCTCATAGTAAGCTATACCACTTGACATTTCAGTACACATTGCTTTTGTTGGGATTATCTCTATGCCTACATCAATTTGATTTGCTATATAAAAAGCCATATGTTTCACAAATAAATCATAGGCTACAAAGGCATATTTCCCAAACTGGACTTCAATAGCGATTCTATCCTTTAAAAAATCCGTCTGATTATACGACATATAAGCTATTTTATTCCTTGCTTCAATTGTAGATTTTTGCTGTTCTGACGGAAGCGACATTGTTTCATATGCTAAATCTTGATCAGGGGTTAAATAGTATGTTTGTCTACTTTCTTCCCATCCAAGATTATTAAAATTTGTTTTAAAAGCCTTATTGATTTCGGATGGATTATAAAGTAAATTATTCTGTCTTCCTTCTTCTTTGGAAATTTTTGTTTTATAGTTGTTTGCATTTAAATTTTTTATAACTTGTTTAATTTCTTTCCATCTATCTTTATGGTGTACTTGTAAAAATTCTAATCCATTTAAATGAGAATGTATGTATTTTATTTTCATTGATATGCTCCTTGTCCTTTCCATTCTTGTGGAATTTTTGCTATGCTATCGTTCTTTGGAACATAAATTTGCTGCCCCGCCTCTCGTAGTTTTAAAGTTCCATTTTTCAACTTTTCTAGCCTTTGCTCTGCTATTTTGCAATATTCTTTTTCTTTATCTACACTAATGCCTATTCGATTGTTTTTAACTGCGCTAATCAAAGTAGATCCAACACCACCAAATGGATCAAGGACAACATCTCCTTCATTACTTAAAGCCAAAATCAACCTATCTACAAGTTCGACTGGGAATTGGCAAGGATGAAGTGTTTTTTCTACATGATTACTTTTAACATTTACTATGTCCCAAATTTCTCTATCCCAATCGTTAACAACAATATCCCAGATATCTGACGGATTTTTACCTTTAGGGTTGCCAGATAATTGGCCTTTTTTGTCGCCCTTAAAATGCCTTTTGCCTGGGTATTTTGCAGCTATGCGCACATTATCTAAATTAAATGTGTATTTGTCGCTCTTTGAAAACCAAAGTATGGTTTCGTATCTGCCGCTAAATCTAGAACTTGCATGAAGTCCATGTCCAAAACGCCATATTATTCTATTTCTAAGTTTTAATCCAAATTCTTTAAAAATTTCATAATAATAGAAATCAAGTGGAAAAACTTCTTTATCAGCAATAAAATTCCCGACTTCCCATGCAATACTACCGTCGTTTTTTAATACCCTAATAAGATCAGCTATTACTTCTTTTTGTATTTTTAAATATTCTTTAATACTAGTCTTTGTTTCATATGCTTTACCCATATTGTATGGTGGGGAAGTAATTATTAAATTAATACTTTGATCTTTCAAAGTTTTTAAAAATGTTTTTATATCTTGATTGACTATCATATTAACTCCTTTGATATAGACAAATTTACTGACACCCTTCGCACTCGATTGAGCGGTCTGCGACGTTGTTTAGCTTCTCGCTATCTGGGCTTTCGGAGCGCAGGTAGTAGGTCGATTTTAGCCCCAGCTGCCACGCAAGCGTGTAAATTTCGCTCAGATAGCCGCCGCTAGCTTTGTCTAGGCTCATGAAGATATTTAGGCTCTGGCCTTGATCGATCCATTTTTGGCGGATGGCGCCTGCTTTTACGAGTAGGCGCTGATCGAGCTCGTACGCAGGTACGTACGCCTGCCACGTTTTTGGACTTAAATTCGGCACAACGACTGGGATCATACCGCTTAGATTGTGCTCGAACCACTTGCGCTTATACACCGGCTCGATCGTCTGCGTGGTGCCTACGAGTATGCTGATGCTCGATGTCGGCGCGATCGCCATTAGGTAGCCGTTTCGCATGCCGTCGCGCTTTACTTTCTCGCGCAGTCCGTCCCAGTCGCAGCCGCTCTGCTCAAAGAGCCCGCCGCGCTTAACGAGCGCCTTAGCGTTTTCGTTCGCTAAATCGATCGGGAAAATTCCTTCGCTCCACTTCGAGCCCGCGAAATCGGGGTACCTGCCCTTTTCTACGGCTAAATTTGAGCTTGCCTTGATTGCGTTAAAGCTCACGTTTTCCATTATCCTATCAATCAGCTCGAAGTGCTCGTAGCTGCCCCACTTCACGCCGCGCTCGGCCAGCATCTGCGCCTCGCCCATCACGCCGAGCCCTATCGCGCGGGTTTTTAGATTGGTGTGTTTGACCTTGGCGTGCGGGTAAAAATTTAGATCGATGACGTTATCGAGCATCCGCACGGCGATCGGCATCACGCGAGCTATCTCTTCGCGGCTGTTGATTTTGCTTAAATTTACGCTTGCGAGGTTGCAAACTGCCGTCGCGCCTTCGCTGCAGCCCTTTTCTACGATAAAAATTTCTTTGCCGCCCAGCGTGTCCAGCGCGGTGATCTTTTTCGCCTTCTTTACGATGCCCGCGTCAGTTCTTACTTCTTCGTTTTCCTCAAACAGCCTCTCGCTGCCGTCGGCAAAGACGACCTTGATTTTGTAGTGGTTCGGCGCCGTGTTTTGAAAGATCTCGGTGCATAAATTTGAGCTTCTGATTAAGCCTTGATGCGCGTTTGGATTGATGCGGTTGGCGTTATCTTTGAAGCATAAAAAGGGCATTCCGGTCTCAAAGTAGCTCGTTAAAATTTTCTTCCAAAGCTCCTTTGCCAGGATCGTAGATTTTGAAATTTTATCGTCGGCCTCGTACTGCTCGTAGCGCGCTTCAAATTCCACGCCGTATAGATCGCTCAGATCGCTTACTTCGGCGGGATCGAAGAGCGTCCACTTGCCGCCGCTTTGAAGCCTTTTCATAAACAGATCGTTTATCCACAGCGCGGGGAAAATTTCATGCGCGCGGCGCCTCTCCTCGCCCGAGTTTTTGCGCAGATCGAGGAAGTCGCTCACATCCATATGCCACGGCTCGATATACACGGCGATAGCGCCTTTGCGCGTGCCCAGCTGATCGACGGCGACGGCGATGTCGTTCGTGATCTTTAAAAACGGGATGATGCCGCCCGCGGCATTTTTATGCCCGTCGATGCTGCCGCCCATCGCGCGCACCTTGCACCAGTCCCAGCCGATACCGCCGCCGAATTTGCTTAAAAGCGCCATCTCCTTGTAGCTATCAAAAATCCCCTCGATATTATCGGGCGTGCTTCCTACGTAGCAGCTGCTTAGCTGATGTCGCGTCGTGCGGGCGTTTGAGAGCGTCGGAGTGGCAAGCATGACTTCAAATTTAGATATAAGATCGTAAAATTTTTTCGCCCAGCTCTGGCAATCAAGCTCGTTTTGCGCAAGGAACATCGCGATCGCCATAAACATCTGCTGCGGAAGCTCGATCGGCGCGCCGCTCTTATCCTTGATGAGGTAGCGATCGTAAAGCGTTTTAATGCCTAGGTAGTTAAACTGCAAATCGCGCTGCGGTTGCAGATAAGAATTTAGATCCTCAAGATCGTATTTTTCCTTAAGCCCGAGCATTATGCGACCTGCCGCCTCGCCGCGAGCGAAGTAATCTTTTAGGCTGTTGTAACCGCTAAAGCCCGTTACTTTGTGATACAGATCGTATAAAAATAATCGCGCGGCGACGAAGGTCCAGTTCGGGCGATCCACGTCGATCTTCTCGACTGCGGTTTTGATGAGGGTTTGTTGGATCTCCTCCGTGGTGATCATATCTCGAAACTGGATCTTTGCGTCCACCTCAAGCTCGCTAAGGCTTACGTTTTCCAGCCCCTCTACCGCCTCGCTCGTGTATTTTTTGATCTTGCTTACGTCAAGTTCCTCGGTTCTGCCGTTGCGTTTGATTACTTTCATATCATTCCTTGAAATTTAAAAATGCAAATTTAGCGTTAGTTTCCCAATATAAAATACGTCGTCAAAAGAGGCGGCGTAATAAATGCCGCTCATCTCCGCCGTCTTTTAAATTTACGCTAGCTGCGCTGCAAAATCGCGCATTATAGCCAAAATTGCTTAAGCCTATCTGTCATTGCAAATATGAGATTTTGGCTTGTAAGTTTTAAAATTTAGCGAAGCGGGCGGAAAAGATACGGTAAAATTCGAGCGGAATTTTATGGCGCCGCTGCGAAATTATGCAGGTAAAAATTTACGCGGAGTTTTGCGAAATTCTGCGCCGAAAAAGCAAGGAATAAAAAGAGCTTTGCAAGCGGATTTAAAATTTGCTCGCAAAGCTTAAAAATTTAATTGTGCGGTAGTGGGATAGGCTTTCCGTTTAAGATCATAGAGTTGCTTGCCTTATCGAAGCTAAACTCCATCTTAATTCCATCTCCATCAGGCTTAAGAAACTGCGAGCCGTAAACTTCCGCCATCGGCGCAAAATCGCGCAAGCTGTCATAAGGCGATAGGAAGTCCGTGATGGTCGTATTTATCGTAGCTTTGCCGTCCAAGCTCATGCGCTTAAAAAGCTGCGTCTCATCGATGTAGCCGCCTAATAGCGCGCTTGCATTAAAAGCAAATTTCTTACCGAGGCTATTTTCAAACGAAAAATCACTCACGTTTATTTTCATATCATCTTTTAGCAGCTTCATAAAAAGCTCTTTGTTTTCCGCTAATTTTTCGCCTTCTTGCGGATTTGAGATAAAAGACAGATATTTTTCGAAAAGTGCGGCGCTAAAGCTGGTATCGACGCCTAAATGGATGTTTCGCACTAGCACGTCGGCGATTTTTAAGCTTTGGGCTTTATCGCTTTCGTTGAAATTTAAAATTCCATCTTTTACGCGGTAGCTACCTTCCGTGCTCATATTCGTAACTACGACGAAGCGCTGCTTATCTACAGTTACGACGAGCTCTTTTGTGCTGCCTGCAAAATCTATGTCATTCAAAAAGAGCTTAGTTATATTATCGTCTAGATCTTGGATGCCGTTTTTAAAGTTTGCCTCATAGATAAGATCCTTTATATCAAGACCCGAATCCTTGCCATCGTCTATAAAAATTTCACCAATTTTAAAACCCAAGGCTTTTATCGTTTTTCCGCTCATATCGCTCGTGCCGTTTAGGCTAAGGCCTGCAAGACGTCCCATTCCGCCATCTTCGAGCACATTTATATCGGCTAGCTTTGCGCTAAATTTAACCTCGGTAGGCCCGTAGTTTAGATGCGTGCTAAGCGGCGCGTCAGTCTTAAACAGCTTCTTGCAAGGCTCCGCGTAATATGGCGTCTTAATCGTTAAAATTCCGTCGCTCTCAAATCCATCCGCAGCGTTTTTTACGCTATGCTTGATAGTGTAGTCGTAGCGAAAAGCAAAATCTTCCGGGAAAATTTTAGCAGGATCTGGCTCGTCCGTATCGTTGCTATCTTGCGCGCCTGCTTTTTCCTTTAACTTGCTAAAGCCTTCAGCAAGGCTTTTTTGTAGTTTCTCTTTTTTTACTACGCCCTCGATAAAGCCGCTTGAGTTGCTATCTCCCGGATAAAATTTAGCGCTCTTAGTCTCGAAAATTTCGTTTCTAGCGATAAATTCCGCAATCTGCTGCTCAATCGCGGCGCTGGCACTCTTGCCGACCGCACCGTCAACCGTTTTGGTTATGCTATCGTTTACACTTTTAGCTACGCCCGTTTTAGCGTCCTTTGTCGCTACAAAAACGCCCACTATAAGCGCTACGATGACCACTAAAGCCGCGATGATCTTTTTCATCATCTCTCCTTTAAATTTAAAATTTATTTGGGTGCGTATTTTGCCGTAAATTTCTAAAATTTTCAAATTCTAGCTTAGTGTGCTTTAACCTAAAAGAAGTTATAATCGCGACATTAATATCAAAATTTAGGAAAAATTATGGCAAAACAAACGAAATATATTTTCGTCACCGGCGGAGTGCTGAGCTCGCTGGGTAAGGGCATTGCGGCGGCGTCGATCGCGACGCTTTTAAAGCACGCTGGGCTTAAAGTACGCATATTAAAGGCGGATCCTTATATCAACGTCGATCCCGGCACCATGAGCCCGCTGGAGCACGGAGAGGTTTTCGTCACCGACGACGGCGCGGAGACCGACCTGGATCTTGGGCATTATGAGCGGTTCTTGGATGAAAATTTAAGCCAAGACAACAACTTCACCACGGGTAAAGTTTACAGCTCCGTCATCGAAAAGGAGCGCAGGGGCGATTATCTGGGCAAGACGATACAGGTGATCCCTCACATCGTAGGCGAGATCGTGCGCCGCATAAAAAAAGCGGGCGAGGGCAACGACGTGCTGATCGTCGAGATCGGCGGCACCGTAGGCGACATCGAGGGACTACCCTTTTTAGAGGCGATCCGCGCGATGAGAGTGGAGCTTGGCAGAGTAAATACGATGAATATCCACCTCACGCTCGTGCCTTTTATAAAAGTCGCGGGCGAGCTCAAAACCAAGCCCACGCAGCACAGCGTAGGCGAGCTGCGCCGCATCGGTATCAGCCCCGATATGATAATCTGCCGCTCCGAAATGCCGCTAAATCGCGCGCTAAAAGATAAGATCGCGCTAAGCTGCGGCGTGGATAAAAACTGCGTCATCGAAAGCCCCGATAGCGCGAGCATCTATCAGATCCCGCTTGCGTTTTTGAAACAGGATATTTTAACGCCGATCGCAGAGACCCTAAGCCTAAACAAGCTCGAAGTCGATATGAGCAACTGGGACAGCCTCGTTAAGCGCGTCATCGTGCCTACGAACGAAACCACGATCGCCTTCGTCGGCAAATATATCGATCTAAAAGAAAGCTACAAATCCCTTACCGAGGGGATCATCCACGCGGGCGCTACGCTGGATACGCGGATAAGCTTAAAGTGGGTGGATAGTGAAAAAATTGAAGCGAGCAATGTAGATGAAATTTTCCGCGACGTAAATGGAATTTTGGTCGCGGGCGGCTTCGGCTCGCGCGGGATAGAGGGTAAAATTTTAGCCATAAACTACGCGCGGGTGCGCAAAGTGCCGTTTTTGGGCATTTGCCTCGGGATGCAGCTTGCGATGGTGGAGTTTGCGCGCAATGTCTTAAAACTGAAAAATGCCAACTCCTCGGAATTTGACCCGCAGACCGAAGATCCGGTGATCTACCTCATCGACAGCTTTATCGACGCAAGCGGCAAAAAGCAGATCCGAACGCACAAATCCCCTATGGGCGGCACTATGCGGCTGGGCGGCTATGATTGCGACGTCAAAAAAGGCTCGCTTTTGGGTAAAATTTACGGCGAGCAAAAAACCATCCGCGAGCGCCACCGCCACCGCTACGAAGCCAATCCGAAGTACCGCGCCGAGTTTGAAAAGCACGGGCTTATCGTCTGCGGCGAGAGCGACGGGCTTATCGAAGCGGTCGAGCTAAAAAACCATCCGTTTTTTCTGGGCGTGCAGTTTCACCCGGAATTTACCAGCCGTCTAGTGCGCCCAAATCCTGCTATTTTGGGCTTTATCGAAGCATCTATAAAAAATGCTAGGTAAAAATGAGATAAGGGAAATTCTAAAATCGAGATTTGCGAACGATCGGCATACTAAAATTTCTGAAATTCCCTTACCCTGCGATCTGAAGGATACCTATAAGGCGGCTTTGCGCATAAAAACTGCCATCGAAGAAAACCAGCGCATAGCCGTAGTCGGCGATTACGATGTCGACGGTATCGTAAGCACCGTCATAATGAGCGATTTTTTCAATCAAATAGGCGCGGAGTACGTCATCAAGATCCCGAACCGCTTCACCGACGGATACGGGCTAAACAGCGAGATCATAGAAGAGCTTGAGGATGTGGATCTCATCATCACCGTAGATAATGGCACCTCCGCGACGGAAGCTGCCGAAATTTGCGCTCAAAAGGGGATCGATCTCATCATCACCGATCATCACATGCCCCCGCCCGTGCTGCCGAGAGCTTATGCGATAATCAATCCGAAGCAGCCTGACTGCACCTTCCCAAATATCGAAATTTGCGGCGCGCAGGTGGCGTGGTATCTCGTGGGTGCGCTAAAAGAAACCCTCGGCGTGAACTACGATATGGCAAGCTCGATGGATATCCTCATCATCGCCATAATCGCCGATATGATGGAGCTGCGCGATATGAACCGCGCGCTGTTACGCTTCGGCATCAAGCGACTAAATAGCTCGAACCGCGCCTGCTTCAAGGCGATTAAGGAGCATTATTTTAAAAAGCATTTCGAATTTGACGATATCAGCTATACGATCGCGCCGCTAATCAATTGCACGGGGCGGATGGACGATGCGACGATGTCATATAACTTCCTATGCGCCAAAAATATCAGAGAGGCAAACCACTACCTAGAGACGATAAATTCCATCAACAACTCGCGCAAAGAGGAGGAGAAAAGCCTCTACGACGAGATCGTAAAAAGCGTCGATCCAAACGACAACGTCATCGTCGTGTGGGGTCCGCAGTGGCACGAAGGCATCATCGGCATCGTCGCAAGCCGCCTAAGCAAGACCTACAAAAAACCCGCGATCGTCTTTAGCGTAAGCGACTCGCGCGCCAAAGGGAGCGCGCGCAGCATCGGTAAATTCGATATTTTAGAGCTGATCTCCTCGCAAAGCGAAATTTTAACGACATTCGGCGGACACAAGGGCGCTGCGGGCGTGGGGATCGATCCTGCGCTACTTCAGGAGTTTAAGCGCCGCGTAAATGAGCGTATAACGCCTAAGGATCTGAGCGATTTTAGCGCGCAAGACGATCTGCTGGGCGAGCTGGATGCATCGCAGATAGACTTCGAGCTGCTTGAAATTTTGGAATTTTACGAGCCCTACGGGCAGAAAAATCCGCGCCCGCTCTTTTGTATCAAAGGCGCGCGCGCCCGCAATATCAGGGAGATCGGCAAGGAGGGCAAGCATATCAAAATGGCGCTTGACAAAAACGGCGGCAGCGTCGAGGCGCTGTTTTTCAACTACGACTTTTTGCCGCGCGCGGGCGAGCGGGTCGACGTGATCTTTACGATTAGCAAAAACAACTTCCGCGGCACGATCACGCCAGAGCTAATCATAAAGGAGCTAAGCCCGAGCGAAAGCTAAATTTTAAAATTTAGGCTACTTTGACGTGCATTTCGCGCCGGACACGGCCTTTAAATTTAACGCTCAATCTATGAGCTAGGCGCACATTGCGCACTCGGCGGGTTTGCTCTATTACAGCGCTTATCTGCTCAACTAGCTTGGCGCGCATTTGCATGCTCGGCGCGATTTTGAAATTTAACGCGCGAGCTATGGATTTTACTTGCGATGCGAGCTCAAGCGTGCGATTTCGGAGCTCGGCACGGCGCGCAAACGCGATGCGTTATTTTCAGCTTCCGCACGGTTTGCAAAACAGACGAAATTTTTGGGTGCGGTAAAAGTAAAATTTAAACGTTTCTAAATTTTAAAATTTTGCGAAGGCAAGCGGGAACGGCCTGAAACAGACAGAAGGGCCCTGCGAATGGAATTTCGGATAAAATTTTATGAAGCGGTGGGCGGGCTAAATTTTAAAATTTGACCCGCCCTTAAGTTTAGAGGCTAAAAAACCACTACTAAAAACCACTTAAACGGCACCGGAGCGAAGATCGCGTGCGGCAAGCCCGCAGGCATTACGATGCTTTGCCCCGCTTTTACGCGGTGCTTCTGCCCGTCGATCGTGAAATCGCCCTCGCCCTCAAGCACGTAAACGAACGCGTCGCCGTCGGATTTGTGCGAGCTGATCTCCTCGCCGCCGTCGAAGGCAAAAAGCGTCATATTCAGTGCAGGATTTTGCGCGAGAGTGCGCGAAATTACCTTGTGAGGGGATACTTCGACTAGCGAAGCAAGCTCTACGGCCTTAGCGGCGTCGATATTTTTGATGTGTTGCATAAGCTCTCCTTGAAATGAAATTTGATCGATTGTAGCTAAAATTTAGCAAGCCCGCTTTGATGAGCATCAATCCGGATCTGCGCTGAAAGGATTTTTCAGAAAGATCGGGACGAAATTTATCAGATATAGCGCGACCGCGGCGATGAAAAGCGCCGAGGGGATCATCACGTATAAAATAAAGCTCTCGCCCGCAAAAACGGCTCTTAAAGCCCCCGCGAGCAGAGCCAAAACGAGCGCCGCGCGGCTTAGGCGCGGGAAGTTTAGCGGCGAAATTCCGCTGTGGCGCTGTCCGGCGATCATCCCTACGAAAAGTATCGCTCCATACATATAGCAGATCGCGATGACGTGCAGCGGCGCGGCAGCGTACCCCCCGCGGATCAGCGCCACGCCCAGCCACAGGTACCCCGCCGCACACGCAGCCTGCAACGCGTAGTAAAACGCCATATAGTGGCGGCTTAGAATTTCGGCGTAGTGCAGCTCGCGAAGTTTCGCCAAAAACAAAAACCCGATGCCAAGCGCGATAAACCCGCACGTCGCGTCGCTTAAAAAGGGCGTCGCGAGCGCCAAAGCAAAGGAGAGGAAAGCGGCTAAATTTTTGTAGATAAAATTTGGAATAAAAACGGCGTCGCTTAGCCCCGCCTCTCTTAGCGCTTCGTTGCCGATGACGACGCTTATGCGGTAGCTTACGACGGCGATTGCCGCGACGTTGATATGTACGAAGCTGAGCAAAAACTTCTCATCCCCGCTCGCGCCGTAGGCCGCAGAGCAGGCGCAAAACGCCGCAAGGACTGATAGGATGCTAAAATTATTCGAGTTTTTATCCAGCCACAAAAGCCATGCCGCAAAGATGAAAAATACCGCCCAAAACAGCGCCGTAATCGCAGCCGCAAGCCGTAAATTTAAAAAGCTCGCGATAAAAGCTGCGATCAGGCAGGCGGCAAAGGCGAGCGAAACAGGCTTTAGCGAGCCCTCGAAGTTCGTCCAATCGGGCAGCGCGGTAAGCAAAAACGCCGCGTAGATGCACGAGGGCGCCAAAAATAGAAAGTAAAACTTATGAGCGGAGACATAATCGATTTCAAGCGCATCGGGCGCTAAAAAGCTAAGCGCGCCCAGCGCCGCAAAAAAGCAGGCGCAAAGAACGAAAGCGCGCATCGGATGGGAGAAAAAATTCCTCGCGCGCTCATCTTTAAATTTAGGCGCGTAAAAGCCCGGCTCTTGCTGCTGCGCCCCGCACGGCTTCGGATTTTTGAGCTCCTGCGGCGAAATGGGCTCGGTTTGGTTTTGCGTGGAATTAGCTTTGGAATTCCGTTCAGAATTTTTAACGCTTTGCGAGAAGTTCTGAACAGAACTCGGCTCGGCATGGCTTTGCGCGAAACTGGATTTAAAATTTTGACTTTGATCGGAATTCTTGGCGCTTTGCAAGAAGCTTAGCGGTAAATTCCGTTCGGAATTTTTAATGCTCTGCGAGAAACTCGGTTTGGAATTTAGCTCGTAGCTTCTGCCGTTTTTCAAGAAATCCTGCGCGAGGTTTTGATTTTTGAAGCTTTGCGCAGGCTCTGCCTCTAAATTTCGATCGGAATTTTTAGCGCTCTGCGGGAATTTCGGCTCAAAATTTCGGCCCGAATTTCCGAAACCTTGCATAGACCCGGCTTCCCTGCCGCGAGCGGAATTCCAAAAATTTTGTATAAAATTTAAAGCGGAAATTTTGAAATTTCTCGCGGGCTCAGTTTCTAAGCTCCAAGTAAAATCTTTAAAATTTTCTGCAAAATCGGGGGCGAAACGTTTAAAATTTTGTGCGGCTTCGCAGCCTCTGTGCCGGAGACCAGATCCGCACGGTATGCTGAGTGCGGTCTCAAAGTAAAATCTACGCGGCGCGAGAATTTTACTTTCAGAGCCTAGTCTGCGCGGCGTGGGGGCTTCGCGCCCAAAACTCGTCAAATTGCGCTGCTCGGTGCTCTTATCGGCACCTTCGCCGGTGCGGATTTGCTTTTTTAAATTTACAAATTGCGAGGCAGCGAGGTTAAATTTCTTCAAATTTACGGGGCCGAAATTCTTAAAATCGCGCGCGCCGTGTAAATTCAAAAAATTCCGCACCGCACAAAACGTGCCGAGAGTAGGATTTTGCTCGCTACCTAGCCCACTTGCATCGCAAAACGGCGAGCGGTAGGCACTAAAAACGGCTTTTTGAGCGCTGAACTGCGCGCTCAATCCGCATGCATCAAAACCGCAACGCGGAAAGGCGTCTCGGTTCGCGCCAAATTTGCAGTATAAATAGAGCCCCCGCTTCGTGCCAACGCGACGCAAGCAAACGCCTGCATTAAAGTTGCGCTGCGAGCGCCCGTTCATACTAGATTGCAAACGGCCGTTCGTGCTAGAGCTGCGTCGCAAGCTGACACTCCTGCTGGGATCGCGGCGTGAATGGACATCTCGGTTCGCGCCAACGCGCCGTAAATAAGCGCTCACGCTAGAGCCGCAGTATGTATCGCTGCTAAATTTCGTCGAATTCCGCGCGGCAAAACCGCAGCACACTGCGCCGTTCAGGAGCACGTTCACGCTATAATCGCAGCTCGCACGGCTGCGCAGTTCGTATTTCGGTGTGATAAAACCGCAGCGCCCTGTATTCTGTGAGAGGCTGTGTCTGCCCGCGCCGACATCGATGCATCCAGAACTCCGCAAAAGCTCGCGCCCGCGTGCATCCAGATCGTAGCGCCCGATGCCCCGAAAAAGCCCATCTATGCGAGCGCTGAGGTCGTCGCAGCTAGCGCCCGACAGCCCGCGTCCGCACGCGCCTGGATCACGATGTGCGCCAAAGCTTCGCTTGCTCGCGTCTGGGCCGCAACGTAAGTTCAAATTTTGTGCGGAGCCTCCCTGCTTGCGCGCATTAAAGATAAAATTTCTACTCATAATAGCTCACTCCCCCGAATTGTTCGCTTACCACGCGCTCTTCGTACCGCTCGTCGCGCGCACTTAGCGGCTCATCTAGGCTCACGACGCGTCTAAGCCCCATCCCTTTGGGCTCAAGCTCGATGATCTCGTGGCTTAGGCGTGCGGCTTCGAAGCGGTCGTGGGTCACCAAAAGGCAGGCAAGCCCCTCGCGCTCGATCTTTGAAACCAAAATTTCGATCAGCACGCCGCGCAGATCGCGATCCAGACCTACAAACGGCTCATCAAGCAGCGCCAGATCGCAGCCGCTAAGGATCGTGCGCAAAAACGCCGTACGCTTTTGCATACCGCCGCTTAGCTCGCGCGGGAATTTATTCAGATCGCTCGGGCTTAGCCCTATCTGTGCAGCAAGAGCGTAAATCTCGCTCACGCCGGCGGGGCTAAAAATTTCGATATTTTTAAGCGCCGTGAGGTTCGGTAACAGGCGGTTTTCTTGAAACAAAAAGCTGATTTTTTTAAAGCCGTTTTCGATCTGCCCACTTTTTTTATCCTCCAGCCCGCAGACCAGCCGCAAAAGCGAAGTCTTGCCGCAGCCGCTGGGGCCAAAAAGCGTCTTTACTTCGCCTGCGCGCAGCCGCAGCGAAAAATCTGAAATTATAACGTCGCGCAGAATTTCGTAGCGCAGATTTGAAATTTTTAGCATCATCTGCTCCACGGCATCAGTAAAATTTGAAGCGGCTTGGTCACGAGATAATCGAAAAGCGCCGTAAAGGCTATTACTAGGCACACATACGCCATAACCTCGACCGTATCGATATTTACGCGCGCTTCGGCGATTTTTGCGCCGATGCCGTCGTTCGCGCCCAAAAGCTCCGCCATCACAAGCACCTTCGCGCCGTTGCTGACCGCGACGTAGATCGCGGGGAGCAGCCGCTCGATTAGGTGCGGCGCGTAGAGGTAGCGCAGTTTTTTAAAAATTGAGCTTTTGTAGCTGTCGAAAAGCTCGGTGTATTCGGCGCTCACGCTAGCCATCGCTTGCGCCGCGGACGCAAAAGTCATCGGCGCGACGACGATAACGACGGTAAAAAGCACGCTTTTATCGCCGAAATGAAACCAAAATATCGCAAGCACGATCCAAACGATGGGCGGCGTCGAAAGAAGCACGGTAATTAGCGGGTTTAAAAAGGCTCGCAGGCTTTTGAAATACCCCGCCGCAAGCCCGCTGCAAATCCCAGCAAAAAGCGCGAGGAAGGTGCCCACAAGCGCGCGCTTAAGCGACAAGGCCAGATCGTTTGCGGCGAAATTTTTTAAAATTTCGCACGCCTTAGAAAAAACAGCCGCGGGTTCGGGCAGAATGAGCGGCCCGTAAGCCTCGCTCGCCACCTGCCAGACGGCTATGAAAAAGCACACCGTCCCTAGGCTCGCAAAGCCGCCCCATAGATAGTCTATGACGTAAAACGCGGGGTTTTGGGCTTTGCGAATTTTATCGATTTTTAGCATAGAAAAAACTCGTCCTTAGGCATCGCGCCGCCGATGAGCTTGGGATTAAATTCCATCAAAATTTCATAAAATTTCAAAAGCTCGTCCTTGATCTCGCTAGGCTTTTTGACGCACAAATTCGACGTATCGATGCTCATAAATATCGCGGGCGGCGGCGCAGGAAAGAAATTTGTACCGATCGCCGCGGCGCTTTGTTTGTTCGCTTTGATCCACGCAAGCGCGTCCGCTAAATCGGCATTTAAAATTTCAAAATCCGCCTTTTTCGCGGCGTAAAAATCGGTATCGGCGATGATGCCCGCTTGCGGGATTATGGGCTTTACCGAAAACGCCTGCGCCCACATATCGCTTAAATTTGCTCCTCGCTGTACGGCGATGCCCGATACTTTGCCCTTTAAGATCATGGCGCTTGCTAGCGGCTCGACCGTGATCGCGACGTCGTAGTCCTTAGCCAAAAACAGCTGCGCGCTCTCTGCGGGGCTGGCGGTGTAGTCGATATTTAGCCCGCTAATACCCTGCTTTTTCGCTATGGCTCGCACGATGATGTCTAGCATGTCGTTTTTAAAAGGCATGACGATCTTTTTGCCCTTCAGCTGCGCAAATTCCGTTATCTTCTCGCCCTTACTCATCACGAAATTTAGCCCCTCGGTGAGGATATTTACCATACCGATCTTGCGCCCTTGATTTGCGAGGTTCACCCCCACGTTGCTAGGGCTCATCATGACCTTGTACTCGCCGTTTGCCACGCCCGCGCGCAGCTGATCGGGATCACGCCAAAGCTCCAGCCTGGCGTCGTATTTTTTGCCGATCTGCCCCTGCATGCACGCAACGCCGATGATGAGGCTAGGCATCGCAGGCGCGCCGTAGATAATGAAGGCTTCCTTCGCAAAAAGAGGGCTAGCAAGCCCGCTAGCCGCCAACGCAGACGTTAGTTTTAAGAAATTTCTTCTTTGCATCTTTTCCTCTTTTCATTCCTGCCAAACGGCAAGATTTTGATAATCGATGTGCAATTATATCAAAAACAGGAGTGATTCGGTTTGATTAAGCTCAATAGACCGGCTTTAAATTTTAATGCACTAAAATTTAAAATGCCCGCAGCAGTAAAATTTTATGCTAAAATGGAGAAAATTTCAATTCAAGGACACAAAATGAGAAGCGACATCATCAAAAAAGGCTATACGCGCGCGCCGCACAGAAGCTTGCTAAGAGCGACAGGACTAAAGGACGAGGACTTCGAAAAGCCATTTATCGGCGTGGCAAACAGCTTCATAGAGATTATCCCCGGGCACTTTTTCCTCAACAAATACTCTGAAATTTTAAAAGACGAGATCCGCAAAAACGGCTGCGTGCCCTTTGAGTTTAACTGCATCGGCGTGGACGACGGCATCGCGATGGGGCATAGCGGGATGCTTTATAGCTTGCCTAGCCGCGAGCTGATCGCAAATTCGATCGAAACGGTGATGAACGCGCACGCCCTGGACGCTCTCGTCTGCATGCCAAACTGCGATAAAATCGTACCCGGCATGGTGATGGGCGCACTTCGCGTGAACGTGCCGACTGTTTTCGTTAGCGGCGGCCCGATGAAAAAGGGTTACACTAAAAAAGGCGATCCGATCGACCTGTCTACGGCGTTTGAGGCGGTGGGTAAATTTGAAACCAAAGAGATCAGCGCCGAGG
>CAURQQ010000010.1:0-57580 GCA_963527265.1 uncultured Campylobacter sp. | reverse complement strand
TATCTGGAGCGAGCTAGCGGGCGAAAATCTGCCGCTGCCGCTAGGCGGTATGGCGGTTCGCCGTAGCCTGCCGATAACCGACGCCACCGAGTGCGAGCGCGTGCTAATGGGGGGCGTGCGTATCGCCACCGCGCATAAGCCGTTTTTGTCGCACATGCTTCTCGAGCGAAATCTCATCCGCGTGGACGACGCAAAGCTCGAAAAATATCTGAGCCTTTATGCCAACGAAGCCTCGATCGAGCTTTCGGGGGTACAGATAAGGGCGGTAGATAGGCTTTTTGAGCTTGGCTATGAGCGCGGATTTTACCCTTCGCCACTTAGCGCGCAGGAGAATTTTATCCCGCGCGAATATAACGAGATCCGTTTCGCGGACTGCGGCGGGCAAAACCCGATGTAAAGGCGGGCGAGGTTAAAATTTAGCTGAAATTTGACGCTTGTCTCGGCTGAATTTTACTCGGAATGAAATCGCGTTTTGGCTAAATTTCTCGGCGTTAAGCGGAGTGTGACTTGGCTAAATTTTGCTTCGGCGTAAAAGTCGCCGCGCGAGGTAGAATTTTACCCCGCGTTCTTGCCGTGGCGGTGCAGCCCCTTCGCCGCTTTTGGGTTTAGCTGCGGAGTGCAACGTGAATTTAAATTTGCGCGTAAAATTTAGCGCCGAGCTTGCCGCGGATTTTGCCGCCAAGCTCGTCAATCGACCGCGTGCTGTGGCGTTATTTGTCGCCGCGTAATATGCCGCTTTAAATTTACGGCTACGCGGTGATGAAATTTCACGGCGCGGAGGTACATTGCGCGGCTGTATTTTATGCCGCAGGGTACTAGCTGCGCGTGCAACGTAGCGCGCCGCCGAAAACGTATCGCAAGCGAGCTAAATTTAATCGCGATGGCGACGCTAAATTTTGAAATAGTATCCAGTGGCGTACCATGTCGCGCGGCGGCATCGCTAAATTTTAAAACGATACGGGGCGAGCGGCAAGCGCGAAATTTAGAAATGAAATTTAAAAGGCAAAATTTTGAAAACAAAGCAGATAGATTTTAGCAAATACACCTCCGTGCGCATCGGCGGGAGCTTTGCGGTGCAAATTTTAAAGGACGAGGCCGATTTTGCGGAGTTTGAGAGTACCCGCGAGCGCGCGATCATCGGCGGCGGCAATAATCTGCTCATCTCGCCCGTGCCGCCGCACCTTGCGATGCTAAGCGAGGAGTTCGATCGCATAAGCTTAAGCGGCGATGTCCTTAGCATCGGGGCTGCGACGAAGTCGGGTAAAATTTACAACTTCGCCAAAAAGCAAAACATCGGCGGCTTTGAGTTTTTGCGAAATATCCCGGGCCAGCTCGGAGGGCTAATCAAAATGAACGCAGGGCTTAGCGGCGCGAGCATTAGCGATAGCCTGCTTGCCGTGCGCCTGGCTCGCGGCTGGGTGGAGCGCGAGCGGATAAGCTTCGGCTACCGAAGAAGCGGGATCGAGGAGCCGATTTTGGGCGCCGAGTTTGAAATTTCACGCGGCTTTGACGTCTCGCTCGCCGCGGATTTCGCCGCCAAACGCGCCAACCAGCCAAAGGGAGCAAGCTTTGGAAGCTGCTTTAAAAATCCGCCGAATGACGCTGCGGGCAGGCTGATCGAAGCGGCAGGGCTTAAAGGCCACGCGATCGGCGGGGCGAAATTTAGCGAGCAGCACGCAAATTTCATCATAAATTTCGGCAGCGCGAGCTTTGAAGATGTGATTGCGCTCATAAATTTAGCGCAAAGCCGCGTTTTTGAGGAATTTGGTATTGAACTGGAAACCGAGGTCGTGGTGCTATAAAAGGAAATTCGTATATTTTGCCCCGACTAAACTTGCTCGATCGTCCATTCTGTCTTTTTGCACTGGATTTTTTTATGCTTTGAAATTTTAAAATACCGACGAAATCGTCAAATTTAAAAGCGCTCGAATGCAGTGCGCCGATGACACTAACCGCCGTTTCATCGCTTAAAATGGTCGCTACAAAAATAGCCCGCAAAAGCAATCAATTTTATCCCGTTTATCTCGCCGTGAAAAACAGTTGTTGAATTTTGCGCACCAAACCGATGAGGCCGTCTAAATCGGCATTCCGTAACCGTCTAAGCGGGCAAGCAAATTTAGCTCAGATAGTAACACGCAAAAGCCACAACGGCGACGATAAAAGTAAGCGCGGCCGTTAGTTTATATAGCCGCAAAGCTCCGGCGCAACGACTTTTCATATCGCGGATTTTAGGCGGTTTGCTAGCCAAATTTAGCTCCGTAAGCGCCGCGTCAAATTTACCGCAATTTAGCCTCCCCTCCGCAAAATCTCTAAAAATCAGCGTATCAAAATGCAGCCTAACGTGCAGATAAAATAGCCCCGCAAAAGCCGGCAAAAAGCCCGCAATCACGGCAAAATTCGTAAAAATCGTAAGACAGACGGCTAGCTGGAGTAAATTTAACAAGAAAAACAGCCTATGCGTCGCCAAAAACCTAGCTGTAACCAGCGTCAAGGCTCTATCGTCCGCCCCTTGGCGGTATTCCTGCTCCCCGCCTTGCGCCGCTTTTTTGCTTTGCTCCGCATTCGTCATTTTATCTCCTCATTTTGGGCGTTTGGTTAAATTTTCGTTCGTTTTCGCCGATAAATTTACAATGTCGCTTGTTTCTAGCCTGCAAATTTTTTAAATTTGATCCCTCAAACCGGACTTGATCAAATTTAGCCTGCGCCTATTTCGCGCTTAAATTTACCGCTTCTTTACTTCGCTTTCAAATTTAGCTGGTGCGGACGGCTATCTGTTCTATCCGCTCACGCAGCGAGCTAGCGACCGCGATCTTTTCGCGGCGAGATTTTAGCAAATTTAGCGCCTCGTCAAAGCCCAGACCCTCGTAAATCACCAGCCAAGCAAGCAGCACCGACGCGCTCCTGCCGTAGCCCAGCGCGCAGCAGACCAGCACCTTTTTATCGTTTGTCTCGGCGGCTCGCTCGTTCGCACCTGTAAGATTTTGCCCCGCGTCGGTGATCTTGCCTTTGTTTGCTCCGACGCGCGCTAGCAAATTTACCCGCGAGCCCGCTTGCCTGTGAAATTTAAAATCTCGCCCGTGCGCGCAGCCCGCTTCGGCGATAAAATTTGATCCCAGCTTCGCCGCCATTTGCTGCAAATTTTCGCCGCCGCAAAGAGCCCTTTTTACGAGCCGCTCAAGCTCGTCCGCGCCGCGTTTTAGCTCGTCCGCACTCGGCGTTATCATATCTAGCATAGGCACGCTCGCGTAAATTTGCGCGCCGTCTGGGCGCTCAAACTCGGCCGCGCAGTCTAGCACCGCGTCAAATTTGCCCGCCGTCTTAACCGAGCCAAGATAGAGCCCTGGCAAAATCTCGTCTGAAAGCCGGCGTCCGCGCAGCCAAAAGAGCGCATTTAGCCGCGCGACGCAAAGATACGGAAGGAGCAAAGCTTTAGCCGCGGCGGCGTGACGGCCTTGCCCGTTTTTAGCAAAAACCCGCGCGCCCAAAAAGGTATAACCGCAAGCAACCAGCGCGAAACTAAGGCTCGCCCACGATAGCCACAGCATCCACGCGCCCCAAATTTTAGCCCCCAAAATCGCCGTAAAAAGCATCAGAAATGTAAGCCCCAGATACAGAGCCGCCCATTTGTAGCGCGCAGCCTCCCTAGCCATGGCAAACCTAAGCAGCTCGCCATCCATCGGACGAACGAGCAGCACAAAACAGCCCGTGGCTAACCCCGTCGGAATATCGATAAAATGGTGCTGATACGTGGTCAGTACGCTAAGGCCGATGAGCGCAAACCACGCTATGAGCGCCGCTTTAAGCCAAACCGCGCGCGCCTTGCGAAGGTAAAATGCGCCCACCACGACGCAAAGTATGATGTGTAGCGAGGGAGCTTGATTAAACGGGAGGTCAAAGGCGGCGAGGCTTGAGAATAAAAAGCCGCTAAAGCCCGAAACTGCGGGCTTCTCCCACGACATTTGCAAAGGAAAAGCGATAAAAAACAGCGTCGCGATCATCTGAGCGACTAGCAGCTGCGTAACGTAGCGCGCGAGCTCCCCGGCGTCACGGCAGAGGAAAAATCCAAGCGCGTAGAGCAAATTTAGCGACCAATACGGCACGATACTCCACGCCCAAAACGGCACCGCGCGCTCCCATGCGAAATAAATCTCCGGCACGTTTGCGCGAGCGCTCGCGAGGGCGTTTGTAGCGCCGTAGCTAGCGTAAAATATCGCCGCAACGACGACTAACGCGGCCAGCTGCGATAAAAACAATTTCGTTTTCATTTTTGCCTTTTTTACTAATTCTATCAAATTTTATCGGATTTGCGTTTTTACGGATTTATCGGTCCGAGATCGTTTGCTTGACGCAAATTTGTAAACTTTACGCACCGAGACCCGCATCTTTAAGGTACTAAATTTGAATTAGTCAAATTTATCGTTATGAATTAAACTTTTTGTGCAAGTCAATCTTTTTTGTTAAGGGGGAAGGGGCTTGAATTGCGCTCTGCTAGCAGTTGCGAGCGCTAGCGAAGCAAAAGAGCTCCCTCCTCCCTTAACGATCCCCCAACCCCTACGACGTGAGATGATGTAGCGACACTGCTTTGCTGATGCAAAGCGTCGCAAATTTAAATTTAGCATTTTTGCGGTACGGGTCTCGACAACTCAAATTTACAAAATTTGAGTTCAAATTTGAACGTAAAACGATAAGGCGAAGTATCGCGAGATGATTTTTCGAGTTTTGAAGCAAAATTGAGCGTGCGCTAGGCATATAGCCTGCGGAGCGAAAATTTTGCGAAATCTCGGAAAAGCACTCGCGAGACAAGCCGCTAAATTTTAACAGCCAAACTCACGCTAAATATCCCATCCCCATCTATCCATTCGCGCACCTTTTTAAACCCCGCCTTTTCCACGAGCTGATCCATCTCGGCTTGGCTGCGGCGGCGCATGATCCATGCAGCGCCCTGCCTGTGGCTAGATAGAGCGCGCGCGATCATCTCGAGCTGCGGGTGCCACGGCTGGTTGGTGTAGATGAGGTAACCGCCGCTTTTTACGCTGCTTGAAAAACCTTGCAGCGCGGTGCGCACGACCGAGTTATCCGCAAAGAGCTCAAACAACCCCGACACGACGCCAAGCGTATATGCGTCCTGCAGACCCTCGTAGCTAGCGGCTTCGAACGCGTTTGCCTGCGTAAAGCTCGCGACGTCCTGCAGCCCGCGCTCCTTTATCATTTCGCTACCGGCTTTTACGTTTATGTCGCTGTAGTCGCGTAGCGTTATGCGCTCAAATTTATGCCCCTGCGCGGCGTCTAGTATGTATCTGCCGTGCCCCGAGGCGATGTCTAGCAGTCGTAGCGGCTCGCCTCGCTCCTGCAGCTTTGCGACGGCTTGATCGATGGCTAGCTTGATATTTCGCTTGCGCTCTCTGATGCCGCGCCAGCCGATCGCGTTTAGGTAAAATTTGTCGATAAATTTGAAAAATTTATTCGCCCCTTGCGGCTCGTTTCGGTAGACGTAGTCAAGCGTACTGCCGCTATCGTAGCCGGTATTTTCGCCGATCTTTAGCCCGCCGACCCACGGCGAAACCGCCTGCATAAATATCCGCTGAAATTTAAACCGCAAATTTTTCGGGCTAAATCTCGGCAGCGGCGTAGCTAGCCTATCGGCCTCCTCGCGGCTAAAGCCGTATTCGTCCGCGTGCGTGCAGTCCACCTCGCTAAAAGGCGCTCTAAACCTCTCGCCGACGAACTCGCGCACTATCTCAAACGCCCTCTCCCGCTCGCTCTCGCCCAGCGTATCGTGGTAAAATCCATCTAAAACCTCGCGCCTTTTTACGCGCGCGCCAAGAGCGTTGTAAAACTCGTGCTGCGGGGCGTGCTCTACGACCCAATCATCGCCAGAGATCAGCAGCAGCGTAGGCGTCGTGATAGCCGCAGCGTCCGAAACCACGCGCTGCGCCGCTTCGTAAAGCCCCAGCAGTATGCGCACCGAGATAGCGCGAGTGATGAGCGCATCGGCGTCGTAGCTTGCCTGACGCTCCTTGTCGTGAGTGAGATAGTGAGCCTTGACGTAGCTGTTTACGAAAAAATTTCCGCAGGCGTGATAGAGCGCCTTTAGTACCGCTCTCGCAAACGGTACGTAAAGCTTCACGCTAAAGGCCGGACTAGCTAGCACCGCGCAGCGAACGCGCACAGCGTAGTCGTGCAACCACGCCGAGACCAGCACCGCGCCCACGCTCTGGGCTATCACGGCTAGATTTTGCGTCTCAAAGCCAAATCTCTGCTCGATGTGCGCCACAAACTCGTCCACGTCGGCGATGAGTCGGCCGATACTCGGCGCGTCGCCCCGCTCGCCCTCGCTCCTGCCGTGTCCGCACTGATCCCACGCAAAATAGCTCAAACTCTCGTCCGCTAGCCCGTCCGCTACGTGCGTTACCCTGCCCGAGTGCTCGTGCCCGCGGTGAAATATCGCTACGGCTTTGGCGTTTGGCGCGGCTTTAAATTTGAGATTTTGCTCGGCGTTTTCGATAGGCGTCTCGCTCAAATTTGACGCGCCGCATTTGCCCGTTTCGTTTAAATTCAAGTCCGAGTGTTCGCCGCCGTTTGGTAAATTTTGCTCGCCGGGTTTATCTTCGCCGCTTAAATTTAGCTCCGCATTTTTGTCTGTGCCGCCTGCTTGCTCGCTAGTCAAATTTGACGTTTCGTTTGCAGTTTGGACGCCCAAATTTGATCCGTTAAATTTACTATCTTCGCTCAAATTTACTTCATTTGCGCCCGGGTTTTCGCACGCCACGTCGCTAGCCAGGCGGTATCTGTAAAATATCCTCGCCCCGTCGCTCGTTATAAAATAGCTCTCTTTAAACTCCATTTTTCGCCTTTCTTACTTAAATTTATCGATTTTTTTATTTATTTTATCCTAAAATGCCCCGTTATCTCGTAAACATTTAGCACGTCCTCTTCCTGCGCGCCAAGCCCGATGTTGTGGATCACGAGCGGGTTTTTGTTAGTGGCAAATTTATCCGAAACTATGCCGATGTGCGGCCTGCCGTTATCCAGCCGCCACGTCACGATATCGCCTGCTTTAAACTCGCCCTTCGCCTCGTAGCCCTTGCGTTTTAGATAGGTCGCGATGTTTGGTACGCGACGATGATCGATGTTTTTGTCGGTCTTTTTCGCGCCCCAGTTTTTTGGATAGGCGCTGAAATTTACGCTCATGTCCTCGTGGATGAGTCGCTGCAGATCGATATCCTGCCCGCGCAGCGCCCTAACTACGACGTCGGTGCAAACGCCTTTTATCATATCCACGTCGCCCATCGGATAGGCTAGCCTCTCGTACGAAGGATCGTAAAACAGCGTCCGCCCAACCTGCGCTCTAGCGTCTTGCACGAGCTTTTCGGCCGAAAATGCAAAGGCAAAATTCGCCGCGAGCGCTAAAAGTAAAATTTTGCTCCAAATTTTCATCAAAACCTCACGCGTAAAAATATCTAACGATGTGAAAAAATATCGGCGCCGCAAAGCACAGCGAGTCCATACGGTCAAGCATCCCACCGTGCCCGCTGATCATATATCCCCAGTCTTTGACGCCCAGATCGCGCTTGATCGCAGACATAACAAGCCCTCCTAAAAAACCCATCATACAAACGGCAAGCCCGATGAAAAACGCCCCCGCCGCGCCAAAAGGCGTGAGATGATGCAGACACGCAGCCAGCGCGCTAGCGCTAAGAACCCCACCCACAAAGCCAACCACCGTTTTAGACGGGCTGATGCTAGGAGCGATCTTGCGCTTGCCAAAAAGTTTGCCCCAGATATACTGCAGCACGTCGCTAGATTGCACGACTATGATCAAAAACAGCATAAGCTCCATGCTGCTGCCACTCTCAAGGTCTAGTAAAAGAAGCGCGGGGATGTGCGAGATACAAAAAACGCAGATCATCAGCGCCCACTGGATCTTCGTCGAGCGCTCTAAAAAATAGGCCGCATCGCCGCAAATAGCCGCCAAAATCGGCAAAAATAAAAATCCGTAAACCGGGATAAATATCATCGCCATCGCGTACCAGTCGGCATAGATAAAGATATACTGCATCGGTAAAATCACGTAAAAGCACGCCACGAGCGCGATGTGATCGCCCCTGCGGATGTAGATGAGCGACAAAAACTCGCGCAATGCGGCAAACGAAACTAGCAAAAACAAAAATATCACGGCGTTTTTGCCCATATACGTAAACGCAAAAATCACCAAAATCATCGCCCACCAGGCGTTTATGCGCGAGGTCAAATTTGAGATGGTTTTGTTCTCGGCGCCAAATTTCGCCTTTAATACAAAAGCCACGACGCTAGAGACGACTAGCACCGCGATGAGTCCTAAAAATAGATTTAAGATATGATTTTGCGGGTTCATTTTAGGGCCTTTTGGTTAAATTTGAAGCTAAATTTGACGCCTGCGTCGGAGCTTTCCGAGTGAGTAAAATTTGCGCGCGTTTGGTTTGCCCTTCGGGTCGCTTGCTTGATTAAATTTGTTAGCGAAAAAAGCTCGTGCTTTTGGCTCGCGCTTGGGTCAAATTTGATTTGCGGAGAGGCGAGCGTTTTGATCCGGGTTTTGTTTTTAAATTTGACGCTTTTTTCCGCCGCTTTCAAAGACTCGCCGTCAAATTTGCCGTAAAAATCGGTCGCAACTCTCTTGCGTGGCGGATTTACAGGGCTTAAATTTACCGCTCTCGCCAAAGCTGCCGCGCTAGGCTTTCGTTCTATCATTTTGCGTATCGCTCATCGCTAACAGCGCGTCCTGCGCCTTTTGTAAAAACTCGCCCTTGCCCTCGCCGCCGTAGGTTATCTCCTCGCCCACTATTAGCTCGCAAAGCAGCGGAATAGGTATCATAAAGCCCTTGGGCAGGACGTTACGCGCGTTTTTGATCCAAATCGGCACCAAAGGCACGGAGGGGCACTCCTGCGCCAAACGAAACACCCCGCTTTTAAACGGCTGTAGCGCGAGATCGTCATCCATCTTGCGCGTGCCTTCCGGAAAGATGATGAGAGAGTGCGTCTGCAGCGCCTCGCTCATTTGCGTTAGCGCCTCTAACGGATCTTTATGACGGCTGATTAGCACCATATTAAATACGTTTTTAGCAAGAAATCTGCGCACCGGCCCGCTCTCCCAGTATTCCGCCGCCGCGACGGGGCGCACACGCTTTCTCACGCGGTAAGGCAACGAGACGAAAATCAGCAAAAAATCGCCGTGGCTGGCGTGGTTTGCGTAGTAAATTTTAGTGCCGTCGCTGATGTTTAAAAGCTCCTGCGGCGGCCGTACACCCGTGATAAATATCGTGATGCGGCAAAGGATAAAATCAAGCGCTGCGGCTAAAAAATTTTTCATCTTGTATCCTTTTTACTCTTTTGTTTTTCAAATTCATTTTTTGTGACGCCCTCAATTTTACGATTGCGTGCGGCAAATGAGCTTCTTACCCGCCTCGCCGAAAACGAGCGTTTAGACATAAATTTAAGGCGATTAAGCCGATACGGTTTTAAGTAATGCCTGCAATTTGCCGCTTTTGCTACTTGCTTTTGTTTCGCCGACTTTGATAAAACGCTCGAAATTAACTAAGCGCGTTTTGCGCGCCGAGCGTCTTTTAAAACGTCTAAATTAAGCAGGCAAATTCGTCGTGATATTTTATCCTCGCCTCAAAAAATCTCGTAAATTTAAACAAGCCCAAATTTATAACGATTGCGTGCCCGCGCCGAGGCGAGCTTAAAACTTTTGCAATTATATCAAATTTAGACAAATTTACCTTGCGTTGGTTTTGGAGATAGCTATTAAATTTATCCTCGTCCGAGGTGCCCTATTCCCCGCCTTTTAGTCCCATTCTCACGCGGTTTGCACAAGTAAGCGCAAGTAAAAATATCGCGGCGTAAAGCACCCAACTAAACCACTCTGGCAGTCGCCCAAATAGCGCATATATCGTACCGATAAGCCCGAATATAAACGCGCGGTCGCTCTTGCCCATAGGTCCGTCGTAGCGTCTGCCCCGTCCGTGAATCTGACCTAGAACGCCTAAAAATTCGCTCATAAAAGCTAGAAAAATAACGAGCGCGATAACACCCCAGTCAAACGGCGCCACGAAGGCAAACGGCAAATAAAGCGCGGCGTCCGAGATGACGTCCGTGGCTTCGTTCAGGTAGCCGCCCAGCGGGCTTTTTTGATTAAACTCGCGAGCCAGCATGCCGTCGATGGCATTTAGCGCCATACGCAAAAACATCCAAACGGGCAGCAGAAAGAATAGCGTCGAAATTTCGGCGAATTTTATCAGAAGTCCGCCCAGCAGAACGGAAATGACGCAGGCTGTGATCGTGACTTGATTTGCGCTGATGCCCGCGCCGTAAAGACCTCTTACTAACGGACGAAGTAAATTTTGAAATTTGGGCTTTAAGTCGTAAATTGTCATTGAGGACTCCGAAAATTTGATTTTCGTATTGTCGCTTAAAAATGCTTGGAGGCAGATTAAATGTGTAGCCGGCTTTTGTATGAGCTTTTTAATCGTCGATTTTTAAAAGCATTAGGATAGGAAATAAACTATGAAAATATGAGTAAATTATCTCTTATATCATTGCCGTGATCGGCACTCAATTTTTTGGTGCGGGCTCGCGGCGACAAAAGTAGCGTTTGCGGCACGATGATAGGCAGCGTGGTAATCTCCATTATGGAAAGCGTACGGCGCTCATCGTCATATCCGCATCCATCTTCGCTCAATTCGGTACGGAGAAGTGCTCAATTCCTCTATGCGGGCCGCAAAAATTTATAAATCACATGGGATTTCATCGTGATAGATTTCAAACTTTGCTCTCCGCTGCAAATGCAATAAACCCTGCGGCAAAGCCCATAAGACCTTGTCGCGAAAATTCTAAATCATAGCGACGCCGAGCCGGGAAGAGTACTTTTAAATTTTAAAATTCCGCGACGGTGCAAAGCCTCTGTATTTGCGGATTTAAGGTCAAATTTAGAATTTAATCCTGCCAGATATTTTCGTTTAGTTTCAGACTTTTTACGATGGACAGAAAAAATAGAAGCTCGTGCTTGATAGACGCGGCGAGACCTGCGTTAAATACGCTGCGATCTACGCTAGGCCCGAAACTATCGTATCCCGTGCGGATGAAAATATAGACGTTTCTGCCCGAAAAGCTTAATCTGATCGGTCCGTCAGCACCGCTTCTAAAGCGAAGCAAGCGTCGCATAAAGGCGAGCGTGAGGGCATCATTGCAGACACGGCATCGGCGCTATACATGCTAAACGCGGAGCTAAACTCGCTACCATACATCGCGATCTTTTTAAGTCCGCCGAGTGTTGGCCTCGCGCTGAGCGAAGGCAGGATCACGGCCGCCGAGTTTATGCGCTTTTTAAATTCCGCGTAGAAAAATATCCCCCTGCTGCTACGTCGTTCGTCGGTGTGAGTCACGCAAACATCCGCAAAACTGAAAAATACTCCGTCATAAACGCCGGAAATTTTATCTTCGCAATCAAAATAGCTTATGCCGTCTACGAAAAGACCGCTAGCGCGCAGATACGCCGGCCGAAACGAGCCCGAAATTTCGTAGCGATAACCTAGGCTTGCGATATAGGGCGCGATATATTGGTGTTTAAAGGCGCGGACGAATTTTTTAGATCTATTATATTTGATCCGCTCCAGCGCGGCATCCGCGATATTAAACAAAGAAAGGCAGACGGTTACGAGTGCGATGACGAAGCGCAAGGTATCATTCTCGCATAGTTCTACGCCTTTGGCAAGCATCCACAGCAAGATGCAAAAGATAAATAATCGCATTATATTTGCATCTTTATTCACTACTCTATAAGAGATGCTGCCGCAGCTAAATGCCACTATGATCCAGCAGAGGCCCATTGCTGCATTTTGATCTCTAAAATTGAAAAATAGCCATAGCGCCGAGGCCAGCACCGCTAGTACTATTATCGAAAATGCCGTGCCTTTGTGCTGCTCCGCCTCATCCAGGATGCTAAGCCTTAGTTTTTCCAGTTCGTTTGCGGTCATCTTTCTCTTTCTAAATTTAGCGAAGCAAATTTTAAAATTTTAGCCTCGAATTCGCCCCTAAATTTAAAGGACTAAGCTTTAAATTTACAAAATTCCGCGGAATTTCGCTCTTTAAATTTAGCACGAATCTCTGCGCCAAATTTAGCTTTGGCACAAAATTTCTACGACCACCTGCGGCAATAGCTCATGTTCGATCTCATGGATTTTGGCTTCGTAAACTTCGAAGCTCATTCCCGCGCTCTTTTCAAACGCGCGCTGAGCGATGATCGCGCCGCCGTCAAGCTCCTCGCTGACCCAGTGCACGCTCACGCCGCCCACCTTCATATCGCTCTCAAAGCTCTGCTCTATCGCATGCGCGCCTTTAAAAAGCGGCAGTAGCGACGGGTGCAAATTTATCGCGCGAACCCTGCTCGTAAAAACGGGCGTTAGAATGCGCATAAAGCCCGCAAGCACCGTAAGCTCCGCACCGCTTTTTTCGATCTCGCGCACGAGCGCGGCGTCGAATTCCTCGCGGCTAGCGAAGTCTTTGTGATTTAGGATCACGCTTTGAAGTCCGAATTTCGCGGCCTTTGCGATACCGCCGGCGTCAGCTTTGTTGCTTAGCGTTAGCGCGACCTCAATTTTAGTTTCGCCAAAAGTTTTGCCGTGCAGCTTCTGCAAGATCGCCTCCAAATTTGAGCCGCTGCCGCTAAAAAGCACGGCGAGCTTTTTCACAACCATTTTACCTCCTCGATGAGATCGAGCGGATTTAGCGCGTATGAGTTTTTGGCGAAGGATCGCGCGGCGAGTGCGTGGGCTAGGACGCCGCAGATTGAGGCTTGCAGAGGCGAGTAGTTTTGCGCGAGCAGCCCGCCGATGAGCCCTGCGAGTACGTCGCCGCTACCGCCCTTTGCGAGCGCGGCGCTACCTTTGTCGCAGACGTAGATGATGCCTGCCTGCGCGATGAGCGTGTTTGCGCCCTTTAGCACGAGTACGCCGCTAAATTTCTCGCTCCATGCCCGCGCAAGCTCGAAGCGCCGCTCTTGCAGCTCGCTCACGCTAAGATCTGCGATGCCTGCGATCTTTAAAAGTGAGCAAAACTCCTTCGGATGGGGCGTTAGGATTAAATTTGAATTGGTGTTTAGCAGGCTTAAAATTTCGCTCTTATAGCACAGATCGGCGTCGATGACGCAGCTTTTGCCCCGCAGCGCGGCAAGATCGATCTTCCGCTCCCCGAGGCCGCAGCCGCAAACTACGACCCGCGCGTGCTCAAATGAGCTTTTTTGCATCAAAATCGGGCTCAGATTTAATGGTCCCTCACTAACGACGCTAACGAGCCCGCTGCCGATCGCGTGAGCCGCTAGGGCCGCCATCTGCGCCGCTCCGCTCATCTGTCCGCTTACGACGTAGGTGTGCCCGAAATCGCCCTTGTTGGTGTTTTGCTTCCTGCGTAGCGGCAGCTTCAGATCGCTTTTTTGAAGCAGAAAATATTCGCTCCGTCCTTCGAAATTTGAGCGCGAAATTCCAAGATTTGCGACCTTGATCTGCCCTACATAATCCTTCGCGCCGTCCGAAAACAGCGCGAGTTTGAGCGCTCCCATCGCGATCGTCAGATCCGCGCAAAATGCACCGCCTAAAATGCGCCCGAACTTGTCGATGCCGCTTGGGATATCTACGGCGATTTTTAGGGATTTTGAGCTATTTGCGAGAGATAAAATTTCACAAATTTCAGAGCTTAAGGCTTTGTTTAAACCGCTACCGAAAATCCCGTCGATTATGCAATCTGCGCTTGTAATCTCATCGCGCAGGACGCTCGGTTCGCCGCACTCGTTGCCTAGATTGCTGCATTCGTCGCCGCGCGCCGCGATCTCAAATTTCGCGCTTAATTTATCGCCGTCACACAAAATGTCTGCACCGCTTAGGCTTTCGCGCTCGCCCCGCGGCTCGCTCGCGCCCTTTAAAGAGGAGCCGCCTACGCCTTCATGCGCGCAAGCATCCTTGCTAGACGCGCCCTCTACGTGCTCACAAGCGTCTTTTGCGCTCGCGATATCGATAAACTTAACGCCCGCAGCCCGCGCTGCATCAGCTTGAAATTCGCCTGCCGCGCTTCTATTTTCCAGCACGCAAAGCGCCGTGCAGCTAAAATCGCCGCTTAGCTTTCGCAGCGCCGCTATCGCGTCCGCGCCGTTATTTCCGCTGCCGCAAAGCGCCAAAATGCGCAAGCCCTTTTTGAGCCGCTTTCTGATCTCGCTCTCGATCTTGCAAGCGGCATTTTCCATTAAAATTTGCTCGCTCAGTCCAAATTTTGCGCTTGCTCGCGCGTCGAGCTCCTCGGTGCTAAAGAAAATTTTTTTCAAATTTCGCTCCTTATGCGAAAGCTAAGAGCCTCCAAAATATGCGCCTTAGCGATGATCTCGGCGCCTGCTAGATCGGCGATCGTGCGCGCGAGCTTTAGCGTCTTATTCACGCCGCGCTGCGAAAGATCGTAGCGGGTGATCGCCGTTTGCAAAACATCCCGTGCAGCGCTTTCGCAGATGCAAAATTTTTCAGTTTCCTCGTCGCGCAGCTTTGCGTTTAGCTCGCTCTGTCCGCGAGCCCTTTGTGCGCGAAACGCCCGCAGTACCGCATCCGCCATCTCCTCGCTGCAAACGTCGCTTCTGTCGTCCGCACCGGTCTCGTCCATCGCGACGTATATGTCGATGCGATCGAGCAAGGGCGCGGAGATCGTGTTTTTGTAGCGCCTGATGTCGTTTAGCGAGCAGGTGCAGGTTAGGTTTTTAGAGAATAGATTTCCGCACGGGCAGGGGTTTTGCGCCGCGACGAAGATAAATTTCGTTTGGTATTCGACCTTGGAATTTACGCGCGAAATCAAAATTCTATTGTCTTCCAGAGGCTCGCGTAGGCTTTCTAAAATTTGCTTGCCGAAGTGCGGCAGCTCGTCGAAAAATAGCTCGCCGCCGTTTGCAAGCGCGACCTCGCCGATCTTTGCGCCACTACTGCCGCCGCCGAAAATCGAGCTGCGCGTGCTGGTGTGGTGCGGCGAGCGGAAGGGGCGCAGCGCGCTAAAATCGACGTCTTTGTTATTTAGCGACTCGTAGGCGCACGAGAGCAGCACTTCGCCCAGGCTCTGCGGCGGCAGAATTCTAGCTATCCGCTTGGCGCACATACTTTTGCCGCAGCCTGGGCTGCCCTCAAATAGGATATTGTGCATGCCGCACGCGGCGATCAGGCTCGCGCGCTTGGCGCGCTTTTGCCCTTTGACGTCTTTGAAATCGAGCGAAAAATCGCGGTTGGGGACGTAAGCTTGCCCGTCAATCTCCACGACATTTTTAAAAAGCGGATGGGTTTCTCGCATGAGCCTGCTTGCGGCGAACTCTTCATCTAAAAAAAATCTGACCGCATCACTTAGGCTGTCCACGGCATAAACGTCGTAGTTTGGGATCGTGCAGGCCTTTAGCGCAATGCTTTGCGGCACTAAAATTTTAGCGCGCTTCACCTTCGTGCTTAAAAAAAGCAGGATCGAAAAGAGGCTCGCCGTGCTCTTTAAGCTGCCGTCTAAGCCGAGCTCGCCGAAGACGAAGAAATCGCCGTCGATGCGCTCTTTTTGCAGCGCGATTAGAAGCGCGATCGCAAGATCGAAGTGCGAGCCGTTTTTGGGCATGTCGGAGGGGGAGAGATTTATGATGATTTTGGATGCGGGAAATTTAAAATTTAAGCTCATAAGAGCAGCTTTTACGCGGCTTTCGCTCTCTTTTATCGTAGCGCCCGCAAGGCCTACGATATTAAATCCCGGCAGCCCCCGCACGAATGTCGACTCGACCTCTACGGGGATCAGAGCATCCGTGAAGGCAGCGCATTTTAGGGATTTCATTTCGATTTTTCTTTTAGGCTTTTTTTGAATTCTTTATCAAATTTTTTGCGTTTGTTGTATCCGATACGCTCGATGAAAAGATGTCCGTCGAGGTGATCCATCTCGTGCTGGATACAGACGGCTAGTAGCTCGCTAGCGTCCATTTCGTGGGTATTGCCGGCGCGGTCTTGAAACTGCACCGTGATAAACTCGGCACGCGTTACGTCCTCATAAAAGCCGGGCACCGACAGGCAGCCCTCCTGGTAAACGACCTCGCCTTCCTTTTTTAAAATTTGCGGATTGATGATCTCGATGAGGTCCTTTTTATCTTGGATTTTTTCTTCATTGGCTAAATTTATGATCAAAGCGCGCACGGGCCTTCCTACCTGGATGGCGGCAAGGCCTATGCCGTTTTTTGCGATCATCGTCTCATACATATCGTCTAAAAGCTCGCCCAGCGCCGCGTCGAATTTAACGACCTCGGTCGATCTTTGATAAAGCTTTTTATTCGGATAGGTAAGGACGTCCAGGATCATCTATTTAAAGCTCTTTTGAAGTACTTGATCGATCAAGCCGTATTGTACGGCATCCTCGGCGCTCATGAAAAAGTCGCGATCGGTGTCCTTTTCGACCTGCGCGAGATCTTTGCCGGAATTTTGCGAAAGGATGCCATTCAAAATTTCTTTCATTCGTAAAATTTCTTTGGCTTGAATCTCGATGTCGGTAGCTTGGCCCTGCGCGCCGCCTAGGGGCTGGTGGATCATTATGCGCGAGTTTGGAAGCGCGTAGCGTTTGCCTTTTGCGCCGCAGCTTAGCAAAAACGCCCCCATCGACGCCGCTTGACCGATACAGATCGTGCTCACGTCGGGTTTGATGTAATTCATCGTATCATAAATACTAAATCCGCTCGTAACCACGCCGCCCGGGGAGTTTATGTATAGATAGATATCCTTATCCGGATCCTCCGCCTCCAAAAACAGAAGCTGCGCGACGATCGAGCTTGCTACCGCATCGTCGATCTCGCCGCTAAGCATTACGATACGGTCTTTTAGCAGCCTCGAGTAGATGTCGTAGCTGCGCTCTCCGCGACTAGTTTGTTCGATAACGTAAGGAATCACCATCTATTCGCCCTTCTCTTCTTTTTTGCCCTGCTTTGAGAAAATATCATTAAATAGCTTCTCCTCGATTAGCGCCATTTTGACGGCGGGAAGCATGCCGTTGTTGCGGTATCTATTTAGATGCTCCTTCGGATCGGCGCCGTAGGTGTAGGCCTCCATATAGACCGCTTGGACGAGCTCCTGATCGCTTACGTCGATATTGCGTTTTTTGGCTAGCTCGTCGATTAGGAATGTAAGTTTTACGCTGTTTTCGGCAGCCTTTCTAAACTCTTCGCGTTTTTTGTCCAGGGCGTCTTTATTGTTTTTAAATTCCTCGATCTGCTCTTTTGAAAAGCCGCTCCAGGCGTTGTTAAACTGTAAATTAATCTCTTGCTCGACGATCGCTTTTGGAAGCGCGAAGTTAAATTTCTCGGCGAGCGCGTCTGCAAATTTAGGCTTTAGATCCTCATTTATCAGCTTTTGAAGCTTATCGTTTTTGATGCGCTCTTTGATGCGCGCTTCAAATTTCTCCTTGCTCGGCTCCGCTTCGCCCGGAAGCGCTTGCTTTAGCTCCTCTTCGCCGAGCTCCTTGGCAGGTTTTTTAGCCTGAATTTCATGAAGTTTGACTTTAAAAATCGCGTCCTTGCCGGCTAAGCTTTTCGCGCCGTAATCTTGCGGAAATTTAACCGCTACATCGCGCTCCTCGCCCACTCTAAGCCCGATCATACCGTCTTCAAAGCCCGGGATAAATTGATTTGAGCCGATCTGAAGGACGTAGTCCTGCGCCTTGCCGCCGTCGAATGGCTTGCCGTCTACGAAGCCTTCGAAGTCGAATTTCGCAAAATCGTCTTTGGCTAGAATTTTTTTGTTGGTTTTAGAAAGCGGAGCGATCATCTGCAAAAATTCCGCCACTTTCTCGTCGATCTCTTTTTGAGTAACGCGCGGGCTACTAAATTTAGGGATCAGCTCCTCGTACCCCTCAACGCCAACCTCGGGCCTGAAAGAAATTTCGATCTCGACGTCAATATCGCCGTTTTTTTCATCGAATTTAGAAAAGACCGGCTCGGATAAAATTTCCTCCTGTTTTTTCTTTAAAATTTTAAGAGACTGATCGATCATATCTTTAAGAAGCTCCTGCTTTGCGTCGCCCTCAAGCTGCTTGCCGTATCGCTTCAAAACCACTGCGGTAGGCACTTTGCCCTGTCTGAATCCGTCGATTCTTAGCTGCTTGGAGGCCTTTTTGGCTAGCTCTTCTACTTTGGCTGCGATCTGCTTTGCTTCGATCTTGCTCGCAGCTACCGCATTCGCGGCGTCTTTCATTTTTGCTTTTACTTCCATAAAATTCCTTTAGAAAATTTAAAAATAGCTTGTAATATATCAAAAAATTTCTTATTTAAAGTATAAATTTCCAAAATTTGCCGACTCTAAGCGGCTCGCGGCTTTTAGATTTTAAAATTTTTAAGAGCCCGCCTTGAAATTTAAAGCGGGACTAAGGCTAAAATTTTACCGATACGTTAAACATAAACTGCCGCGCGTAGCCCATTTGAATAGGTATCACGCTCGTAGTCGTGCCGGTTGAGGATGAGGTGTAGTATTTTTTGTCGGTCAAATTTTTGACGTTGAACGAAAAATTCGTATCATAGCCCGAAATTTTAGTATCGTAGCTCACGAAGGCGTCATAAACTACGGCGTGAGGCAGCTTAAACGCCGTTCCTGCGGGCACGCTCGGTAGGTTCGTGCGCATATAGTAGGTGTACCACGAACCGAAGTATCGCGCGCCGCCGCCCAGCCTAAGCCCCTTTGCGCCTAGATGCGCGAAATCGTAGTTGGCAAATAGGCTTGCTTGGTGCTTCGGCGTCGCTTCCAGCGGTTTGCCGATTAGCACCGCAAAAGCGCCGTCGTCCTCGCGCACTCTCGTTTTGGTGTATGCGTAGCTTGCCGACATGCTAAGCCCCTGCGTCACGCGCCCGTTTATATCGAACTCAAATCCTCGCGAGCGGGCCTTGCCGATCGTCTCGCTTATATTATTTACAGTCCGCAGGATGTTTCTTTTATCGATATTAAACACCGCCGCGCCCGCAGTGACGCGATCGTTTTGAAATTTAGTGCCGAACTCCACGGATTTGCCTTCCTCCGGCTTTAGATCGCCGCCTATCGCCTCGCCTATGGACATCTGCGGCGTGAAGCTTTGCGCATAGTTAGTATATACCGACCACTGCGGGCTTAATAGGTACAAAAGCCCGCCCTGATAGGTCGTAGCGGCCTTTTTCTGATCGGTGTTGTTCGGTCCTTGCCAGCTTTGTTTGGCTACTTGATCGTAAAATTCCCTACGCACGCCCAAAGAAAGTATCAACTCGTCGGTTAAATTTATATTATCTTGCGTGTAAAGCCCGATCGTTCTTAGCTTTTGATATTGTATTTTTGGTTCTCTATCGTTCGTTAAGACGGCGCCCGAAGCGGCCTGCCCGGTAAGCATATTGATGCGCCCTGCGGTGCCTTTTAGCGCGCCTGGGCGGTATCTGTAGTAGTTTTTGTAATCCGTGCCGAAAAGGACGTCGTGCCTAAGCGGGCCCGTTTCAAATTTGCCGTTTAGCGTGATGCTTGCCGCGTGCGTGCGGTGTATGAAATTATCGTAGTAGTTATACGATCGCGTCGTGCCGGTAAGGCCTTGGGGCGTGAATGGATTGTTCGGACGGACGTAGCCGTATTCGTGCTTGCTGCGCGAGAAAGCGTAGGCGCCTTTTAATATCCAATCCTCGTTAAATTCCTTCTCGAAGCCGAAATCAACCGTATCGAGCTTGCTTTGTAGTTTATTTACCGGCTCGTCGAAGCGGATCTTGCCGCTGCCATAAATTTTACCCGTACTCGGCACCAAAAATGCGCCGCGATCCACCGGATCGGTAGAGCGGCTATGGGTGTAGCCTAAGCTTATCGAATAATCGTCTCCTTGATACGCAAGCGACGGCGCAAAGAGCGTGTTTTTTATACCGCCGAAATTTCGCCAATAATCCTTCGCGTAGTAATCGAATATAAATCTATACGCAAAGCCGCTATCTGCAATCGGCCCCGTAGTATCAAATCCCGCGTCCCAATAGTTGCGGTTGCCTAGCCCGCCCCAAAGCTCATTTATAAACTCATACTGCGGCTTTTTGGTTACCATGTTTATGACGCCGCCCGGTTGCTGCGCACCGTAGAGCATACTTGCGGGCCCTTTTAGAACCTCGACGGATTGAATAGTTTTATTGTAGTTGTGCATCACGGCGCCCGGTACGCCGTTGCGCATAATCGAGCCGTCGCGACCCTCGCCGAAGCCGCGCTTGATGATCGCATCAAAAATATTTCCCGTCGTATTTGCATAGCTTATGCCGCTTACGTTTTGTAGCGATTCGGCTAGGGTTTCTGGCTTTTTGTCCTTTAGATGCTGCTGCGTTACGACGTTTACGGTCTGCGGAATTTCTAAAATTCGCTTAGTCGTCTTGCCGATCTCGCTGCGTACGGCGCAGTAGCCGTCGTCGTTATTCGCCCATTCTACGACCTCGATATCGCCTAGGTTTTCGCCCGAGGCGGAGTTTGCTGCGGCGTTTTGTTCGGCGCAAGCAAAGGAAAAAAGCGCCAAAGCCGCGCCAAAACTCATCTTAAATTTTATTACCGAACTCCTTATAGATAAAGCTTATCGAAACAGCGGATTTTAAACAAAAATTTCTTAAATTTAAATATATTATCATTAACATAATGAGATTGATAAAATTTCGCGCGAAATTTTAAAATTTATCAGCGTTATAAAAGGCGTTTTTGAGTAATATCGCGCATCGATTTTTAAGGAATTGCTAAAAATGGACGAAAAAAGCCGAGCTAAATTTGAAAGCTGCGTGTCGCAGATGCTTGAAATTTTAGGCGAGGATCCGAAGCGCGACGGGCTTGCAAAGACGCCGGGGCGCGTGGCTAAAGCCTATGAGTTTCTAACTAGCGGCTACGAGCTGGATCCAAAAGAAATTTTAAACGACGCGCTGTTTGAGAGCAGCAACAACGAGATGGTTTTAATAAAAGATATAGAATTTTATAGCCTCTGCGAGCACCATCTGCTGCCTATCATCGGGCGCGCGCATGTAGCGTATATCCCGAATAAAAAGGTCGTGGGGCTTAGCAAAATTCCGCGTATGGTAAATATTTTTGCGCGCAGGCTGCAGATCCAAGAGCAGCTTACCGAGCAGATCGCAAGCGCAATCCAAGAGGTGATCCATCCGCTCGGCGTGGGCGTGGTGCTGCAGGCGCGGCACATGTGCATGGAGATGCGCGGCGTGCAAAAGATCAACTCGACCACGACTACGTCGGCACTGCGGGGGCTTTTTATCAGCCGAAACGACACGCGCAAGGAATTTTTCGATCTAATAAATTCTCCGAAAACTTTCGGTTTTTAAAACGGCAAGCGTTAAAGAAAAATTTAGCAATTATGTTATATTATCGTGCGAAATTGATAAAAGAGCGAAATTGTCTGATTAAATTTCAGACAAATTTTAGAAAGGAATTTTATGCAGCGCGTTTATTTGGATAATAACGCCACTACGATGGTCGATCCCGAAGTTTTTGAGGAGATGAAGCCGTTTTTTTGCGATAAATACGGCAACCCAAATTCCCTTCACAGCTTCGGCAGCGAGACTCACCCCGCGCTAAGAACTGCGATGGATAGGCTCTATGCGGGACTCGGCGCTGCGGATGCGGACGACATCGTCATCACAAGCTGTGCGACCGAGAGCAACAACTGGGTTTTAAAAGGAATTTACTACGATAAAATTTTAGCCGGCGAGAAGGATAATATCGTCATAAGCTCCGTTGAGCACCCCGCAATCAGCGCAACCTGTGCTTTTTTAGAAAAAATTTGCGGCGTAAAGATCACTCGCCTCGGCGTCGATAAAAACGGCTTGATCGATCTTGACGAGCTTGGTGAAAAGATCAACGATAAAACCGCGCTTGTTAGCGTGATGTGGGCAAATAACGAAACTGGCACGATCTTCCCCGTAAAAAAAATCGCGCAAATCGCACACGAACACGGTGCGCTGTATCATACCGACGCGGTGCAAGCGATAGGTAAGATAAAGGTGAACGTGCGCAATGCGGACGTGGATTTTTTAAGCCTTTCTGGGCATAAATTTCACGCTCCAAAGGGGGTCGGCGCGCTCTACATCAAAGATAGCAAGCCGCTTACGAGCCTGCTTCACGGCGGCGAGCAGATGGGCGGGCGCCGCAGCGGCACGCTAAACGTCGCGGGCATCGTGGGGCTCGGTAAGGCTTTAGAGCTAGCGAATAAATTTATGGATTTTGAGCGCACTCAGGTAAGCAGACTGCGCGATAAGCTGGAAGATGCGCTTTTGCAAATTTCAAACGTAAGCGTCGTGGGCGACCGCAGCATTCGCGTGCCAAACACCATTCTTGCCTCAATCCAAGGTGTCGAGGGAGAGGCGATGCTGTGGGATCTAAATAAAGCGGGCATAGCCGCTTCTACGGGCTCCGCGTGCGCGAGCGAGGCGCTCGAGAATAACCCGATAATGGAAGCGATCGGCGCAGATAAGGAACTAGCGCATACGGCGCTAAGGCTTTCGCTGTCGCGCTTTACTACGGAAGCGGAGATCGATTATGCGATCGAGCATATAAGTAAAGCTATCGCCCGTCTGCGCGGGATTTCAAGCACGTTTGCTTACGCGCCGCAAGGTTATGAGAAAAATAAAGGATAAAAAATGGCAAAAAACAGTTTAATAAACGGTTCGATCTGGGAGCAATACTCGCAAAAAGTGCAGGACCGTATGAATAATCCTCGCTATATGGGCGAGATCACCGAGGAGGAGGCGAAGGCTAGAGGCGGTAAGCTAGTGGTCGCAGACTTCGGCGCCGAGAGCTGCGGCGATGCGGTGCGGTTGTATTGGTTGATAGATCCTAAAACCGATAGAATTTTAGACGCTAAATTTAAAAGCTTCGGCTGCGGCACGGCGATTGCGAGTTCGGACACGATGGCTGAGCTTTGTATCGGAAAGACCGTCGATCAAGCGGTAAAGATTACAAATTTAGACGTAGAGCACGCGATGCGCGATACCCCAGATGAGCCTGCCGTACCGCCGCAAAAGATGCACTGCTCGGTCATGGCATACGATGTCATCAAGCAGGCTGCAGCGAATTATAAGGGCGTTGATCCCGCGCATTTCGAGGATGAGATCATCGTGTGCGACTGCGCGCGCGTAAGCCTCGGCACGATCAAAGAGGTGATCCGATTAAACGATCTTCATACGGTTGAGGAGATCACGCAATACACCAAAGCGGGCGCGTTTTGTAAATCCTGCGTGCGCCCGGGCGGACACGAGGAGAAGGATTACTATCTGGTCGATATTTTAAAACAAACCAGAGAGGAGATGGAGCGAGAGAGGCTTCAAGCTCAAGCCAACGCGAGTGCCGCTAATAACGTGAAAGCGGGAGCGGAGATGAGCTTTGAGCAGCTAAATTTGATCGGTAAATTTAAAGCGGTCGAAGGGGTGCTTGACGAGGATATCCGTCCGATGCTTCAGATGGACGGCGGCAATCTCGACGTCATCGACATCAGACCTGCAGACGACGGCAAAACGGACATCTATATCCGCTATCTGGGCGCTTGTAGCGGCTGCGCGAGTGGCGCAAGTGGCACGCTGTATGCGATCGAAAATGTTTTGCAAGAAAACCTTAGCCCAAACATCCGCGTAATGCCGATCTAGGGCTATTACTGCTACGTTTGCATCTTGGCTTAGTCTTACGAAATTTTAAGAGCTTAAGCTTCTGCGCAATAGCGGAGCTAAATTCCGCTCATTGGCTAAATCCATAGCTAAGCGCTGAATTTGCGTAGAATTTCGGCGCTTGCCTTGCTTTTAAAAATATCGTAAATTTCGCTAAGGTTTTTTAGCGTGAAATTCATCTGTACAATTTTGTTTATAAATTTAATTAAAAGCTTTTTTGCTCGTGTAAGTTTTTTATGAGATTTTGTTTGTAAATTGGGCATACAATTTTCTCCATGAATTTCATCTTTTCATAAATTTAGATGAAAATACGCCATAAATCGCAGAATTTTAGCTGGCTATAATTTCTTTTTATTATAATTGCGCCTTATTCCAAATTAAAAGGGGAGCAAATGAAAGTATTTGTTTTGGCGGCTCTGCTACTTGGTTTTCTATCTGCAAATTCTTTGAATCAGATCAAAAAAGATAGGCTCGTTCGCATCGGTGTATATAATGATCAGCCGCCGTTTAGCGCGCTCGTAGACGGCAAATATAGGGGATTTGAGATTGCTCTTGGCGAGAAGCTCGGTAAGGAGATTTTCGGAGACAATCCTGGCAAGGTAAAATTTGTCCCGATCACGGCTTCAAGGCGCATTAGCACTTTACAGCGCAATGAAGCGGATATGGTGATTGCGACCTTTACTCCTACGCCCACGCGAGCAAAAAAAGTAGATTTTTCGGAGCCTTATTTTAAGGTGCAGGTAGGTGTGCTAGCCAAAAAAGACGAAAATATCACGAGCTTCGATCAACTCCGCAAAAAGAGGATTTTCGTCATCAAACACTCTCCTATTCACAATTTCTTACGCAAAGCGGGCTTCAGAAAGAATTTGAATTTCTGCGCCAGCTCGGCTAAATGCTATCGCGCTTTCAAAAGGGCGAAAAATGCCGTGCATGTCGATGATAACCTAATCCTGCACGCATACGCAATCATCGATAATAAAACGCAGGTTGCTTTGGATGGTCTAGGTAAGCAAACTTACAACGCAATCGCCGTGCAGAAGGGCAATAATGCGCTGCTAGAGCTAATCAATACATCTTTAGTAGGACTAAAAAAAGACGGATTTTTAGATAAGACCTTTGATGATACGCTCGGGATTTTCTATCACGGCACGATCGATAAGAAGGAATTCTTGGTTGAATAAAATTTCGTGCAGAATTTAATTCGTGCGTTTGACTTCCGCGCAAAATTCAGTTCATTGTAATGATGGAGCGAGAAACACGTTGTGGGCTTAATTTGTTTTTAGAATTCGGTCTTGATTTTACTTGCCTGTGTTTTGAGGCATGTAATTTTTATGGGGGGGGGTTATTTAAATTCTACTATTCATAGAATTTTTAGGTAAACTTGCAAAATTTCATTTTTTTGATGCATAAAATATTTTTTGTTATGCATATTTTAAATTTTATAAATTTATCTACTTGAAAGAAATTAAGAATTTAATAGAATTTTATGCAAAAATTTGGGCTTGAAATTTTATGTATAAAATCCTGCGTGGGCAGGGTGATAAATTTTGCCATAAAATTTTATGGCAAAATTATACGATCAGGCTCGCAGTATGTTTAATCTTAGCTGCGAATAAAGTCATTTAGACTCTAAGACTTATGCTACTAGATAAGCTTAATGGATATTTATAAAAACAACTTGCGCTGTAAAATACTTGCGACAATTTCGCGCAATGGCGCTTTTAGGAATTAAATTCTGCGACATTAAATCATAAAATTCTAAAAATTTCTAGCTATTCAAGTAGCGAAAACGTCTATTTTTTCGCTTCTTTCTGCGCGGTCGGCGGATCGAGCTGCATGATCTTATCGCCTAGTCGCTGAAAATTTGCAAGGCTTTTTAGATGGAAATACGCTAGCTCTAGATATCCGCGGCGCGCGAAATCCGCAAGCTTTTTATCGCTTAACTTCAAAAGCTTTTCGCGATTTACGACCGAAAAGCCGTTTAGCAGGGACGATTCCTTGCCGCTAGAGTTGATGCCGAGCTCCTTGGCCTCTAAAATCCCCGCCTTTTGAAATTCCGCCGCCGCAACGCGCGTGCGCATATCTAAATCGGCGTAGTTTTTCATCACCTCTTTTAAATTTTGTAAAAACGGCGTCGGCTTGCCGTCTTTAAAAAGCGCCTCGCCGTCGCCTTTGATCTGCTGCGCGTCTTTGTCGAAGCAGATCGCCGTTTGCTCGCCGATCTGGGCTAGGAAAAACGGATAATTCTGCACCGAGGAAGGCACCGTTCCTTTATAATCCTTATCGATTAGGACGTTTTTGGTGCGCCCTAGCAGCGCCACCATTTTGGGCTCTTTTTCGATGGTAAATACGATAACGAGGTTGTCCGCGCAAAATGGAATCTCCGGTGCGATCACCGGCACAAAAGGCGCGGTAGGGAATGCATCCGCGTGATACTGTAAATCCGCGTGTTTAACGCTATCTAATGCGACTGGGGTCATGTTGATCCTTTAAAAAATTTTAGCAATTATATAAAAAAGAATATTAAAATTCTAAAGATTTTTGAAATTTCGTTCGTTTTTATTTGCGTAAATTTAGACGTTTAGAATTTTAAATTTGATAGAATTGCCGTTATATTTAAGGAGCGAAAGTGGGCTTGGATGAGCTTTTGGCGCTTGCCGAGGATGCTGCAAAAAAGGCAAACGCCGCGATAATGCAAAACTACGACAAATTCGATATCTTTGTCAAAGCGGACAGATCGCCGCTTACGAATGCCGATCTTGCGGCAAACGATGTGATAATGCGCACCCTAGAGCCTAGCGGCATCGCGATCTGCTCGGAAGAGTGCGTGCTGGATAGCAAGCGGCGTATGAGCGAGGAGAGATTTTGGCTGATAGATCCGCTGGACGGCACGAAGGAGTTTATCGCGCGCAACGGCGAGTTTTGCGTCTGCATCGCGTTGATCGAGCGTGGGCGCCCAATTTTAGCAGTGATCAGTATACCAATAAGCGGCGATATATATAGCTCAAACGGCGGCGGAGTTTATAAAAACGGCGTACTGCTCGCTAGCCCCACTAGCGCACCGCAAATCTTCATGCAAGGGCACTATAGCAGATCCGCAAAATACGTGCAATTTGCGCAGAAATTTGGAATGCAACTAATGTGTAAGGGCTCTGCGATAAAATTTTGTATCTTAGCCGAGGGGGGTGCCAGCACGTATGCGAGATTTAGCGACTGTTCGCTTTGGGACATCGCCGCAGGAGATTTTTTGCTGCATCAAAGCGGCGGAGCGGTAGTGGATCTAAAGACGATGAAAGTGCCTCTTTATAACGGAAAAAGCTTGATAAATAACCATTATTTAGCGGTTGGCGCGAGTGCGGTAAAAAATTTATCTGAAATGTTAGAATTCGCAAAGAACTTTTAAGTTAAATTTATAGTAAACACTCTATAATATAAGTCCAAAAATTTTTTATCAAAGGATAAAAACATGAAGGGCTTTACTATGATCGAATTAATTTTCGTGATCGTGATTTTAGGTGTTTTGGCGGCAATTGCCATTCCAAAACTAGCAGCTACTAGAGACGATGCTGAAGTAGTGAGGACGGCGCAGAATATATCTACGTCGCTAACGGATGTTATGGGTTATTATATGGCAAAAGGTGAGTATAATAGCAACTTTTCAAATATGACAAACGTAACCAATCCTATTAAAATTAGGCAAAATGTCTGTGCTACTTACGAGTACAATAGCAATACTCAAATGACATTAAAAAAGAGCTATGGTGGGTTGTGCGAAGCAGTATGGAAAGTATCGAGCCTAAAAACTATAAATAGTATTTATAGCTCGGATGCGTTACTAATCGTCCAATAATTCTTATCGGGTGCGAGCTAGCATCGCACCTTTTTATTTAAAAATCCAAGAAAAATTCCAATCATCCAAACAATTGCGAAAAATATAAAGATAAAACTCCAAAATTGCGCCAGATCCACGCTTTTACTTGCCGGGAATAGATACCAACCTCCGCTATAAAGCGCCGTTAGTTTGGCTTGCAGTCCGTCTAGCGTTGTATTGGTCGGTACCGCCGGTACATCGAATGCGCAGCTGTTAAATGGCTTAAAAATTGGCACTATGCTTAGATCGAAATTTAAAAATTTCACCGCTCCGCCGCAGCCGCTCATCCCGCTCATATCTCCGCTCCCTCGCAGTACAGTGTGAATTTTAGCTAAATTTAATGACGATACGAAGCCCAGCGCCGCGCCGTAAAACCACACCGCATATCCGCAGATAGCAATGTAAACGCTCTTGCCACAAACCGCTAAAATCGCCGCTCCTAGCGCTATGGCGCAAAGTGCGAATCTCACGTGAATGCTAAAGTTTTCCGGATAGATAAAAAGGAATTTTTGCAAGAAAAAATATGAAAATGCTAGCCAAAAAAGCGCCCATATAGCACAAAAAACGAGAAATTTTTTAGAGTATTTGTTTTGAAATTTTAAAATCATAAAAATCCTTTCTGCGCATAATTTTATAATAAATTGCAGATATTTTTGCTAAAATCCCAGCTTTTATAGCAAAAATTTCAAGCAAAGGGTAAAATTTTGAAGAGTTTTTTACGCAGATTAGAAAGAGCTTTTGATGCGTTCGCAAATACCTTAGGCGTATTAAGTATCGTATTTTTGGCGCTTTTAGTTATAGTTGTTTTTTACAATGTTGTGGCGCGTTATCTTTTTCCAGCCGCAAATTCCGTCGCTATGCAAGAACTTACGTGGTGGCTATATTCGGCGATGTTTTTATTCGGTGTGACCTATGCGCTTAAAGAAAACGCTCACGTTCGCGTGGATATTTTTTACGAAAAATTTAATCCCACTGCAAAAGCGCTCATAAATATCTTAGGCACGATATTTTTCATTTTGCCTTTCGTGGCGCTCGTGGCGTTTTTTTCGATCGATTATGTAAGTGAGGCTTATACGAGCCATGAGGCCAGTGCCAATCCCGGCGGTATGCAGCATCTTTGGATCATCAAGTCCGCAATCACGCTTAGTTACGCGTTTTTATTTATCTACGCGTTTGGATTTTTGATTAAAAATATTAACGCCCTGCTTGATGTTAGGGAAAACAAAGGCTCGGAATTTCTTAGTGGAAATTCTTCGGGCGCGCAGAGTGTATGAGGGCAAAATGAGCTTAAATTTAAAATTCTATAAATTTTACGCTTTTCGCGCTTGGGCAGAATTTTACCGAGGCGAGATAAAAGGTGGCGAGCTATGATAGGCATAGTGATGTTTGCGGCAGCGCTTTTTATGCTGCTAATGGGATTTCCCGTTGCGTTTACGTTCGGCGCCGTGGCTGTGATTTTTGGCTTTATCTACGGACTTAGTGAGGCGTGGGATTACGTACAGGGCTTTGAAATTTTAACCGAAGCTTTCGAGGATATGAGCAGGCAGTTTTTCTCACTGATGCCTAATAGAATTTACTCGATTATGGAAAATCAGCTATTAATTTCGGTGCCGCTTTTTATTTTGATGGGTATGATTTTGCAAAAGACTCGTCTTGCGGAGCGTTTATTAGAGTCGATGGCATTTTTATTTGGCGGCGTACGAGGCGGCGTGGCGATCAGCACCGTTTTGGTGGGCGCATTACTTGCGGCTACGACGGGCATCGTGGGCGCGACTGTCATCGCTATGGGCGTCATCAGTCTACCCGTGATGATGAAATACGGCTACGATAAGCCGCTGGCTACCGGCACTATCGCTGCTGCGGGCACGCTTGGGCAGATTATTCCGCCTTCGATCGTGCTGATTATTTTAGGCGATATACTTTCGGTCTCTGTGGGTGATCTTTTCTCTGCAGCAGTTATTCCTGGGCTCGTGCTAGTGGGTTTTTACGTGATTTATATTGCGATTATTTCATATATTTGCAAAGATTATGCGCCGCCTGTTCCGCCGCTAGAGGGGCTTAGCAAATCAAAGCAAATTTTTATCGCGCTTAAAAACGTCGTGCCGGTGCTCGTGCTGATTTTGCTCGTCTTGGGATCTATTTTTGCGGGCATCGCTACGCCTACGGAGAGCTCGTCGGTAGGCTGCTTGGGTGCGATAGCGCTAGCTGTTTTATACCGCACGTTTTCGTTTAGACTGATCTATGACGCACTAAAAAATACCGCTAAAATTTCGGGCATGGTTTTTATGATTTTGATGGGCGCCACGGCATTTTCGATGATTTTTTCTTACACTGGCGGAGATGAGGTCGTAAAAAATTTTATGGAGAATCTGCCCGGTCAAGCATGGGGATTTATCGCGCTTACGATGGTAGTTATCATAGTGCTTGGATTTTTTCTTGATTATGTCGAAATTTCATATATCATTTTGCCGATACTTTTGCCGATAGTAGAGTCTTTGCATATCAATCCCGTGTGGTTTGCAATCTTAATCGCTGTAAATTTACAAACATCGTTTATGACGCCGCCATTTGGATTTTCGATATTTTTCTTAAAGGGCGTGACGCCGCCGCAAATCCACACCACGGACATTTACAAGGGCGTACTGCCTTTTATTTTATTGCAAATTCTAGTGCTATTAACGCTCGCAATCTTTCCGGGGGTTTTCGGTTTAAAAGCTTTTTTAGGCTAGAAATATTAAAATTCACGCTAAATTTAACCTAGGAGCTAAAAATGGCCAAAAAGCTTATCGACGTTATGGATACGACCTTTCGCGACGGATTTCAGTCTGTTTTCGGCGCGCGCGTGGCGATGCAGGACTTCCTGCCTGCCGTTAGCGCGGCGAAGGACGCGGGCATCACGCACTTTGAGTTCGGCGGCGGCGCGCGGTTTCAGAGCCTTTATTTTTACCTAAACGAAGACGCGTTTGAGATGATGGATAAATTTAGAAGCATCGTGGGGCCTGAGGCGAACCTGCAGACCCTTAGCCGCGGCGTAAATACCGTCACGCTCGATACCGGCAGCCGTGAGATCATCGATCTGCACGCCAAGCTTTTTGCCAAGCACGGCACGACGACGATTAGAAATTTCGACGCGCTAAACGACGTGGAAAATTTAAAATTTAGCGGCGAGCGCATCTCGCGCCACGGGCTCAAGCACGAGGTCGTGGTTACGATGATGGATCTGCCGCCGGGATGCAGCGGCGCGCATGATGCGGCATTTTATGAAAAAATTCTGCGTCAAATTTTAGACGCGCAGATTCCGTTCGACAGCGTCTGCTTCAAAGACGCAAGCGGCACCAGCAGCCCGCAGAAGGTCTATGAGACGATCAAGCGCGCGCGTAAAATTTTAGGCGACGGCGTGCATATCCGCTTGCACACTCACGAGACGGCGGGCGTTAGCGTCGCATGCTACCAGGCTGCGCTCGTTGCGGGCGTGGACGGCATCGACCTTGCCGCGCATCCCGTAAGCGGCGGCACGAGCCAGCCCGACATCCTCACGCTGCTGCACGCGACGAAGGGGCAAAATTTCGACCTAGGCCTGGATGCAGAGAAAATTTTAAAATACGAAGAGGTTTTGGGCGAGTGCTTGAAGGATTACTTCATGCCGCCAGAGGCTACGCAGGTAAGCCCGCTCATTCCGTTTAGCCCGATGCCCGGAGGCGCGCTTACCGCAAATACTCAGATGATGCGCGATAATAAAATTTTAGACAAATTTCCAGCTGTCATCAAGGCTATGCGCGAGGTCGTCGAAAAGGGCGGCTTCGGCACGAGCGTAACGCCGGTTAGCCAGTTTTATTTTCAGCAGGCGTTTAACAACGTAATGTTCGGCCCGTGGAAAAAGATCGCCGAAGGCTACGGCAAGATGGTGTTAGGTTATTTCGGCAAAACGCCCGTTAAGCCGGATGAAGGCGTGATTAAGATGGCGGCGGAGCAGCTGGGACTACAGCCTACGACCAAACACGCCGTAGATATCGCCGATGCCGACGAGAGCAAGAGCGTCGCGTATGCGCAGAAGATTCTACGCGAGCAGAGCATCGAGCCTAGCGAGGAGAACATATTTATTGCGCTTGCGTGCAAAGAAAAGGGCATCGCGTTTTTAAAAGGCGAGGGCAAGGTTATGAGTCGTAAAAAAGAGGACGTAGCACCTGCCGCAAGCCATCAAAGCAGTATTTCTAAAAACGGCAAATTTGACGTTAAGATTAACGGCAAAATTTACAACGTAGAATTTGCCGGACAAAACGTGCTCGTAAACGGTGATCGATACGACGTCAGCTTCGATACCTCGGCGCCCGCAAAGCCGCAGCCGCAAGGCTCCGCCGGCGAGCAGCCCACTGCTGACGCGCGAGGCGGTGCGGACGGCAACGATATAAAAGCGACGCTTCCTAGCAACGTATTTAAAATTTTAATAAAGGAAGGCGACGCTGTTAAGGCAGGACAGAATGTCATCGTTCTTGAAGCGATGAAGATGGAGATAAATATCGAAAGCCCGCGTGATGGCGTAATCGATAAAATTTTGATCGCTCAAGGCGATACGGTCGATGCCGATCAAGTGCTCGCGATTTTAAGATAAGCTCTAAATTTAGGTGGGCGCTTCCGCTTAAATTTCATGGCAATCATCTCCGGTGCTTAAGCGAGCTCACCTAAATTTTAAGCTATAATAGCGCAATCTTTTATCAAAATTTAATTTAAAAAGGACGCAAAATGACAACTCCGAACGATCTGGATAAATTAGGTCTTAAAAATATCAAAAAAATCAACTACAACTTAAGCTACGACGAGCTTTTCGAGCTTGAAAAGGCGATGAATGAAGGGCGCGTATCAAGCAACGGCACTTTTATGGTCGATACGGGTATCTTTACGGGTCGCAGCCCAAAGGATAAATACTTCGTAAAACAAGATCCGAGCCAAAAATACATCGCCTGGGGAAAGGTAAATCAGCCTATCTCAAAAGAACTTTTCGATAAGCTTTTAGCCAAAGCTAAAGCCCAGCTAAGCGGCAAGGAAATCTTTATCCAAGACGCCTATTGCGGCGCCAGCAAATCCAGCCGTAAAAACGTGCGCTTCGTAACCGAAGTCGCGTGGCAAGCGCATTTTGTTAAAAATATGTTCATCCGCCCAAGCGAGAGCGAGCTAGCGGAATTTCATCCTGATTTCGTCGTTTACAACGCGTGCAAATGCAAAAACGAAGATTACGCGAGCGATGGGCTGCATTCCGACGTTTTCGTTATCTTTAATGTCGAGGAAAATGTCGCCGTTATCGGCGGTACTTGGTACGGTGGCGAGATGAAAAAGGGAATTTTTTCGATGATGAACTACTGGCTGCCGCTTGCGGGCAAGATGTCGATGCACTGCTCGGCAAACGTGGGCAAGCAGGGCGATACGGCGCTGTTTTTCGGCCTAAGCGGCACGGGCAAAACGACTCTCTCGACCGATCCAAACCGCAAGCTAATCGGCGACGACGAACATGGCTGGGACGATGAGGGTATATTTAACTTCGAGGGCGGCTGCTACGCGAAGTGCATAAATTTGGACCCGAGCAGCGAGCCTGAAATTTACGCCGCGATCAAGCGCGACGCGCTGCTTGAAAACGTGGTCGCGGACGAGGCTGGCGTCGTGGACTACAAAGACGGCAGCAAGACCGAAAACACCCGCGTTAGCTACCCGATCTATCACATCGACAACTATGAGCCAAGCTCCGCGGGCGGCCATCCGAAAAATATCATCTTTTTAACAGCCGACGCATTCGGCGTTTTGCCGCCGGTTGCAAAGCTTACTAAAGAGCAGGCGATGTATTATTTCCTAAGCGGCTATACGGCAAAAGTCGCGGGCACCGAGCGCGGTATCACCGAGCCAGTGGCGACCTTTAGCGCGTGCTTCGGCGAGCCGTTTATGCCGCTGCACCCGACCGTTTACGCTAAGCTTCTGGGCGAAAAGATCGACAAGCATAATGTCAGCGTCTATCTCGTAAACACAGGCTGGAGCGGCGGCGCGTACGGCGTGGGTAAGCGAATGAGCATCAAAGCCACGCGTGCATGTATAAACGCGATCCTGGACGGCAGTATCAAAAAGTGCAAATTTGAAAATTTCGAGAAATTTAACCTAGCGATCCCAAAAGAGCTCGCAGGCGTCGAGACGAAGCTGCTAAATCCGATCAATACGTGGACGCACCCGGCGGAATATAAAATCACGCGCGATAAGCTCGCAAAGATGTTTGAAGAGAATTTTAAACGCTACGAGGACGTAAAAGAGGGGGTCGAGTTTGCCAAAGCGGGCCCTGCGGCTTAGGCTCCTGGGCCTTGGGGCGATCTGCGCGCTTTTTGCCGCATGCGAAAACGCCCCCTCAAATTTAAAACAGCCGCTCGTTGCGATGAGCGGCTTTTCCTTTTACGACGATCCGCTAAGCTACATCAACAATGTGCGCGCAAAATCGGGGCTAAATCAGCTTGCGCAGAATGAAATTTTAAATATCTCTGCGCTTAATCACGCAAAATATGTCGTCGCAAACGAGGCGATGTCGCACGACGAGAGCCCGGGCAAGCCGAATTTTACGGGTGAAAATCCGTCAAAGCGCGCTTTTTATGCAGGCTATAATGCCGCAGTACGAGAAAATTTGTCCTATAATTCAAGCGATCTAAAAAGCGCGATCGATGGGTTACTCAGCGCGATTTACCATAGATTTGCATTTTTGGATTTTGCTTCGGATGAGATTGGCATCGGCTATTTTGAGCACGGCAAAAAAAGTAGCTACGTTTTTGAGATGGGAAATTCGCATCTCAACGCCTTTTGCTCGCAAAATTTAAACGACGAAGGAAGCGGCAAATTTCTACTGGGGATGTGCAAAAATGAAACGCTACGGATGAGGGAGGATAAGTTCAAAAGCGCCACCGCGCTAAACTCGCGCCCTTACGTCTATTACCCGAACGACGAGCCCGCACTTGCGTTTTTCAGCAATGAAATTCCGGATCCCATGCCAGAGTGCAAAATCACCGCAAACCCCGTAAGCGTGGAATTTAATGCCGAGGGACCGCCCGTAGCGATGAAAAGTTTTAAAATTTACGAAAGCGGCAGAGAGCTTCAAAACGTTAAAATTTTAGACAAAAACTCCGATCCTAACGCCATTTTAAGCGATAGACAGTTCGTGCTTTTCAGCAGAGATGTTTTTAAATTTGACGCTAAATACGGCGCGGAGTTTAATTACGAGCAGGGCGGCAAGCAAAAGACGCTACGGTGGGAGTTTATCACGCAAGCACCTAAATTTAGATACTTCGTCGTGCAAGGCGGAGAAAATCTGAGCGTGAAAAACGGCGCGTTTTACGATATATTCGTAGCTCCCAAAGACTGCAACGATTTGATGAAAAGCTACAAAACCAGCTACTCTTTTATGGATAAGCCCGAGATTTCAAGCCCCGCGGCAAATATGCTGCGCGTAAAGCTAAACGGTGCAAAGGGCGCGAAGCTTGAAATTTCGACAGACAACGGTGCGATAATAAATCTGTATCTAAGCGACAGCTCCAAAAGCTACGGCGGCATGGGTAAAATTTACGCCGCAATCGCGGTGGTTTTGACGGCGATCATTTTGTTTTATCTTTTGGCAAGAAGAAGAGGGCGATAGGCACGGCCTATTCGCGACCTCTATTTTTGTCTGCGCGCACAGGGGCGCATAATGCCTGTTTAGCGTGAGATTTAATGCAGAGCTCGGCTTTTAAATTTCATCCCCGTTTTCTCATCCGCAAGCTTTAAAATTTTAGCCTGTACCGCCTCAGGAGCGTAGATATCCATCCACTCTATCCCGCCCCCAGCACTAAAAAGCACGGCGATCCGCCCTTTGCTCATCGAGCGTTTGGCAAGTTTGGTTGCCGAGGGGCTGTTGCCCATATTTGGCGTCTCGTCTATGCTTATCTCGGCGCAGCGACGTAAAATAGGCACCAAATCAAACTCCCCCTCGATCAAAATAATAACCGAGCCGCGCCTAAAACTGCAGGCGTTCCAAAAGATCTCGGCGCCGTTTACGCATTCGCGCGAAAGATCGAGGCGAAATTTACCCCGCTCGCGCACGAGAAAACTAAACTCGTTTAAGTTTAGCGGATGCTCTACGCTACCGAATGCCCCACGATGCTATCTTTACGGCCGTTATAGACATAGGCGGCGAGCGCATTTTGCAGTAGCGGCGCGATGATATGATCATGCGCGCTCGTATGGTCGCCCTCTCTGGCGCGACCTGCGATCTTTACAAAAAACGGCTTGAAATACTCCATAAACGCTCCTTAAATTTGTAAAATTTGCTCGCTTTTGCTTTTAAATTTAACGGCTCGCACTTTTAAATTTATGCCTATTTGGCTCTTGCGATAGCCGAATTTAGTTCGCGGCGCCCGCTTTTTCGGCTCGTTTTTCAGACGCCGCCGTTTTTAAATTTTACGCAGGCTTTAGCGCGTAAAATTTCAGACGCCGTTTTTCTAAATTTAACGCGACTTTAGAGCACCGCGCATCTAAATTTAGCGCCCTAAAATTTCAAATTTATCGCCGTGCACCGCGATCGCTTCGGCGTTATTTATCGGTGCCAAATTTAGCTTGCCGCCGTAAGCTTTTAAAATTTTAGCCGTGCTTTGCACGAAGGGCTCCTCGCCGTAGTGTACTACTGGATAGAATTTAACAAGATCTAGCCCAGTTTGCGTTGCTACTGATTCACTACCACTCGCATCGTCCATCGCGCTCGCGTACTCCACGCTAGGTGCGGCGATCATCGCGCCCGCCGACTCGCCCACATACACGAGCTTGCCGCTTCGGACGCGATCTGCGATGAGGCTGGCAAGACCTTTCTTTTTAAGCTCGCGCAAAAAATAAAAGGTGTTGCCGCCGCTTACGTAAAGTACCTGCGCTGCGCCGATCTTTGCCTTGGCTTCGGCCTCGCTCACTTTTGAAACGTCTAAAATTTGAACCGTAAAGCTCATTTTGGCAAACGCCTCTTTCGCCTCGTCCACGTAGTCTCGGTACTCCTCGGCGTTTGCGGCGGTCGGGATAAAAAGCACCTCTTTGGCGCGGACATTTTGCTCGGCAAAGTCCTCAAAAAGCGTGGCTGCGCCCGCAAAATAGGAGTATAAAAACATCTCTATCATCATTTTTCCTCTCAAAAGGCCGAAATTTTGCGCTATTTTAGCTTAAATTTTATAAAATCACCGAAAATTTAAACAAAGGAGCGAGCGTGAAAAAAATGTGGGAAGGGCGCTTTAGCGAGGCAAGTTCGGCGCTGTTGGAGGAGTTTAACGCCTCGATCGGCTTTGATAGGACGCTTTGGCAGGAGGATATCGCGGGCAGCAAGGCGCACGCTCGGATGCTGGGAGCCTGCGGGATTTTAAAGCAGGGCGAGAGCGAAAAGATCGTCGCGGGGCTTGACGCCGTGTTTGAAGAGATAAAAAGCGGTAAATTTGAGTTTAAAACCGCCGACGAGGACATCCACATGGCGGTCGAAAAGCGCCTAAGCGAGCTCATCGGAAGCGATCTTGGCGGCAGGCTGCACACGGCGCGCAGCAGAAACGATCAGGTCGCGCTTGATTTTCGCCTCTACGTGCTTAAAAGCGGCGCTCAGGTTGCCGAAAAAACTCGCGAGCTAGTCGCCGCGCTGCGAGATATAGCTAGCGAGCACGCGGACACGCTGATGCCAGGCTACACGCACCTTCAGCACGCTCAGCCAGTGAGCCTTGCCTATCACCTGCTAGCTTATGCGTTTATGTTTCGCCGCGACTACGAGCGCTTTACGAGCTCGCGCGAGCGAAATAACCTCTGTCCGCTGGGCTCCGCCGCGCTTGCGGGTACGCCGTATCCTATAAACCGCGAACTAGTCGCGCGGCAGCTCGGGTTTGCGGGAGCGACGCCAAACGCGATGGATAGCGTCAGCGACCGCGATTTTGCGCTTGAAATTTTATTTAATGTAAGCGTGCTGATGACGCATGCGTCGCGCCTGTGCGAGGAGCTCATCTTGTGGAGCTCGCAGGAGTTCGGCTTTGTGACGATCAGCGACGCGTACAGCACGGGCAGCTCGATCATGCCGCAGAAGAAAAACCCCGACGTCGCCGAGCTAATCCGCGGCAAAACGGGGCGCGTAAACGGCAATCTCGTCGCGCTGCTAACGGTGATGAAGGGCTTGCCGCTAGCCTACAACAAAGACATGCAGGAGGACAAGGAGGGTGTTTTTGATAGCGTCGCCACCGCGCTTGCGAGCCTTGAAATTTTAAAACAGATGTTAAAAACGGCTAAATTTAACGAGCAAAATATGCTAGCGATGACGCGCCGCGGGCACCTCACGGCAACCGATCTGGCTGACTATCTCGTGCGGGAGAAAAACGTGCCGTTTAGGCAGGCGCACTTCATCACGGGAAAGGCCGTGGCGTATGCGGAAAATTTGGGCCTGGATTTGAGCGAGCTAAATGCGCAGCAGCTTGCTAGCGTGGATGAAAGCTTGGGCGCGGGTGCGGTTAAATTTCTTGATCTAAACGCTTCCAAGGAGGCGCGCAAGTCGCAAGGAGGCACGGCAAATGAGAGCGTGGCGGCGCAGATTGAAATTTTAAACGAGTGGCTGAAAGGGAAAATTTAAGGGACTAAGTACGGCGAAATTTTAAAATTTCATAGTTGCGGTTTTAAAATTTTGTAGCCGCAGCTTTAAATTTTAAAATTTAGCGAGCTATGTAATACGTCCGCCGTGTGCCGAGCGAGTTTTGCGACAGTGTTTTTAGGTACTCGCCGTGGGCAATTACTGTGCAAATTAAAAACGACAGCACGCCATAAGCTGGCTTTAGAGAGGGTGCCTGAGACTATAAAGTTAAATTTAAAGACCGAGCCGGCGCAAAGTGGAGTGCTTGGTTACAAATGTAGGCGTGAGATAAAATTTTAAAAAAGCGTACCGTTGCCAGGTTGCTTAAGTGCGATTGAAAAACGCGCGTGGGCCTCGCGCCAGGTTTTTATTGGCGCCGAGGGCAGTACGGAGCAGAATTAAATTTTAAACTCAAAGATTAAAGATTAATGACGGCGGATCGGATTTTTTCGGGAGCGGAATTTAATCGAAGTAAATTTAAGCGTTAAACGGTGTGCACGTAATCGATAAGGCGCGAATGGAAATTAATCGAAGCAAATGAAGCGGCATTTTTTTCGTTTCTGCGCGTCGTGAAGGCAGGGGCGAGGCTCAATCAAAGCAAATTTAAACATGGAGGGCGTTTTGATATATCTGGTGTCTAATACGAAATTTGATCATCCGCAGGTGAGGCAGCTTGCGGTTTGCGAGATAAAATTCCTCAAATTTAGCCTGCCTGCGCAGATCGGCGCGCTAATTTTCACCTCCAAAAACGCGGTGGCGGCGATAAAATTTAATGAAATTTCACTTGATTTAGATACGCCCGTTTACGCTATCGGTGAGCCGTGCGCTGCGGCTGCGCGCGAGTTTGGATTTCGCGATATTTTTGTGGCGCGGCACGGGCACGGAAATGAGTTTGCCGCCGAGATCGCGCCGCTATTGCAGGGCAGAGACGCGCTGTATCTGCGGGCTCGCGAGACGGTATCGAAGCTGGAGCAAATTCTATCTAGCGCCGGCGTGCGGCTGCAAAGCGTGATCGTCTACGAAAATTGCATCCTTAGCCTCCCCGCCGCCGCAAAGCCGCCGCAAGGCAGTACGCTGATTTTTACCTCGCCTAAAAACGTTCGTGGCTTTACCGCAAATTTCGGCTGGGACGGGGGCTATAAGGCGATCTGTATCGGTAGGACGACGGCGAGCGTTTTGAGCGAGTTTTGCGAGCCGATAATCTGCGAAAGAATGTCGATAAAATCCTGCGTCGATTTGGCGCTTTTGCCATAGTTTAAGCAAATTTAGACTATAATTTTGCCCAAGCCTGGGTGAAGCGAGAGCGTTTTATATGAGGGTTCAACATATTTGTATAAGCGACGACGTGAGAGGTCCGTGTGACGCGGCTCGGCTCGAGCTTTTTTAAAGTTACGGGTTGCGACCTAGAGATTTTTCCTAGTTGCAAGATTGGCTTTGTTTGAGCCGATTCTTTTTACGCAACGCTCACTTGGGTTTTTTACGTTACGGAGGCTTCATTGAATATCCTAATAATCGGCGGCGGCGGTAGAGAATACGCGATCGGGCTAAGACTTCGCGAGGATAAAAACGTTTTAAATCTGTATTTTGCTCCGGGAAACGGCGCTACTAAGGCGCTCGGTAAAAATTTAGATTTAAAAGATTTTGATGAACTTGCGCTCTTTGCAAAAAACAACGACGTAGCTCTTACCATCGTGGGCGCCGAAGAGCCGCTTACAAAAGGGATCGTGGATATTTTCAAAGCGCAAGGCCTCGCGATATTCGGCCCCAGCGCTGCTGCAGCGAAGCTTGAGGGCTCTAAAGCCTATATGAAGGACTTTCTGGCGCGAAATCATATTAAAACCGCAAAATTCCTAAGCAGCGACGATCTATCCGAAATTTCAAAATTTATCGATACCCTAGACGGTCGCGTCGTGGTCAAAGCGGACGGCCTATGCGCTGGCAAAGGCGTCATCATCGCAAATTCTAAAGATGAAGCCAAAAAAGCCGCCGCGGATATGCTAAGCGGCGAAAGCTTCGGCGAAGCGGGCAAGCGCGTCGTCGTGGAGGAGTTTTTAGAGGGCTTCGAGCTGAGCTTTTTTGCGATCTGCGACGGGGAGAATTTCGTAAGTCTGCCCGTAGCGCAGGATCACAAAAAATTGCTTGACGGCGATCTAGGCCCGAACACCGGCGGCATGGGAGCTTATGCGCCAAGCCCGCTAGCGGATGCCGCGCTGATAAAAAGAGTGCAGAGCGAGATCGTAGCACCTACGCTAAAAGGGATGAAGCAGCAGGGTGCGCCCTTTTGCGGCGTGCTGTTCGTGGGGCTTATGATCGTGGGCGGCGAGCCTTACGTGCTGGAGTACAACGTCCGCTTCGGCGATCCGGAGTGCGAGGTTTTGATGCCGCTAATTGACGGAAATTTGAGCGAAATTTTATACAACGCCGCCGTAGGCAAGCTAAGTAGCATAAGCTTAAAAGAGCGATTTGCGGTGGGCGTCGTGATGGCTAGCGAGCGCTACCCTTACGGCTCTTCGCAGCCTGAGCCGATCAAGACGGGCGAAATTCCTGCGGGCGCACATATCTGCTACGCAGGCGTGAGTGAGCGGGAGGGGCAAATTTATGCTAGCGGCGGGCGCATTTTGGTAAGCGTGGGCGTCGCGCAGAGCCTAAAGCAGGCGCGCGATGCGGCTTACGCGCTGTGCGAAAATATAAAATTTAGCGGCGCGCAGTATAGGCGCGATATCGCGCACCAAGCCTTAAGAGATAAAATTTGATCGTCGCTCCGCTTAGCAAGCGCGTAATCGCGTTTAGTATCGACGAAGCTGTGAGCGTAACGCTTTTTGTGGTCGTGCTATTTGCTATCGACGAGCCAGAGCTTGTCGCGGCGGCGCAGAGCGGAAGCAATCTTGAGGTACAAAAAATCGCGTCGAAATTCATTTTGCATTACGCGATAATAAAATTTTTATATCAGGCGATTTTTGTCTATCTATACGGCGCTACGCTAGGCAAGCTTGCGGTTAAAATTTATTGCGTCCGCGCTGACGGCAGCTCTATAGATATCGCTACTGCAGCGATCCGTGCGGCGGTTAGGTTGATAAGCGAGATGATCTTTTATATGGGATTTTTGGTGGCGCTTTTTACGAACTCGCGTCAGAGCCTGCATGATATGGCGGCGAAAACATTGGTGGTAGAGATTGAAAAAGAGTAAAAAATTTAAAATTCTAGCGCTTAGTTTTAGCGCTCTTTTAGCAAGTAGTGCGAGCGCAAAGGTCCAAGACGTCGAGCTTATAGCAGATAATGTCGAGAAAAAGGGCTTTTTGACGGAGGCTAGTGGCAACGTAACGGTGTATTCGCAGGACTACTTTATCACCGCCGATCGCGCTACATACGACGAGCAAAACGGCATCATCGAGCTTTTTGGTAATGTCAATGCGATGCGCGGTAGCAGCGAAACTACGCGTGCGCAGCATGTCAAAATCGATCTGAAAAACGATAAGCAGGAAGCCGACGTAAATTTTATGATGGACAAGGACTCCGAGCTTTGGATGCAAAACGACGCCAGCTGCAGCGACAGCGAATATTACCGCGTGGAGGGCTCCAGCGTATCTAGCTGCAATGTCACCGATCCTGATTGGCGCATCAAATTTAGTAGCGGCATGCTCAATAAAGAGAGCAAATTTCTCCATCTTTTCAATCCGAGATTTTACGTGGGCGACGTGCCGGTGCTCTATCTGCCGTATTTCGGCTTTCCGACCGACCGCACGCGCCGTACGGGCCTACTGCCTCCAGAGGCCGGCTACATCAGCAAGGAGGGAATTTATTACAAGCAGCCAATCTATTTTGCGCCTTACGACAGCTGGGATTTTCAACTCGATCCGCAGGTGCGCACGCGCAGGGGCTTTGGCGTATACGGGACATTTCGATTTGCGGAGTCTCCGTATTCTTACGGCGAGATTAGAGGCGGAGTTTTCGATAACTTTTCGCGGGCGCAAAAACGCCTCGAATACAAAAACGAGCGCCATCACGGCTTTGAAGTGCAATACGATCGCAGCAAGCTTGCGACCTATCTGCTAGATGGCGATCTGCGTGAGAATTTATGGATCGACTTTACGCAGTTAAACGATCTGGAATATTACGATCTCAAACAAAAGGGAGGCCTTGGCGACGATGCGGATAATTCGCTCGTAACTTCACGGCTGAATTATTATTTGACCTCAGACGAGCACTATTTTGGCGCTTACGGACGCTACTACATTGACACGAGCAAACTAAACGCCGATAATACCTTCCGCAACGAAGATACCGTCCAAGAGCTTCCGACGCTGCAATATCATAAATTTAGCAATGATTTGGGACTGCCAAATTTGATCTATTCGCTTGATGCAAAAGCGCGTAATTACACCAGATGGGAGGGCGCGACTGCTCGCCAGTACGAGTTTGACGTACCGATTAGTATAAGCACGCCGCTACTGGCGGATTATTTAAATTTCGCCTTTACCGAGCGAGTGTATATGACTAATATCGATTGGCACGATAAATTTTACTACGCAAACGGCGATCTTGGCGAGGATAAAAGCACTTTCTACGCTAATCAATACACCGAGCTTTCGCTCTACACCGACGTAGCCAGGGCTTACGATAGCTTGTATCATACGATGAGCTGGAGAGCGGATTTTAGAATTCCAAGCTGGCAGCAAGGCGATATAGAGGATAGAATTTTAAAGTATCATCAGTATAAATACGACCTTGCTCGCGGCGCAGTAGATCGCTCGCGGCTAGGTAACTTGCAAGACTCGCTTTATTGGGAGGATAACTTCTTAAGCGAGCTTAGTGACGAATACACCCACGAAAATGCAGCTTTAAGTATGACGCAGTTTTTTTATAATGAAGACGGACGTAAATTTTTACGCCATAGCGTCAAGCAGCGATATGACTTCGACGATCACGAGTTCGACGATTTAGAACACCGCATCGATGCGTATTTTGCAAATGGGCTAAATATCGGAAACCGCTTTACCTACTCACATAAATATAAAAGCTTCGATAAGGTCTATACCTACGCCAACTACTCCAACGACGACTTTAGCTTTGGACTCAGCCACGCTTACGAATACGAAAAACTAAGCATGGAGCCTAAACGCTATACGAAAGATAACTACGGCATCGTAAACGCTTCGGTAAATTTGCCTAGGAATAATAAAATTTTTGGGCGTTGGGATTACGACTTGGAGCGATCTTATTCTAAAATGTGGCGCGTGGGGCTTTCTCATACGCGCAAGTGTTGGAATTACTCTTTTGTGTATCAAGAGGATATTGAGCCTAAAAATACCAGTACGACGGGCTACAGCAAAGCAAGCAAGGAGCGCGGAATTTACTTTCTCGTAAATTTCTATCCGTTTGGCGGAGTAGGGTATGATTTTTCAGTAGATAGCGAATACGAAAGCGAAAAATAATGACGCCTAGAGCCGAGCTGATGTTTGAAAACCAAATCGACGCTGCGATGAAACTCGCCGAAATTTTACCCGCTACTGTGATCAAAAACGAAAATTTTCTAATAATCGCTCAGTCTCTGGAGTCGCTTCCTATCGCAAACCATCTTGCTCTAAAGCTGGGGCTTGCTTATGAGTTTTTATTCACAGAGCCCGTTTTGGCGCCTAATAATCCGGAATGTGCGATCGCGTGCGTAAGCGAGACCCAAGAGATCGTGATGGTGGATGAGCTCGTGCGAAGCTTCGGCATCAGCCTGGATTACGTTTACGGACAGGCGAACAGACTTTATGAGGAGAAAATTTTAAAAAACATGTATAAATTTCGCAAGGGCGAGCTTTTGGGAAATTTGGAGAAAAAAAACGTCATCTTGGTAGATGAGGGGTGTGAGAGCGGGCTGACCGCGCTTACTTGCATAAAAACTCTCGTAAGCTTAAACGCCAAAGCGATCTTTTATGCCACGCCCGTTATCAGCAGCGATAATGCAGACGAGATCGCCATGCTAGTAGATGGAATTTATGCCGTTCACAAGATCAGAGATTTTGTGAACGTGGATTTTTATTACAAAGAAAAAACGCTCTCAAGCGCGGAGGAGATAATGCAAATTTTAAACAAATGCCCGCTTTATCTGCCGTTTCACGAAACCAACAAAAATAAGGAGAAAATTAATGCAGTGCAAAATTGAAGTAAATGGAAATACCGAAATTTTCGATATCAATAAGGTCGCAAAGCAAGCCGCGGGTGCGGCGCTTTTGCGTGTGAAAAATACCGTCGTGCTGGCTACCGTAGCGCGCGAAGAGACGCAGGTGCAGGAGGACTTTTTGCCCCTTACCGTGCAATATATCGAAAAGATGTACGCAGCAGGCAGAATCCCCGGAGGCTACATCAAGCGCGAGACCAAGCCGGGCGATTTTGAGACGCTTACCAGCCGCATCATAGATCGCTCGCTGCGCCCGCTCTTTCCAAAGGGATACGCGTATCCGACGCAGATCGTAGTTTACGTGCTATCGGCAGATCCGGAGGTCGATCTGCAAGTCGTCGCTCTTAATGCGGCGTCTGCGGCGCTGTATCTTAGCGACATCCCGATTAAGGCGCCGGTTTGCGGCGTGCGCATAGGCTATGAAAACGGAAATTTCATCTTAAATCCGAGCAACTCCGAGCTTAAAGCCAGCGCGCTCGATCTTTACGTAGCGGGCGTCGGCGATGAGCTTTTGATGATCGAGATGCGCTCCCTGCCGCAGATTAATGGCGGCGCGCAGCAGATGAATGAATTTAGCGAAGATCTGATGGTAGATGCGATCGATTTTGCCGTAAAGGCGATAAGTGTGGGCTCGGGCGCCTACGAAGAGGCTTTTCTGCCGCTTAAAAAGCCGGATGCGAGCCTGGAATACAAGCCCGAGATCGAGGATGAGGATATCGCGGATTTCATCGATGCAAACTACAAAGACGCCGTCAAAGCGGCGATCAATCAGATGGCAAAGAGCGAACGCGCTACCGAACTAAACAAAATCGTGGATCAAATTTTAGCGACCGAGGCCGCGGCGCAAAACGAATGGAGCAAAGAGGTGATCTCCAGCGTTATCGGCAAGTATAAGCGCGGCATTATCCGCACGCAGATCATCGAGGATCGCCGCAGAGCCGACGGACGCGCGCTTGATGAGGTGCGCCCGATCAGTATCGAGACAAATATTCTACCGTGCGCGCACGGAAGCTGCCTATTTACGCGCGGGCAGACGCAGGCTTTGGTCGTCACTACGCTAGGCGGCGATAGCGACGCGCAGCTAAGCGACAGCCTAACGCAGCTTGAGCCGATCAGCGATAGATTTATGTTTAACTACAACTTCCCGGGCTTTTGCGTCGGCGAAGCAAGTCCGCTCAAAAGCCCCGGCAGACGCGAGCTGGGACATGGAAATTTAGCCAAAAGAGCGCTATATCCAAGCATCGATCTAAACTCGCCGCAGTCTATCCGCGTGGTGAGCGAAATTTTAGAGAGCAACGGCTCAAGCTCGATGGCTTCGGTCTGCGGCGGCGCACTATCGCTTCGAGCGGCGGGCGTGCCTACGCTAAAGCTTGTTGCGGGCGTCGCGATGGGCTTGATTTTTGAGGGCGAAAAACACGCCGTGCTAACTGACATAATGGGGCTTGAGGATCATGACGGAGATATGGATTTTAAGGTCGCGGGCACCTATGAGGGCATCACCGCACTTCAGATGGATATCAAGCTCGGCGGCATCAGCCTGGAGGTTTTAAAAGAGGCTCTCGCGCAGGCAAAGCAGGCTCGCGCGCATATTTTGGGCCTTATGGAGCAGGCGAACGCGGCGATTGTCATAAATCAAGAGGTGCTTCCAAAGCTTGAAATTTTTAACGTCGATCCGAGCAAAATCCCCGACATCATCGGCCAAGGCGGCAAGGTCATCAAAGAGATCACCGAAAGCTTCGGCGTAAATATCGATCTGGATCGCGAAAAGGGCGAGGTCAAGATCCAAGGCGCAAAATCTGGCGGCGTATTGGGCGCGAAAGAGAAAATTTTATCGATAGTTTCAAATTCTCGAGATTTTCGCAAGCCGCGCAATGAACGCAAAGAGGTAAAATTTCAGATCGGCGAGGAGTTTGACGGCGTGGTGCAAAGCGTGCTGGATTTCGGCACCTTTATCTCGCTACGAGACGGCGTGGACGGGCTACTTCGCGCTAAATTTATCACGACGCCTTACAAAGCGGGCGATGTGGTGCGAGTGCGCGTGACCGATCAGAAAGGCACTAAAATTTCACTGGAACTGGCTTAAAATTTTTAATTAGGAGCGTAAAGATGCAGCTTAAAAAGATATTTTTCCCTATCGGCGGCGGTGAGGAGCTGGCAGAGCGTATACACGGAGCGCTGCTAGTGAATAAATTTTTCGGCACGCACATCAACATAATGGCGTGCCAGCTCGATCCCAAGATGATCTACAATGTCCGTATGACGCTAAAAGGCGGCGTGTTGATGGAGGAATTTTTAAAATCCGCGGGCGATGAGATGAGGGCCGAGCGCGAGGTGATCAAAGCGATCTTCGACGCCGAATGTGCCAAGCTGGGCCTAGATCAAAACGACGACGATCACGTCCCAAATAGCGCCGCTTTGAGGCATATGGTGGGCATCCGCTCCGAGCTGGTCGAGAAATACTCCAAATATTGCGATTTAGTACTGGTCTCGGTGCCGCCTACGGGCTCTATCACCGGCACGTTCGAGGCGGCGGTCACCAAAAGCGGCAAGCCTTGCATCGTCATACCGCGCAAGCTGCGGGAGTTTAAGGCGGATAAAATTTTAGTTTCGCTTACCGGCACTGCGGCGTCTGCGCGAGCGCTTGATAATTGGCTGGAGCTTTTGCAGCGTGCCAAATCTATCACCGTCATTACCGCAAATCACTACCTTCAGGATGATCTTGCCGAAACGAAGCGTCGCATAAGCGATTATCTAGCCTTGCATGACGTTAAAATTGATGTTTTTGAGGCGTTAAACGCCGAGGGTAAGATCCCCGGGCAGGTGCTACTAGAGTACGCAGACGCGGGCGATTTCGACCTCATCGTCGCGGGCTTACACTCAGACAGCGGCATAAAGGAGATATTCCTAGGCGGCGCGTCGAAATACTTCCTGCAAAAGACGAAAATTCCGGTCTTAATGTAGCTTGAAGCTTAGACGCTGTGTCGCGGCACACCGCCCGCACCGCGTCTAAGCTTAAGTCGGCTTTTAAGCGCCGCAAGCTAAAGCTTAAATTTTAATCGGCTCGCTTTGGTTTTGCTAGCCCGCCCGCAGATCGTGCAGTTATGCTATTTTGCGGATGGGTTGCGATTAATTTTTATCGCTAGCTTTGCTAACGAGTCGCTTTTGCTTTGCTACGGCTAGCGGAAGCAAATATAACTACGGCTAGTGGGGTTAGCGGTCGCGGCAATCTCGCCGGTCCATCTTTGAGTGCGGCGAGTTTGAAATTTCCATGCTTGTCGTTTTCGATTGCGTCGCAGATTTCGCATAACTTTGCGCTTGAAATTTCCGCTTACACGCTAAATTTTAAATTCCAAGGAGCGCAGATGGCGTTTGAAAATGCAATCATCACTAAAGAGGATGATAAAAAGTATGGATTGAGTGAAATATTTTATAAATATAATCCGCCGTATAAAGAATTTATTGACAAACGAAAATGGACTATTGACAAAAGTAGAAATTGTTGGATGTGGTGTCTTTATAACTTTCCTAGTAATGAGTTTGATCATGCGCTTAGTACAGAGACTATTTGGATTCTATATTATAATAATGAATTCCTAGAGGTAATTATGGATTATGAAATTATTATAAACAGAACTTTAAAACCAGAAAAATTTCATAGAATCTGGAAACTCCTAGATTTAAAACCAAATCATACGCAAAATCTTAGTAAGCAAGATATTTTATGCCTGCTAAAAGAAATCTTGGAAGTATATAGGGACTGTGATTTGTGGAAACCGGAGCCGAATTATACTATGGAACTACAAGACTTAACCAATCGCAGTGCAAAATAGAGCTTTAAATTTAACTTCATTTTAGTCCCGCATAAAAATCAAATTTCATAGAATTCTAAAATTCCAAAATCCTATAATCTTAAAATTCTAAAATTCCCGCCCTAAAATTTCTTGTAAATAAAATTTATCAAAATCATCGACGCGAGCGCCTCTATGAGCGAGGCGATGATCATCGCGAAGTATATCTCTTGCGAGATCGCGGCGGTGGAGTAAAAAAGCGTCGCCGTGGCGATGACGAGGGTTAACGGCATAGATAGCGATAGTGCGAAAAGCACCGCGCCTTTGCGCCCCAGAGTGCTTAAAAACGTAGCGCTCGCAAGCAGCCTGATACCAAACATCAGCGCCGTTAGGCTTACGGCAAAGCTCATCACTCCGGGCATAAGGAGTGCTTCTAGCTTGATCACGGCTCCGGTGTGTATGAAAAATATCGGCACCAAAAAGCCAAAGCCGAACGACGATAGCTTCTCGATGAGGTCGTCCTTGTGCGAGAAAAAGGTCGGCAGAAACGTGCCTGCGATAAAGGCGCCGATGACGACCTCAAGCCCCAAAAGCATCACTCCGGCGCAGATTAGGCAAAACAGCGCCATCGCAAATCGCACGTCCTTTTCGTTTTTGTCGTACTTGGGCATGATGACCGTTTTTAGCGCGGGGAACCACCAAAATAAAATTTCAAGCCCTTTAAAAACCGCCAAGGCTGCCACGGAAAAGCCCAAAAGCGCGCCGATGTGAAGCGCCATCTCCACGCCGAAGCCGTTTTTAAGGTAGATGCCGCCCACCGTGAGGGCGGCGATGCTGATGAGCTCGCCGATCACGCCCGCGGGCATCGCGAGATTGAGCCACGCTTGATCCTTGCCGTATTCCTTATACAGCGCCGAAAGCAGCCCGACGCTCATCAGGGGCGCTGCGATGATAAGCATCTGCGGCAGCTCAAATATCCAAACCGCAAGCGCGCTTAGGATATAAAGCAGCGCCAAAAAGATTAGGATCAGCCGCAAAATTTTGCGCGGCATCGCAAGCAGCGCGCGGAAATCCACCTCGCAGCCTGCCAAAAACATAAGGTAGCAAAAGCCGATCTGAGCGGCTAGATCGAAGGTCGCGCTTGGCGGCAAAAGCCCTAAATTTGCGGCTATTATGCCAAGCATGATCTCCATAGGCGAGAGCGGAATTCTAGCTAAGCTAGCCAAAAATGGCGAAGCAAAGATCAAAAAGGATAGCGCGATTAGGACGTAAATTTCATTCATACGCTTTGGCCTCGCACCCTTTTATATTTTTCCGCGCTGCTTTAGAATTTTTTCGCATCTTTCTAGCATTTTCTCTGGCTGCTCCAGGGGCTTTTCGTATCATTTCAAGACTTCCTTTCGGTCGCTTTATAGTTCTTTGCGCTGCGAACGGAGACGAAATATGCGCAATTTTTGCTCTTGCACCACAACGCAGGTAAACCGAAAAGCCGCTTTTTGCGCCCGCAAATCTCGCCCGGATTTAGCACGAGCGCGCCGTTTTTATCCACCGCCGTGGCGAAATAGTGGGTGTGGCCGTAAATTTTGATAGTTGAAATTTTATCCGCGCCGCACCCGCACGGATCCCGATTTTTACTTTCGCTGCTTGCATTGGTACTCGAACTTGCGGTCAAATTTGAGTTCAAGTTTGGTGCGACTAAATTTGCGCACGAGTTCGGTGCGGATAAATTCGCGCTTAAACTCGGCGCGGTTAAATTTGCTGCGCGATCCGCACCAGAGCTTGCTTTAGAGTTCGTATCCGAGCCCATATTGGCGGCCAAATTCGCGCTTGCATTTGAGTTTAAATTTGCGTTTGAGTTTGAAGCGAGGTCCGCGCCTAAGTCTAAATTTACGTTTGAGTTCGCGCTTGCATTCAAGCCCAAGCTCGCATTTAAACCCGCGGATTGACCACTTTTTAAATTTGCGCTCGCACTACCTATGTTTTTAAAATTTGCATCTGCACGGCGCGCGCCATTTGAAATTTTATCTGCACTCGCAGTATTAAAATTTGAGTTTAAATTTACCGCGCGATCCACCGCTTTAGAATTTGCGATTAAAATTTCCCCGCGATCCGCTCTGCAGTTTGAGCCTAAATTTGTGCCGCGGTTTACTTCGTCGCTAAAGCTAGAATTTTTGACTAGGTCTGCGCCGAAATCCTTACGAAAATTTACCGCGCTATCCGCACCTGTACCCAAATCCGCGTTTAAATTTAGCTCGCCAGCTTCATTTTGCGCCGCGGGCTCCTCGTCAAAGAGATAAAACGGATGGTGCATTATTTTTAGTCGCAGCCCGGCAAACTCCGTGCAGAAGGGCTCGTCGTGCAGGTTAAACTCATTTTTAAACTGGGTAAGCGCTTCGTCGTTGTTCCCTAAAACCGCGAAGTAGGGCTTGCCGCTTTGCCGCAAAAACCGCAGCGTCTCGATCACGACGATGCCCTCTGCATGCACGAGCAGGTCCGCTCCGCGCGCGAGCAGCCATTCTATGGCGCTGGCAGCGACCTCCGTTTCAGGGCGAAAGTCCGAAATGACGTCTATTATCAATCGATCTCTTCTTTAAGCTTGCACTGCGGGCACTCGGCGAAGTTGCCTTTTTTCAACTCTTTGAGGAGCATGTATGAGTTGCCGCACTGTGGGCACGCGCGCGCAATCGGCGCGTAGTTGCTCACAAAGCCGCATTTAGGGTAGTTCGTGCAGCCGTAGAATTTGCCGCGTCTGGAGAAGCGCTCTACGATCTCGCCCGTGCCGCAGCTCGGACACTTAACGCCGGTGGAGAGCAGCGGCTTTTTCTCTTTCGCCGCGCCCTCGATTTTTCGCGAGTATTTGCACTTCGGATAGCCCTCGCAAGCGATGAACTCGCCGTATCTGCCCTTACGCTTGATCAGATTTTTACCGCACTGCGGGCATTTTTCATCTAGCACTTCGGGCGCCGCCTTCTCCTCGCTCGCCCCCTCGGCGCTAGCGTCCGCGTTGCGCGAGTATTTGCATTTCGGATAGTTCGAGCAAGCGATGAACTCACCGAATCTGCCCTGGCGCCTAAGTAGCTCGCCGCCGCAGTTCGGGCAGGTTTCGCCGATCTTTTCGGCTAGCTTTTGGCTTGCGATCGAGGTTTTTCCTTTGGCGATCTCGTCCATAAAAGGGTAGTAAAAATCCGCCAAAATTTGCTGCCAGTCCGCTTTGTTTTCGGCGATGTCGTCGAGCTTCTCTTCCATTTTAGAGGTGAACTCGCTATCGACGATATTTTTAAAATTTTGCTCCAGCATCTCGGTGATCTTAAAGGCGATCTCGCTCGGTACCAGGTGTTTTTGCTCGATATTTACGTAGTTGCGCGCAGTAAGCAGCGAGATAGTAGGCGCATAGGTCGAGGGCCTGCCGATGCCGAGGCTTTCGAGCTTTTTGATGAGGCTTGCTTCCGAATAGCGCGCCGGCGGCTCGGTGAAGTGCTGCTGCGAGCTTAGACTTTGCAGGCTCATCGCGTCACCCGCGCTAAGGCTCGGTAAAATTTTATCCTTATCCAGATCGCCGTAAGCCTTGTAAAATCCGTCAAATTCCACCTTGCGCCCGCTGATCTTAAACGCGCCCTCTTCGCCGCGCACGATGATCGTTTGGATCTGCGAGACGCTAGGGCTCATCTGCGAGGCTACGAAGCGGTTGTAGATGAGCGCGTAAAGGCGGTATTCGTCGCGAGGCAAGATTTTTTGCGCGAGCTCGGGAGTAAGCTTTAGATCGGTAGGTCGTATCGCTTCGTGCGCTTCTTGTGCGCCTTTGCTTTTGGTAGCGTATAAATTCGCGCTTTTGGGCAGATATTTTTCGCCGAAGCGCTCGCCGATTAGCTCGCGAGCCGCTGCGATCGCTTCTTTAGCGATATTTAGCGAGTCGGTTCGCATGTAGGTGATCGCGCCGCCATTTTTGGTATTAACCCCCTCATAAAGGCTCTGCGCGAGGCTCATCGTCTTGCGCGGATTAAAGCCCAGAGCCGTGCTCGCCGCCTGTTGTAGCGTCGAGGTCATAAACGGCGGGTAGGGGTTTGTTTTGCGCGATTTGCTCTCGATACCCTCTACGCTAAATTTGTCTTTTTGCAGCGTCAGGACGATCTCACTAGCCTGCGCCGCAGATTTGATCGAGAGTTTTTCCATCTTTTTACCGCGAAATTCCACGAGCTCGGCTTCCAAGTCCTTCTTAAAAACCACGTCGATGCTGTGGAATTCTACCGGCTTAAAATTTAAAATTTCGCGCTCGCGATCGACGACAATCTTAAGCGCGGCGCTTTGGACGCGACCCGCGCTTAAGCCGCGCTGGATCTTTAAATTTAAAAGCGGACTTAGTTTGTAGCCCACGATGCGATCGAGTAGGCGGCGCGCTTGTTGGGCGTTTACGCTTGCGATATTGAGCTTGCGCGGCGAGCTTAGCGCGTTTGAGATCGCGCTTTTGGTGATCTCGTGAAATACGATGCGCGGCAGCTCCTGTGCCTGCTTGCCGATCGAAGCGGCGATATGATAGGCGATCGCCTCGCCCTCGCGGTCCTCGTCCGTCGCGAGATAAATTTGATCCGCCTTTTTAGCGAGCGTCTTTATCTGCTTTACGATCTGATCGTGATCGGCGCTGATTTCGTATTCGGGCTCGAAGCTTTTATCTTTGATTTTGATGCCGAAGCGTTTTTTAGGAAGGTCGCGGATATGGCCTTTAGACGCGATTACGTCGTAATCGGCGCCTAAGAAATTTTTGATCGTTTTGGCTTTTGCGGGGGATTCTACGATGATTAAATTTTTCATTGCTTAATCCTTTAGAATTCTAGGCAGCGTGATGCCCTTTTGGCTTTGGTATTTGCCCTTTTTGTCGCAGTAGCTCACCTCGCACGGCTCATCTCCTTGCAGAAACAAAACCTGCGCAATGCCTTCGTTCGCGTAAATTTTTGCAGGCAGCGGCGTGGTGTTGGAAATTTCAATCGTGATGTGCCCCTCAAAACCGGGCTCAAAGGGCGTTACGTTTACGATGATGCCGCAGCGCGCGTAGGTGCTTTTACCGAGGCAGATCGCAAGCACGTCGCGAGGCATTTTGAAGTATTCGATAGTGCGCGCTAGCGCGAAGGAGTTCGGCGGCACGATGCAGACGTCGCCCTCAAAATCCACGACGTTTTTTGCGTCGAAATTTTTAGGATCGACGACCGTTCCGCCGACGTTTGTAAAAATTTTAAACTCTCTTGCGACCCTGATGTCGTATCCGTAGCTGGAAAGTCCGTAGCTAACGACGCCGCGGCCGATATTTTCCTCGCAAAAGGGCGCTATCATATCGTGCTGCTGCGACATCTGTCTGATCCATTTATCGCTTTTCAGTCCCATAAAATTTCCTTAAAATAATCAAAATTTTTCGCGCATTATAGCAGCAAAATAAAATATAATAAAAATTTTATGCTAGAATTTTGCTTAAATTATAAAAATTTTATCACTTTTTAAGGAGCAACTATGGGACTACTCAAGAAATTTGCGTTTATTACGTTTTTTATCGCGTCATCTTTGGCTGCTGCGAAGCCAAATATTTATATTTTAGCTACCGGCGGCACTATCGCGGGAAGCAGCGTAAGCGATACGGAGGGCAACTATACCGCAGGCTCCAAGACCGTAGAAGAGATCTTGTCCGCAGTGCCGCAGCTAGGGGATTTAGCTACGATTAAAAGCGAGCAAATTTCAAATATCGGCTCGCAGGATATGAATGATGAAATTTGGCTCAAGCTCGCAAACCGCGTAAGCGAGCTGCTTACCAAAAACGACGTCGACGGCGTCGTCATCGTGCACGGAACCGATACGATGGAGGAGACGGCATATTTTTTAAGCCTGGTAGTAAAATCTAAAAAACCGATCGTGTTGGTGGGTGCGATGCGAAACGCAGACTCGATGAGTGCTGATGGACCGCTGAATCTATACAACGCCGTTGCCGTCGCGGCAGACAAAAACACTCGCGAAAAGGGTGCTCTTGTAGTGATGAACGACGAGATTCACGCCGCACGCGAGGTTACGAAAACAAATACTACTAACGTTGTGGCTTTTGCCTCGCCGAATTCCGGCAAAATCGGCACCGTAAATTATGGCGTCATAAATTTCTATATGGCGCCGCTTCGCAAACACACCGTCGCAAGCGAATTTAATATCAAGGATATCAAGGCCTTGCCGCGCGTCGATATCATCTATGGACACGCGCAAGATAGCGGCGATTTGGTCGATGCAGCGGTGCAAAAGGGCGCTAAGGGCATTATCGTAGCGGGCGTAGGCAATGGAAATTTATATCCGGATCTGCAGGCTGCGCTTGCAAAAGCTAGCGAAGCGGGCGTGATCGTCGTGCGCTCAAGCCGTACAGGCAGCGGCTCAACTAGCGTTAGCTCGGAGGTGGACGACGCAAAGCTAGGCTTTCTAACCGCAGATAATCTAAATCCGCAAAAGGCGCGCGTACTGCTGATGTTAGCCCTTAGCAAAACGAGCGATAAAGCGAGAATTCAGAGCTTTTTTGCGACACATTAACGCAGAAACCCCGCGCGGGTAGAATCTCGGCGCGGGAGTTTTAAAACAAAATTTCAGCGTGAAATTTTAAAGAAAAGCAAGGCGCAGGATTTTGATACGAGCCCGAAGGTGGAATTTTAAAGCAAAGCGCGGAATTCTAGCGTTTAAAGCGTAGAATTCTAGTCGTAAAATTAAGTATAAATTTTAAAGAATTCAAAATCATTTTACGTTCTTGCGGCAAAATTTCGTGTTTCGCTTGCGAAGTTCGAGCTTAAAATGAACGAGGCAAATCTCGCTCCGTAAATCCTTAAAATCAGCCCGCAAATTCTGTCGTAAATTTCGCTTTGCACTTCTTAAAAGTCCCGCAAAAATCCATTTAAAGAAACAATTATAAAAATTTAGCTAAAATTTCACAAATTTTTTCAGGAGAAATTTATGACAAAAGCAGAAATCAAAGAGTTAATGGATTTTTTCGGCGAAAGGCAGGGCATTAACGAGCTAAAAATTAAAGATAAAGATTTTGAGATCGAGATAAAAAAATATGGCCCATGCGGTGGGAGCACGCCTCAGCTCGCTGCACCGGCACCTGCCCCGCAGCTTGCTGCGCCTGCGGTAAATGTGCTCGTGGGTGATAAGCCCGCCTCAAAAGGCGCGATGGATACGATCGACAGCCCGATGGTAGGTACTTTTTATAAAGCGCCAAGTCCCGGTGCGGCAGAGTTCGTAAGCGTAGGTCAGGTCGTGCATAAGGGCGATACGATCGGCATCATCGAAGCGATGAAGATTATGAACGAGATCGAGGCGGAGTTTGACTGCCGCATCAAAAAAGCTCTCGTCGAAGACGGACAACCCGTCGAATACGCTATGGCGCTGTTTGAGGTCGAGAAGCTATGAGGGAGCTTAAGAAAATTCTAATCGCAAATCGCGGCGAGATCGCTCTGCGCGCGCTTCGTACGATCCAAGAGATGGGCAAGCAAGCCATCGTCGTGCACTCCACCGCCGATCAGGACGCGCTTTACGTGAAATACGCCGACGCGTCGGTCTGTATAGGCGGACCGCGCAGTAGCGATAGTTACCTAAATATCCCCGCGATCATCACAGCCTGCGAGCTAACCGAAGCTGACGCGATATTTCCGGGATACGGCTTTTTGAGCGAAAGTCAAAATTTTGTCGAAATTTGCGCCAAGCACGGCATTAAATTTATCGGTCCAAGCGTCGAGGCAATGACTTTAATGAGCGATAAGAGCAAAGCTAAGCAAGTGATGATGCGCGCGGGCATTCCTGTAGTGCCTGGCAGCGACGGCGCGATCGCAAGCGTCGAAGAGGCACGCAAGCTAGCCGCCGAAATCGGCTATCCGGTCATCATTAAAGCCGCAGCCGGTGGCGGTGGGCGCGGAATGCGCGTGGTCGAGCGCGAAGAGGATATCGAAAAGCTCTTTTGGTCGGCAGAGAGCGAAGCGATGAGCGCGTTCGGCGACGGCACGATGTATATGGAAAAATATATCACAAACCCGCGCCACATCGAGGTTCAGGTCTTGGGCGACGAGCACGGACGCGTCGTGCATATCGGCGAGCGCGACTGCTCGATGCAGCGCCGACATCAAAAGCTAATCGAAGAAAGCCCGGCCGTGATCTTGGACGAGCCGACACGAAAGAGCCTGCACGAAACGGCGGTTCGCGCCGCTAAGGCGATCGGATACGCAAGCGCGGGAACGTTTGAGTTTTTATACGATAGCAAGGACAAGAAATTCTATTTCATCGAGATGAATACCCGCTTGCAGGTCGAACACACCGTAAGCGAGATGCGAAGCGGGCTCGATCTGATCGAGTGGATGATCCGCATCGCGCAGGGCGAGAAGCTGCTGCCTCAAAGCGAGATAAAATTTAGCGGGCATGCGCTTGAGTGCCGCATCACCGCCGAGGACTCCAAAAGCTTTATGCCAAACCCGGGCAAAATCACAAAATACGTCGCTCCGGGCGGCAGAAATGTCCGTATGGACAGCCACGTCTATGAGGGCTACTCGGTGCCGCCTTACTACGACAGCATGATCGGCAAGCTCATCGTTTACGACAAGGACCGCGAGCGTGCGATTGCGAAGATGAAAGTCGCGCTAGATGAGCTCATCATCGGTGGTATAAAATCGACGCGCGATTTTCATCTTAGGATGATGAATAACCCCGATTTCGTGGATAATAACTACGACACAAATTACCTAGCCAAGCATTAAATTTAAAATTCCAAGGGATAAAATTCTCTTGGAATTTTAAAACTCTATTTGAAATTCTACATTTAAAATTCCGTCTGAAATTTTACATTTAAAAAGCTACTTGAAATTTTGTTTTAAAATTTTATCGCGTCACGCTTTAAATTTTGCTATTAAATTTGCCGTCAAATTTAGGTGAAGATGCGCGAGATACGCCATTGTTGCCGCTTATGTATTTTACAGCGAGATTGACGGCGGGGTTGGTTCAAATTCTACATTCTGCGGCGGCTAAAATTTAGAATACGAGTCTTGACTACCGCAAATACTTGTTTTCGTCTGCACCGATCTAGTTAAAATTTTAAGTTGCGTATGCGTTTTAATTATCTATTTCGGCGACCGGCTGCCGACGTGCACGAGTAAGCGGTATAAAATTTACTGCGCGCGCCGCCTGCACCCGTTCGGCATAAATTTTATCACGCTCGCCGTTGCGAGTGTGAAGTAGTATCGAGCTGCAAATTTTAAACTATCTCGCCGCACGTGCTAGAGGTGGTCATCTGCTTCGCGGGCAAAGCGCGCTAGGTCTTTAAACCGTCAAATTTCAAGCCCTGAAAATTCCTCGTAAAATTTATTTAGATAATCAGCGTAATAGAAGTTTTGATTTCTAGCGTCAAATTTGCCCGCTATCTCCACGGCTATCTTGTAGTCGTTCTCGT
>CAURQQ010000009.1:0-65519 GCA_963527265.1 uncultured Campylobacter sp. | reverse complement strand
TCCTATACTTAAAATTTCAGGGGCGGGAGATTTCTCGCCCCTTTTTAAATTTAGATGCTACGCAGATGATCTCGTTTGCAGCGCATAAAGAGACCATCGAACTTGCAATGCAAAACGGGATAAATTTCATAGCTTCGCTCTTATGCAGATAGTAGTTATCTTAATTAAACGCGCTGTATCTACCCGCATAAAATTTTACCGCAAGCGGCGCAAGATAATTCATAAAATTCTATGCCGTTTTAAAATTCTGCGATACGAAAAAATTTAGGCTCAATTCGAAGAGGAATTTCATAGTCTGCTTTATCTTTAAAGAACTGGCGTAATCTTAGGTTCTTTTGCCAAAGCCAAAAAAGCTTGTCAAAGCGGCAATACCATCATTATTGGCTTTTATTTATATCCTGCGCTTTATATTTTAAAAGTAAGCTACGAAATTTCTAAGTAAAAGTGAAATTATATAAGAAAGATCCCGCAAAACCTAAAATTATAAAATTTTAAAACTGCTTGTCATAGAATTTATAAGCAAAATTTCGCAAGGTCTAAAATTTTAAAATTCCGTGCTTTAGAATTTCAAATTTCAACTTACGCTTCTCATTAAGGTTTGGGCTAAATTTTAAATTTTAGGCAATTAAATTTTAAAATTCTGCGCCTAAATCTTGCCTGCGAATTTTAAAATTATCCAGCATAGTTTCGATCGTTCGCTTCAAAGAGGCGACCTGTTATAAAAATAAAGCTTACTCTACGCGAAACAAGTCTTGGCACGAGCTTTGCTTTAGCTACACAAAGCCTAAAATTTAAACCTTGACGGTAGGCAAAAATCTATCTGCTCGTGATTATAGAATTTTAAGCGGTATTCATAGCGTTGCAAACCTACCTTTTTTATAATTTTATAGTTTGGTAAACGGGTTATACAAACGAACGGCCTATAGTTTAAGATCTACTTTTTCGCAATTCGATACTAATAGAAAATGTTTGATATCTCGTTAAGCTATGGGTTTGAGCCTACTTTTTCGTAATTTTATAGAGTAAATTTCCGATGCTTTGGATTATCTGCACGAGCACGATCAGGATCACGACGGTGTATGCCATTATATCGGGACGGAAGCGCTGAAAGCCATAGCGGATCGCCACGTCGCCGAGCCCACCACCGCCGACCGTGCCCGCCATCGCCGTAAATCCGATGATGACGATGAGCGTCAAAGTAATCGCACCGATGATGCTAGGTAGCGCCTCGATGAACATTACGCGAAAGATTATCTGCGTCTTGCTCGCACCGAAGCTCTTCGCCGCCTCGATCACGCCGCTATCGACCTCTAGCAGAGCGCTTTCGATGAGGCGAGCGATAAAGGGCGCCGAGCCGATAGTAAGCGGTACGATCGCCGCGGTGGTACCGATGCTAGTGCCGACAAGAAGCTTCGTAAGCGGAAAGAGCACGATCAGCAAAATTATAAACGGAAAGCTTCGCAGCGTGTTTATCGCGACGTCCAGCACGGCGTAAACGATGCGGTTTTCGCAAAGCCCGCCGCGACGCGTAAGGATAAGCACGATCGCAAGCACGAGCCCCAAAATAAACGCCAAAGCCGTACTTACGAAGGTCATATACAGCGTCTCCAGCGTCGCGTTTAGCAGTAGCTTCGGTATCGCTCCGCTAAAAAAATTTTGTATCCACTCTATCATCTTTGTCCTTTCATTTTGCGCCCGTTTACGCTATATCGAGCTTTTCACCATTTTAAATTTTAAAATTGACGGCGCAAGCCCGCTTACTGCATCAGCTTATAGCCTACGCCGCGGATGGCGTGGATGTAGCTAGGCGCCTTGGACGTTTCGCCGAGCTTTAGGCGGATGCGACCGATGATGACGTCGATGCTTTTGCTCGAGGATTCCTCGCTTATGGAGCTGCAGTTGTAGATGAGCTCCTCGCGGGTGATCGCGCCGCCTTCTTTTTTGATGAGATACGAAAGCACGTCGTATTCGGCGATGGTGAGCGACAGGGGCTGTCCTTTGAAGCTGATGACGTGGCGGAAATCGTCCACTTCGAGGTCTTTTTTCGGCTTTGCGGCGCGCTGGATGGAGTTTATGTCGTAGCGCTCGATGTGGCGTTTGATGCGCGCTAAAAGCTCTTGCGGATTATAGGGCTTTGGCAGATAATCGTCCGCGCCGAAGTCGAAGGCGTTGATCTTATCGGTCAGATCGTGGCGGGCGCTTGATATTATGATCGGTATATCGGTGTTTTTGCGGATCTCTTTGCAGACCTCAAGCCCGTCCATCCCAGGAAGCGTGAGATCTAAAATCACGAGGTTGAAATTTTCTAAATTTAGCTTAGAAAGCCCCAAAAACGGATCGTCCGCCACGGTGATATCGATATCGTATTGCTGCAGATATTCGCTTAAAATTTCGGCGAGTTCTAAATCGTCCTCTATCATTAAAATTTTAGTCATAAAAAGCCTTTGAAATTTTGCGCGGATTATAACAAAATATAGTTTATATATTTTAAAGCGGCAGGCTGGGGCGAAATTTTATAAAAATGAGGCGAGAAGGGGTAAAATCTTGAAATTTTTTGAAATCTGGCAAAATTTCAAAAATAAGCTCCAAAAATATGGCGAAATTTTAAAATTTAAAGAAGCAAAATCTGAAAAATTGACGAATTTGGGCTAAATTCGGCTAAATTTTGCCGATTTTTGCGTTTTTTTCTTAAAAAACTATTGTATTTTTTGCGAAACTATTGTAGAATACCGCCCAAACCACTTTATTTTAAAGGATTAGCATGAAAAAAGCTGATTTTATCCAGGTAGTTGCCGATAAGGCAGGTCTTTCTAAAAAAGATACCGTTAAGGTAGTAGATTCTGCACTTGAGGCTATCAAAGAGCTTTTGGTAAAAGGTGATGACATAAGCTTCATCGGCTTCGGATCTTTCGGTATTGCAGAGCGTGCAGCTCGCGAGGGTAAAGTTCCTGGCACAAACAGAACTTATAAATCTCCTGCTACTAAAGTAGTAAAATTTAAAGTCGGCAAACAGCTAAAAGAGGCTGTTGCAGCTGCAAAAGGCAAGAAGAAAAAATAATTTTCTTGCTCCAAGCCCCGTCTTCGGGGCTTTTCTTTTTTAAATTTATACAATCATAACTTTTTAAAATGCCCGAGTGGTGAAATTGGTAGACGCACCAGACTCAAAATCTGGCGAGGGCGACCTCGTGTCGGTTCGATTCCGACCTCGGGCACCATAAATCTTCTTTAAATTTTGTCCGTAATTTCAACTGCCTTTTGCAAATTTCAACTTGCTATAAAATTTTTTATACTATTATTACCGCGGTATTTCTTTAAAAGAGGCAATTATTTATGATACGTAAAATTCTTATCGCTAATCGCGGCGAGATCGCGGTTCGCATCATTAGGGCCTGCAGAGATCTGCATATTAAAAGCGTCGCGATCTATACCAAACCCGACATCGATTGCTTGCACGTAAAAATCGCCGATGAGGCCTACGAAGTAAGCGCGGACGCGCTAAAAGGCTATCTGGATGCCAAAAAGATCGTCGAAGTCGCCAAAGAGTGTGGCGCTGATGCGATACATCCTGGATACGGCTTTTTGAGCGAGAATTTTGACTTTGCAAGAGAGGTCGAGGACGCGGGGATCATCTTCATCGGTCCAAAGCCCGACGTTATCCGAAAAATGGGCAACAAAAACATTGCTCGCTATTTGATGCGCAAAAACGGCATTCCGATCGTGCCGGGTACCGAAAAGCTAAATCACGAGAGCATGGATACGATCAAAAAATATGCGCGCGAGATCGGCTATCCCGTGATTTTAAAGGCTAGCGGCGGCGGCGGCGGACGCGGTATCCGCGAGGTGTGGGACGAGAAAGATATGGAGAGTGCCTACGATTCGTGCACTAGAGAGGCGAAAACATTTTTTAACAACGATGAAATTTTTATGGAAAAACTCGTCGTCAAGCCGCGCCACATCGAGTTTCAGATCATCGGCGATAATTACGGCAACATCATTCACCTCTGCGAGCGCGATTGCTCGATCCAGCGCCGCCACCAAAAGATTATCGAGATTGCGCCGTGCCCCTCGATAAGCGAGCATCTGCGAAAGACGATGGGTACGACCGCGGTAGCTGCAGCAAAAGCGGTGAATTACACAAACGTCGGCACGGTGGAATTCCTACTCGATGACTACAACAACTTTTATTTTATGGAGATGAATACCCGTATCCAGGTCGAGCACGGCATTACCGAGGAAGTTACGGGCGTCGATCTTGTCGTGCGCCAGATCCGTATCGCAAACGGCGAAATTTTAGAGCTCGAGCAAAGCGACATCAAGCCGCACGGCTACGCGATCGAAGCGCGTATCACCTCCGAAAACGTCTGGAAAAATTTCACCCCTGTTCCCGGCACCGTTAGCGATTATTATCCCGCACTCGGTCCTTCGGTGCGCGTCGATAGCCACATCTACAAGGGTTATAAAATTCCGCCATTTTACGACTCGCTTCTAGCCAAGCTCATCATTAAAACTACCGACTACGACCTGGCCGTCAATAAGCTAGAGCGCGCGCTGAAGGAGTTTCGCATCGAGGGAGTGCGTACTATCATTCCGTTTTTGCTCAGCATCAGCAAGTCGCGTGAGTTTCGACTCGGCTTTTTCGATACGAGTTATGTAGAAAAAAATTTAGACAAAATTTTAGAAAATACTATGGACGATATGCAGCCGAATAAAAACGAAGCGATCGCCGCAATCATCGCTGCGATGCGCAAATCGGCGCGGATTTAGGAAAGAGCATGGATTTTTTAGATAGCTTAAAAGATATAAAAAAGGATATGCTTAAGGACAAGGCGGCAAGCTCCGCGCCCAAAAAGCCTAAAAGGCCCAATCCAAATCGCGACGAGTTTAAAGATATTTTCATAGATGATGATAGCGGGGGCGGCTTAGACGGCGTCGCAGAGGAATTTGACGTAGCCAAAGAGAGCATCGCCGCACGCGAAAAGCGCCTCAAAGACGAGTTTTTAAAATACGTGGACGCGGCAAATATCAAAAAGCTGAATGACTGAAATTCCATTTTGTACGCTGGATTTTGCCTGCCCCTATCTGGACGGCAGAGCCGCGCGCAGCGAGTATCTCTACATAAAAGACTGCGACTTCGAGTATAATTCAAGCTTAGTGCAGCACGGCTACCGCCGCTTCGGCAGGTATTTTCAAAAGCCCATTTGTGCGGGATGTGCGGAGTGTAAAAGTTTGCGCGTCGATGCCGCAAATTTTAAATTTAGCAAATCGCATCGTCGCGTCTATAAAAATAATCGCACGACCGCCTATGTATGGCAATCTCGCCCGCTTTTAAACGATGCGCGTTTGGAGCTTTTCGCGCTCTATCACGACTACATGCATCTAAAAAAGGGCTGGCCGCGGCAAGAGATCGATTTTGAGCGGTATGATGAAATTTACGTCCAGGGCCACGGCGACTTCGGCAAAGAAATCTCTTACTACGGCGAGGACGGGCGGCTTATCTGCGTCGATCTCATCGATATCGTGCACGACGGCATTAGCTCGGTGTATTGCTACTACGATCCATATCTGCCGCATCTAAGTCTGGGTAAATTTTCGCTTTTAAAACAAATCGAGTTCGCCCAAGATCTGGGGCTACGATGGATCTATCTGGGCTATGCGGTGAAGCAGTGTCCGAGCCTAGCGTATAAATTTAGCTACGAGCCGTATGAAATTTTATCTAACTATTCTGGCCTAAACGAAAAGGCGACCTGGAAATAGATAGTATAAATTCGGCGTTAATGCTTGTTATTTTATGCTTTTGGATATCTGTTATAGTTGCCAACTTTTCGTTTGCGGAAATCAATTCTTATTAAAGTCTATGAAGTTTAAATCAAATCCTAGTATATTTTTTGCTACGTAGCATTTTATTTTAAAAATTTATGTATTAAATCAAAAAACTATTTAAATTATATTAATTTTTTAAGGTATCTTTTATATGCACGTCTATATAATTCCAGCTAATTTTTTCATTAAAGGAGTTTAGTTGAAATATATTTTTTGTATTATGGTTGCGTTACTATTTTGCGGTTGCGGGCAAAAATATAGAGAAATTTTACTTGTACCGGATAGTAAAAAAATCGGCATAAAAAGTTTCTATGTAGTTAAAAACCCGTCTGATCAAAGTGGTATCTCTGGTATGATTGAACGTTCTATATCTCGTCAAGGTTTTAATATTACATCCGATCAAAAAAGTGCAGATTTAGTAGTGACCTATGATGTTATACATCTAAGTTATGGAGTACTCTATATTTTCTTTAGAGATGCTAAAGATAATTTTCCTATGGTTATATGTAATGACATACGATATGGCTCTGAGGCCATAAATAGAGAACTTGCGGTTCAAGAAATAATCGAAGCCATGCTGAAAAAAGAAGGAATTTAGATGAGATATGCATTAATTTTAATTACGGCGCTACTTTTAGGTGGTTGTGTCCAAAAGACCACTTATACCGAGCTTACACCAAATTTTGCAGGGGTAAATACGTTTAATAAAAGTGTAGAAATTCACGCTTCGGGTGTGGCAATGCAAGAAACGGGGTTTTATGATGAATTTGAAAAGGCGATTGGAGAGAGCATACAAAGATCTAATTTGTTTACTCAAGTAGCTACAAATGGTTCAGATGTAACTCTAAATGCATTTTTGGTTAGAGTCTCCATGCCAATAATGGCCCTTAGTTTTGACGCTACAGTAGAGGTTGCATGGACGTTAAAACAGAATGGACAAGTGATTTATAGACGCTCATTTACGACTAGCTCATCTCAAGTTCGAGTGAGTTTTGCTGCAGCAGATCGTGCAAAATCTGCAATCAATGCAGCGGTAAAAGAAAATATTGCTCTTGCGCTTACCGATATATCGAGGCAGAAGCTTTAAGAAAAAAGATATATTCAGGATATGAATTTAGTTAAATTCTATGTCTTAAGATATTAAGCTTTGTAGAGTGGCTATTTGAGACTACTTGCAAATTCCTAAGCCGATTTGAAATTTACAAATTTTAAATCGGCTTGAGAAGTTGTGGAATTTTTAAAATTTTTATGGCAAATTTATCAGCTCGACTTTGTTTTCCAGCGTTTTTGGGATCAATAAAACCTTGCCGTCGCTTGAGATGTCCGCGGGTCTTTGCATCGCGCCGAGGTTTATTTTGCGTATCTGTCCGTTTGCATCGATACGCCAAATTTTACCGCTTAAAAGGTCCTCACCCCAGTCGCTAATTAAAATTTCGCCGTTTTTTCCGCGCGCTATGCCGTAGAAAACCCCCTTCATATCGGCAAAGATCGAAATTTCGCGAGATTTCAGATCCATGCTTAGCACGCGCCCCAGAACCTTTCCGCTAAGATCGAAGGTGGTGATTAGAAGCTTATCGCCTTTGAGCAAAAGCGCGCCCGCATTGCCGAGCGACGGATCGATGCGTGCGAACTCATCCGCGGTGCGCGAGAGCAGGTCGATGCGCCAGATCGTCCTACGCGCGGGATCGCTTGCAAGCAAAACTTCGCTACCGAGCGCTACGACGTCGTTTAAGGCCTGCGCTCCCTCGATTTTTAGATTGAAAACCTCCTGACCTTTGCTAAAGCCCCTGATCGCGTCCAGATCGCACACGTAGAGCACGTCGCCGATCTGCGCCATTCCGCTCGGATTTACCAGATCGTCTATAAAATTTGTCTCAACAACATTGGAATTTTTTACTATGCGGCTGATGAAGCCGTCTCGCTCTTGTGGATCTTCACTACTGCCGCGATTTGCGATATAAAAAGCGTCATCGGTAATGAGCGAACCACTAGGTGCGCTAAATCCGTCGATCTCTAGGCCAAAAAGCGCGCTCGCCAAGGCGCACGAAAATAGAACTTTTTTCATAATCTCTCCTTGATCTCGCCAAAATTTTAATTATTTTAAAATTTTAAGGGAAGCGACGAGCGCCAGGTTAAAATTTTAAAATTCGCAGCGAGCTTTAAGATGAGCGAAATTTAAACCCGCAGAGCAAATAAAAGCGCAATTTTAATTAAACAAGGTGGCTTAATCGGCAAAATTCTAGCGGGTTGGAGGGCCTTGCTTCGCGCGTCGCTTTTAATTTGATGCGTCGAAGCCGAAGTGAGTAGGTTTTGTGCGCGCTTTAGTTTGCGCCATCGCTCGCGAAATTTAGCCGTGAAATTTAAGCCGTATTGCGCGACCGCAGGCGTCTTCGCATACGCAATTTATTTGGGCTGTTGCTTTGGAATTTTAATTCTACGAGCGGATATTCTTTTGCAAATTATGGGCGTGATTTTGATGCGCAGATGAAAGCGTTACGTTTAAAGACGTCTCACGCTTTAAAATTTGATTTAATTTAAACAAAGCGCGATTAAAATGCGATTTAAATTTTATGCATCGCGAGTGTAAAATTTCGGTCGTAAAAGTGAGTCTGTAGCAAAAAAATTATTTAAAATTTACAGTGCACAAAATACCTTTTGAAATTTAAAAACGAGCCTGAGGCGCATTTCAAAAATTAATGCGTGAGATTTAGACGCCGAGTTCAAATCTCGCCGTGATAACTGTTTCAAAATTTAAAGCACAAAATTCAAACCATACTGATACGCGCCTCGCACCGAAGCGCTACGCCTCAAAATTTAATATGTAAATTCAAATAGGCGCGAAATTCTTGCGCGCTGAGGCTTTACGGGCTTTAAAATTTTAATGCGCAAAATTTTAGATCAAGCGGCATCTGTGTGACTAGCTGCGGCTGCTCGCTTGAAATTTAAATCGTAAAATTTAAATTGCAGAAATTAATGCGCGCGCCGAAGCGGGAGCTGAAAATCTAAAGCGCTCTGGCTGACTTAGATGCTAAAATCCTCGCCGAGATAGAATTTACGGACATTTGGATCGCTGGCTATCTCTTTTGCGGTGCCGCCGGCGAACAGCTCGCCGTCTTTGATGACGTAGGCACGGTCGCAGATCGCAAGCGTTTCGCGGACGTTGTGATCGGTGATGAGCACGCCGATGCCAAGATCGCTTAAATCGCGCACGATGCTTTGGATATCGTTAACAGCGATCGGATCGACGCCTGCAAACGGCTCATCTAAAAGTAGAAATTTCGGCGTTATCATCAGGCTCCGCGCGATCTCGCAGCGCCTGCGCTCGCCGCCGCTTAGGCTCACGCCTTTGCGCTGGCGGATCGGCTCGATATTGAGTAAATTTAGCATCTCATCGACCTTTTGCAGTGCTTTGGCCTTGTTTTTGTAGGTAACCTCCGCGGCGAGCATTAAATTTTCTTCGACGCTTAGCTCTTTAAAGATGCTGCTTTCTTGCGGCAGGTAGCCGATGCCGAGCTTGGCGCGTTTGTGAAGCGGAACCTTTGCGATGCTATTTTCATTAAGCAAGATATCACCACCGCTAGCACTTATCAGCCCGCAGATCATATAAAACGTCGTGGTTTTGCCCGCTCCGTTGGGCCCTAGCAGCCCCACGATCTCGCCGTTGTAAAGCTCCAGCGAGATGCCCTTAATGATCGGCGTGCCTTTTATGGTTTTTTTAAGACCCCTGACTTCCAGTTTATGCATAGCTTACCTCGTATTTTCGCCCTTGCGCGTGCGGCGTGATCCTCACTACGCAAAAATCAAGCTCATATTTTTTAAGTAAATTTATCAAATTTTCATCCGCCCATTCAATCAGATGAAGCCCCTCTTCAAATAAATTTTCAAATAGTCCGTTTTTTAAAATCCCCTCACAGCCGCCGTTGTAGATGTCGTAATGATAAATTTCGCCGTAGTTTTGCATGATAGAAAACGTAGGCGAGCTCACGTGCTCATCTAACCCGTGAGCCCGCACGATCGCGCGCGCAAGCGTCGTTTTACCGCTGGCAAGATCGCCGATTAACAATATTATGCCGCTTTTTGGCAGAGCCTGCACGAGGCGTGAAATTTCATCCTCGCCGCAGATGAGTTCAAAGCTCTTGGACATACTTTGCCTGCTCGCTTTTGGGTGTATTTTTCGCGCTAGGAAAGGCTAGGACTTTAAAGCTTTGTTTTCTATCCAAAAAACTTATAGTGATTACATCGCCGATTTTAAGCTCTTTGGCGGGCTTTACTACCGCGCCGTTTACGGCTACGACGCCGCTTTTGCACATATCTTCGCTGATGGCGCGCCGCTTGGTGATATTGACTGCGTTTAAAAATTTATCGATTCTCATAAGCGTGAGTTTAGCGATATTTGCCTTAAAAGCAACTATTAAACTATTTTTGGTAGAATTTCGCCAAATTTTACGTAAAGGATTTGAGATGGCAAAAGATGTAAAAAAGGTCGTTTTGGCTTATTCCGGAGGACTTGATACTAGTATTATTTTAAAGTGGCTCGGCGATACTTACGGCTGCGATGTGGTGACTTTCACCGCAGATATCGGCCAGAACGAGGATTTGGAGCCGATCAAAAACAAAGCCGTGAAACTGGGCATCAAAAAGGAAAATATTTTCGTAGAGGATCTGCGCGAGGAATTCGTGCGCGATTACGTATTTCCGATGTTTCGCGCAAATGCCGTCTATGAGGGCGAGTATCTTTTAGGCACGTCGATCGCGCGCCCGTTGATCGCTAAAAAGCTAGTCGAAATCGCTAAAAAAACTGGCGCGGACGCCATAAGCCACGGCGCAACCGGCAAGGGTAACGATCAAGTCCGCTTCGAGCTTGGCGCATACGCGCTAAATCCCGATATTAAGGTGATTGCGCCGTGGAGGTTGTGGGATTTGAACTCTCGCGAGAAGCTGCTTGCTTACGCTAAGAAAAACGGTATCGATATCGCCTCAAAGCCCGGCAAGTCGCCGTATTCGATGGATGCAAATATCCTTCACATCTCCTACGAGGGCTTGGTGCTGGAAGATCCCGCACATGCGCCTGAAGAGGATATGTGGCGATGGACCGTAAGCCCTAAAAATGCGCCAGATAAGAGCGAGATCATCGAGATCGAATACGAACGCGGTAATCCCGTAAAGCTAAACGGCAAGGCGCTTAAGCCGCACGAGATGCTAGCCGCGCTTAACGAGCTCGGCGCTAAAAACGGCATCGGCAGGCTCGATCTTGTTGAAAATCGCTACGTCGGCATGAAGAGCCGCGGCTGCTACGAAACTCCGGGCGGCACGATCATGCTAAAGGCTCACCGCGCGATCGAGAGCATCACGCTAGATCGCGGCGCAGCGCATCTAAAAGACGATCTAATGCCGCGCTACGCCGAGCTTATCTACAACGGCTTTTGGTTCAGCCCGGAGCGCTTGCTGCTTCAAGAGCTGATAAATAAATCCCAAGAGCACGTAAACGGCAAGGTTAAGCTCGAGCTCTATAAGGGCAACGTGACCGTACTAGGCAGGCAGAGCAAGAGCGATAGCTTGTTTAATACCGATTTTGTGACGTTTGAAGAGGACAAGGTTTTCAATCAAAAGGACGGCGACGGATTTATCAAGCTAAGCGCGCTAAGATTTATCATCGCGGGAAAGAACGGACGCAAGCTTTAGATGAAATTTTGCCGCACGGCGGATAGGTAAATTTCACAAAACTAAATTTTAAAATTTATCGAAAAGGCGCGAGCGGCTGCCGGCGGGTTTCATGAAATTTCACTAAATTTCAGATCCGCCCGCGTTGCTCGCAAAATTTTATAAATTTAGAGCTAAATTTAAAAGGATAATGGATGAAAGTATTACTGATCAAAGACGTTAAGGGGCTCGGAAAGGCGGGCGAGATAAAAGAGGTCAAGGACGGCTACGGCAACAACTTCCTAATCGGCAAAGGCTATGCCAAAGCCGCTACGACGGAGGTTTTGCGTAAATTTGAAGCGGATAAGAAAAAGCAAGCCGAGCTTGAAAAATATGAGGTCGCAAGCTTGCAAAAACTAGCCGAGGAGCTAGCTAAGATCCGCGTAAAGATCATAAAGCAGACGGGCGAGAGCGGCGCGCTTTTCGGCTCGGTGACCAAAGATGAGATCGCAACCGCGCTAAAAGAGCAAAAGGGGATCGAAATCGATAAGAAAATTTTAGAGACCGAAGCCATCAAAACGACCGGAATCTACGACGTAAATGCCAAGCTAAAGCATGGCATAAGCGCTAAATTTGAGATAGAGGTGGCTAGTGTTTGAAGCGACTACCATTTTAGCCTACAAAGGCGCGAAGGCCTCTGTCATCGGCGGCGACGGGCAGGTTACGTTCGGAAACACCGTCTTGAAGGGCAATGCGACTAAAATTCGAAAGATCGGCAAAGAAGGCAACGTCTTGGCGGGCTTTGCGGGCAGTACCGCCGATGCGTTTAATCTTTTTGATATGTTTGAGAAGTGCCTCGACGGCGCAAAAAGCGATCTTTTAAGGGCTGTGATAGAATTTAGCAAGCAGTGGCGCAAGGATAAGTATCTGCGAAAGCTCGAAGCGATGATGCTGGTGCTGGATCGCAAAAATATCTTTCTACTTAGCGGCACGGGCGACGTGGTAGAGCCGGACGACGGCAAGATCGCGGCGATCGGAAGCGGCGGGAATTACGCTCTTAGCGCGGCGCGAGCTTTGGATAAATTTGCTAGCTTAGACGAAGAGGAGCTCGTAAAGCAAAGCCTTAAAATCGCGGGCGAGATTTGCATTTACACGAATGAGAACATCAAAACATACGCAATTTGGGATGAAAAGAGATGATGACGCCAAAGCAGATCGTAGAGAAACTAGACGAATATATAATCGGACAAAATAGCGCTAAACGCACGATAGCGGTGGCTTTGCGAAATCGCTACCGCAGAATGGCGCTCGAAGATGAGATGAAAAACGAGGTGATGCCCAAAAACATCCTGATGATCGGCTCTACCGGCGTAGGTAAGACCGAGATCGCGCGCAGGCTTTCGAAGATGTTCGGACTTCCTTTTATCAAGGTCGAGGCTAGCAAATACACCGAGGTGGGCTTCGTGGGGCGCGACGTGGAGAGCATGGTGCGCGATCTGGCCGCCGCGTCGGTAAATTTAGTACGCGGCGAGGAATTTGAAAAGAACAAAGACAAGATCGATGATTACATCAAGCGTAAAATTTTAGAAAAAGTCCTTCCGCCGCTTCCGCGCGGAGCGAGCGAGGAGAAGGTTGCTGATTACGAAAAAAGCTACGAAAAGATGGCAGCCAAGCTCGAGCGCGGCGATCTAGACGATCTTAGTATCGAGATCGAAGTAAGCGAAAATGCGCTTGAATCGAATCCAAATTTGCCGCCCGAGATGGCGAATATGCAGGAAAGCTTCATCAAAGTAATCGGAATTTCGACGCGCAAAAGCAAAAAAGAGATGAAGGTCAAAGACGCCAAAGTTGCCCTCAAAAGCGAGGCTAGCGAGAAGGTCTTAGATATGGAGAGCATCAAAGCCGAAGCCGTTAGGCGTGCGCAAAACGAGGGCATCATCTTTATCGACGAGATCGATAAGGTGGCGGTTTCAAGCGGCAATAGCGGCAGGCAGGATCCGAGCAAAGAGGGCGTGCAGCGCGATCTGCTTCCGATCGTGGAGGGCAGCAGCGTAAGCACGAAATTCGGCAATATCGACACCGATCACATCCTTTTTATCGCCGCGGGCGCCTTTCATATCAGCAAGCCGAGCGATCTCATACCCGAGCTTCAGGGGCGCTTCCCGCTTCGCGTCGAGCTTGACAGCTTAGACGAGGCGGCGCTATGCGAAATTTTAACCAAGCCAAAAAATTCGCTTCTTAAGCAGTACTCGGCGCTTTTAAAGACCGAGGGCGTGGAGTTGGAATTTAGCGAGGACGGGGTCAAAGCGATCGCGAAATTTGCGGCTAGTACGAACGAAAAGGTCGAAGATATCGGCGCTAGAAGGCTACATACAATAATGGAAAAGGTGCTTGAGGATATCAGCTTCGAAGCGGATAAGTTTAAAGGGCAAAAGATCGTCGTGGATGAGAAGCTCGTAAGCGAAAAGCTAGCAGGCATCGCAAGCGACGAGGATTTGGCGAAATACATTTTATAAGGTGGCGCGATAGCTACTTTTAGAATTCTACAGAGTCGCGGAATTTAGCGGTTTTGAAATTTGCAAAGCGTTAGAATTTTAGGTGCGAAATTTAGCGAAATTTTAAAAATGCGCAGAATTTCATCCTTTTAAATTTGGCGATACTTTGGAATTTTAAGTCTGTAAAATTTCAGGAATGATCTAAATTTTATGCAGTGCTGACTATATATAATGTCGTCATGGGATGAAATTTAAAATTTTGCAGATAATTTACGAAGCTGTAGAATTCGCGGCTCGCGGGATTTGTAGTAGATAGAAATCCGCGCTGCGACTGGTAAAATTTTGCGCTACTGCGCGGCTTGAAATTTTAAATTTTACCCGCTTATGTGATGGCGGAATTTCAAAATTCCACCGCTCGTGCGGAGCCGATTTGTATGAAGCGATATTTTAAATTTGCTTGCTAGGGCTTGGCGCTGCGGTCGCAAGATAAATTTATAAATTTAAGGAAAATATGAAAAGCGGATTTGTAACGCTCATCGGGCGGACGAATGCGGGCAAGAGCTCGCTGTTAAACTATCTTTGCGGCGAGAAAATTTCGCTCGTCTCGCATAGAATTAACGCCACGCGCCGCAAGATTAACGGCATCGCGATGAACGGCGCAGATCAGGTGATTTTCACGGACACGCCCGGGCTGCACGAAAGCGCCAAGCTGATGAATAAACTGATGGTCGAAGTGGCGCTCGGGGCGATTGAGGGCTGCGATTTGGTGCTGTTTTTGGCGCCCGTGCACGACGATACCTCAGAATACGAGAAATTTTTAAATTTAAACCCCAGCACCAAACACATCGTTATTCTAACCAAAATAGACGAAGCAAATGACGAAAAGATCGTGCAAAAGCTGCTGCAATATCAAAAATTTACCGATAAATTCGAAGCGATAATCCCTGTTAGCATCAAAAAAAAGGTCTATAAAAAGCAGGTTTTGGACGAAATTTGTAAAATTTTGCCCGAGCATGAGTACTTTTACGATCCTGAAATTTTGAGCGCGACCAACGAGCGTGAAATTTACCGCGACTTCATACTCGAGGCGATCTTTGAGAGTATGAGCGACGAGATCCCGTATTGCAGCGACGTCGTGATGGAAAAAGTGGTCGAAAAACCGGGTCTGATCTCGGTGTATGCGCGGATCATAACGGACAGCAATTCACACAAAGAGATGTTGATCGGCAAAAATGGCGAGGCGATCAAGCGGATCGGAATTCGAGCCAAAAAGTTAATTTCAAATTTTTCTAAGGTCAAAATTTACTTAAAATTAACAGTTTTTGTAAAAAAAAGCTGGAAAAATGACGAATTTAGGGTAAAAACCGATTTTATCTATTGACATTTTATTTTATTTCTATTAGTATTAGCAGCGTAGAAAATTTCATTTGGAAGTGGAGTGTTATGGCAAAGAATAGTAAAAATGCTAGTTCGATTGTTGCGATTAACAAAGTCACGCAAACCATATTCGGTCTAAGTGAGAATGAAGTTTTCGAGCACGACTTCTCAAAAGCGAATCGTGCGAAGGAAACTTACGTCTCATATATTCCGTATAAGGATATAATGACTGCGACGGTCGAGATAAGCAGATCGGTAGAGGACGCGGATCTTTTAGATGCGATCGTCGTTAAGGTGTATGAGGAGCTGGGGCTTGACACCGCTTTGGATTACAAAATCACCTATAGTGAGGTAATAGGCGCTGGCGGCGATGATAGAATTTTCAATGTCTTTGTCGTAGATAATGCCAAACTCACTTCAGAATTCGATGCGATCGCCGCTAGGACGAACTACATCGACTATGTGGCTATGGCTCCGTTTTTATACGAGGGCTTGTATAATAGAGGCGTCCTAACTCGCGACGGAATCGACTGCTTCATCTACTTGCAACGCGACGATGCGTTTTTGGTAGTGTATCAAAACGGCGAATATTTTCAATCCCGCCAAGTAAGATATAACCTAAAATTCTTGCATGAAAAATATGTCGAGCTAGTCGGTAGCAGAGTCGATGAAGAGAGCTTTTATAGATTGCTCTCCAAACAGGGAGTAAATTTAGAAAATCCGACCGAACGCGATTATATGATCCAAATTTTTGACGATATGTTTTACTACATCAACGACGTGTTGAACGGTATTAGTAAAATTTACAACGTCAATATCCAAAACGTCTATATCGGAACGGATATCGGTAAAATTCCTGCGATAGAGGTTTTTGTAGAAAACAATCTAAAGCTAAGATACAAGGATTTTAATTTTAACGTTGCAATCAACGCGAAAGATTATCCGCTCACTCAGCTAGATATTTTGATGTTCTTGGTAGGTCAAGATTATTTGGTTACTAAAGATGACGATCACAACTACTCGCCGTTTATGAGACCTCCACCTTTGACCCAAAGATCAACCGGCAAGCTGATAGGCTATATGCTGCTAGGCTGCTTACTTGGTGCTGTGTATCCTGCGTATAACTTCGGCTATGGATATTATAATAATATGGTAGCTAACGATAAAACTAGCGAATATCAGGGTTTAGAAGATCAAATGGTTCCTGCTAGAGCAGAAAATGCGCGTTTGGATAAAGAGACTAAAGAGGTAAATGCCCAGGCTGCTAAGAGTGGCAAGGAGCTTAACGACAGGCGCGATCTAATTAATGCCATCTTAGATAAGAAAAATAATTATGCTATGAAGGGTGTTTCTATTTTTGAGCTAACCAATATGGTCGTTAAAAATAAGGGCAATATGGTTAGGATCGGTGATGAGAATAGGACTCTGACTGTTCAGGTGCGCACCAAAAACGATAAGCAGATGACCGAGCTTTTAGAGGATATCAGTAAAAAAGAGGTGTATGGCGTGGATACTAAAACAATCGCGCTACAAGAGGGTAATAAAACCGTCTTTTACGATAGCAACATCAGTGTGGAGGTTAAATAATGAAAAAGAAAAGTTCATTAGATCAACTTGATCAATGGTTTGCCTCCAAGGGAAATAGTGCAAATAACTATTTTTACATAGCTTTGTTGTTTGTAGGTGTGGTAGCTTACTTTATTTTGAGTGGCTATGCGGATCCGTATTTAGAGGAGAGCGAAACAAATCTAAGTACTGCCACGACGAAGCTTGAAGGCGCACAAAGAGAATATAACGAGTTTTTTGGCGGTGATCCTAAAGCTTTCGTTGATAATAAGCGCAATATCCTCAATGGTGCTAGGACCAACCTTAACAATATCATTGAAGAGCGTGGGTATCTAGACGGTAAACTAAAAGAAATTTCAAAGCTTACCTATAATGAAAAGAACTGGGCTAAATTTATGGATAGCCTCTCAACGATCGCAGAGAATAACAATATTAAAATTTATGCTATTCACAGCGATAGAAGAGAGCCTAGCATCAAACAAATTTTTCAGCCCGAAGCTTTGCTGGATATAGATGTGAAATTTGAAGGAGCATTTTCGAATGTCCTTAGGTATATCAACCTTATCGAACAATCGGAGATGATCGTAGATGTAAATAAGATGGATATCAATGCCACTAAAAATGGCAAAATCGGTGGAAGCATCGGTATATCTATCTGGGGAGTAAATTACTAATGAAAAAGTTAATTTTATGCTCTTTGCTACTTTCTACTGCTCTATTTGCTGTAGATAATAATCAGACGGTGGCGCCTAGTAATGGAGCCTATAAAGCTAAATACGATGCGATATTCGATGATCTTAGTAAGCCTAGAGTAGGTCTTAGTGATGAGCAGATAGCTTCTTTGCAAGATCCGTTTTATCCTAAAGAAGCTAATGCACCTAGAGAAGCTAATCAGCAGGTGGATCTAGGTTATCAGCTAGTAGGTATTATGGGTGATAAGGTTAAGCTAAACGATAAGTGGTATGGTTTGGGCGAATATGTAGGCTCATATAAGATCGTGCAAATAACGGGCAATAGCGTTATTATTACCAACGACGATGAAAATAAAGTCGAACTAACACTAAAACAAGGAAGTCAAAATGTCATTATTACATATAAGTAAAAAGCTTAGCATAGCTGCTATGCTTGCTTTGTCTGTTACGGCTACTAGTCTATATGCCGCTCCCGCAACTGCAGGTAACTGCGATAGGAAGGCGCTAAATATTAAGATTAACGATACCGTTACGCTAAACGAGATGCTAACTCAGCTATCCGATATGTGCCGTTTCTCGGTGGTAGCAAAAGATGCTATCGCTCAAGAGGAGATGAGTAAGCCACTGCAGGGCGTAAGCATCAAAGACCTTTCTTTGCGCGAAGTTTTAGATCTACTCATAAAAGAGAATAATCTAAGCTATGAGTATTCTCATGGCATATTAAAAATTTCAGCGCTAGAGACTAGGACTTTTAAGGTGGATTACATCACTTCTATTAGAGAAGGTACTGCTGTTACTAAATCTTCTGTCGATTCCGCACCTACGAAAGTGGATGATAGCGACGATAAAGAAAATAAAGAAGATAATAAAATCACTACCAAAGAGAAATTTGATTTTTGGGAGAAGATTAGCGAGGAAATCACCTCTGTTTTAAATAACGGTACCGAAAAATACGTCGCAGTCGCTCCTATTATAAATCAAAATGCCGGTTTAGTGACCGTTACTGCTATGAAGTCTCAGATAGCTCGCGTAGATAGATATCTAAGCGGTATGCAAAAACGCCTTAGTCGTCAAGTCTTGCTAGATGTAAATATCATATCTGTCGAGCTAAATAACGAATACACTACCGGTATTGATTGGAGTAAATTCCAACTAGGATTTAATACCTATGTAGGCGGGGATCCAAAGAAACTTTCAGGCTATCACATAGATAACGGCAATAGAGGAAAAGCTAGCGACACTCACGGAACTTGGACGATAGGAGCTAATCTAAATTTCAATATCGACGGTTTGATTAACTTCCTAGAGACTAAAGGTAAAACCAAGATTATTTCAAGCCCTAAAGTAACTACGATGAACAATCAGCCTGCTATTATCTCTGTAGGTGATACCATTAACTACGTATTAAAATCCACTACTACAGGTGATTATCAAGGCGGAGATACTCAGTCGGATGATCAGTATTCGATCTTTGTAGGTATTCTTTTGAATATCTTGCCTGAAATTTCAGATGATAATAGGATTATGCTACGAATCAATCCATCTTTAAGTTCTCTTAAATATGCTGAAGATAATGTAAGGAGAGAGAATGGCAGAAGAGATATCGCGCCTGATACCTTGCAAAAGAAACTCTCAAGCGTAGTTTGGGTAGATGATGGAGATACTGTAATTTTGGGCGGTTTGATTGGTGCAACTAAGTCTAAGAATAATACTAGGGTGCCTGTGCTAGCTGAAATTCCACTAATCGGAAATCTTTTCAAAAGTACTGCCGATGTTTTGAGCACGTCGGAGCTAATCTTCGTAGTAACTCCACATATCATCGACAATACCGGCGCGCCGCTTGCTACTTCGCTTAAAGAGCTAGGTTACTCAAAATCCATCTACGAAAATGAGTAATAACTATACGGCGATCAAGGAGATTTTTATCGAGGATAACGAAGTCTCAGACTTCGTTAATCTCGATAAATCGACCCTTGCTTATCATAAAATTTTAAATGCTTTGCAAAAGCCGTTAAAACTTATACTTTTCTACGGCAAACCGGGCTGTGGCAAGACATTTTTGCTTAATAAGATCAAGGTCGATCTTGAAAAAAAGGTAAGAGTCGTATTTGTGCCGCAGCCGTTTTTTGATGAGAAAGAATTTTTCTTAGAGCTTTATTCGCAGATTTTTCATTCAACTCCTAGCGAGCCGATTGATAATTATGAAAATTTTATGCGGGTTTACAGAGAGAGATTTGGAATTTCTACGAACGTGGGGGCGGTAGAGCAGGTCGTTATTTTGCTTGATGAGGCTCAGCTGTATCCTGGGAATTTAATAGAAAAAATTCGTCTTATGGCAGATACTAGATTATTTAAATTTTTATTTACAGTGCATAAGACTGACGAGGAAGATCGCCTCGCAAAGGATTATTTTAAAACTAGAATTTGGGAGAGCATCGAGCTTCCTAATTCAAATTTAGGCGAAGTCAAGCTGTATATTGAAAAGAAGCTTGTGCTTCATGGCTTTCAACAATACTATTTTATGTTTAGTGACGATAATTTCGATTTGATTTTAAATTTAACGGACGGCAACATGAGGAACATCAACAAGCTTATGTATAAGATGTATGAGCTTTTTGAGTATTACGAAGTAAATAAACCTACGGAAATTAGTTTTTCGCAGATTAATAATAAAATCATAGAGATGGCAGCGATAGGCTCGGGGATAATAAATGCTTGAATTTTACGAAGTAAACGAACTTGAAAAAAAATGGGAAGAGTATAACAAAAACAGAAAGCAGTTTTCTTTCCTGAAATCTAAGCCGAATTTCGTATTGAGATTCGACAAGACGATTTTGGGGCTTTTGATATTGATCTCGGTTGCGATCGGAGCGATATTCTGGCTGCTTAAAGACAGTGATAGCGTCAGTATGGCAAGTATTAATCAAAATATTGAAGACAAGGGCGGAGCTACAAATTCTGCTAGTGATGCCGAGCAGCAGGCGGCAGATCTTGCAGTACAAAATAATATCTCCAAAGAAGATTACAATATCAGCGCGCCGAAAGTTGCCCGCGCCTCTAAACACGAAAAGGAACGCCCAAGTTTAAATTTAAACGACGTGGGTGTACTATCCAGCGAGGATTCTGGTGGGTTTAAGATAACCAATAATTACGAAAATGGCGGAAACTATGGCGGGCAGGCTCAGGCGCAGAATTTCGGCGGTCAAAATTTTGGTGGACAGAATTTTGGCAATCAAAATGCTCCTACATTTAACGTACCTAATACCAATAACGCAGCTTTCGCAAATCAGCCGCCTAAAAACGAGGTTATAGATTTTGGACGCGCTCCATTGCCACCTAAATCAAATTTCTCTGGAGGTTCTACAAATACCGCAAGTAGCGCTCCACTAAGTTCCAGAATTGAGATAAAAACTTCAAATTTAAGCGAAGACAAGCAGAGCTTGGAGAGCAAATTTTACGCGACGAATAAGATTGAGTATTCGCTATCGCTAGCCGAAGAAGCGTATAATAAGAAAGACTACGATAATGCGATCAAATGGGCTCTTACGTCAAATGAGCTTGATAAGGACAACGTCGCCAGCTGGATAATTTTTGCTAAAGCCAATTATAAAAAGGGTCGTAAAGAAGACGCGCTTTACGCTCTTGAGACCTTTAACGCAAAGGCGAAAAATAGCGAAATTTCTAACCTCATTTCGAAGATAAGAAGCGACAAACTATGAAAATTTTATATATTTTAGCTTTTGCGATCGCGTCGTTATTTGCAGTTAGCGCCGATGACGTGCGCAACTGGGATCAGATCGGTCAGTACAACCGTATCTGCCAAGAAAGCGTGCGAAATTTATTCATCGAGGAGCAGAGCGAGGCGCTTGCGAATATGTATGCCAAGGCATGCCTGAAAATGGATAAAGTAAATGAGCTCGTCGTGCCTACGGTGATGCTTTATAAGACGAAAGAGGCTCGCGAGAATGCTTCTCTTTATTCGACTATAATTTTTCAAAAAAAGATGCTTTATTTGGCGCTTTGCGATGGCGTGGATATTAGCTATATACGCACGCCTAAGATCAATTATATTTTGTCTGAAATTTTTGATAAATTTACGGAGAGAGCATACGTAAAAAAGAGTGATACGTATGTCTTTACCCTAGAAAACGGCGAGCGTGCCGAGCTTTTTATCAAAGAAGAGGAAGAGGTAAAAAAGATGGTAATTGCAATTTATGCTGGCGATAAGCTTAGCTCGATTAAAATTTATTGGTGATCGCGATGACGAAGATTGAAGAGCAGATCGTTGCGATTTTAATACGAAATAATATCCTTACTAGCACTGTTGTTCCGGAAATCAAGGACAAGATGGATATCGGCTTGACGCTAGGAGAGGTTTTAGTCGGAGATAACTATTTAAGCCAGGATGATTTTTGCTCGATTTTAGTTGAGCTATACAAGCGCCGTCAGATAGAATTTGACGATATAAGCGAAAAATTTTCGATGGATCCGAAGGAATTTTTGCAAATTCTAGCCAAGAAAATGAACCTGTCGTATATGAATTTAGACGATATAGACATAGATTTTAGGCTATCGGAACGCACTCCTACCGCACAGCTTAAAAGATACGGCGTGATACCGGTTAAAGCGGATGATCTGAATATTTACGTTGCTTTTTCTGATCCGTTTAATCTTGAGTCGCAAGATAAAGCGCAGGCTATGTTTAGCAAACAGCTGCTTAAAATCGTAGTAGCCGATCCAAATCAGGTAAATAAATATCTATCTAAGCTTGAGCTTTCAGAGAGCATTAAAGGGCTCGTAGCGGAGATCCGCAAAGAGCTCGCCAACACCGGCGGTAGCGGAAGTAGCGATGATACCTCGGCGATTTTGAAGCTCATTGAGATGATAATCAGTCAGTCTATTAAGATGCGCGGTAGCGATATTCACATCGAGCCGACCGAGAATAACTGCGTCGTGCGTACCAGAATCGACGGAATGCTCGCTGAAATTTTTATCTTTGATAAAGATATCTATCCACCGCTAGTAAGCCGATTGAAGCTACTTTCGAATATGGATATCGCCGAACGCCGTAAGCCGCAAGACGGCAGGTTTAGTATGAAAATTTCAGGTCGCGAATATGATTTTCGTATCTCGACGCTGCCTATCATCAACGGCGAATCTACAGTTATGCGTATCCTAGATAAATCCAAGGTTATCATCAGCCTGGAAAAGCTAGGTATGCACCCTGATAGCTTTAAGAAATTTAATAACGCTATGAAGGCTCCATACGGTATTATCTTGGTTACCGGACCTACTGGAAGCGGTAAGTCTACGACGCTATATGCAGCGCTAAACGATATTAAAAATATCGATACCAAGGTCATTACCGTAGAAGATCCGGTAGAGTATCAAGTAAATTTAATCCAGCAAGTCCAAGTTAACGAAAAAGCAGGTCTTACCTTCGCTTCAGCATTGCGCTCGATCTTAAGACAAGACCCCGACATCATAATGATCGGTGAGATCCGCGATCAAGAGACCCTTAGGATCGCGATCCAAGCCGCTCTTACGGGACACTTGGTTTTCTCGACCCTACACACCAACGACGCCGTTAGCGCGATCCCGCGAATAGTGGATATGGGTATAGAGGCCTACCTCATAAGTGGTGCGCTCATTGCAGTAGAGGCACAGCGTCTCGTGCGAAAGCTTTGCCCGCACTGCAAGCAGCCTACGAATCTGCCTAAATCGATGCTTGATCAGCTGAAGGAATTCTTGCCTGAAAAATACACATTTTTTAAGGCCGTAGGTTGTGATCAATGCGGTCAAACGGGCTACATGGGGCGTGAGATGATTAGTGAAATTTTACCTATTACCGATAAAATGCAGAGCTTGATCGCTAACGGTGGCTCAAAGGACGATATGAGGGCCTTGGCGAAGGAGGAGGGTTTTATAGATATGTTTGAAGATGGTGTTATACGTGCTGCGCGCGGAGTAACTAGTATAGAAGAAATTTATAGGGTGGCTAAACAATGAAAAAGCAATTAGAAGTTGAATACAACGCCAAGGGCGCAAGAAGGAAGATGTTTTTGCAAGCTAGCGATAAGGTGCAAGCAAACAACCTCATGAAGCAGCGCGTAGGCGGGACGATCGTAAAAAGAGGTGAAACCCAGGTTGTAGCCAATACGGGCGGCGATTTTAAGGCGCAGGTTTCGCGCATGCTAGGTGGTAGCGGAAGAGTTAGAACACTGCCGTTAGTAGCGTCGATCCGTCAGCTTTCGGTTATGACAAATGCGGGAATTTCAATCCACGACTCGATCAAAGAGGTCGCAAGGGCGGCAGAGGATAAGACGCTAAAAGAAATTTTCAGCGCGATGAACGACGATCTTAACGCAGGTCTTAGTCTTACCGAATCTACGGAGAAATTTAGAGGACAGCTCGGTGATGTCGTCGTTGCGATGGTAAGTCTGGGCGAAGCAACCGGTAATATGGCAGAGTCTCTAGCCAAGCTTGCCGCTATGCTTCAAGAGCTTTGGGAAAACCAGCGTAAATTTAAAAAGGCGATGCGTTATCCTATGATCCTTATGATCGTTATGGCAATTGCGTTTTCGGTTTTGATGATGTATGTTGTGCCGAAATTCCGTGAGATTTTCGAAGAGCTCGGCGCGGATCTGCCGCTGCCTACTAGAATTTTGCTCGGCATCGAAAGCACTCTTAATAATTATGGAATTTTTGTTTTAGCAGGCATTATAGGCACTATCATAGCTCTTAGATGGGCATATCGCAATAATCCTGAGTTTAAAAAGGGCTTTGACAAGACGATTTTAAAGGTCTATCTATTCGGTAAGATCATATTTTTCTCGACTATGTCGCGATTTATGCTTATTTTTACAGAGCTCGTGCGAGCGGGTATTCCTATCGCTGATGCACTAGATACATCTGTTTTAATGGTGGATAATCATACTTTAAAAGAAAAGCTCTCTACCGTTAAAATCGCCGTGCAGCAAGGTGTGAGCCTAACAGAGGCGTTTAACAATACAGGGCTTTATGAGAGTATGCTTATTCAGATGATCAGCGCAGGCGAGCAGGCCGGTAACCTCGATAAGATGCTTGGCAACGTCACGGATTATTATAAAGAGAAATTTGATGATATCATCGATAATATCTCAAGCTACGTCGAGCCGATCATGCTATTTTTTATGGCGGGCATGGTTCTTCTTTTGGCTCTGGGTATCTTTATGCCTATGTGGGATCTGGGCAAAGCCGTCAAAAACTAACTCCTTTAATTCCGCGCCTGCGAGGGCGCGGAATTTTATCAAAGCATTAAAATTTCGTCCTTCAAATAAAATTTTAACCTTCGTTTGGCTAAAATATCGCTTTAAATTTAAGGATCAATCATAGTTAAAGAAGTATATTTTATCGTCGTATCGGCTATCATAATATTTTTTGGGCTTGCTACTATTGCGCCTGATTCCGCGCTTGTAGGCAGCGCCGGCAATGCCATCCGCTCATTTAATACCCAGCTATTCGGCTATTTTGCATACATCTATCCGCTATTTTTGCTCGCCTTAGCATACGTAGCCTATAAGCATTTTCGCGGTTTTGACTTTAGATTTTTTGAGTTTAGCATTGGCGCGATTTTGCTGTTTTTTACCATTTTGATGGTGCAGTCGAGTCTCTTTGGCGCTAGCGGCGGAGCAGTCGGTAGCTTCGCGGTGGACGGGCTTAGGCGAATGATCGGAAGCGTCGGCGTGTGGATTTTTAATATTACGATTTTTGTGCTTTCGCTAGTGCTCATATTTGAAGACCGTTTTACCGACATTATCAAAAACTGCTTTATTGGCTCAAGAGATGAAAGCTTGCAGGATGAAATTGGGGATGATTTTGCTAGCGATGCGGATGCGGCGCAAAGAGGCGGGCTTGCAAAGCATTCGTCTGCGCAGGGCTTGAGAGGTGCGGAAAATTTTAACGCTTCGAATGACGCTTTGAGCGCAGAGGATAATTCGGCGAAACAGGGTAATTTTGCGGAGCAGGGCGCAAGCGAACGCGGTTTTGAAAGCGGGCAAAATTTTCAAAATTTAAACGATGCTCGCGAGCCCGAGAATGAGCAGAATTTCAGTGATGCACATGGTCTGCAAGCTTCCGCTGAACGCGAGCTTAAAATGCCGCAAAAGGGAAAGCCGAGCAGGCTAAAAAGGGTCGAACGCCTAAGCGAGGTCGCCGAAAACAAAAGGCTTTTGGATCAGCTCGATAAGGGCAGGATGGCTAAGCCCAAGGATTTTAAGCTGCCGCCGCTTGACTTTTTAAATTTGCCGCCGAAAAAGAAAAGCAACATCGACGAGAGCGAGATCGATCGTAAAATTTACGACCTGCTCGATAAGCTGCGTAAATTTAAGATCGACGGCGACGTGGTGCGGACCTACTCGGGCCCGGTAGTTACGACATTTGAGTTTCGCCCCGCCGCGCATATCAAGGTAAGTAAAATTCTAACGCTGCAAGACGATCTCGCGATGGCTCTTAGGGCGCAGACCATCCGCATCCAAGCGCCGGTTCCGGGCAAAGACGTCGTAGGTATCGAGATCCCGAATCAAAATATCGATACGATCTATCTGCGCGAAATTTTAGAAAGCGACGTGTTCAAAAGTGCCTCCAGTCCGCTTACCATCGTGCTTGGTAAGGACATCGTGGGGCAACCTTTCGTCACCGACCTTAAGAAGCTGCCGCACCTTCTCATCGCAGGCACCACGGGAAGCGGCAAGAGCGTGGGCATCAACGCCATGCTGCTTAGCCTTTTGTATCGCAACTCGCCCAAGAGCCTGCGCCTAATAATGATTGATCCGAAGATGCTTGAGTTTAGCATCTACAACGACATCCCGCACCTGCTGACGCCCGTCATCACGCAGCCTAAGCAGGCGATCATCGCGTTGAGCAATCTTGTAGCCGAGATGGAGCAGCGCTACTCGCTCATGGCGCAAAACAGGACGAAAAACATCGACAACTATAACGAAAAGATGTTGCGCGAGGGGGGCGAAATTTTGCCTTACATCGTCGTTATCATCGACGAGCTCGCGGATCTGATGATGACGAGCGGCAAGGACGTGGAGCACTACATCGCGCGTCTGGCGCAGATGGCGCGCGCTAGTGGCATCCATCTCATCGTAGCGACGCAGCGCCCTAGCGTGGACGTCGTCACGGGGCTGATAAAGGCGAATCTACCTAGTCGCATCAGCTTCCGCGTGGGCTCGAAGGTCGATAGCAAGGTGATTTTGGATCAGATGGGCGCGGACAGCCTGCTTGGGCGGGGCGATATGCTATTTACGCCGCCTACCGCGCCGGGGCTCATCCGCCTGCACGCACCGTTTACGACCGAGAATGAGATCAACAAGATCGCGGAATTTTTAAAGGCGCAAGAAAGCGTCGTTTATGACGAGAGATTTTTGATCGAAAACGAGGGCGCCAAGCAAGAAGGCGGCATAATCAATCCGCAAAATATCGTGCTTGACGAGCTTTACGACGAGGCGAAGGCGATTGTTTTGGAGGAGGAGAAGACCTCGATCAGCTACCTGCAGCGCCGCTTGCGCATCGGATACAACCGCGCCGCGACGATCATCGAGCAGCTCGAGCAGATGGGCGTTTTAAGCGAGATCAACGCCAAAGGTCAGCGCGACATAATCAAATGAGCTTTAAAATTTCGATAAAATTTAAGCGGAGAAATTTTAAAATTTATTGGTTTTGCGGCGTCGGAATTTTTGAAATTTGATGGGTCTATGTCGATAGAATTTTAAATTTTAGAAATTTTAAAATTTATCGGATTTGCCGCGGCGGAATTTTAAAATTTTCGGCCCCTGCGGCGGATTTAAATTTTAAAATTTGCGCACCTTGCGGCTCATGCTCGTTTTCTTGTGGCTATGGCAAAGCGGCTATTTGCACGGATGCGATCAAGGCTTTTTCGGTATAGCGAGGCGCTTTAAAGGTAGGGTCTCGGCGGGTACAAACAGCGCGTTTTATAGCTTGCGTTTGCAGCGTGCGTGCTGTCTAAATTTTATAAGGCGCAAGTTAATGTGCGCTGTGCTCTTGGCGCTAAATTTGAACTGCGGAATTTTAAAACGCAAGTAAGCAGAAATAGGGCAGGCTTTAAAATTTAAAAATTGAGCGCTAAAAATTTTGCGATTTTAAATTTTATAAATTTACAAAGGTCGGCAGAATTTAAAATTTCAAAATTTCGCTCCTTTTGGGCTTTAAAATTTTAAAATTTTAAAATTTGTCGCAGCGGATCTGAATTTTAAATCGCGCCGCGCCGATATGAAACATCTTGCGACTGCGCAAGTGGGAGAAGTTGCTACGGATTTGGCTTGCCGTGTGAGTACATTGGCAGAAAGATTTCATACTTTGAAGGTCGATGCGCAGAGTACTGAGGTTATCGTTCACAGCGGCTGATTTGCAGTGCGAGTACCCGTGTCACACGCCAAAAACCGATAGATCGTGAACGGCGCGACAAGCTATTTGGCGCGCGGTGTTTTGTCGGGCATGTTTCGTAGTGCAGATGCATTGGCGGTATGTTTTGTGATGCGAATGTGCTTACATGCTCTGCGGCGTAAAATTTTAGAACGGAAAATTTATCGCCGTACGCATAAATTGAATAAAATTTGCGACGTAGCAGCGAATAAATTTAAAACGAAATTTTGCGCTGTCTGCGGTACAAGCGCGTTTTATAGCGAAGTCACATATTGTAAGATACGGCGCGTTTTACAACGCCCGAGCGCTAAAAATCGATCGGCATGCCAGCAACGCGTAGCGTAATTCGCAACTACCGCGCGCTACCAGTGCGTAGCGTTAAGACCTTGCGACTGCCTTTGTGTTGCTTGTGTGCGATTTTGCGTAGTTGTGGTTTGTAGCCGCGTTTATCGTGTGTAGAAAGTCGCCATGATATGCCTGCCAGAGTAAAATGCACCCGCCTGTGTATAAAAGATAGTGCGAGATTACGCTCTACGGCGTGGTAGCGCGTGTCGAAAGGCTGCGCGATATGTGAGAGCAAAATGCACGTTTAAAAAGCGGTGTGGATTGCGCTTCGCGGTGCTCTATCTGCAGCGTGCGTCGAAATCGTCGCGATATGTTAGAATAGAGCGTACGCAATGCGCACTTGTGGGATACGCGAGATTGTACCTTGTGGCGTGCTATCCCGCAGCGTGCGCCGCAAAGTCGCCTTATGCGCGAGAATAAAATTTTCACCGCGCGTCAAAGATGCGCGATCGTGCTGCGTGCTAAAAGACAATATGTGGTCGTGCCGTACGCTTTTTAAAAGGCGGTGCCGCGATCGGCGCCGTGCGCCGCGGACGCGATACGGGGTTTGAGCCTCGCGCGGTAGACGAAGCGTGCACGGCACACGTAAGTGCGAATAAATTTTAAAACGGAGAGATGATTGAAAACCGATAAATGGCTATATTACTTCACCTGCGCGCTCATTACGATCGGCATGATATTTTCGCTGTCGCTGAGCTCATATACGGTGCTTCTGCTGGGTGCTACGCCGCTGCATTTTTTTTATCGTCAGTGCGCGGTAGGGATCGCGTGCATCGCGGTGATGTGGATCGTCTCGCGCGCCGATCCCGATAAATGCCTAACGCCAGTGTGCATGTCGCTTTTTGCGATAATGGGGATTTTGATGCTTGCGATGGGCTTTTTGCCCAAATCCCTGGTCGCAGACGTAAACGGCGCAGCGCGCTGGATCAGGCTGCCGTTTTTTAACCTCGCGCCGGTGGAATTTTTTAAGGTGGGCTTCATCTACTTTTTGGCGTGGAGCTTCTCGCGCAAGCTCGATCACTCCAAAAAAAGCATCGGGCGCGAGATCGCGACGCTGCTTCCATACGTAGCGCTTTTCGGCTTCGTGGTGATCCTAGTCGCCATCGTGCAAAACGATCTGGGGCAGGTCGCGGTGCTGGGGCTTACGATGATTTTTATGTCGCTTTTTGCGGGCACGAGCTTTAAGCTCATCGGCTTTAGCTTTATGGGGATTTTGGGGCTTGCTTACGTCTTTATCGTCACGAGCGCGCACAGGGTCGATCGCGTGCGCTCGTGGTGGGGCGGAGTGCAGGATTTCGTGCTGTCGTTTATGTCGCCGGAGACAGCCGCCGGGCTGCGTATAGAGGATGCTAGCGCGCCGTATCAGGTCGGTCACTCGCTAAATGCGATAAACAACGGCGAGTTTTTCGGGCAGGGGCTTGGGCTAGGAAGCTTTAAGCTAGGATATCTGAGCGAGGTGCATACCGACTTCGTGCTCGCAGGTATAGCCGAAGAATGGGGATTTATCGGGATTTTACTCATCGTGGCGCTATTTTATGCGATGCTATTTCGCATCTTTCAGACTGCGAGCAAGTCGCCGAGTAACGTAAATTTCCTCTTTTGCCTCGGTATCGGCTTTATGTTTTTCTTTTCGTTCATTATCAATTCCTACGGCATTACGTCGATCTCGCCGGTTAAGGGTATCGCCGTGCCGTTTCTAAGCTACGGCGGCAGCCATCTGCTCGCGGCGTCGTTTGCGGTGGGGCTCGTTTTGATGGCGTCGAAAAGGGCGAAATTTTAAGGCTTTTGCGGGCTTTGGGCGAGCGCTGTTTAAATTTAGACGTAAAATTTAGAGCCGAATTTGCGCTTAAAATTCTACGCCGAAGCGCGCCGCGACTTAAATTTAAGCGCGAAATTTTATAAATTTAAAGGAAAAGTATGGTCATAGCAATCAGCGGCGGCGGCACTGGCGGACATCTGATAATCGCTAAAAATTTAGCCGCCCGCCTTGCGAAGCAGGGCATCAGAGCGATCTTCATCGGCTCAAACCGCGGGCAGGATCGCGCGTGGTTTGAAAATAGCGAGCTTTTTGCGCGCACCTATTTTTTGCAAAGCTCGGGCGTCGTCGATAAAAAGGGCTTTGCCAAGCTAGCCTCGCTGCTAAATATCCTGCGCCTCTCGCTTGCGGCGCGTAAAATTTTAAAGCAAAACAGCGTCCGCGCGCTCATCAGCGTGGGCGGATACAGCTCGGCGCCCGCATCCATCGCGGCGATCCTTTCTCGCGTGCCGTTTTTTATCCACGAGCAAAACGCCGTTTGCGGGAGGCTCAACCGCCTGCTGAGGCCCTTTGCGCGCGCGTTTTACAGCTCCTATGAAAAGCCTGCGTTCGCCTATCCGATCGCAGAGCATTTTTTCGAGACGGCGCGGCCGCGCACGGCGCTTAAGAGGGTCATCTTTTTGGGCGGCTCGCAGGGAGCGAGCTTTATCAACTCGCTTGCCGTGGAGCTTGCGCCCAAGCTTTTGAGCCTCGGCTACGGCGTGATCCATCAGTGCGGCGAGCGCGAGTTTGAGCGCATCTCGCAGATCTACGCGCAGCAGGGCCTGGACGTACAGCTCGTGGGCTTTTGCAAAAACATGCACGAGCTCATCGCAAGCGCCGATCTTTGCGTCGGACGCAGCGGTGCTAGCACGCTGTGGGAGCTCTGCGCAAACGGCCTGCCTGCGATATTCGTGCCGTTTCCGTTCGCGGCGGCGGATCATCAGTTTTACAATGCGAAATTTCTTAAAGAGCGCGGACTTTGCGAAATTTTACGTCAAGAGGATGCGAGCGGCGAGCGGATCTTGGGCTTGATTGAGAGCTTCGACGTGGCGCGCGCGAGCAAAGGATTGCTTGAGCTCGTGGATCGAAACGGCGCGCAAGCGATAATCGACGACGTAATGAGTAAAATTTAAGGCGTTTCTGTTTTTATGCCTGCGCTTTGCGCGTAAATTTGAGACGACCTCTGCACGAGGCTTTAAATTTATCAACCGATTAAATTTGACTTTCTGCGTTTGTGTAAATTTAACGCGGCGCTTCGGTTTGAGTAAAAATTTGAAATTTGCATGCTTGCAGGCGACGGACGTTTTTTGATTTGCGCAAATTTAAACCCGCAAGCGCAATGCGCAAAAGTGCATTGAACCGTAAAATTATCTGCGTCTAAAGCTAATTATCGCATCGTCGTTTTCTTGTTGATATTTTTCAAATAGAGCCTGATATCTTTGCGATTTTGCCGGATCATTTGAATAAATTCCCACTAAAAAATAGCACGCCTCCGCAAATCGCAACTCACACGATCGCTCAAAGTATCGCGTACCCGTTTCTTTGTCATCGTCGTCAAAATACGCGACGTAACCGAACATAAAGCAGCCTTCGCCGTTACCGAGCTTACATGCTTTTTTGTACAGTTTTCTGCCCTCTTGCGAATCTCTATCCTCGTAGCCTGCGAGTCTCGTGCAACTTTCGCCGCCGTTAAGCTCGTAGCAGCCTTTTTTAAGCAGATCTTTGGCGCCTTCTTGCGAAATTTCGCCATTTAGTAGCAGTAGGCTCGAAAGTACGGCGCAGGCATCGCCGTCTCCGCCGTCGCAATCTTCGCGAAATCTTACAGGATTTTTCATTTTTAAAGTGCCGTCTTTGGTGCGAATAGAAATTTCTTTAGGATTTTTGTTTGCGTCTTCGTTTGCTTGATTGATAGGAATTTGGGCTTCATTTAAAATCTCCGTGCGAAAGGGCGCTTTTATCGCTATAAAAACCGCGATTATACATACGACGACGAGAGGGAGTATTTTCGGCGTAGAGCGATTATTGCGTTGAGCGCGGAGATCTGCGTCTTTGATCGATTGCCCATCCCTTAAAGTAGTGGCGGAGGGCTTGGTGCTCGGTTTTTGGCTTAAATTTGCGGCCGAACTTGCGCCTGGTTTTTCGGCCAGATTTACGGCGGCGTCCGCATTCAGATCCGCATTAGCGTCCGTCTCGCGTACATTTTCGTTTGAGCTTTTTAAATTTTTGCCCCGCTTTTTTCTCAGCTCATTTATGCGTTGTATGATTTCTTCGTTATTCAAATGAAATCCTTTTTGCTAGATAAATTTTGCTAGTCGGTTAACCCCGGGTTTTATTATCAAAATCACATCAGTATCAAGGGAAATTATATCATTTTATTTTGAATTTTTCAAAAAACGACGACTAAGAAAAATCCGCAAATTTAGTTTAAATGCGCCGTAAAATTTAGACAGATTCTTGCTGGGATTATCCACAGCCAGGTTTAAATTTCATATACTTCGGACGCGCATAAATTTACAAAACTTGATAGTATTCATATCAAGTTTATTTATTCTACTCTTGACAAGATTAGCACTCCATGATATAATCTGCCAAAATTTTCAAAAAGGACCGCATAATGGCAAAGAAAAAATTTAAGACCGAAGTGAATGATCTGCTAAATTTGATGATCCATTCGCTTTATTCAAACAAGGAGATTTTCCTGCGCGAGCTCATCTCAAACGCAAGCGACGCGCTGGATAAATTAAACTATCTAAGCCTTACGAATGACGATTACAAGGCGCTTTCGTATGTGCCGCGCATCGATATCAAGATCGACAAAGAGGCCAAAACGCTAAGTATCGGCGACAACGGCATCGGTATGGACGAAGCCGAGCTCGAGAGCAATCTAGGCACTATTGCGCGCAGCGGTACGAAGGGCTTTATGGCGAGCCTTAGCGGCGATGCGGCGAAGGACAGCAACCTCATCGGGCAGTTCGGCGTTGGGTTTTATTCGGCGTTTATGGTAGCGGATCGTATCGAAGTTATCAGCCGCAAGCCGCTCTCGCAGGACGGCTATAAATGGAGCAGCGACGCGAGCAACTACGCGATCGAAAAGGCGCAGAAAGAGGACTTCGGCACGACGATAATCCTGCATATGAAAGATGAGGAGTTTTTGGACGGCTACAGGCTCGAAGGCATTATCAAAAAATACTCCAACCACATCCCATATCCGATCTTTATGGATAAAGAAGAGTACGTACCTGCGCAAAAAGAGGGCGAGCAGGGACATAGCGAGGTTAAAAACGTCCAGATCAACCGCGCGAGCGCGCTTTGGCAGCTGCCAAAAAGCAGCCTAAAACCGAGCGATTACAATGAATTTTACAAGCAGATCAGCCACGACAGCGGCGATCCGCTGTTTTACATCCACACCAAGGCCGAGGGCACGCACGAATACACGACGCTTTTTTACGTGCCGAGCAGCGAGCCTTTCGATCTATACCGCGTCGATTATCAAAGCGGCGTAAAGCTCTACGTCAAGCGCGTTTTCATCACCGACGACGCTAAGGAACTGCTACCTAGCTACCTGCGCTTCGTGCGCGGCATAATGGACATCGAGGATCTGCCGCTAAACGTAAGCCGCGAAATTTTGCAAGAAAATCGAATTCTAGCCTACGTCCGTGAACAAAGCGTGAAAAAAATTCTATCCGAGTTAGAAAAGCTTTTGCAAAGCGATCGCGAAAAATACATAAAATTTTACGAATTATTCGGCAAGGTTTTGAAAGAAGGGCTTTACGGCTTCGGCGCAAACAAAGAGGAAATTTTAAAACTTTGTCTTTTCAAATCAAACCTACGAGACGGACTCATCACGCTTAGCGAGTATAAGGAAAAAATGAAAGAGGATCAAAAAGAGATCTATTATATCGCGGGAAACAGCGCCGCGATGCTCAAAAGCTCGCCTCTGATCGAGAAATTTAACGCTGAGGGCACGGAGGTGCTGCTCTGCGACGATGAGATCGATACGATCGTGATGCCGGGCATTTTTGAGTTTGATAAGACGCCGGTTAAAAATGCGACTTCGATCAAGCAGGAGGCTTCGAGCGACGACGCCGCGACGCCGCAAGCCAAAGAGATCGCCGCAAAGATCAAAGAAATTTTAGGCGAACGCGTCAAGGACGTTAAAATTTCATCGCGTCTAAGCGGCTCGCTTTCCTGCCTTGTTTTTGACGAGAACGATCCCGATTTTGCGACGCAGCAGCTGCTTAAGCAGATGGGAGGCCGCAATCTGCCGCCAATAAAGCCGATTTTGGAGATCAATGCGGATCACGAGATCATCAAAAAGCTGCAGGCCGATAAGCTGATGCTGCCGCAAGTAGCCGAGATAATCTACGATCTGGCGCGCCTTAGCGAGGGGCAGGAGCTGGAAAATCCGAGCGAGTTTATCAAAAACGTAAACGAGCTAATCGCAAAGGCTCTGTAGATTATCTAAATTTAGAGCTTCGATCCGCTAGCAAAATTCCGCGCGGCTGCATATATCTACGTAGCCGCGTTTTAAATTTAAAGCGAAATTTCAGCGGGCAAGCTTCACGAGCTTTTTAAATTTTAAAATTTAAAAGCGGCGAAATTTCACCCTTTGATTTCGGTAAAATTCTATCCGGCGGCTCGGTTTGGCGTTTTTGAAATTTTGAGGTTTTGATCGCTTTTATCCGCGAGTCGATGTCGGAGCGCAAGCCGAAAATATTCGCCAAAGCAGAAATTATAAATCGGGCGATAAATTCCACTATTCATTAATTTAATCTTTACAAAGTTGCGTAATTTTTATTTTAAATTTCCCCCTTTTTTATCGCAAACAGCGAGATTGTTTGATATAATTCATTTTATAAATATTTGTAAATCTTTATGAAAGGAGATTTCGAATGAAACTCATCAAACTAAGTTTAGCTGCGGCGGTTTGCGCATGCGCTGTATCCTCGCTAAGCGCGGCGGACAGCGTAGCCGAGGCGATTACTAACGGTAAGCTTGGCGGAACGGTAAAGACAACTTACGCCAATAAAACCGTAGACAATAGAGGCGAAGCCGCTACGGGCGATAATGACTACGAGGCATTCGGCGTGGGTCTTGAGCTCGGATACGTTACTGATCCTCTTTACGGCTTTAGAATAGGGCTTACCGGGCAAGGCTGGTTGATGCCGTATCACGTAGGCTCAAGCAATAAGACCGCCTACGATAAAGAATGGTATACCAAGGGTGCGGTATTATCCGAATTATATCTAGGATACGGCATAGGCAATACCGATATAAAAGCAGGAAGACAATATGTCGTTACTCCGCTGGTAGCAGGCAACTATACGAGGGCGTTTAAAGAAGCTTTCGAGGGCGTGGCGATATCTAATAAAGATATCCCCGATACCACCTTGTGGGGCGGATGGTTTTATAAATTCCAAGGAAGGAGTAAAACCGCTATGGGCGCTCCGGCAGGCGAAGGAAAGGCTCCTTTGTTTAAAGATAGGGTGATTCTGGGTAATATGACGGGTCCCGTTACCGTAAAATTTGAAAATATCTTCTCCGCATACGTTCAAAACAAATCCTTGCCTTATACTACTTTAACCGGCGCTTACGCAGCGGTAACGGACGTAAAACCCGCTAACGCGTTAAAAGACGGCGACGTTAGCCTGTATCTTGCCGAGGCGAACGTAAAAGTGCCGGTAGGTGAGGTTTTAAAGCTAGGATTTGATCTTAACTACAAAGGCTCGCGCGTGGACGGAGGGCTGGAGCCAAGAAGGCTTGACGGCGATATGTTCGGCGCAAGAGTCTCGGTTAGCGAGTTTTTCGGATTCGGTCTATCGTATGCCTATACGACCGTTAGCGACGACGATGCCGTTATTTTGGGTGTAGGCAACGGCCCTGGATCATACACCGCTCTGCCTATTAGAGGTCCGTTCGTATTCACGGGATACGCGGGTATGGATACGCATAAGATCGTGCTTGATTACAACTTCGGCGCTATCGGCTTGGATGGCTTCAAAACCGCGCTACACTACGTAAAAGGCGATCAAGACAGAGTAGGCGGCACGAATAATATCAATGCTAGCAGGGCTGCGGGTCAAGCGGTCGGCACCAGCATGGACATAGAGGGCTGGGCGGTAACGGCAAACTACGCTCCTAAGGCCGTGAAGGGGCTAAGCTTGGGCGTAACTTATACTGCGCTTGAGAGGAGCGACCACTACGCTAGCGGCGTAAATAGAAAGTTCGATGAGAACGAGATATGGTTACAAGCTGCGTATAAATTTGATCTAAGCGGCAAGTAAAATTTTAAAGAGCGGAGAATTTTCCGCTCTTTCTCATCTGCATTATTTTGCCTCGTATATGACGCAAAAAGGGCGTTAAACCCGAAAAATTTATTCTTTCCCGTCATGCATTATCAAGCGGGCTTGCGCTTGATAAATGCTTCATCCAAACCTCCTAAATTTAAACATGACTTTTAAAATTTAATGAGCAAGGGCGAAATTTAGACGATAAATTTACAAGATAGATCTGCGAAATTTCAAATTTATTCAATCCGTTCCGCAAAATTTTAAAATTTCAAAGCTTAGCTATTTAAATTTAACGCAGCTATTTAATCTAGTAAAATTTCATCAGCATTTTACCACAAGTAGACCATCGGTAAACTGATTTGTCTTTAAGCTCTTACAGGCATTGACTGCGCCCTAGCACGGCGCTGAGATATTAAAAAAAGCGATGATTTTTGCACGCTTCTTTCAATGAAATTTTAAATTTGGATAAATTTTAAAGCTGTCCAAAAAGCGCAAAAGAGATGAGAAAAGATAAAATTTTGCTTGTCGGATCAAGCGGGATAAATTTGACCCTGCTAAATTTAAACCGCCGCGGATTAAATAGAAGCCCAAAATTTGAGCTTTAAATTTAACCCGCGGCGGAATGTGAATTAAAGCGCGAATCGAAACGCTTACAATCTCAAAGCGTTATTTCTTCGCGCTAGAAGCGTCCATAAAGGCCTGCTCTTCGGCGCTCGGTTTATACTCGTCGCCGAAAAATCCCTTCTTAGCTTTGATCTTTTCCTCCATCATCTTCTTTTCGTAAATTTTATACGTCGGTCGCCAGTACTCTAGGTAGTTGCGAAGCCCGATGCCGTGGCCCGCGCTTACGTGGCAGCTCGCGCATTTAAGCTCGCGCTCGGTGCCTAGGAGCTTTTTGTAGTGCGCGTGCATGCGCTGTGCTTGCTCGGAGGTGATTTTGCTGTCGATCACGGTGGCGTGGCAGCTCGTGCAGCCGTTGTCAAACACATAGTGCTCGCGCTCTTTGCGCCTTTTGTTCCAATCAAATTTTTCAGGCTCGTCAAAGAAGTGCGAGTAGCCCTCCAACACGCCGTTTTTGGCCTTTTGATAGACGTATTTTACGATATTGTCGTGCGGTAGGTGGCAGTCGACGCATTGGGCTTTGATGCCCGTTTTGCCCTTGCCCGAATGGACGTCGTCTTGATAGGCGATCACCATCGGATCCATCTCGTGGCAGACATCGCAGAATTTATCGGTGCTCGTTTTCTCAAGCGCGTAATGCACCGGCACGACGACGAAAAACCCTATAATACCGCTTATTAAGATGATAAGCGCTAGTAATTTTTTAGAAATTCTCATGGCGTCACCCCCATCCATTGCGGCACTTCGTGCTCGTGGCATTCGGTACACATATTCGTAGATGCCTTGTGCTCGGCATGGCATTCATCGCAGTATAGCGTAGGGCCGTCGTGGACGGAGTTGTGTGGATTGGCCTTTAGCGTATCCATAAATTTAAGCCTCAAAGCGAGCTGCTTTTTGTCGCCGTGGCAGCTGATACAGCCCTTGTCGCCGATACTTTTAAATTTAGATGGATCGCTTCCTTGATTTATGTGGCAATCGACGCAGTCAAACGACAAATGCTCGTGATGAGGTTTGATTTTGTATTTTGCCCGAAGCTCATCTGAAACGACTATGTTCGTGGCGTTGGCGTCGTTAGCACTCGGCGCGCCGAACAAAGTCGCGATGATACAGCACAGAAAAAGCGCCGTAAAACTGAAATTTTTCATTTACAACCTTTTGTAGAAGTGCCTTGCCGGCCCGCTTTCGCTAACCGGGCAAGGCTTAAAAGAGCTTGCACTCGGGCCTAGCTAAGCGATCTGCTCGCCCGCGATCATTCCGAAAACTATGCAGTCTGTGATCGCGACGGTGCCCAGCCTGCTCGCGCCGTGAGTACCGCCGGTGATCTCGCCCGCAGCCCAAAGCCCAGGGATCGGTTTATTAGTTTTAGAGGAGATTACCTCTGCCTTTTCGTTGATCTTTAGACCGCCCATCGTGTGGTGAGGCTTCGGCGAGAGGCGGATGACGTAGAAAGGCCCCGCTTCGTTGATCTCGCTTAGTGCGCTTTCTTGCTTGCCGAACTCGTCTTTTTTGGCTTTAACGCCCTCGTTGTATTTTTTGACGCTCTCTTTTAGCGCGTCCGCAGGCACGCCGTATTTGCTGGCGATCTCATCTAGGCTCGCGCATTCGCCTACTACCTTACCGCTCGCCATGCCTTTAGAAATAACCTCTTCGCTTAGGTCTTTAAACGCCATTTCGGTATCGGCAAAGGTTATCGGATAGGCTTTCGGATCATCGCGTAAAATTTTAAACTCCGCGTCCGCGCGGGTCTTGCGATCTGCAAGCTCGTTCATAAAGCGCTTGCCCGTGCGAACGTCCACGGCGATGCCGTATTTAAAGGTGCCTTGCTGAGTTAAGATCGGAGCGGTGCCGAAGCCCTTCTCATCGGGGCTCGCCCACGGACCGAACTGGATCCAATCGACCTGCACCGGATACGCGCCGATCTCAAAGGCTTTTAGCAGCACGCCCGCAGTGGCTCCCGGGTGGTTCGTGCTATCGACATCATCTGGGATGCGCGGATCTTGAAGCTTGCGGAAAATTTTATCGCGGCAAAATCCGCCCGCTGCGAGTACTACGCCTTTTTTGGCTTTAAGCGTCTTTTTTGTACCGCTCGTGTTTTCAAGATCGTCGCTGTAAAGATTCGGATCAAATTTATACTCCTCGCGGATCACGACGCCCGCCACGCGATCACCGTCCATTACGAAATCATCAAATTTCGCGCGGCGGCGAAGCTCGCAGCCCTTGTCTTTTAGCGCTTCAAATTTTTCAAGCATCGGCTGGATGTAGCCAGAGCCACTATCATTCGTCGTTAGCATCGAGCGCGCGACGCTGTGTCCGCCGAAGTGCGCGCAGTGATCCATCTTAAATTGCACGCCGCTATCGACGAGGAATTTAAACGCGTCCAAGCCGCGATCGGCTAGGGTGCTTAAAAGCTCAGGGTGGTTGATGCCAAGGCCCGCCTTTAGGCAGTCGTTCATAAATAGCTCTTTGCTGTCTTTAACGCCGGTTTTTTCCTGTACGGGGTTCATCGGTACGCTCATACCGCCGCCGTTGATGACGGAGTTTCCGCCGATGCGGCCCATTTTTTCTAGAATCAAGACTTTGTTGCCTTTCTCGGCTGCTTTTAAGCCCGCCGCAAGTCCAGCAAAGCCGCTACCGATGATGATTACATCCCACTCCTCGTCAAATTTGACGTCCTTTGCGTCCACCGCGCTTGCTTGCGCATTTACCGCACCGAGTGCGAGTGCACCGGCTCCTACCATACCCATTTTCAGTATGTCGCGTCTCTGCATATTTGCCCCTTTACTTAGAGATTTTTTAACCTTAAAGATTAATGTCGTAATTTTATATTAAATCTTTATGTAAGTCAAATGTTATTTGGTATATAATTTAATAGCTAAAGGCTATTAAATTTCAACCGAAGGGGCAAAATATGAGCTTGCGACATATGGAATTTGCGGTAAAAATTTCGGAGCTTAAAAGCTTTACAAAAGCGGCGAGCGAGCTTGGAATCGCGCAGCCGTCGCTTTCAAAGAGCATTATGCTTTTAGAAAAGGAGCTCGGGGTCGAAATTTTCGATAGAAAAAACGGCCTTGAGCTTACCTATGCGGGCGAAATTTACATCGCCAGAGCGAAAAATATGCTTAGGCTCAATAAGGAGCTAAATAACGAAATACGCGGGCTTTCGTCGATTAAGACGGGCAAGCTCGTAATCGGCGCGACCTCGGCCAGCTTTAAATTTATCGAAAAGATCATCGCGATATTTTACAGCAGGTTTTCTAAAGCCGATATCAGGGTTGTGCACGCTCACTCCGAACCCGCGCTCATCGAGATGCTAAAAAGCGGCGAGCTTGATATCGTCTATGCCGCGCACTTCGGCGAGCTTGTCGCGGAGGGGCTTGAGTGCGAGTTTATAAAAAAGCGCAGGCTGCTTCTAAGCGTCTGCTCCTCTCATCCTGCCGTTTCGCGAGCAAGTATAAATTCTACCGAGAAATATCCTAAAATCGCGCTTAGCGAGTTTAAATTCGATAAATTTGCAATCAGCAGTAAAATTTTAAAAAGCGAATCGAACTTTAAAAAGATCTTTGAAAATGCGGGCTTTACGCCTCAAATTTTCTGCGACACTTCATATTTGTATGTGGCTAATGCGATGGTCGCGGCGGGGCTTTGCGTGAGTTTTAGCTTCGCGCGGTACATTTTTGAGACGCAGAAAGACTACATCACGCTCTTTGACGTCGCGGATGAGTCGCTTTTGGACGTGTCGTTTTCGGTCGTGTATAAAAAGCCATCCAAGCTCGCGAAGGAATTTATAAAGATGATAAAAGCGGGCAAAAGCGGCGAGTAGGGCGCGCGGGTTTAAATTTAATAGCGCGCCGCAAAGGTTTAAATTTAATAACGCGCCGCGAGGTGCTGCGGCTAAAGACTTTTAAAATTTCATCTTGCAATCTTGCTCTTTCAATTTAAGTTCATAACCTGCTTGGTCGAAATTTTATCTAAAATTTTGTTTTGCGCTAGTCGGTTAAATTTTATCTTGCGCCACGCCAGGCTAAATTTTATCTCGCGGCGCGTTAGTTAAATTTCCTCCGCTGCGGCTGCGTAAATTTCACGGCGCACTCTTTTGCAAATTTTATCTGCAAGCGAGTAAATAGCGTCTATTTAGTACTTTGGGCTCGGCTCCCGCTTGATTAGCTTTTCTTGCTCGCCGCTAAAACTTGCGCCAAGATCGCCGCTAGCGCGATATTTAGGCTGACGCAGAGCCCAAACAGCGCCACGGCTTTAGTGGAGCTAAAAGCGAGCGTAAAAAAAGAGATTATGCTGGTTAAAGACGCGAGCGTGATGCCGAAAATTTTATCGCTAAGCGCCATTTTATCGTTATTTGCAAAGATCATATAATCTATCCCCACGGCGCCTGAGAGGATCAGCGCAAAGATCGCAAAAATATTTACGCTCACGCCAAATGCGCTAAGTAGGGCGAGTACGGCTAAATTTGACGCAAAGACGGAGATGACGATCAACCATGCCGTCCGCGCGCCGAAAAACGCCCACAGCAGTGCGAGAGCTAGGGCGTATGCGGCGCATTTCAGATACAGAGCGTTGATTTTGATCTGTGAAAACGCCTCGCTTATGGCGCTTCGCATGTTTAGATGCAGCGCGCCCATCTGCGCGGCAAGCTCGCTTACGGCTGCTTTATCGTGCACGCCGCGCAAAAAAGCGATATGCGGATCGATGCTCGGCATCGCGGCGAAAAGAACGGAGCTTCTCGCCTGCTCGTAGCTTAAAATGGGTGCATCTGCGACCTTAGCGAAGTTCGCATCCACGAGCTCGCGGCTAAGCCCGAGATGTAAAAATGCGCTTCTATCGTAGTTTGCAAAGGCCTGTTTGATAAAGCTCTGCGTAGCGGGATCCAAAATCGGCGCACCCGCGTATGAGTTCGCAAGACCGCGCGCTACGGCCTCTTTGGCTACCGCGTTCGCGTTGTTGCCCACTATCAGATCGAAGCTGGAGCCGCCGATGCTTGCGAGTTTAGCGCTCATCGCGATTAGGTTTTTATCCAAGCTCGCGTATTCGCTGACGTCGTCCTTAAGCTCCATCTTAAAATACAAAAACGCAAGCAGCGCCGCGCAAATGATGGCGAGCGCTTTGAAGCTTAAGTTTATCTTGCAAAGCGCCTTTGCGTAGAGTTCAAGAGCTTTTGCAAAGACCTGGGCGGGACGAAATTCTACTCCTTCAAGAAGCAGCGGCAGGGCGAAGTAACTAAAGCAAAATGCCCCCGCAAGTGCGGCTATGGCAAAGATCGCGATCTCTTTGAGCAGAAAAAACGGGCTGAATAAAAATACGAAGTAGCCTCCGGCTGTTATGAAAAAGCCTAGAAGCAGGATGTTCCGCATGCTTTTTATCGAGCGAGCTTTGATCCGACGCGCGATATTTGCACCCAGCCAGTGCACGGCGTAATCCAGCATCAGCCCGATTAGGCTCGTCGAAACCACGGCGCTTAGGATATGAATCGAGCCGCGGATCGCCATCGTAGCCGCTACGCCGCAGGCAAGCCCGAAAAGCGCGGGCAGCAGCAGGCAGAAGATCCGTGCGCGCGAAAATGCCGCCAGCAGCAGCGCCGCACACAGGCTAAGCGAAACGGCGCCCGCGATGGAGCTTTCACGCACGCCCGCGCTTTTGCCCATTGCGCTAAAAAGGGCGGTGCCGGAGATTAAAATTTCGCTCTTTTGCGCCTCGCGCACCAGAGCGCTAAGCGCGTCGTCATTTGCTTTCGGAGCGAGCCTAGCCGTAGCGAGGTAGTGTGGCACGCCGTCAATGATCGTAATAAAGCGGTTTTGCGCAGGATCGAGTCTGATAGCACCGCGAGCGCCGAGGCGCGAGTGAAGGCTGAGCGAGAAAAAATCCTGCGAGAGGCTAAGCGGGCGAAATTTTGAGTAAAGCTCACGCGCGCTACGCTCAAAAAAGGCCTGCGCATCGCTTTTTAAAAGATCCACGCTCGCATCGTCTAGCATCGCGGGCGCAAAGCGCGCAAGCTCGCTCTGATACACGCTCGCGTCCTTTACCTCATAGATTATGCTCTCAAAAAGCCCGCTTTTTTGCATATCCGCAATGAACGCGTCAAAGCTCGCCCTCTTCGCGCTTGCGACGATGATTTGCCTCGCGATCTCGCGGTTGAAATCCTCGACGCTCTGTTTCTGCTCGCCGGAAATTTCAATACCGCTTAGCTCATAAAAATCGGAATTTACGCGGTTTAAATTTAGCGCTATAAAGGCGCAAAGCGCGATGAAAACCGCGCCGAATACCGCTAGGATCGCGCTCTTACTCATCTAGGCTCACGACGCTCGAAAATACGTTTTCGCTCACGTCGCCATTGGCGCTGTTAATTCGTAGCACCCTGACGTAGGCGCCGCCCTCGATCACGATATTTTTAAAGATATTTTGCAGCATCCCTTTGGGGCTTAGCTCGGCGCGCCACGCATCTTTGCTGCCGCTTAGCGCGATCGAGAAATTTTTGCTAAGCCGCGCTACGTCCAGACGCGAGATTGCCAAAAAGGTGTCCTTGTCAAAAAGAGAATCGGCGCTTTTGATCCACGCTGCGCCGCTACGCTCAAAAACGCCGTCCGCGCCGATTTTCAGCTCGCTTCGCACCGGCTCTAGCGTCGTCCAAAACAGCTCGCCGCCCTTTATCCTAAACTCGCCGCTACTTCGCACGGGCTCGGCAAAGCCCTCGATACTGAGCGTTTCGCTAAATTTGCCGCCGATATTATCTGTCTTAAGCGCCAGATCGCTTACTTCAAGCGCGCTTGCAAGCCCCAAAATCGCCAAAAATAAAGCTAAAATTTTCATCGTAGTCCTTTAAATTTTATGCTCGCTAAAATTTCACTGCTCGTTATCGCTAGACAAAATTTCATTTGCCGCGGCGTTTTGAGAGCGGTCTTGCTCGGACGCGGCTTTGCTTGCCGGTGAAATTTCATTCGCTGCCGAAATTTTATCTGCCGCTGGAATTTTACTCGCGGAATTTTTCTTTGCTAAAATTTTATCCGCGCACGCCCTTAGCTGCGGCGGTATCTCATACAGCGTCCTTTTGGAATCAAGCTCCACCGCGGCTTGCGACGTGGTAGCTTTGGCTAAGAGCGCGCCCGACGGGCTTTTGATGCAGTAGGAGAATTTTATAATCGTATCGCATTCGAGCAGCTCGATGCTTACCGCAACCTCGTCGTCAAAAAGTATCGGAGCGATAAATTTAAACTCCATTTTGATAATGGGATATATAAATCCATCGTCTCTCATCTGCATATATGTGTAGCCCGCATCGCGCCAAAACTCGCATCTAGCGTCCTCGCAGAGCTTTACGTAGTTGCCGTGCCACATCACGCCCATCGGATCGGCGTCGTAAAATCTGGCGCGAAATTTATACTCTTTCATTCTTCTCTCCGCTATGAAATTTTTCGTCTTGCGCGGCGGATTTTGCGGCGGCTAAATTTGAATTGTTTAAATTTAGCGCGGTATCCGAGCTCGCCGCATTTTTCAAATTCGGCGCGGCATTTGAACTCGCCGTGTCGTTTAAATCCGCTGCGCCATTTAAATTTGACGCAGCGTTTGAACTCGTCTCGCCGAAATTTTGCGCGCCGTCACGCTTCGCAGCGCTCGCATTTTTCCCTTGCGCCCAAAAATCAAAGAAATTATACCATTGAGAAGGAAATTCTTTAGCATAAAGCTCGAGCTGCCGCACATAGCTTTTAAGCGCTAGCGCGACCGATCGCGCTTTATCGCGGCTCTTTAGCGGCGCAGGTAGCGGCTGCAGCCGAAGCTCGCGCCCTTCGCGCCCTTCGTAGCACCATAGGCTAAATAGCGGCGCGTCTAAAATTTTAGCGAGCAGATAGCCGCCGATCGGGAAATTTGCGCTGCGCCCTAAAAAATCCTCGCTTTGAAATTTATCCGAGTCCACAGGCATGCGATCGCCCATTATCGCGATATGCTCGCCGTTTTGCAGAAGCTCTTTGATTTGCAGCATCTCGCCGATACCGAGCTCGCCGACGTAGAGAATTTTCACGCCTCCGCCCATTTTTTCGATAAATTTCATAAAATTTTCGCTGTGTTTGCGAAAGATCAGCACGTTGATTTTTATCCCCGCCGTGCTTGCCGAAAGGGCGCGCGCGATCTCGGTGTTGCCGAAGTGCGAAGTGATTAAAATTTTGCCTATTCCGTCGCTTAGAAGCTCCTTCATGCCGCTTTGCACGCGAATTTGATCCAGCGCGATCTTACCGTTCCAAACCGCGATTTTTTCGCACAGACTGAGGGAAAATTTATAAAAATTCGCGTAAATTTCGCGGGCCTTGGGCTCGCGATTAAGCGCGCGACGCAAAAACTCCCCGATCGCGCGTCGCTCGTTTTTAAGCAGCGCAAAATAGATCGCTGAAATGCAAAGTGCGGTGCCTCGCATGCAAAAATCGGGCGTGTAAAGCGTGATGAAGCGGGCTAAATTTAAAAGCGCCGCGCCCGCCTTTTCGTTGTTTTCGCTCCAGTGTTTAGCCATCGCGCCCGTCCTTTGCGGCGGCATGTTGCGACGAGGCATTTACGAGCGAACTTTGCGCTGAATTTTCCGCCTGCGGGCTTTGCGCTGCGACTTTGTCGCCGCATTTTTCGGTACCAGCTTTTTCGTCTGCGCCGCCCATCTCCTCTTTCGCACCTTTGCAACTATCGCGCCGCGCGTCGCTGCAAAGGTTTTGCCCCGCTAGCCCTTGCAAAATTTCGTCTGCGTTCTGCTGCGAAGCATCCTGCAAGCCGCGCTTTTTAAATTTATCGCAGGCGCGCTTTAGCGCCCTTTTTGCAAGCCAGAGCGGAAGCCCGCAAAATAGCCTCGCGTGCATCAGCGAAATTCCGAGATTATCTCGAAACGGCGCGAAGTGGCTCACTCCGCCCGATTCGTAGCGCACCGCCAGATCGAGCCATTTTATCTCTAGCCCCGCGCGCACGGCCAGGATTAAAATTTCGGCATCAAAGCCCATCCTGCGGCTCTTAGTGCGGGGCAGAAGCGGCACGATCCCCTCTAGCGGGTAGATTCTAAAGCCGCACATTGCGTCTTTTATGCGGTGAGAAAGGGTATTTATCACGCACCAAAAGTTCATTATCTTGCGTCCGTGCAGGCGGGATTTGGGCGCGCTTTCGTCATACACGGGCGCAGCGCAGATCAGCGCGGCGGGCTGCTTTGCCGCAAACGCCAAAAATTCCTCGCATCTGCTTACGTCGTGCTGAAAGTCCGCGTCGATCTGAAAGGCGTGCGTAAATCCAAGCTCCTTCGCCCACGCCAGCCCGTCGCACACGGCAGCGCCTTTACCGCCGTTTTGCGCGCGGGTGTAAATTTGAGCCGCAAGCCACTTTAGCGCGCTTTTGCTCGCTTCGTCGCTGCCGTCGTCCACGATCAGCACGGGCGCGATGGGCGCTAGGGCGCTTACGAGCTCGGCGATGCGCGCGGGATGGTTGAAATAGGGCAGCAAAAACGCGGGCTTAAAGGCAAATTCTTCCACTGGCGCACACCTTGTCGTTTGAAATTTCAAAGCGGAGCTTGCCGCTTGCCTCGGTGATTTTGATTGAAATTTCATCGCCGGGGCGGATGAAATTTTTAAATTTTAAATTTTCTATCTTTTGTATGCCGTCCAGCTCGTAGCCGAGGGCTTTTGCGCAGATCAATACGAAGCGAAGCTGCATAAACGCGGGCACTAGCGGAAATCGCGCAAAGTGTCCGTCAAAATAAAAGTCGCTAGCTCGCACCTTCGCGCGAAACTCATTCTCCGCGTTCCGCTCGAAAACGGGCACCTCGTAGCGCTGCAAGGCGCTTAAAAAGTCCTTTTTGCTTAACTTGCCCTGCTCGTTAAAAGGCAGTTTGCTTGCGATCTTGAAGTAGCGCAAAATCGCGCCGAATTCGGGCTTTAAAAAGGCCTTTAGCTCATCCGTGACGCCCTTTTTGCCGCCTGCGCGAAATGCCTGCTCGCCGCGCTCGCTAAGCTTGATAAGAGCTACGGCGCGATCGCGCTGCGGGTGTAGATCGATCCTGCATTCGCCGATAAATTCGTGCGAGCGGAGTTTGGCTTCGAGCAGATCAAGGCTCACGCGGTTTTCGTTGATTTTGACGGTACGGTCGCCACGCCCTAAAAGCGTGATCTCGTCTGCGCGCACATAGCCGAAATCGCGGCTTTCAAAGCGCTCGCACCAAGGCGAGCTGATCGTAAACTCGCCCGTTTGCGAAAAATTGTCGGCGGGCTGCTTTGCCCTAAATTTATCGCAAAGCCCCTCTGCCTGCGCAAATTTATCGTCGTGTTTGGTCGCGGCGATCAGTGCGGAGCTGTTTTTCTGGCCGGTCGCGGTTTCATCGCAAGCGTCTGCATTAAATTTAGACGCTTGCTTGTCCGAGCGACTTGTGTCTTGCCCGTCCACAAGGCTCGTTTTGGGCTTTGTCGCAGAATTTTCGTCGCAAGAGCTTGCCGCAGAATCGAAAGGCTTGCTCTCGCGTTTCTCCGCGCCGCCGCTATCAATATCCGTGCGGATCTGCACGCTTACTGGAGCGAATTTTTTAAGCCCCGCCCCCTCGTTGCAGGCGATCACGCCCGTTTCGCTGGAGCCGTAAATATCGACGATGCGGGCACTGCTAAGCGCTGCCAACCTATCTCGGATCGTAGGACTTAGCGGCGCACCCGCGCTAAAAATGGTGCTCAAAGGCGCTATGTTCGCGGCGTCTGCGTGCTCGCACAGCGCGCCGAGCACCGTGGGCGAGCTGATCAGCACGGCGCCCGCAAGATCGGACGCAAGGATGATTTCAGGGTAGTTTAGCCCGCCTTTTTGCATGCGTGAGCCGCAAAGCAGCGGCACGAAGATGCTAAATGTGAGCCCGAACATATTTTGGTGCGAGACGCCCGATAAAAATTGATCGCTTGCGCAAAGGCCGAATCTTTCTATCAAAAATTCCGCCTCTAAAACCATATCGCGCAGGCTTTTTTCGATATTTTTCGCCTCGCCCGTAGAACCCGAAGTTTTGATATAAAATTTTTGATCGGCGCGCAGTAGGTGTAAAGAAACGGCCTCTTGCTCGCACGGCGCGTGATTTTGCGGCGCGTTTTTAGATGAAATTTTAGGCGCAGATTTTTCCGTATCGCGAGACGAAATGTTTTCTAAATCATGGGGGCCGAATTTGTCTAAATTTTGCGCTGCGGCGAGATTTGGAATTCTTACGTCGCCGCCTAGATGAAATTCCCCGCTAAATTTGGGCTCTCGCAACAGCACGGGCGCAAAACCCACAATCATCGCGCCGAAAAAAAACGCGATGAACTCCGCCGCGTCCTCGCCGTAAATTTCGATCATCGGCGCATTTTTTTTCTCTTGCGTCTGCGCTGTTTGCATGGCGTGCGCGGCATCTGTGCCGCCGCTAGAATTTTCCCCGTCATTGAGATTTGCGCTTCTGCTAGAATTTTCTGCGCCTTTTAAATTTGCGCTTGCCGCGCTGCTTTGGGGTTTGCCCGCGCCTTTTAAGCTTGCCGCTTCGCTCTGCTTGCACCCAGTTTTTGCTAAATCGCGCGTAAGAGCCGCCGCAGCAAGGATTTCGCGCTCATAAGGCTTCAAAGAATTAATCAAATTTTTTAACATAAAATTTCCTAAAAATCATCTCGCCGCCGATCAGCGCGCCGATGAGGACGTATGAGATCGCGCCGCAATAAACGCTCCAATAAATTTTATCTCGCGGTAGTAGCAGTGCCGCGCTAAGTAGGCCGTTTAGCACGAAAAATCCGAGCCACACCTCGGTCAGCTTGCGCGTGTAGGCGCGGCCGCGCTCGTTGAGACCTGGCTGCTTCAAAAGCGCTAGGCGCGTGATCGCTGGCGTCGATCTTAGGCTGAGCGCGAAAAGCGCCGCGAGCGAGAAATTTATTATGAGCGGATACAGATACGCAAGCGTTCCACTGCCAAAAAGGGCGCACAGCGCAAAAAATACCGCGCTCGCGCCCTTAGTAGCGCGATCTTTACTTTCAGAAATAGCTCGCGCTCCCCATAGCGCGCTCATCGCCGCGAGCAAGCAGACCCGCGCGCCGCCGTGCAAAAAATAGAGACCGAAAGGGTAAAACACGCTTAAAATTACGGTAGCTGTTTTTAAAAATATCGTTCGTCGCAATCTTTGCAATCCTTAAATTTAGCCGCGAGGGCTTGGTTTTTTTGCCGCGGCGGTTGGGCTTTTATCGCGGTGACTTTAGTTTCGTCGCAGCGGTTTTTAGCTTTACCGCGGCTGGCTAGGCTTTTGCTGCTGCGATTTTGGTTTTACCGTGGCGGTTTTTTTGGTTTTGCCGCTAGCAGCGCAATCGGCTCGATCTATACCGTGCCGAGATACTTTAAATTTAGCCTCGGCGCTCAGGTTTAGGCGTCATGCTTTTAAAATTTAAATTCAGCCGCGCCTGCCACCTTCAAATTCTAGCTGCATCTTAAAATTTAGCTGCGCTTTAATTTAACCCGCGGCGTCGCACTCGCGATCAGATTTGCTAAATTAAATTTAGCCGAAATTTTAAAATTTTGAAATTTTATGAAAACGACGGTCGCAAAAGAAACGACGCCTTTTAAAATTTCAAAATTTCACCCAGGCTCGCAGATTTAAATTTTAAAATTTTGATCCGCAAAGCGTTTTACATACTAACTTAAAAGCGGCAAGCAGCGAGCTTTGTGCCGTGCCGCTTAACTGCTAAGCTCACAAGCCGCTCGCTCCACGCTCTTTCAATTAAAACATTCGCTGTTCGCCGTCAAAACACCGCGCGCACCAAACAAAATGCCGCCGCGTATGTATTTATCAAGTCAATCGCCGCCTCTGTGCCGCCGCAAAGTAAACTACCAAGCCACCGCACGCGCGACCTTACCGCGCCGCACGGCGAAATTTAACTCTCGCCTCCCGTAGTAGTCTCTCCGCTCACGCCCTGATCGAGCTTCGCCGCTACGGCATCCACGATGTCGCCAAGGGTTTGGATGTTTTTAAAATCATCGGGCATCAGCTTGTAGCCGGTGTTTTTCTTGACGTAATCGACCAGATCGATCGCGTCGATGCTGTCGATCTGCAGGTCCTCGTAAATTTTAGCCTCAGGCACGACCTTGCTCTCGTCGATCTCGAAAAGCTCCACGAGCGCCTTTTTTAAAATTTCAAAAATTTCATCTTTACTCATTTTTACTCCTATTTTCGGCGATGTATTGCGCCAAAGACGCAACGGATGAGAAAATTTGCTTTAAATTTTGGGTTTTTGAGTTAAGCACGATGCCGTATTTTTTCTGCACCAAAAGCCCGAGCTCCAGCGCATCGACCGAATCTAGCCCGAGCCCGTCGCCAAAAAGCGGCTCATCGTCATTTATGTCGCCGGGCGCTACGTCTTCGAGGTTCAGCCCCGAAATGATCAGCTCCTTAAGCTCCAAAATTTCTTCGTTCACAGATTCTCCTTTTCATATAGATTTGATATTTTTTCGTAGAGTTTGCGCACTCGGATCGGGTTTGGGCGATCCGGCTCAAAGCCCGTTAGATCCAGCGCGCACAGCTCGTAGAGGTCGTATTTCATCCGAACCTCGGGCGTATCGTACCATACTTGTCCTTTTTTTAGGCTTTTAGGATCCATTTTTATCGCGACGCAATTCATATTTTTTGCGAAATTTATCGCGATGTAAAACGCCGCTTTGTGCATGGCGATGCGATCCGCGGTGCGCGTGCCCTCGGGGAAGATGATTAAGCTTTCTCCTCGCGCAAGGGCGCTGCGGCACGCATCTATCATCGCTTCCGAGCCGGTATTTGGGATGTAGCCTGCGGCTGCGATGGCGACGGAGAGGAAGGGGTTTTTGCACAGACTTTCCTTGACTACGCAGTTTGCGCGTCGCACGTGAGCCAAAAAGATCACCACGTCAAGCAGGCTAGGATGGTTTGCGATGATGAGAGCGCCGCCGGGCGGGAGCTTGCAGCGCCAGCTTACGCCGATACTGCCGTAAAATCGTGCGAGCAACAAAAATATGCGCCACGAGATCATTATAAAATCGCGTACGAAATTTCGCACGGCGCCTATGCGGTTTAGCCTCAGCAGCGCTACCGGGAGGAAGAGTAGGTTGCCTATCATACACAGCGCGCCGAAGCTTGAGAAGCACAGCGCGATGCCGATCTGCTTGATTTTGCGCCTTAGCGGATTTGCTTGCTTCATCGCGCGGTGCCTCTTTCGGCAGGGATTGTGCAGCAGCTCTCGTTAGGGATTTTGTAGCTTTTGGTGAGGGTTTTGCTATTCTCGGCAGGGATTTGATGGTTTATCATGCGCGCGATCTCGATAAAATTTCTACGGCTTGCTACTCGCTGCGTCGCAGCGGAGTTTTTGCGGTTCTCTGCGCGTGATATTTCTCCTTGCGGCGTGTGCCGAAGCAATAGAGCTTTCATGGTCTGAGCGGAGGCGATCTCGGCGCCGCGTATGTGCCAGAGCAATAGAATTTTTGCTGCGCGCGGTAAACCGCGATTTTGCAGAATTCTTGCCGTTTGCCGTGCGTACTGCCTCGGTGAAATTTCCGCAGCTTGCCGCATGCTTCGTCGTACGTATTGCTGCGATGGAATTTCTATGTTTTGCCGCACATATCGCCGCAGTGCAATTTCCGCGGCTTGCCACACGCGGCGTTGCGACGGAATTTCTACGAAATGCCATATATGCTGTTTTGGCGCCGCCATATGACGCACCGTCTGATTAAATTTATAGCTTGCGGCGCCGTTAAATTTAAAATTCATCGTAGCGCCTTGTCGTGAATGCCTGAGCGGTTATTCTATTCATCGCGCGGCTAAATTTAAACTCGTAGCCCAAGCCTTGATCTGCTAAATTTATGAAATTTACAGCCTGCTGTGCGTAGCATTTCGCCTCGCCGCATCTGTCTTTATAGTGGAATTTTACGGTGTTTTCCGCGCGCCGCTGCGGTAAAATTTTTATAGCCCGCAACTCGCACCGCTTAGGAAGATTTTTTTCAGTTCGTTGCATATGCCTCAGCAGCGCATTTTCGCAATGGACCTCATTGCAACGCGATTTGGGGGCGTATGGCGCGCGCCCTTTCAGCGTGCTTTTAAGATGCGCCGTTTGATCAAGCCTGTATTTGATAGCGCGGCTAAATTTAAAACTTTCACTATATCTGAGCTTGGCGGAGCGGCTAAATTTAAAGCTCGTCGTTCGCGCCTTTGCAGCTCTGTGTAGCCCGGAATTTTGGTCAAATTTGCTTGTCTCGCTGCGCTTGCTCATGCGATGAAATTTTGCTATTTTAACGCTCACGATCTTGCCTTAAAAAAGCTGCGATTTTAGCGGGATCTTTGACGCGCCAAAGATAGTCCAAAACCCCGTCGCTGCTGCTCCATTCGCGCTTGCCGGAGAGGATTTTAGCTAAAAATTCCACCGCGGTATCTAGCGGGATCTCGCCGCTCTCTTTAAAGCTTCGTAAAATTTCATTCTCGGCTCGCGGTTTCGGATTTTGTGCCTCTATGCTCTGTGCCGTCGCGTCCGCAACGTGCGGCGAAATTTCGATCTGCACGTCATCTCCGCGTTGAAGCACCAGAAGTAGGGCGCAGGCAAAGTCGCATCGCTTCAGATAATCGTTATTTGCCTCCTCAAAATAGCAGAGTAGAGCGATTTTATCGTTATCCGACTTGCATTCGCTGCTTTTGCCTGCTTCGTTCGCATCCTGCGCGGAGTGGGAATTTTCCGCGCCTTCTTTTAGCCTCGCAGCGGCGATTATTGCGCCGTTTTCGAGCGCGCACGCTGCGGAGATCGTCGAAATTTCGGCATGGTTTTGCGTAAAAATCGCATTTTGCGCTGCAATCGCGTTGAGTACGCTGACGCAAAAGCTCGAAGGCGAGACGCTTTCCTCCATCGAGCCTAGCAGGCCAAAACAGCGGTTGATCTCGCCCAAGCGTGAGCAAAAGACGAGCGGCATCTCTTTGTGCTGTGTCGCGGCACTGTCGTTCGTTTTGAAATTTTGCCTTGCCGAATTTAAGGAATTTTCATTTGAAAAATCCTGCGGCGATGGGTTTTGCGCGGCGGTGCGGCTTTTGCTCGCGTCTAAATCTTGCGATGCGAGATTTAAGGAGCCTTTATTGGCTAAACTCTGCGGCGCATTTTGCGAAATTTCGCCTAAAAGCGAGATGCAAAGTTTTGCCCCAAGCCCCAAGCGGCGGCGCTGTAGCGGCGGAATGTGCGCAAGAGCCGGCTTTTTCTTTAAAGCTTCGAGCGCTAAAATTTCATCTTTTAAGCGGGCGTGAGCAGAAATTTTTAAATTTTCTACAAAGCTGTTTTGTAAAGCCTCATCCTCGCGCGCGGCGAAATTTTTATGAAGCTCCGCCGCCTTTTCGGAGCCGCAATCAAAAGCGCGCGAGGAGTTAAATTTAGACGCATCCGCTTCTTGTTTTAATCCCCGCTGCGAGCCGAGCTCGGTAGAATTTTCATCAAAACCTTCTGTAGCAAGGTCGCGCCCCGTGCTTTCATTATTTTTGCACGCCGCAAAATTTGCAGAATTTATGAAATTTTGCTCACAGTCCGAAATATCTGTAAAATCTTGCGTAGAATTTGACGTAAAATCATACGTAAAATTTTGATCCATATCGCAAACAGGATCGGAATTTCCGTCTAAGCTTATTTCGGAAATTCCGTCCGAGCAAGCGGCGAGGTTTTTATAGAACTCCGCCGGCTCGCCCGAAATTATCGCGCTTGCGTAAGATATACCGAAGCTTAGTTTATTTTGCAATATAGCCTCTTAGTGTGACACCGCTCATTATCGTGCCTACGCCGCATTCAAACTCTTTGTCGCTTACGAAAACGTTTTTGTAATAGTAGCTCGTGATGTTGACGACCTTGTTTCCGCCCTCTTTTTTGGCGCGATCTTGAAAGCTAAGTAGCGCCGATAAAAACGCGCGGTTGCATGCGGCTTGATCGGTCTTATTGATACTATTTGTTTTTTTGTTCGAGCTTAGCTGCTGCGTGATCTTTCTGCCTGCGGATTTGTTGCCGAAGTAGAATTTTATGTTCGGATCAAGCTTGGCTTTAGCGTCTGGCTCTGCGAGTGCCGCAGCGATCGGGAAGCGCACGATATCGTTTTTGGCATAAGCCGAATTAGCGACAAAAAGCGTCGCAACTACAAAAAATAGAAATTTTTTCATTTTCTCTCCTTTAGTCGATAAATTTTTTAAAAATCAAAGATGTGTTTACGCCGCCGAAAGCGAAGTTGTTATTCATAACGTAGTCCGTTTTTATCTCCTGAGGCTGCGTGAGGTACCTAAGCGGCGCGCACTGCGGATCGATATCTCGTAAATTTAGATTCGGATAGAATAGCCCCTCGTTCATCATCATCACCGAGATGAAGCTCTCCAGCGCCCCGCACGCGCCCAAAGTATGACCCAAATAGCCTTTATAAGAGCTCACGGGCGTCTGCGAGCCGAAAATTTCATGCGTCGCCATAGATTCTGCGATGTCGCCCTGTCTGGTCGCCGTGGCGTGAGCGTTTACGTGCCCGATAAGATCCGGCGAAATCGCGGCGTCTTTGAGCGCCAGCTGCATCGCCGCGCGCATAGTCTCGCTCTGCGGGCGGGTGATATGCGTACCGTCACAGGTCGTGCCGAAGCCCACTATCTCGGCGTAAATTTTAGCGCCGCGCGCAAGTGCGCTTTCGAGGCTTTCTAGCATGAACATAGCGCCGCCTTCGCCCAAAACCAGTCCATCGCGCGCTATATCAAAAGGTGCAGGGCTGAGGGTAGGGGTGTCGTTTTTACAGCTTGTCGCGTAGAGCTTATCAAATACGAATGCCTGGCTTGGGTGTAGCTCATCCGCGCCGCCTGCCAGCATCATATCCGCAAGGCCAAATTTTATCGCTTCGTAGGAGTAGCCGATCGCTTGAGACGCGCTCGTGCACGCAGAGCTCGTGGGGATGAGCCTACCTTTTAGTCCGTAGTAGATCGCGATATTTGCAGCGACGGTGTGAGGCATCATCTTTACGTAGGAGTTGGCGTTGAAGGTGCTATCCTTGCCATGCAAAATATCTATGACCTCGCCCGTAGCCTTTGCATCGCCGCTACAGCTACCCGCTGCGACGCCCATACGGCCGTCCTTTATGCGCTCATCTTCTAAAAGCCCCGCATCAGCCAGAGCTTCGCCTGCGGCATCGACGCCGAACATCGCTACCTTGCCCATCGAGCGGGTATCTTTGCGGCTCCAGTGTGCAGGCGGCGCGTAATTCGCTATCGGCGCGCCCAGCCTAGTGTTTAGCTCCTCGCCGAAGATATCCCATTCGCTCATATAAACTACGGCGCTTTTTTGCTGCGCCAAATTTTGCTTTATGCTCGCCCAGTCCCGTCCGAATACACAGACATTGCCAAAACCCGTAATAACTACTCTATTTAACATAATCCACCGTCTATTTTAATAACCTCTTTTGTAATGTATGCGGAATTTTCGCTTAGCAAAAACTCCACCAAATGCGCTACCTCGCTCGGCTCGCCGATACGCCCTAGCGGAATCGCGCTTAAAATTTGCTCGCTTGCGGTTTCGTTTATACCTTCGCTCATCGCCGTTTTGATGAGCCCGGGAGCTACCACGTTTACCGTGATCTTGCGGCTTGCAAGTTCTATCGCTAGCGATTTTGCCGCAGCGATTAGGCCCCCTTTGCTAGCGGCGTAGTTGCTTTGACCGCGGTTGCCGGCAATTCCGCTAACCGAGCTCATCACGACGATACGCCCGCCTTTTTTGGCGCGGATCATCGGTATCAGCGCGGGCTTTATGACGTTGTAAAACCCGCCTAAATTCGTATCTATCACGCTTTGCCAATCCTCGCGCTCGAACCATACGAAAGAGTTATCCCGCGTAATGCCCGCGTTTAGCACGATGCCCCAGTATGCGCTGTTTGCCTCTATGTCTGCTTCGATACGCTCCTGTGCCGCAGCGGTATCTGCGACGTCAAATTTTAAAATTTGAACTTCTGCCGCGCCCGCGTCCAAGCAGCGCTCCGCTACCTCTTTTAGTTTGGCTTCGTTGCGTCCGTTTAGCGCCAAGCCGTAGCCCTTTTGCGCTAAATTTAACGCGCACGCCTCGCCGATACCGCCGCTTGCTCCGGTAATTAAAATTCTCTTAGCCATTTATACTCTTTATCATTTCGTCGCTCGCGCGCATTACGCTAAGCGTGGCGCTTGCGATATGTTCGCCGCCGCAGCGGATCTCGCAGTCGAAGATATATAGTCCCTCGCCGTCGCTTACGCTCTGCCTTGCCGTCGTGATTACGCGCTCGTCCACCTTTAGGCTTGCGCGCGAAATATCGAGGTTTCGCACGCCCAGCAAAAATCCAAGCCTTGCCTCGCCGCCGTTTCGGTGGCCCGAGTAGGCGCCTATGCACTGCGCCATGATCTCCATGTATGCGTAGCTGCCGAGCTCGCCGTTTTCGGTAAATGGCGAGTCCTCTCTCACTCTAAACGCACAGCTCGCATATCCGTCGCTAATCTCTAAAATTTCATCTGCGAAGACCATATATCCGCTCTGCGGTAGGATACTAGAGGCTCTCATACGCGTCCTATTATGGTTACGGCGTTGTCGCCGCCGAAAGCAAAGTTTAGATTCATCGCGGTATCTACGCGCGCTTTTTTGGCTTCGCATGCGAGATTAAATTTAGACAGAGCAGCCGGAATTTCGCTCGTTTGCGAAGCTTGATCTGCAGCGTCTTTTAAAATTTTATCGCCCGCGCCTTGCAAAGCTTTAGACGCAGCCAAAATTTTATCCGCGCCGCTTTTTGAAATTTCACCCTGCGCGTTTTGTAAAATTTCATCGCCCAGTCTGGACGAAATTTGATCGCTTACGCTGTTTAAAATTTCATCGTTTTGCTCGCCGTGCCGCGCCTGCGCGCCGCGAAAAATTTCAGCCTCCGTGCCGCCCCAAATTTTATCATTCGTAAAATTCGGCGGGATCACGCCTTGCCTGATCGCCTCGTAGCATACGGCAAGCTCGATCGCCCCCGCGGCGCCCAGGGTGTGTCCGATCGCCCATTTGGACGAGCTTGCGGGCGCTAAGGGCAGGGCGGCGCTCATAGCCAAGGCCTCCATCGCGTCGTTAGCCGCAGTGCCCGTGCCGTGCAGATTTACGTAGTCCACGCTTTGAAGACGTGCCGATTTTAGCGCAGTTTTGATCGCTTTGATCTGCATTCGTGCGCTAGGATCGGGCTTGGTGATGTGGTAGGCATCGGAGTTTGCGGCGTGAGCCAAAAGCGCAACGTCGTTTATACGCTCGCGCGAAAGCACGAATGCGCAGGCTCCCTCACCTAGATTTGTGCCCGTCCGCGCCGCCGAAAACGGCTTTAGCGGCTGCTCGCTTAAAATTTCAAGCGCGCTAAAGCCCTGTAGCGTGAGCTCGTCTAATGCGTCGGCGCCGCCGAAAACGACCGCGTCGCAAAGTCCGCAAGAAATGAGGCGCGAAGCTTCGATTAGAGCCTTGTTTCCGCTGGTGCAGGCGCTTGAAACTCCGATCGCGACGGATTTTAGCCCGAAGCGTTCGCGGATAAAATTTGCGGGGTTTGCGTGGGAGTTGCGCTCGAAGCAGAAGTTTTTAAATTTATCGTTTGCGTCTTTTAAATTTTTGGCGAAATTTTTGCCGTTTGGAGTGGAAATTTTACTGCACGGCGCGGAGTTTTCGCCGTCTTGAGAGATAAAATTTTCCGCGCCCTTGTCGCAGGCGAAAAATTCCGCATAGTTTTCCTGCACGCCGGTATTGGTGGTCGCAAACACCACGCCAATGCGGTGCGCGCCGAATTTTTGCACGGCTTGCTCTATTTGTTCTTGCACGCCTAGGCAGGCGTAAAGCGCCAGGGCGTTCGTGCGCGTGGCGTAGGCGCGATCTTCGATTTGCGGCAGCGGCGTATCCACGCGCCCAAAGATGAAATTTTTACCACAGACGCTAAGCTTTTGCAGCGCGGATCTTTTTTCGCACAGCGCGCTAAAAAGCTCTGCGGCGCTGTTTGCGCCCGCGCAGATGAGTCCGGGGCTACTTAGATACTGCGTCATATCGGCGCCCCTTTGCGTTTATGGTGAAAATTATTTTATCCGCATTCTCAAGCAGGGCTAAAAATACTCGCTCGCTTTGCGAATCGGGCGGTAGGAAGCCGTCGTTGCGAAATTTCGCCTCACCGCCTTTGATCGATAAAATTTTACGTGCGATCGGTGCGCCTAGCATATCGAGCCAGACGAGCTTGTAGCGGCTCTCCTCGCCGCTTGCGGGTGAAATTTGTGAGATTAGGGCTCTGCTTTTTACGCCGAACTCGTCCGTTAGGATGAACTGCTTTTGGCTAAATTCCGCTATCTGCTCGGGCGCTTTGCGCGCGCATCCGCCTATAAAAAACGCGACGCAAAGCAGAATGAAAGCCGTTTTAGAAATAGCGTAAAAACGATAAACAGGTCTCAAAAATTCTCCCTAAAAACGAGCGAAATAAAAATCTCGCCCTCCAAAATATAGCTTTTGTACGACCACGCCCTGCCGCGCTCATCAAGCGCTAGAGCCTCTCCATCTGCGCCTCGCGCAAGCCCCACGCGAGCAAGCGCGTAAAAACCTAGGCTTCGCGCCTTAATCAGCGCCTCTTTGATCGTGTAAATTTTATAAAAAATGAGTGCCTTTTCGCTCTCGTCCGCCGCCGCTAAAAGCTCGCGCTCAAAGACGTTGAAACAAAACTCGCTAACTGCGGCAAAATTCCGCGGTTTTAAAATTTCAAGATCGAGCCCGAATTTTTGCCTCGCAAAACCCACGGCGACGATCGTTTTGCCATCTGCGCTTTTGTGCGAGATGCAAAATTTGCCGCGTTTTTTAAAGCGCGCTTTAAGCGCCCGCGAAACGCGAAACTCGCGCAGATGGGCTCGCGCGCACGCCAGCTTCTTATCGCGCCTGCTCAAAAGCTGCCTCGGGGCGCACAGATCTTCGTCGGTGATTAAAATTTTTATCTCGCTCATAAAACCCTGATTTTACTAAAATAGTCTTTATAAAAATATAAAATAGCGCTGCAGCGTTAGAATTTCGTTTAAAATTTATTTGATGCGATTGGGTTCAAAGGCGCGCTAAAACATAAAATTTATCGCGTTTGCGCCAAGGCCTCGGACGCGGTAAAATTTTAAAATTTAGCTCGTTTTCGATCTGCGCCGCCCACTTTTTGGTTCGTCGCGTGTCGTTATGCGGCGTCGGTTGTGTTCGTTACGCTCGTCTTGTTCGTCGTATTTTGCGTGACCGTTCTGTTTGGTTAAATTTTAGAGTAGCGGCGGCAAGCGGCGCAGGGTTTGAAAACATCGGCGCGGAATTTTAAAAATCCGCGATAAAATTTCTACCGCATGCGGCGTTTGCGCCGGAGCTTTTGCGACGAAATCTAGATGCGTAATGCGATGAAATTTTAAAATTCCGAAGCGAAATTTAAAACTACGAGCAGTACGAAATACAGTAGACGTCGTAATATAGCAGCGCAAAATTAGCCATATTTTAATAAAACGGCATAAAATTTAAGCGCTCCTGAATACGGCAGCTTGAAATTTAAATACCCCTAAATTAAAGCGGCACAAAATTTAATCGCGCTTAGCCGCCGCAATCGCATTAAATCCCGAGCCGTGCCACACTAAATTTGCCGCCAAGCTGCATTAAATTTTATGTAAAAATTTCGCTGCTAAGCTATGACAAATTTAGATTCAAATTTCGCTAGTGTGCCTATTTGTGGTAATTTTTTACGAATTTTTCTATGCGCTCAAAGCCGCGTTTTAGATTTTCCATAGAGCATGCAAAGCTTACGCGGAAGTGCCCATCCATGCCAAATCCGCTTCCTGGCACCGTGGCTACGAGCCCTTTATCTAGCAGTTGCATGCAGAATTTCATACTATCAGGTTCTACCTGAGAGCAATCTATGAAGAAATAAAATGCGCCATCTGGTTTTACGACACTAAGCCCTGGGATTGCGCCTATCGCGTCCGTGCCAAAATCGCGCCTGCGCTCGTATTCGCGCCTCATCTCCTCGATATAATCATCCGCCTCGCCGCGCAGCACCGGCATAGCGCCTGCCTGGACGATGCTTGCTACGTTGCTGACGCTTTGGCTTTGCAGGCTGATCATCGCCTTATTTAGCTCATCGATCGCGCACGCCGTGTATCCGAAGCGCCAGCCAGGCATCGCGCCGCATTTGCTTAGCCCGTTGATCGTCACGGTGCGCCCAAACATATCCTCGCTGATGCTTGCTGCGGCTATGAAGCTCTTGCCGAAGACGATTTTTTCGTAAATTTCATCGGCAATTACTAAAATATCCGTGCCTTTTAATACTTCTGCAAGCTCTTGCAGCTCCTGCCGAGAATATACGGCGCCTGCGGGGTTGCTCGGGTTGAAAAGGCACAGCGCCTTCGTGCGCGGCGTGATTGCGGCTTTGAGCTGTGAGGCGGTGATTTTATATCGGTTTTCCGCCTTTGTGTTTACGATGACGGGCTTGCTACCACAGAATTTTACGATTTCGGGGTAGGTGACCCAATAAGGCGCCGGTATTATAACCTCATCGCCTTCGTTTAAGATGCAGTTAAAGGCATTAAATAGCGAGTGTTTGGCGCCTACGTTGGTGATGATCTGATCGGGCCTGTAGTTTAGAGCATTATCGCGCTTTAGCTTCTGTGCGATTAAATTTAAAATTTCAGGCGTGCCGGCAACCGGCGTATATTTTCCGCAGCCCTTAGCCATAGCCTCTATGACCGCCCTTTTGGCGACCTCTGCGGTATCGAAATCAGGCTCGCCTGCGCTTAGGATTACGACGTCTTGCCCCTGAGCTTTCATCTGTTTGGCTTTGGTGCTGATTGCGATCGTTAGGCTTTCGCCGAGCTTGCTTACGCGACTTGAAAGTGTTAATTTCATTGATGCTCCTTGGATTGGTTTAGACAATTTAAAATTTGATTTTTGACGCTAAAAGCCCTGCCGCTACTTGGGTCTTGGTCGTATATATCGTCGATTTTATAATCTCCTCCGCTACGGACGAGTTTGTAGATTATCGTCTGCACACCGTAAGGGCAGGTCTGAGTTACTACGACGGTATCGCACTGCCCTAGCTCAAAGTCATATTTCGCGTCGTCGCAGACATCTTGACCGCCGATTATCGGATCATAGTCCAAGCAGCCTACCTCACCTTCGCCAGCAGATGCTTCATCTTGCATGAGCACGGATCTTAAAGAAGCTGATAGGGCATTTTTGTGATCGCCGAAATAGGTATCCTTGATGTATAGACTTTTTACTAGGCTTATTCTGGCGTCGTCCGCGGAATTTTTCGCGCTATTAGCATCGCTGCCGCTTGCCGACAAAATAGCACAAATTATAAAAAATAGAGCTTTTTTCACTTTAATCCTCTTATTTTAATGATTTTAGATACTCTTCGTAGAATTTATTTAGATCCTCATCCATTGCGGAGATATCTTTTTTGCCACTGCAGATGCAATCTTCCAAAATTTCGATACGCTTGATGAGATATTTGATAAGCTCTTGGCTGATATCTGGAATTTTATTATGCGCCAAAGGATCACTCTCGCAGCCGCCTAAAATTCTAGCCGGCACTCCCACGGCGGTGCAGTTTGGCGCGACATCCTTTACGACGACGGAATTTGCGCCTATTTTGGAATTTTCGCCGATGGTGATATTGCCTAGCACTTTGGCTCCCGCGCCCACTACGACGCCGTTTTGCAGCGTCGGATGGCGCTTTCCGTGCTCTAAGCTCACGCCGCCGAGAGTAACGCCTTGATAGATCAGACAGTTATCGCCGATGATCGCCGTTTCTCCAATGACAAGCCCCGTGGCGTGGTCGAAAAACACGCCCGAGCCGATACGTGCGCCCGGGTTTATATCTACGGCGGTGATTATGCGAGTAAGTCCGCTGATCGCGCGAGCTATAAGCTTAAAACCTCGCTCGTAGAAAAAGTGTGCGAAGCGGTAATTTATCAGCGCCCAGACGCCGGGATAGCAGAAAAATATCTCAAATACGCTGTTGCATGCGGGGTCTTGGCGCAAGGGCTCGGTGAAATCCTGTTTTAAAATTTGCCAAAAACTCATTTGATCGTCTTTAAGTAGCTATTGTCGTTTAAAAACAGATATAGTTCGCCCAAGATATGCTTTTTCTCTTTATCTCCGATAAGATTTGATTTTTCGACGCGCTCGTTTAGGCTTTCGCGGATATCTACTACGTCGTAGTCCATATCCTCCAAGATGTCGATGACCGATTGAGATTCGATGAAATCCTTGATCTCAAAGCCACCGTCATCCTTTAAAATCACGGTCGCCTCTGTTGGGTGTGCAAAAAGGTTGTGGCTCATGCCAAGTACCTCCTGATAGGCTCCGACAAGGAAAAAGCCCAAAAAATACTCCTCCTCTTCGGGATCTACGTCGTGCAAAAATAGCGGGTTGGTCTCCCTATCGAATTCTATCTCGCCGTCGCTATCGCAGGTGATATCCCAGATCGACGCCGATAGCGTGGCGCGCTCGTCCAGCCTCTCTAGCGGCATGATCGGAAAGTGCTGCTTGATGCCCCAAAAATCGGGTAGGCTTTGAAAGATCGAGAAATTTACCAAATAGCGCTCTTGGGCGTTACCTAAGGAGTTTAAGAAATTGCTGTATTCTTGCTTGTTGCCTAAAATTCCATACGCCTTTCGCATTATTAGATGAACCAAAATTTCGCCGTTTGAGCGGTCGATCAGATCGACGTATCCCAGATCAAAAAGGGTAAGCACGCTCTCCATGTGTGACATGGCGTCGTGCAGATACTCTAACGCGTTGGATGGTTTTAGAGTTTTATACAGATCGTATAGCTCGGCGACTACCGGCGGATTGTCCTTTTTTAAGGCGAGCTTTTCTTCGGCGTATTCTTGGGTAAAAAGCTCCAAAATCGGCGCTACGAGCACTGCGTGACTGGCGGCTACGTATCTGCCGCTCTCAATAAAAATATCAGGCTCGGCCTCTTTTTTATCCTCTGCGATCGATTTTAGCAAAAAAACCACGTCGTTGGCGTATTCTTTTAGCGTATAGTTGCGGCTGGAGCTTTCTTTCGCTTGGGAGTATTCGATAGCAAGACCTCCGCCTAAATTTATGGATTTTAAATTTTTCGCACCCATTTTACGAAGCTCGGTGTAGATATTGCCCGCCTCGATGAGGGCCTTTTTGAGCGGGTGGATCTCTGTAATCTGCGAGCCGATATGAAAATGAATCATCGTAAACTGCTCGATGAGATCGTTTTTCTTGAGTAAGCTTATCGCCTCTATAAGCTCGGTCGAGGTAAGACCGAATTTGGAATTTATCCCACCGCTTTTCGCCCACAGTCCGCTTCCGGAGTTATGCAGCCTGATGCGTAGCCCGATGAAAGGCTTTGGCGCAAAGCGCTCCTTGGCCGTTTCGATGATGGTTTCAAGCTCGTTTAGCCCCTCGATCGTAAGCGTCACGTTATGCCCCATCTCTGCGGCGATGAAGCCGATATTTATAAGCTCCTTATCTTTAAAACCATTTACGGTAATTGGCGCGCCGTATTTGTTATACGCCATCGCTAGTAGCAGTTCAGGCTTGCTGCCGGCCTCGAGTCCGTATCCGTAAGGCTCGCCGATATCGACTAAATTTTTAACGAAGCCCGGGAATTGATTTACCTTAAGCGGATAGACGGCGTGGAATTTTCCCTTGTAATCAAACTCCTTAATGGCGCGGTTAAAATTTGAGTAAATTTCGACGATCTGCTTTTTGATGAGGTGCGGGAAGCGCAGCAGTATCGGACCTCGCACGCCGTCTGCGCGGATCTCTTTTATGATATCTACCAAAGGCTGCTTGAAATCGGAGTTTAGGCATAGTTTGCCCCCGTCTATCGTGAAGTTAGAATTTCCCCAAATATTTAGTCCGTAATCGCTCATGCTCTATCCTTAAAAAATGCTTCGACCTCTTTAAATTTGATCGCAAAGGTGCTTTGATCCTCTAAATTTTTACACCATACCTCGGCGCGATCAAACTCGTCCTGTCCGATGCAAAGGCAAAATTTCGCCTCCGCCCCGTCGGCTGCTTTTAAATGCTTGGCTAGGCTCTTGGGCTCGTATGAAATTTGAGTTTTACAAAGCTTTCGCAGCTTTAATGCAAACGAAAACGCCGTGCTAACAAACGCCTCATCCAGCGCGCCGATATAAATTCCCTCGCGCTCTTGAGGGGCTTCGCGCGTTTTTAAAATTTCGGCTATTCGCTCGATACCGATCGCAAAGCCCACGCCCGCGGTCTTTCTGCCGCCTAAAAACTCCACGAGTCTGTCATAGCGCCCGCCGCCGCCTACGGCACTTTGTGCGCCAAGCTCGGATGAAACGAACTCAAAGGCGGTTTTGCAGTAGTAATCAAGCCCGCGCACGAGTTTAGGATCGATCTCAAATTTTTGTCCGTTTTGGGTTAAAATTCTTTGCAGCTGTGCAAATTCCGCGGCGCAAGCGTTATTTAAATTTTCAGTTATAAGCGGTGCGGCGGCTAAAATTTTCTGGCAGCTTTCGTTTTTGCAGTCCAGTACGCGGATCGGATTGGTGTCGATGCGCCTTTGACAATCCTCGCAGAGCTTGTCTTTGCGCTCTTGTAAGAAATTTACGAGCTTGGTTTTATACGCAGGCATGCACTCCTCGTCGCCTAAAGAGTTGATTTTAAGCGTTGCGGCGACATTCAGCTCGCGTAAAATTTGAGCTAGCATCAAGATCACGCTCGCGTCCTCATAGACGCTACTTTGCCCGAAGCACTCGACGCCGAATTGATGAAACTCGCGCAGGCGCCCCTTTTGCGGGCGCTCGTAGCGAAACATCGAGCCTTGATAATAAAATTTATGCACCCCGCCGCTGCGGTCTAGCTTTTTTTCGATAAAGGCGCGCACGACGCCCGCGGTACCTTCGGGGCGCAGACAGACGCTATCGCCGCTTTTGTCGCTAAACTCATACATCTCTTTGCCGACGATGTCGCTGCTCTCGCCGACGCTGCGGCGAAATAGCGCGGTCTGCTCGAGCTTAGGCGTTTCGATGAGACAAAAGCCGTAATTGCGCGCCACGCGCTCGCACACGTTTAAAATTTGCGAGTAGATGCGCGCTTGCTCGCCTGAAATATCGTTCATACCGCGAAGTGCCTTGATCATCTATGAAATCCTTTGTGAAATTTTAAAATTTTCAAATTTTTGCGGCGATTATAGTTAAATTTTCCTAAATTTTAAGCCCTGCCGCTGCCGCTTCGTATCGATTCTGCTTATTTGCATCGCGCGCTGTTTCGGCCTAGGCGTCTATCTTAAACCGGCTAAGCTCGGCGGTAAAATTTCTACTTCGCCGCCTTGAAGCTCAAAAATTCCTCGTAGCGGCGATCGATGATAGCCTTGATCTCGGCGTAATTTTGCGGCGAGTTTTCTATGTAAAAATAGGCGTTGTCGAAGTTTTTATCGCCGAATTTTCGCGCGACGAAATCGT
>CAURQQ010000008.1:0-66293 GCA_963527265.1 uncultured Campylobacter sp. | reverse complement strand
CCCCGCTACGGCGAATTTTAAGCTTAGAGCTTTGAATTTATTCTTAAATTTGGGGCGTGCGAGCCATAAATTTAAGGCGCGAGCTAAATTTAAACTCGCGAGCTCGCGGTATTTTACGCCGCCGCATACATAGCGCGTAAAATTTTAAGCCTCGCTTGATGTAAAAGCGGCATAAAATTTCAAATTGCGCTAAATTTTAAAATTTAGCGATACCGCCACGATAAAACGGCGTAGAATTTTAAAATTTTCAAGCTTTGCGTTCCGCGAGCTTTTTTAACGGCGTAAAAGCGGCGCAAAATTTAAAATTTATGGGCAGCGGAAAAAACGCACAAAAGCAAAGCAAGCGACACAAGCGAACAAAATTTTAAACTACGGCTCTATGAAATTTCACAGCGACGCGCTGCAAGCGAGCTCTCGCAAAGTCCGTTTTTAGCGCGCGCTTAGCTCGTGCACCAGATCCACTAGATATTTGGCGTTTTGCACGCTTACGTCGGGCAAAATTCCATGGCCTAGATTAAAGATATGCGCAGCACCCTTCATCGCTACTAAAATCTCGCGCACGCCCGATTCTATCGCGTCGCGGTCGTATAGCCGCATCGGCTCCAGGTTGCCCTGAAGCGCAAATTTGCCCCCGAGCTGCTCGCGCGCAAGCCCCATAGGAGTGCTCCAATCCACGCCCCATACGTCAAAGCTCGCCGCTCCGCGCTGCGCCGCGATACGGCTCAGCCGCGACATCTGCGCGCCCGTACCCTTGGCAAAGACGATGAGCGGGATATGCGGGAATTTCGCTTTTAAAAATTCCGTGATTTCCAAGATGTATCGCCAGCCGAACTCCTCATACGCGCTCGGCTCCAGCGCGCCCGCCCAGCTGTCGAATATCTGCACCGCATCGACGCCCGAGCCGATCTGGCGCGCCAGATAAAGCTTCGTCGCCTCCGTAACGAGGCGTAAAATTTCATGCAGAAGCTGCGGATTTTCGTAGAGCATCCTTTTGCAAACGGCGTAATTTTTGCTGCCGCCGCCCTCGATCATATAGGTAGCGATCGTCCACGGCGCGCCGCAAAAGCCGATGAGCGCTTTATCCGCGGCAAGGCGCGAGCGTGTAAGCGAGATCGTATCATAAACGTATCCGAGCTCCACCGCGGCCTTTTGCGGATCAAGGTGTGCCAGATCGCCCCGGGAGCGGATCGGATCACTAAAGCGCGGTCCTTCGCCCGCTTCGAAGCGCAGATCCATACCCATCTGCATCGGCACGACCAAGATATCGCTAAATAAAATCGCCGCATCGACGCCCAAAATCTCCACGGGTTGGATCGTCACCTCGCTCGCGGCGCGGTAGTCGCGGCACAGGCTCAAAAAATCGCCCGCCCTCTCGCGCACCGCCATGTATTGCGGCAGGTAGCGCCCCGCCTGGCGCATCATCCAAATGGGCGTGTATGGGGTCTCTTTGCCGAAGCATGCGTCGATGAAAACCATTTTTATCCTTTAAATTTACTCAAAATGTACAAAGCCAAACAAACCGCAAAGATAGCCCCTGCGAGCAAAAGCATATCCAAAGGGGTAGTAAAATCGGTGTGTAAAATTCGCTTGAAAAAATCCACTACCAGCACCATTATTATGACGCTGCCGAGTTTGTGCTTCAGCTCCTCGAGCGAGGCGATCTTTAAAACTTGCAAATTCAGATCCACAAACTCGTCGATAAACAGCTCATAAATTCCAAATACGAAGATTAGCAGCACTATAGCGACCAGATACAGATCGATCGCCGTTATTATCTCGCTTAAAATATCGACGTAAAGCGCTCCCTCTCTCTGCGGAGCTAGGAAAAATTCCACGATTTTATAGAGCGCCGAGCCGATTTCGTAGCTTGCCATCACAAATATCGCTGCGCCTGCCGCGATGCAAAAAAGCACTGGCAGGAGGGTTAAAAATTTGCTGCAAAGTAAAAATTTCTCAAATAGAGTTTTCATTTCTTCCTTAAATTTTAATTCAGGTAGCCGCTTCGCAAACGGACGTATAAATTTAAAAGCCGCTCCATGCCGAAGCGTTCGTTTAAATTTACGCTCGTTTGCAACTGCATAAATCTATCTCTTTTGGTCACACCCGTTTGAGTCTTTAAAATTTTGCGCCAGGTTAAAGGCGCAAAATTTCAGCTCGCGGCGTTAAATTTTAACTAGGCCGATTTGCAAATTTTATTCGCGTGGCCTCGGGCGCCGAAATCATGCGCGCGACCGCATCCGCGCACAAAGGCTCGGCAGCCTTGCTAAATTATCCTACTTGTCTTGCTGCATATCGATCCAGCGAAGCGCGATGCGCACGGCGTTCGTAGCCGCTCCAACGCGGATCTGATCGGCGCTGCACCAAAGATGCAGAATTTTATCGTCGAAATTGTCCCTGCGGAGCCTACCGACGTAGGTTTCGTTCGTGTCGCTAGAAAGCAGCGGCATCGGATATTCGTTTTTGCTCGGATCGTCTACAAGCACGATGCTAGGCGCGTTTCTTAAAATTTCACGCACGCGGCTAATCTCAAAATCTTTTTTAAATTTTATCGTGATCGCCTCGCTGTGGCTGCGAAGCACCGGCACCCGCACGCAGGTAGCCGAAACGGCGAAGTTTTTATGCAAAATTTTCTGCGTTTCGTTCACCATCTTCATCTCTTCTTTGGTGTAGTCGTTGTCCAAAAAGACGTCGATGTGCGGGATGACATTCATCGCGATCTGATGCGGGAAAACCTTCGGCTCGCACTCATCAAGCTTAAAAGCGAAAAACTGCTGCAACTGCCCTACAAGCTCGCTCATACCCTCTTTACCTGCGCCGCTCGTCGCTTGGTAGGTGCTTACGTCCACGCGCTCGATATCAAACGCGTCATCAAGCGGCTTAAGAATTTGAACCATCTGGATGGTAGAGCAGTTCGGATTAGCGATGATGCCTGTCTCTTCCCATAGCTCTATATCCTGCGGGTTGCACTCAGGCACGACGAGCGGGACGTTTTCTTGCATGCGAAAGTGGCTCGTGTTGTCGATCACCACCGCGCCGCTTGCCGCAGCAAATGGCACATAATGCGCCGAAATGGAGCCGCCCGCGCTAAAAAATGCGATGTCGATCTCGTTTTCGTCAAAGGTGCTGTCGGTAAGCTCCTTCACGACGTATTCTTTGCCGCGGAATTCCACCTTTTCGCCCGCGCTCTTTGCACTTGCAAGCGGCAGTATGTCCTTTACAGGGAAGTTCATCTCGTCTAAGACGCGCAAAATCTCCTCACCTACGGCGCCGGTAGCGCCTACGATGGCGATATTGTAACTACTCATCCTCTCCTCCTTTTAAAATTTCATCGCTAGGGCCGTCGCTCTGCGAATCTTTGCTATCTAAATTTGAATTTAATAAATTTTCATCCTGCGCAAGCTCGCCTTCATCGCCCTCGTCGCCCTCCTCGGCTTTCGGGCAGGTCGCAATGCTCACGACGTCGTCGCCCTCGACATTTACGACGATGACGCCGCTGGTGTTGCGACCCGCTTTACGGATGCTTTGCATATCTACGCGGATCATCTTGCCGCTGGTGGTTAGCGCCATAAGATCCATCTCCTCATCGACCATCACGACGCCGATGAGCTCGCCCGTGCGGTTGGTGAGCTTCATGCAGATGACGCCCTTGCCTCCGCGGTTTGTGAGGCGATACTCGCTCGCGGTCGTGCGCTTGCCGATACCCTTTTGGCTCACGCTTAAAATTTCTTGCATATCGCTTAGAATAAACGCGGCGCCGATGACCTCGTCGCCTTTTTCTTTAAATTTAATACCCTTTACGCCGCGAGCGATGCGCCCCATCTGGCGAATTTTATTTAGATTAAATTTAAGGCACATTCCCTTTTTCGTAGCGATGAAGAGCATATTTTCGTTGGCGCTTTGCGGCTCGCCCTCTTGTGCGTCCGAAATTTCATCTGAAATTTCATTCTCGCTTCCCTCTAAAATATCCTGCTCGATCTGCTCTAGGGCTTCCTCAGCCTCGCCGCCATCCAGATCGTCGCCGCTTAGAGCACCTCCTTTGTAATTTTGCATCTCCTCGGCGCTGTTTGGAGCGATGAGAGCAGTTACTAGCGTATCGTCCTCATCTAGACTGATAGCGCGGATTCCGAGCGAGCGGATGTTTTTAAACTCGCTTAAATTCGTACGTTTTACGATGCCGTTGCGAGTGAAAAATACGAGCGACTTGCTCGGATCAAAATCGGTCGTAGGGATGATCGCCATTATCTTTTCGTCCGCGCCGAGCTGGATTAAATTTACTACCGCCTTGCCCTTTGCAGTGCGCGAGCCCTCCGGAATTTTATAGACCTTGAGCCAGTAAAGCTGCCCGCGATCGGTGATAAACATAAGCGTGTCGTGGGTGTTGCTCGTAAAAAAGCTCTCGATGAAGTCGTCATCGTACGTCGTGACCGCCACGCGCCCCTTGCCGCCGCGCTTTTGCTTCTCGTAAGTCTTACTAGGCACGCGCTTGATGTAGCCGCGATGAGTGATCGTAACGACCATATTTTCATTCGCGATTAAATCTTCAATGTCGATATCCTCGTAGTCATCGACGATTTCGGTAATGCGCGGGCATTTAAATTTATCTTTGATCTCTAAAAGCTCATCTTTGATGATACCTTCGATTAGCTCCTCGCTCTTTAGGATCGCATCAAGCCGCTTTATCTCGGCTAAAATTTCTTTTAGCTCCTCCTCGATCTTTTCGCGCTCAAGTCCCGTTAAGCGGCTTAGCCTCATATCCAAAATCGCGCCCGATTGCGCCTCGCTAAGGCCGAATCTGCTCATTAAATTTTCGCGCGCGACGTTGGTATCGGCGGAGTTTCTAATCACATCGATCACTTCGTCGATGTTATCGAGCGCGATCTTTAAGCCTTCTAAGATGTGCGCTCTAGCGCGCGCTTTTTGAAGCTCAAAAATTGTGCGGCGGATGATGACGGTTTTTCTATGGTTCAAAAACAGCTTCAAAAGCTCTATCAGCGTGAAAATCTTCGGCTCCTTGCCGTCGATTGCGAGCATTATCACGCCGAAGGTCGCCTCCATCGTGGTTTGTTTAAATAGATTATTCAGCACGATCTCGCTCATCGCGTCGCGCTTAAGCTCGATTACTACGCGAATTCCGTCGCGATCGCTCTCGTCGCGCACTTCGGAGATCCCTTCGATCTGCTTTTCTTTTACGAGATCCGCGATCTGTTCGATCAAGCGCGCCTTATTGGTCTGATACGGCAGCTCGTCGATTACGATGACGTCTTTATTCGATTTTTTTTCGATATGGGTTTTAGCGCGAATTTTAACGCGCCCTCTGCCCGTTTTATACGCTTCGATGATCCCCTTTTTGCCGTAGATTATGCCGCCGGTCGGAAAATCCGGACCCTTGATCTCGCCCATGATCTCCTCTAGGCTTGCGTTTTTATTCTCAAGCAGTATCAAAAGACCACCCACGAGCTCATCTAGGCTGTGCGGCGGGATATTCGTCGCCATTCCAACGGCGATTCCGCTTGAGCCGTTAAGCAGCAAATTCGGCACGCGCGCAGGCAGAACGTCGGGTTCGTTCAGGCTCTCGTCGTAGTTCGGCACGAAATCGACCGTCTCTTTATCCAGGTCTTTTAGCAGCTCCTCGGCTAGCGGCGTCATACGCGCTTCGGTATACCTCATCGCCGCCGCTCCGTCGCCGTCGATCGATCCGAAGTTACCCTGCCCGTCCACGGAAGGAATTCTCATCGAAAAGCTCTGCGCCATTCGCACGAGCGCATCGTAAACGGCGGTATCGCCGTGCGGATGGTATTTACCGATGACGTCGCCTACGATACGAGCAGATTTTTTGTATGGCTGGCGAGAGCCCACGCCAAGATCGTTCATCGCATATAAAATTCGCCTATGCACGGGCTTTAGGCCGTCTCTGGCGTCCGGCAGCGCGCGACCGATGATAACGCTCATCGAGTAATCAAGATAGCTCGTCTTGATCGATTCTTCGACGTCGATATCGATGATCTCCTGATTTTCAAACATATTTGATTGCATAAATATCCTTTTAAATTTTAAAGCGCGATTATAGCGAATTATTCTTTTGCATTAGCTAAAACCAAGCCGCACACGGGCATAAAGCCGCCATCGATCAAGCTCTCGCGCGCTTGCAGCATGCTAAGGCCTGAGGTGATGATGTCGTCTACTAGAATCACGGGGAATTTCGGCGGGGTTAAAATTTTAAAATTTCGCTTATGTTTTAGGCGAAATTCCAAACTCTGCCCGGTGTATTTGACGCGATTTTGCGCGCGCAGGCAGTGAAATTTAGGCTCGATTAGCTCGCTTTTTAGCGCGCGGGCTAAGATCGCCGTGTGCGAATAGCCGCTGCAAGCGTCATCATCCAGCGGCACGGCGTTAAATTTAAAAATCCCGTCCGTTTTAAACGTTTCGTAATTTTGCGGATTTGCAGAAATTTCGCGCTGCAGATGAAGCGGGAATTTCGCTAGGCTTAAAGAGGCTATGCGCGCAAGCACCGCAGCGCCGTATTCGTGATGTTTAGAAAGTATGAGCTCGCGAATTTCTGAGTAGCCGTAGTAGTAAAACACGCTAAAGCCCTCCACTTGCCGCATACTTAGACGGCATTCGGCTAAATTTGCGGCGCAGGCGGCGCAGATCATGCGCAGGCTAAACGCGCCGCAATTTACGCAGCGCATCTAAAGCGTCAAGATGATTTGATCGGCGGATTTTTTGACGATGTCGCCAAGCAAGCTTTGCACGAAAGGATTAAGCGATCTAGCCGTGCGAAGCGCGGTAAATTGGCTCTGATCCTGCGAAACGCGCTTGGTCGTAGTTTTGTTGCCCTGCACGATAGAAATCGCGACCTCGCCTCTTGCGCTCATATTTTCCTTCGAGTAGCCGTTGATCGCTGCCGAGATGCTTCTAATATTTACGGTTACGATATTCGGGCTTGCCGGATCGATCCTTACGCCGCGAGCCTCAAGCTCCGCGCGCAAGGCCTTGTCGAACCACGCCGAGAGATTGTTTTTTAAAAGCACTTCATCGACGAGTTTGCCGTCGTTGTCGTTTATAACGGCGATTACCATCTGATTTTCGCGCTGATCGTTGATCGCATTGATATTTACCGACTTGCCGCTTACGGTCTGATCGGCCTTAGAGAGATACGGATTTAGGCTGATGACGCTGCTGGTTTGCGAGCAGGCGACAAAAAATAGCGCAAAGACGCCGAGTAAAAATTTTTTCATTTCGATCCTTTTTCTGAAATTCGGGCGCATTGTAGCACTAAATTTAAAATTTATAGATTTTTTTGTATCATTAGTAGAATCAAAGGAGAAATTTTGCAAGCACTCGCTTTAAAATACAGACCCAAAAGCTTCGAGCAGCTCATCGGTCAAGACGCCGTCGCCAAAAGCCTCGCGCACGCGCTGGATTCGGGCAGACTGAGCCACGCATATCTTTTCAGCGGACTTCGCGGCAGCGGCAAAACCTCGACGGCTAGGATTTTTGCCAAAGCGCTTTTATGCGATAAAGGCCCTACCGGCAAGCCGTGCGAGGTCTGCGATAACTGCGTAATGGCAAACGAGGGGCGCCACATCGACATCATCGAGATGGACGCCGCCAGCCACCGCAAGATCGACGATATCCGCGAGCTCATCGAGCAGACGAAGTATCATCCCGCAAGCGCGCGCTTTAAAATTTTTATCATCGACGAGGTGCATATGCTCACTAAAGAGGCCTCCAACGCGCTTTTAAAGACGCTTGAGGAGCCGCCTAGCTACGTAAAATTTATCCTTGCGACGACCGATCCGCTCAAGCTTCCAGTCACCGTGCTGTCGCGCACGCAGCACTTTCGCTTTAAGCCGATCGCTAAAAGCGCCGTCGTAGCGCACCTAGAGCAAATTTTAAAAACCGAAAACATCGCTTACGAAGAGGGTGCGCTCGAAATTCTAGCGCGCAGCGGCTCAGGCTCTCTACGAGACACGCTCACTCTCCTAGATCAGGCGATTATCTTTAGCCGCGAAGGAATCACGCAACGCGCGATCGCCGATATGCTTGGCCTGCTCGATCCCGCTAAAATTGGCGAAATTTTAGACGTCGTGCTGCGCCAGGACCGCGCGGGCGCGATCGAGATCATCAAAGAGGTCGAAAACTACAACGCCGAGACGATAATCGACGAGATGATCGCAAATTTAAAGGATAAATTCCTGCGCCGCGACGCGAAATTTAGCCTGCTGATGTATGAGCGGTTTTTCCGCATTTTAGCGGGCGCTAAGAGCATGCTCGCCATCAGCCCGGATAACACTTACGCAATTTCTATGATGATTTTTATGATGATGGAGGCGGTCAATCTGCGCGAGATCGACGAGCTTATCGAGGTCGGAAGATCCCTGGATCAAGGCGAGGGCTATCCTTCTGCTTCGGCACCTAATTTAAACGCGCAAAGCTCCGCGCCGAATTTTAGGTCAAATTTCAACCAAAGCGCGAATTTTTCGCCAAATAGCGAGCCGGACGGTGCATCATCTTTTGCGTCAAGCGGCCAGGGTAGCGCAGCAAGCGGCGTGCCTAGCTTCACGGCAAGCGCAAAACGTCCCGTAAACTCGGCGCAAAGCTCCGGTGCGGCAAAACAGAGCCCCGACGCAAGCAGCGAGATAAAACAAAGCACGGACGGCGCAGCAAAGAGCAGGGATTCCGGCTCATCTTTTAAAGCAGCACAGACCGAGAATTCCAGCTCTTCCGTTAAAACGGGCGCTCAAAATGAAATTTACGAGAATTTTTTAGCCAAAATTTACGACCGCGATTACGATCTGGGCGAGAAATTTAGCAAGTGCGTGGAATTTTTAAAGCTCGAGCGCGGCACGCTGTATCTGCTCTCGCGCGCGCAGGGGCAGGACAGAGAGTACCTACGCAAGGGCTCGCGAGCGATCAACAGCGTGCTAAAATCGCTTTTCGGCGAGAGCGCGAAAATCAAAATCGAGCAAAGCGCGCCGCAGAAGCAAAATTCTGCGCAAAACAGCGCGGAAAATTCCGCCTCTAGTAACGTAGATAGCGCAGCGAATGGCAAAGCAAAAGACGGGGCGGGCAGCGCGACAAAACCGCTTGAAAATTCGAGTAGCGCGCAAAATTCCGACTCGGGCACGACTCACTCCGCAAACTCCGAGCAAAATGAAATTTCAAACGGCGGCGAAAATTCTGAAAAAAGCTCCGCGCCGAAAGTAGCAAAACCGCAAAAAAAAGGCGATAACAGCGAGGGCGAAAAACAGCCGCCCAAGGACGATCTGCTAAGATCCACCGATCCGCAAAACTACGCCGCAAAGCCTCGCGATACGAGTAAGAGCGTACGCGCCGCCAAGGCAGGTCTTGCCGAGCTCGCAAACGGCGCGCAGGACGGCAAGGAAATTTTGATCTCCGAGATGAATAGGCTCTTCGGCGAGCCCACCAAAATCACAGAATAGCGCTCGCTGCGGATTAAATTTATCTCCGTGCTGCACGATTTTAAAATTTAAGCGCGCAAAGGCGGTGTCTAAATTTACATGGCAGACCAAAGTCGCGCGATAAATTTTAAAATTTCGCAGCGCGCGATCGAGTTCTAAAAAGCAAGCTTTAAATTTGATCGCCAAAGCAGGCTTCAAATTTAACCGCGCTGGCGATCTAAAATTTATACGCCGCGGCAGTCTAAAATTTAGCGCGCCAAGTATCCGCACAGCCTATCTCGCACAAAAATTTAAGCACTCTCTCCACAGCTCCAAAGATAAAATTTTGCGCGTCTGTATTGCAAATATAAAATTCCGTGCTAATCGGCACCTGTTCTCTGCGATAAGGTTTTGACCGTACCCCTTGCTTGATGCGCTCCCTCAGACTTTCATAAAACTTCGCAATACGGTTTTAGCCGCATCTGCGTAGCTGCTCGTGCAAAAACGCGAGCTACGATCGCTCGCGGGCGCCGTAAGCCAAAGCCGAATTTCGCCAAAGTAAAACCGCGGCGAACCGAGCCGCCCTGAAATTTTAAAAATTTATCTCGCAAACTGGCTGCGGTTCGCGATGCACGCTTATGAATTTTACGCGAGCGCGGCGGGCGAATTAGCTAAAATTTAGCGCTTTTGGTGTAGAATTCGAGCAAATTTCAATCCAAAGGTCATTAAAATGCGCGGATATAAAATTTTCTCCGGCACCGCAAATCCCGAATTTGCCAAAAAAATCTCCAAATATCTCTCGCTACCGCTTAGCGAGTGCGCGATCAAAACCTTCAGCGACGGCGAGATCAGCGTCCAGATCGGCGAAAGCGTGCGCGGCAAGGACGTCTTCGTCATCCAGCCTACCTGCGCGCCCGCAAACTCCAATCTGATGGAGCTTTTGATCCTAACAGACGCGCTAAAGCGCTCCAGCGCGAACTCGATCACGGCGGTCGTGCCCTACTTCGGCTACGCTCGCCAAGACCGCAAGGCGGCCCCGCGCGTGCCGATCAGCGCGAAGCTCGTGGCGAATATGATGCAAACGGCAGGGATCGACCGCGTCGTCACGATGGATCTGCACGCGGGGCAGATACAGGGCTTTTTCGATGTACCGGTCGATAACCTCTACGGCTCGCTGATATTTTTGGATTATCTGAAAGAGAAAAATTTAAAAAATCCGATCATCGCTAGCCCCGACGTGGGCGGCGTCGCGCGCGCCAGAAGCTTTGCCAAAAAGCTCTCGCTCGATCTGGTGATCGTCGATAAGCGCCGCGAGGAGGCGAACAAAAGCGAGGTGATGAATATCATCGGCGATGTCGCAGGCAAGGACGTGATCCTAATCGACGATATGATCGATACCGCGGGCACCATCGTCAAGGCCGCGGGCGCGTTTAAGGAACAGGGCGCAAAGAGCGTCAGCGCGTTTTGCACGCACGCCGTGCTAAGCGGCCCGGCATACGAGCGCATCGAAAGCGGCGCGCTAGACGGCCTCGTCGTGACCGACACGATCCCGCTAAAGCAGGAGAGCGACCGCATCAAGGTAATCAGCGTCGCTCCGCTTTTCGGCGAGGTTATCAGGCGCGTATATCACGACGAGAGCGTAAATAGCTTATTCAAATAAAATTTTAAAATTTAAAGCGTGGCGCGATTTGTCTTAGACGGGCGCGGAAATGCGAACCAGGCGCTTTGCAGTAAGAGGTCGCGGCTCAGCTGCAAGTCAAGCGCTTATGCCTGCGGGCTCTAAATTTGCAGCGTTGAGCTCGCTGTGATTTAGCTATTGCCGATTTAACTGCGACGTGAAATTTAGCTTCTAGGCGGCAAATTTACCTCTGCGCGACATTTACTCCGCGCGGTGGAAATTTTAACCGCAACCGTGAAGTAAATTTACCGCACTAACCGCTGCAAGCTGCATTTTAATCCGCCGTATTAACTCCGAAAAACTGCGTTTTAAATTTGCCGTAAAATTTTCTGCATATTTGATGAGATCGCGCAGCGCCGCTACGCTTTAAATTTATGATAATTTGCCGCGCATTCGCATCGTCCGTGCAGCTGCGCTTCTGTAAAACTCGCACCTGCTAAATCGTGCAAACCGCGTTTTAAATTTCGCCGCTTCATTGGCGGGGGAGCTATCGATATGTCGGCAGCCCGCAAGCGATCCGCTTCTTTAAATTTTACTGCTCAAGCTCGCTGCATATTTTTATAATTCCGCGATTAAAAGCCCGCGAACTGCCAAAAATTCTTTATGGTTTAATCAAATGTAATACCGGCGCGTGCGTTGCGCTTGAGCAGGCCGCTAAAATTTCTTTATGATTTCCATCAAGTGCTTAACCATAGCCGCGATCGCGTCATTTTCATAGCTATCATCCGTATTTTGCAACGCTATGGTTTTCATATTGCCGAAAAATCCCGGATCGTAATGCTCGATGTCATTTTGCACGTAGCTTCTTAAAATTTGGCCGTTTCTTACTAGTTTAACCTCATAAATAAACTCTATGCCACCGATTCTATCGCTAGGAAACGGAGTAGCTTCGCCGGTAAAGCCCCTGTGGTGCTTTATTGTAATTTTAAGCTCATCGGTAGAGTTTTGATCCAGCAGGTTCGCTTCTTTTAGCGCCGCTAAAAGCTGCTCGTTGTACTTTTTCTCGACTGCTTCCGGCGATTGATAGACAAATTTTTTCGGATTATGATTTTGGATGTGGTAGTAGGTAATGCCTTTGAATTTATACGCGCTTGCGATTGGTACTTTCGGCTGAGACTGCCCGCAACCGGCAAAGAATAGCGCCGCAAGAAGCAAAGCAAAAAATTTTTTCATTTTTTCTCCTTTAAAATTTTGTGCGATTATACAAAAACGGGGTTTAGCCCGGGCTAAATTTCAAATCCTTTAAATTTGAAACTCGCTTAAATTTTAAAACCTCTTCAAATTTAAAATTTAATCCGAATTTGATCTGAAATTTTATAAAATTCCACCGTTTTAAACGTGTTTAAAGCGGCGCGCAAGCTGTTTTAAAACCCTAAAGAAAGGAAGCTGATGCCTACTTTTACTACCAAAGACTATAAAGCCGCCCTTCGCAGCCGCGGCGTACGAACTACGAGCGCAGGCGGATTTAGCATCAAAAACGACAATTCCTTCATCGTGATCTTCTCCGTTACGATGATGGCTTTTATATTTTTTTACGGCGTTTTAACCGGGTTTGATTTAGATAAGCTCTTTTTCGCAGAAAGTCGTGGAGGAGGGCGTTACAGTAATGGGCTATTGGGACTTATAATCGCCGGTATAGCTTGGTATAAAGGAAGTGACGGCGATGGGCTGTATAAATTTAACGACTATGCGATCACCTTCGTCTCGGGCGCGCATAATAGAGAAATCCTGCTCTCTAATATCGACTACATTAAGCTTACGCCCGGCTTTTTACGCACCTGCACGAGCTACACGGCACTTAAGCACTCCCGCTACGTAAAAAACGAGCAACTCTTTAAATTTGGGATCGGATCGATCATAGTGCTATGGCTAGTGGGTATCGCCATGAGCGAGCAGCTAACTATGGCATATGAGATGCTGGCGGCGGGTATCGTGATCTTTTTCTTCGCCAAGGCGCTCTCATCTTGGAAACTAAACGGCGACTTTCATGACATCTTGCTGCGCGACACCGTGCTGATCCGCGGCAAGGATCTAAACGACCGCGTGCTGTGGTTTGCGATCACGCCCGGCCGCAACGACCGCCGCAGGCTGCGCGCCTATTTCAAAGAGCATCTTGATTTCGACATCGACGGCGGCTGATTTTGGTTTAAAATTTAGAGGCTTGGGCTCGAACCCGGTAGCGGAATTTTAAGCCGAAATTTCGCACGGCGGAATTTTGTGGTCTAAATTTTACCGAGCGAAATCACAAGGCATAAAATTCTACGATATAAAATTTACGAAGCAGAATTTCGCGGCGTAAATTTCAAAGCCACGAATGCACGGCACGATATTTGCGGCTCTATACGGCAAACTCCACCTCGCTTAGCTGCGCCAAATTATCAAACAAAAATAGCGCATCATTTTTAAAATTCGCTACGATCTTGCCCGCCGCTTCGCTAAATTTCGTGCCGTTTCTAAGTAAAAGCGCCCCCGATAAAACGGCGTAATTTAGCTGAAATGCTCCTATGTAATCCCGCGCCAAATAGATAAGCTCGCTTGCGTCCATACCGGGCTTGATCGTACCATCTGGTGCCACGCACTCGCCCGCCGCAAAGACTACAAACACCGCTCCGCCGGCGTGCGGGCAGTGGTAGTAACATAACGGCTCCTGCGATAGCCCGCATGCGATCGCGCTTAGAGCGTGGCCGTTTATCTCCGCGCTTAGTGCGAGCCTAGGTGTGCTAAGCTCCTCTAGCCCGTGCCGCAAGCCGAAGTCGCGCACATCTCGCGCAAGGGCAAGCAGCCGCTCATCGAAGCGATTTATGTTCTCGTACCCCCACAGCCACGTGCGGCCGGCGTTTGCTTCGCTGCCGATATACCAAAATGGCGCGCGGCGCATCATCGCCGAAACTGATCTCGCCGCGCTCAAATCCACAGAGCGGCGCCTGCCCTTTACGATCAGCTTCGAGCCCGCCTCTTGCACCCTTGCGCCGCAACCCAAACATGCCGAAAATAGATCAGTAAAGCTGTTCCTATCCACGCCTAAGCGGTCTAAAAATTTCATCTTTCTCCTTTTTTTACGCCGATAAATTTAGCGCTTTTGCTGGATTTATCGGCACACGCTGTTTTGCTATAAAACATTCGCGCTATGGAATTTAACGCGGCGCGTAGTAAAATTTAATCAAATTTTATAAAGTCGCAGCGGGTAAAATTTCATAGCGGGCGCCGCCCGGATAAAATTTTGCAGCCGAGCCGCGGACGCGATTGCAATGATCGGCTAGCGGACGGTAAAAATTTAAACCGCTCGCGGGATGTTAAATTTGAAAGATGAAATTTTAGCCTAACGGCAAGCGGCAAAATTCTACGACCGAGTAGTGAACGCAGAGCCTAAAGCGGCGCAAAACGGGCGCGCAGCAGCGAATGTATCAGCTCGGGCGGCGAGCGATAGAACTTAAACGCCGTGCAGTCATAAAATTTAAATCGTCTCTTAGGATCGTTAAATTTAAAGACGAAACTTCATACCGAACGACGAGCCACTAAATTTAAACGCTCGAGCGATCGTCAAAATTTAAAATCAAATTTTACAGCCGCGCGGCAAAAGATAAAATTTAGATCACCCGCTCAAACATAAAATTTAATCGATCTTCAGCACGCTCAAAAACGCCTCGCTCGGCAAATTTACCTTGCCGATCGCCTTCATGCGCTTCTTGCCCTCTTTTTGCTTCTCGAGCAGTTTGCGCTTGCGCGTGATATCGCCGCCGTAGCATTTGGCGGTCACGTTTTTGCCCATGGCGCGGACGTTTTCGCGAGCGATGATCTTGTTGCCGATGCTAGCTTGGATCGCGACCTCAAAAAGCTGCCGCGGCACGATCTCCTTCATCGCTTTGACGAGGTCGCGCCCCTTGGATTCGGCCTTTGAGGCGGGCACGATGATCGAGAGCGCATCGACCGCTTCGCCCGCGACGCGGATGTCGAGCTTTACGAGATCGCCGCGCCTGTAATCGATCGGCTCGTAATCGAAGCTCGCGTAGCCCTTGGTGCAGGATTTAAGCTTGTCGTAAAAGTCCATTATGATCTCGTTTGTGGGCACGTCGTATTCGAGCAGGACGCGCTCAGGCGTGATGTAATCCATCTTGGTTTGGATGCCACGGCGCAAATTTAAAAGGCTGATGAGATTGCCCAAAAACTCGCTCGGAGTGATGATAGTCGCCCTGACATAGGGCTCTTCGATACGCTCGATGAAATTTGGCGCGGGAAGCTCGCTGGGGCTGTGTATCCGTACGCACGAGCCGTCCGTGAGATACACGGCGTATGTGACGGTCGGCGCCGTGGCGATGAGATCGAGATCAAACTCGCGCTCGAGCCGCTCTTTTACGACCTCCATATGCAGCAGTCCCAAAAACCCGACGCGAAAGCCGAATCCTAGCGCGAGCGACGTTTCAGGCTCGTAGCTAAGCGAGCTGTCGTTTAGGCTGAGCTTATCCAAAGCGTCGCGCAGATCTTCAAATTTATCGGTCTGCACGGGATAGATGCCCGCAAACACGAAGGGCTTGGCCTTCTCAAAGCCGCCCACGGGAGCGACGGCACGTTTTTTAAAAAGCGTGATCGTATCACCCACCTGCACATCGGCGACGTTTTTTAGCCCCATTACTACGATGCCCACTTCGCCGCTGCTAAGCTCGCAGGTTTTGGTAGGCGCGAGCGGGTTGGGATACATCAGATCAAGCACCTCGTGGCGGTTCTCGCTACCCATGATATAAACCTCGTCGCCCTTTTTCAGCACGCCGTCGTAGAGCCTAGCAAGCGCGAGCGCGCCTAGGTAGTTATCGAACCAGCTGTCGTAGATGAGCGCCTTAAGCGGCGCGTCGTCGTCCGTTTTGGGCGCGGGGATGCGAGTGATTATCGCCTCTAAGAGCTCTTTAATGCCCACACCCGTCTTGGCGCTGACCTCGATCGCGCTGCTGCAATCAAGCCCGATGACGTGCTCGATCTCCTCTTTTACGCGCTGCGGATCGGCGGCGGGCAGATCGATTTTATTGAGCACGGGGATGATCTCGAGGTTGTGCTGTAGAGCGATATAGACGTTTGCGATGGTCTGCGCCTGCACGCCCTGGCTCGCGTCCACGACAAGGATCGCCCCCTCGCAGCTAGCCAGCGAGCGCGAGACCTCGTAGCTAAAATCCACGTGGCCCGGAGTGTCGATCAAATTTAAAACGTATTTCTCGCCGCCAAGCTCGTACTCGAGCCGCACGGACTGCGCCTTGATCGTGATGCCGCGCTCCTTTTCGATATCCATAGTATCCATGATCTGGCTGCTCATCTGGCGCGCTTCGACGGCGTTGCACTCGCTAATCAGGCGGTCTGCAAGCGTGGATTTGCCGTGGTCGATATGCGCGATGATGCTGAAATTTCTGATATTCTTTGTTTTCAAGTGGCTTTCCCTGATGAAATTTTAAGCCGCATTGTGCCGAAATTTCATTTAAAAACGGGTAAATGAGGAGGCGAATCCATGAGATGAAATTTTATGCGATAAGCTGCTAGACGGATAGAAAATTACGAAATGAAATTTTAAAGAGCTAGATTTTGCCAGAATTTATTATTGCAAATCAAGCGAAATTTGTTAAATAAAATTTCAAGAAGCGGAATTCGTAAGCAATTCAAAGCGATAGAATTTTAAAAAATTATTAGCGGTATGCTTTACTACAATGAAATTTAGCGGCAAGGATTAGACTAAATTTTATGAGGCAAGATTAATGGCGAGGATTAGACGCTACATTTACGAGCGGAAATTCTGCGACTGCATTAAAGTATAAAATTTCACGCTATAAATTTGCGTTAATCTTAAGCGATGGCATTGCGCACACCATTTATGATGATAGTTGGCGAGATTTTGCAGAGTAGAATTCGGTACAAAATTTCGCTTTAGGGTTTTTTGCTATTTAAAATTAGCGCATAAAATTCTATGCGCTACGATGTGCAAATATTTGTGAGTAAAATTTTATCGCCAAGTTTCGTAGTAAAATTTCGCAATTTAAAATTTCAAAAAATTTTATCTCGTGGAATTTACAGACAAAAATTTGCAAATGTAGAATTTTAAAAAATCTGTCGTTAAGAAAATCAAAATTCTGCCCATAAAAAAGGCTAGCCGGGAGGCTAGCCTTTGTGCTACGAGCTTACACAGATACTACCAATCGGTCTTTTGATTGTAAATATCGCGAATGTCTCCTGTACCTAGCTTGCTAGTCGAAGTGTCGCTAGTACTATTATCCGCTGTACTACCACCAGCAAATGATCCTACATCGTCTTCCGTACCGGACTTGACTTGACCTTCTCCACCCCAGACTGTAGGTCTAACAGCTCTTACATTTACAGTAAGAGGATTGAAATACTGTGGCACACCAGGGAACCTGCTAGAGTAAGCTCCAGTAGTAGGAGGTACGGTAAACATAGTTTTTTGATTTCCAGCAGGAGTATGGATAAGCCATGGGTTAGTTTCAATACGTATTGTAGCCTGGCCCGGAGCAGTAGCTTGGATAGCTATATCTTCCTTGCCGCCACTTACTACATTACCTCTGTGAACAGTTACACCGGTAGGCGTGAAGCTTGTATAGGCGCTTACGAATTCTGCTCCTATATTATTTAAAGTAGCTCTAGTATTTACTACGAACTTCGTAAAATCGGTTAGGCTATGATCTTGAGCCGCTAGCACGGTAAATATATTCGAGCTAGGGGCTTCATAAGCAAGTTCCGCGCTAGGAGCAGGCATATTTGCGCACCTATCGGTTCTACCGCAATAGATCTGCGTATAAATAGGCACGGTTACCCCAGTTCTGGTAGTGGCTTGATACACTCTAGATCCCAGGCTTTTATCATATGATGTACCATAGACGAATAGCGCATAAGTGCCTACATTGTCACTATAGTCTATAACGGTTTTACCTGTTGCATATGTCTTGCTATTGGAATTAGCAGCGGCTATATAAGCAGCTTTGCTTGCAGCTTTGGTCTCGCTAACCTTTCTAGTGATGAAAGCATTAAAGTTCTCTTGGGACAACTTTATATCATCTTTCTTATATTGCTCCGAAGTTGTATCCGAGATAGCATTGTATGATTTATCAAATTTTGACGGCCAAAAATTTTCGGCGATACTAATCGTGCCATTTCTGATTTCAAAGTCACTAGCGTAGATAAGCACCGGAGTGCTAGGGGTTTTATGCATCCTAGCGAAATTAAAATATACAGTTGAACCAGGGGTCTGCCCCTCTCTAAATCCTTGTGCTAAAATCCTGAAATCCGTTGACTTAGAATCGTACTTAATTCCTGTGCCGTCTTTCGGTCTATTGATAAGTCCGCCTATTAATGAAGCATCGGAATAATAATTAAGCGCCGTTCTAAGCGGTATAGGCATGCTGTAGCCAACATCGGCGGCAGAAGCAGCTTCCTCCCAACCTCCGGTAACAGTTGAGCTTAGGGTTCTTACGTTATATTTATAGCATCTACTATCATATCCTGTAGGGCCTAGGCACTCGTTAGAATTTGCAGCAAAAAATTGCGTACCACTATCAATCCTATAGGTAACAGTAGCTCTATTAGGATATGGCACGTAATTTGTATCTCCACCGGTCTTGTTAGCGGTAGCTGTGGAGCAACGTCCATCGGCACTATTGCTAGCGCAATCAAATCCAAAATTTAGCGCAAAATCAAGATCGCTCGAAAATCCGCACACGGCTTGAGGAGTGCCGCCAACATCTTGCTTATATCCGTCATAAAGCGTAGCGATGACATCCTTATAAACTTTGTCAGATAAATACGCCACGGCATTGACTTTAAGTTTGGCAAGCTGGCTTAGCTGATTAGTTACCGCTAAATTCTGGCTAGAATTTTCGTCAGCATATACTACGACATTATTCTCAATATACGGATCATTAAAATATGTATATGCGGATGTTCCGCCGGTGATATTATTATCACCTACGCCGCTTGTTATACCATTATCAAGGCTTACGAGCGACACTCTGATACGCTCCGGCTTATAGCGCAATACAATATTGTCGTTTATAGCTTTATCTTTGTTAGCAGCAATTCTCATGCCTATGTCGCAACCTACCATACCTTTAGCGTCCGGAGTATTGCTAGATGAATTGATAATACATTTAGCGCTCTTCCACTTCTTAGAGTATGTCTGATCGGAATAAGCATCCGTCCACGAATTATCATAGATGTTTACGAGTACATCGCCGACATTATAGTAATTAAAAATTTTATCGGCATCTTTACCTATGGTTTCAGTATAGATGACGGCATAGCTTTTATCTTTTGCCTCAGGATTTTTTCTAGACTGGGTCATAAGATATGCACCTTGAACATGACCTTTGCTATCAAATTTCGCAACGCCTCCTGCTTCTACGATATTTCTAGCGTTAAAATTTGCCCATAAGCTTATGGCGTTTTTATCCCATACTCTTCTAAATGCTGCGTCGAATTTCGAGCTTGTGCCATTTAATACGCACGAGACATCATCGCTCTTGCCAAAAGAGCCTTTTTTGATAGCTTCCGGATCAATCTCATATTTGCCTGTTTCGGCATTGTATTTAGCACCGGAATATTCCACTGCAGTACCACCATAACAACTATCTTCTTTAACGCCACGTTTTAACGTAGTGGAAGCGTTCTTTCTATCTACATAATAGGATTGAGTAGAGACGTTAGCCGCGCATTCATTAGATATAAACGGACGCAAGTAGGTTTGAATACCGCGAATCTTGGTTGATATATCTTGAGTATCGTCGGAATCTGCACCATAGCTTTTACGCAGATGATAACGTTGATTGCCAAGATCGCCACCGATTTCTGCTGTGTAGTTAGGTACGCCGTTGTCACTATAGCTTCTGGCCGATATTACATGAGCCAAGATATCTGCGTTCTGCTCATAGTCACCACCCACGCGAAGTTCGGTAGGATTATAAACATCGGTACTAACGCCTTTTTTAGTTATATCGCCGCTAGCAGTGATATCTACGATCTTGCTATACTTGCCCAAATTCTTCAGCGCTTCTGTATCTACATTAAAATATGCTGGGCGAAGCACGAAGTTATCGCTACCACATATGTGGAATGAGCCGTCTTTTGACATTTTAATACCAAACTCATCGCTAGCCGTATCTATACTATTTTTAAGCTTGTCTAGCTTCTTTTGTATGATATTATCCCAGATATCCTTCTTTTGTTCCGCAGTCAGACTTTTATTGCACCAATCAAAATCTTCATTGGCTTCACAATACCCGTATTGCTTTTTAAGCTCCCATTTCTTAAGCTCTAAATAGTAAGCCTTAGGATCGCTATTATTTAAATCTTTATTTTTTATATACTGATCTAAATCGGACCTCGAAGTAGCTTGTCCATCAGGACGATAGCTAAGCATAAATGTAAGACCTTGATATGCATCTCCTATCTCTATATCGTTTAGCTCTAAAATACTTTTACCTTTAAAATCCACTTCCTTATCGATAGTATAATCGGTTTTGCCATTCATCTTAAACGGAATTTTTAAGGAATCGGTTACGGATCGGCATGAGTAAACTGCGCTATTCCCCTTATCGCTATCGGCAACTTTATCTGAGGTAGTAGCGGCATTTCTCGCCCTGACAACGGATAAATACAATTTACCACTCAAGTCAAATTTTTCAAGCTTTCTAGCCTCGCTACCGATATATACAAGCTTGCCCGTAAGAGGATCCCTTTTAAAGTATTTGGAATTTGCAGCCGCATCAATATACTCCTCGCATTTACCAGTATCATCCTTATACTTCTTGCAAAATTGGCTCTCGTAATCCGGTCTAAAGATAAGTTTCGCATCAAAAGGCATCTCAGAAATTTGAGTATATAGTCTATCATCGTCGTCATTTTTACTAAAATTCTTATTGACTACCTGCAAACCGCTTAAAGGTAGGATATTAACGCTTTTAGAAACCTTTGTCGCATCGCATAATTCAAGTTCAGAAGCGCTATCCATCTCTATGAAGACTCGCTTACCGCCGCCGATATCTATACTCATCTTGTAGCTTAATGTCACGGCAGGAGCCTGCAATATGGTTGCACCCGTATTTACGGTAGCATTAAACTCGCCGTATGCCGCTTTGCCCGGTTGCATTAAACCGCCTACGGGTACAGGGCTGCCGCCAGGTTTTGGAGAAGCAACCAAATTACCCGCATCTTGACCTATATAAAATTTCAATATATTACCATCAAGCGCAGTAAACTGCCTATCTTTATAAATAGGCTTCGTAACGTTTGGAGTGCCACCTTTTATGACGTCTTTCATAGTCTCGTATGCACCCTTTTGACCATCGCGTAAATAGACTAGTTCATCGGCTGCCGCCGCAGGTATGGTATCCGTAGTGGTATTAATAGGATCATTTACGACTAGCTCGTTATTTATAGTAGCGCTATCTTTGGTATAGGTAGCGCCGGCTTGACCAAAGTCTATTGATACTACCGCACCTGCTGCATCCTCGCTATTACCGCCGTTTAGTTTGTTTTCAAACTTCATTCTATAATAGATATTTTCACCCGCAACTACCGGGTTTTTGATCTGCTCAGGAGGTTCATGTAGTTTTTTTACATCCTCTTCGCTTCTTCGGTTACCATCATTATCAAAGAATTTAACCCAGTTAGAGGCGTTATAGACTTCATACTGATAGCACATTTGAGGGACATACAAATCGGCGGAAATAGCAATCATACTTATGAAGTTTTGATCGGCTTGACCTCCGTTGAGATCTTCATACGCCGCACCCAAAGAGATGTTTAGACTAGATTGCGCATTCTTCATCTTTGAACCGATATCGAATTCGTCCAGATCAAATCCACCTAAATAACCGGTGCCGTATGGATAGCTATACTTATAGGTGCCGTTATCATTTATAAGTAAAGCGACAGAGCCGTCGTATATATTAGCGCGATCGTTAGCTAACCGTTGATTAACCCCACTGGATCCGTATAGCGAATCCATTTGTGCAGTTCCTTTGTGTTGAACTTTAAAATACTCGTCGGAGGTCATTTGTCTCTCGCCACCAAACCCTAAAAACCCTAGCTTTGCATTTACGGACCCACTTCTAGGTGTATAAAATCCACTGATGGTAGCGTTAATGTTTATAGGCGTATATCCTCCATCCTTCCAAGGGGTGACGACAAAATAATCGCCGTAAATAGTTACGTTTTTTGGTTTAAAATATTTATTTTTATATTCTACGGCCTCTTTATAAGTCATTTTTTGACCCGTTACGCTATCGTTAGATTGTAAATTATTTAGCAAATCCCTTCTGGAGTTGGCGGTTTTATCATATACTACGATTATTCCCCATCCGCCGTACGGCCCAATACGAACGCTGTTGAACTCTAAATTGGTAAAATCTGCACCGCTTTGATCCTCACCATCACTCGTTTTTACGCTTCCTACAGTAAATTCAATGCTGTCGGAATAATCTTTAAAATATTCCTTGACTAGATCGGTAATATCTTTAGTGCAGCCATATTTTAAACGCAAACGTAAGGGCTTGCGAGATTTTGCCAAAAAGTTCCAAGCAGCCGTTCCTTCGCATCTATCTCTCTGAACATCTTTTATTACGCTAGCTTTACCTTTCGAGCTTTTCATTTTAAATTTCACCCGTGTATACCCCTCAGCAAAACCGGTCAATTTTTTTCCGTCTTTGCTGTTGTATTCTGCTTCGCTGTTAAAATCAGTCGTGCTGAATATATTTCCCTGCCAATAAAGTCTCGCATAGACTATATCGTCTTTAGTCACGCCCTTAGGAAGCTTCAAAACAGCTTTTGAACTATTCAAAGAAAACTGTCCGTCGCCGTCATCTTTAATGTATGTGCCTTTTGCTCCCCACATGTAACCACTGCCTGTAGCAGAAGGCCAGCTTAAACTAATCACCGGCTTTCCGGTCACGGCGTAGTCTCCAAAGACGTATGTGCCCGCACCGCCGAATCTAACTATCGGCTTTTGGTTTAATTCGTCAGACCGATTTTTTATAGTGGTGAAATTATACAAACCCTGATTTTCGTTCCAAGTCCAACCACCTCTCCTTCCGTCCAGCCAGCCATCGTCACGATACTCGTTGCTTATTGGGGTAGCAGGATTTATCTTCACGTTCGACCTGTCACCATCTGCAAACGCGTTTGTCAAACAACAAACGAAGAGTGCCAAAATCGGCACCAACTTAAAACTCTTAACTTTCATGATACTACCCTCCGGTCAATAACATAACTTTTGACTATTATTTTACATTTTTTTTGCTTAAATTACAGTGCAATTTGAAAGATTTATAATTAAAATTTAATTTATTTCAAATGGGACGGCAAATAACGACAACGCGATGAAAAAATTTCATAAAATATAAAAAAATGCGGAAATTTATCAAAAATTTCAGTAAATTTTAAAATTCAAAAGCTCTGTTACGATTTGATATTGAAATAAATTTTACATCCGCTACGAAAAGCCGGCTCGCTTACGGCGAGTTGAGCGCGATTTTTTGCTCACGCAACTTCACCCACATTCGCTTTACGGCTTCACTGCTCGTAGATAATTCTCGCAACAAGGCTTGTCACAACTAAAAATAGGGCGGTATTACTCTGTAAAAATTCCTAGTGCAGCGAATTAAAGACATCGCAATTTGGACTTTGCAAAAACATGACCAGCTATTTTTCCAAAGTTCATCGGCGCTATGTTATAACAGAGACGATTTCAAAAAAGCACCCGATCCGAATTTCATCAGAACTCGAGCGCTTGAAATTTCAAATACCCGAATATGAAATTTAGCTAAAACAGACCGAATTTACCGTCCTTGCGCTTATAAAGCACACGCATTTTAGCGTCCATATCATTGAAAACCAAAAACTGATCGGTGCTTTCTTTCAGCTTATTTAGCGCTTCATCAATCTCTAGCGGTTTATAAAGCTCTAGCTCGGTAGGGACGATTTCATCGACCTCGTCGTTTAAATTTGGCTTATTGGCACCGACCGCATTATCTACGGCGTTTTGCTTCATTTCGTCGCGATTTTTGTGAGAATTTACCTTATCGTGGTATCTGCGAAGCACTTTTGAGGCGCGCTCGACGATGAGATCGACGGCAGCATAGAGATCTTTATCTTTTTGACGCACAACGATAGTGTCTTGATGCGCTAAATTTAATGAGAAATCCACCACGAAGCCCTTTTTGCCTTGCTTCTCGTCGGCAGAAATTACACAACGCCCCGAGATAATGTCGAGATTATATTTTTCTAGCGTCTCAAATGCGTTTTCGACATAATTTTTAATAGCTTCCGTTAGCTCAAACTGCTTACCTACGATATTTAAATTCATCGTCTCTCCTTTACATTATGGTTTTTGAATAGTGCGCCTATGATATGTAATCTGCGGCCTTCCCATAACCGCTACGTTGGATTTTACTACCACGTCTACAAGCGCAGCATGGCTTAAAATTCTGCCCACACTACCATTTGCAAGCCTTTCGGACGAGCCTTGCCCAAAATTACTATAAGCTACGGTATGATTGCCTGGCGCACCCAGCTGTCTATCGAAATATCCGAATGTCACGGTGATATCAAACATCTTTTGAGCCGGATCATTTGACGGATACTCAAGAGTAATCGTATTTAATGTAGGATTAGTCGCAGCAGTAGCGCCTCCTGCCTTAAGATCGGTAGTTAGATACTCATGCTTTTGCATAGCAAGGACAGCTAGCTCCGTAGCACTCTGAGCTAGTAGTAGCGCCTGCTCTCTGCCTTGGATATTATTGACGTCGCGAGCCGTCATAGACGCGATAGATAGCGCCGTAATCGCAGTAGTCGCTACAATGATGATAAAAAATATGGCCGCTACTAGAGCAAAGCCTTTTTGCATAGTTTTCATTAATACACCACCTGTGCTTTACAAACGTTTAGATCCAGCTCTGCGGGATCGAAATTTCTGCCGTCGTCTCTCATACATAGTTTAAGCGCAACGGCGCCGTTATCATCCTTAAATCTAAACAAGCTCACGTCCTCGGCTAGTAACGCACTGCTAGCAACATTGTATGAGTTTGCATCATCTCTAACGGTGCTCCATGGACGATAGTTATACCTCAATACTAGATCAAAATTCTTACTCAAATTTCCCGCATTGTCTTTCGTATAAGTTACGACATTAGCGGGGACGATCGCATAGGCACTATGAGCTATATAATACTGCTCAGAAAATTCCTGTGAGTTGGCATTGTTTGGATTGAACGGATATTGGTTGATAGTAATAGTTTCTCCTTGTATACTACCGCTACCCGCAGCACTAGGAGTGCCTACGGCGATTAGCACGCGGTTTCTGCCGTCTGCCCGAACAGCCCTATCGTAACCGAAGCCTATGCCTACGCTAGTAGGCGAAGCATCATTAGTAACGACCCTAAAGATAACGGCAACTTGGGTGTTAGTAGAAGGTCTATTATATGCCGTAGCCCTTAAATTTCCAACTATCCTAGCTACTTGCGGAAAATCACTACCCAAGGATACCATATTAAACGCAGCCCTAGTATCTGCGATATAGCCGGCATCTCCTTTATCTGCATCCGCTTTCCATGTGCTATCTCGGAGTTGAGACATCGACATAAAGCCACTCCAACCGGGAGTTCTCTTATTTATATTTCTCGTCTCTACGCTTTGTCCGATCCACTCCAGTATGTCGTATTTAGGATCGGTAAGATCGCTGATCGGTACAAACTCATTTGAGCTAAGCTCCCTGCCTATAGTACTGCTTTTTATTCTATCCTCCAAGCGGTTTGTGATTAGCATCATCGCATTTTGCGTTCTGGCTTCCAGCTGATTTACCGCACGTACATGCACGTAAGATTTATAGATCTTGGTGTATAGATCAGCGCCAAACATTGAGATGATCCCTAGCACTACGATAACAAACACAAGCTCTATAAGGGTAAAGCCTCTTTTCATCTCGCGCTCCTATTAGTTATGTAGTCTAGTGACGGTTGTCTGAACGCCGACGCCGATATTAGATAAAAATGCCTTTAAAACAACTGATTTAGCAGTACCATCTTTAGCTACGGCGTCGTTTAGATCCGTAGCAGCAACCCTAACCATCTTTATATTAGTAGGGGCGCCATTAGATGGTTGATCGCTAAGAACGCCTCTTATATTGGTACCCGTAGCATACTCCGCCGCGCTAAAAGGCTCTGCTACATAATCTACATCGACATTAATCCTAGTATTAAGGATAAAATCACCTCTACTGCTAGAGCCTACTAAATTGCCTACTGTCATTTGAGTAGTAAATTTATCGTAGTCATCAACATCGTTATAACGACCGCCGCCAAAAGAAATTCCATTTCTACCAAATTGCTTTTTCGTAGCTGGAGCTTGGGAGCTGATTCCACGCTGACTAGCTTCCGGCAAAATCCCCGGTCTAACTTCCTTGGTACTATTGCCCGAATCATCTACGACTGGAGTTACGGTCAAAATTCTATCCATGCAGCTTGCATCACCTCCGCAGCTAGCATCTGCCGCGTATGCGCTATCCCACTGCGCTTTAGATATACGAGACATAAAAGCTTTGGCGTTATATACGAGCTCCTCTTTGATCGCAAGGGCATTTAGCTCGGTCGTCTGCGCGACGATACGAGGAATCGCCATCGTCGTAATCGCCAAAATCACGATGGTAAAGATCAGCTCAATTAGAGTAAAACCTTTTTTCATCTTACATCCTTTCTTTAAAATTTTGAAATTACGGAAACGCAAACTTACTCTGCGTTATCGGCGCTAATTATACTATTGTTAAACTTAAATTTAGAATTTATCGCGTAAATTTTTTTGGTTTATAAAGATTTTTAAGCTCGAACGCACAAAATTTTTAAAGAAATTCCATTTTTAAATTTGGACGCGGAATTTAAGCTTGCATTTACTCAAAGACTATAAAATTACGAGCTAAATAAATTCCAAGGATTTTTTATGACAAATCTAAGTAAAATTCTATCCGCTCTCCTATTTATCGCGTTTATCGGCGGCTGCAGCGGCAAAGGCGACGGCGAGCTTTTTAATCTAAGCCCTGAGGCATGGTATTCTAAAATTTTAGAAGATATCAATAACGCCAGCATGGAGGATGCCGAGAAGCATTACACTAGCTTTTCTAGCGAACACATCGCTTCGCCGCTGCTTGAGGAGATGACACTCATTATGGCGTGGGCTTTTGTGGAGGATGAAAACTACGAGAAAGCAAACAAATACCTAGACGAATATATCCGCCTCTACGGTACGACGCAAAAGATCGAATACGCAAGATTTTTAAAGATCAGAGCAAATTTCGATTCCTTTAGCCGCCCAAATCGTAACCAAAAGCTAATGCTAAACAGCATCGACGAAATTCGAAAATTTATAGCTGAATACCCGCAGAGCGAGTATCGTCCGCTACTTGAGACGATGCTAACGAAGCTCAGGCTTGCCGAGCATCAGCTAAATATCGACATCAAAGACCTTTACCAGCGCACCGATCGCGAAAGTTCTGCCAAAATTTACGAGCAGCGCATCGAAGAGTCCCCGTTAAACGGCACCGACGTCATCAAACCGCGCTCGCCTTGGTATCGCGCGATTTTTGAGTAGGAGGAGCGATGCAACTGATGCAAAATACAACCTTCCCTAGCGATCTGCCTATCATCGTCGAGGACGAGCTATTTTTATATCCATTTATGATAGCGCCCCTTTTCATCGGCGACGAGCATAACAAAAAAGCCCTCGATCTAGCCGCCAAAAACGAATCTATGATAATGGTCGTAAGCTCAAAGTCGGAATTTAGCGGCGATAGAAGCTTCGGCGGCATCTATAACGCAGGCGTCGTGGGCTCCGTGATGAGAACCGTACCACTTCCCGACGGTCGGGTTAAAATTTTATTTCAAGGCGCGTTAAAAGGCAAAATCGTAAAAGAAATTTCGCAAGATCCGCTGGTCGCTACCGTCGATATCATCCACGACGAGCGCGGCAACGACCAGAAATTAGACGCGCTGGTAAGCGTGCTAAAGGAAAAGACCAAGACGCTTAGTACGCTCACGCATTTTTTTCCGAACGATCTGCTAAAGACCATCGACGACGGCACCGACGCCGCGCGCGTTTGCGATCTGATTTTAAGCGCACTGCGCCTAAAAAAGCAGGTAGCCTACTCGTTTTTTACCGAGAGCAACTTGCAAAAGCGCCTTTTCAACCTCATCAACTACATCTCCGACGAGATCGAAGCGCAGAGGCTCGAAAAGGAGATCAAAAGCAAGGTCCATTCCAAGATCGATAAGACAAATAAAGAGTATTTTTTAAAAGAGCAGCTCAAGCAGATCCAAAAAGAGCTCGGCGGCGACGCCGATCGCGATGTCGAGATCGAGGAATACCGCAAAAAGCTGGAAGCCAAAAAGCCCTATTTGGGCGAAGATGCCTACAAAGAGATCAAAAAGCAGATCGATAAATTTGCCCGCCTTCATCCGGATAGCGCCGATGCGGGGCTAGTGCAGAGCTATCTGGACTGGGTTTTGGAGGTACCTTTTGAAAAGACCGCCAAGCACAAGATGTCCATCGAGGGCGTTACGGCGCAGCTAAACAAAGACCACCACTCCCTGAAAAAGCCCAAGGCGCGCATTGAGGAGTATTTCGCGCTAAAGCAGCTTTTGGAGCTTCGCGGCACAAGCGGCAAGAAGAGTAAAGAGGACGGCAAAAACGGCGGCGCGATCCTGTGCTTCTACGGCCCTCCGGGCGTGGGCAAGACGAGCCTTGCAAACTCTATAGCGACCGCGCTTAAGCGCAAACTCATCCGCATCGCTTTGGGAGGGCTTGAGGACGTAAACGAGCTGCGCGGACACCGCCGCACCTATATCGGCGCGATGCCCGGCCGCATCGTGCAAGGGCTCATCGAGGCAAATCAGATGAACCCCGTCATAGTGCTCGATGAGATCGATAAAATTTCAAGCTCATACAAGGGCGATCCGACGGCGGTTCTGCTTGAAATTTTAGACCCCGAGCAAAACTCGAGCTTTAGGGATTACTATCTAAATTTCAACATCGATCTTAGCAAGATCATCTTTATCGCCACAGCAAACGACGTATCTCTCATACCCGCGCCGCTACGCGACAGGATGGAGTTTATCGAGCTTAGCTCATATACGCCGCAGGAGAAATTTCAGATCGCTAAAGATTATCTAATCCCTCAGGAGCTGCAGCGCCACGGCTTAAAATCTGCCGACGTAACGATCAACCCGGCAGCCCTTTCCGAGATCATCGAAGAGTACACGCGCGAAAGCGGCGTGCGAAATTTGCGTCGCCAGATCGCTGCGATCTTCCGCAAGGTCGCGGTTAAAATTTTAAAAGACAAAGAGTTTAAAAAAATCGTCGTTACGACGAAAAATTTAAGCGAATTTCTAAATAAAAAGGTTTTCGAGATCGACGAGGTCGAAAAGTGCGATCAAATCGGCATCGTAAACGGACTTGCGTGGACTGCGGTCGGCGGCGACGTGCTCAAGATCGAAGCGGTCAAGATCAAAGGCAAGGGCGCGATGACGATCACGGGCCAGCTCGGCGACGTGATGAAAGAATCCGCACAGATCGCCTTTAGCGTCGTAAAGGTGCTGATCGACGAGGGCAAGCTCAAAGCGGCTCAAGACGCTAAGAGCGGCGCGGCAAAAGCCTCACGCGCGGGCAAAAACTCCGCATTGCGCGCAAACGGCGGCGCGACATCTAAAAGCCCTGCGACACAAAATTTAGGTGCGGAGGAAAATTCCGAAAGCTCGGAGCAGATTTATAACAAATTCGACCTTCACATCCACGTGCCCGAGGGTGCGACGCCGAAGGACGGACCGAGCGCGGGCATCACGATGAGTACGGCGATCGCGTCGATTTTAAGTGAGCGCAAGGTGCGCGCAGATCTTGCGATGACGGGCGAGATCACGCTAAGCGGCAAGGTGCTGCCGATCGGCGGGCTTAAGGAGAAGCTCATCGCCGCGCACAAAGCCAAAATCGCCGAAGTGTTGATCCCGCTCAAAAACTACGAGCGCGACCTAGCAGAGATCCCGGGCGAGGTCAAAAACGATCTGAAAATAACGCCGGTAGAGCGGATCGAAGAGGTGCTGAAGCTGGCGCTGGTCTAAAAATTTTAAGCAGCGCTTTAAATTTAGCCGCTTTAGCCGCGCGCTTCGGCGGAATTTTAAAATATTTAATGCTATGATCGGATTATATCGTTTCTTTTATAAAAAATAGCGGCGCATTTCGCTCGCGTGAAATTTCTCCCGCCTAAAATTTCATCGGCGCGCAGCAAATTTTTACACAATCGCGGCAATTTTTTTTAAACTTGCTTGCAGCCGAATTTCTCAGACACTCGCAGTAAAATTTTATGCTCGCTTGAGATAGCGTGAAATTTTATTCGCATCACAAGCTCTCGCCGCGCTTGCGACAAAATTTCTCGCAGCAATTACGGCAAATGTAGAATTCCGTAGAATTTCCATCCGCACGATCGCGTGATGATATGAAATTTTATGACCGCATAAAATTTCAGCTCCGCTTCTAGCGCAAAATTTTATGAAATTTACCTCGCGAAAGGAATAAAATGTTTGATTTTAAAAAAGAATTTAAGCAGCTTTACGCACCTAAACAGGCGCCGCAAATTTTAACCGTTCCGCCCGCAAATTTCGTCTGCATCCGAGGCGATGGCGATCCGAACGAATCAGGCGGCGCGTATCAGCGCGCGATAGAGGTGCTTTACGCCGTGAGCTACGCGCTAAAAATGAGCTATAAAACCAAATATAAGATCGATGGATTTTTCGAGTACGTCGTGCCGCCGCTAGAGGGGTTTTGGCGACAGCGCGGCTCTGCTGACGGAGCGGCGGACTACGCCCGAAAGAGGGATTTTGGCTGGATTAGTGCGATTAGACTACCCGATTTTATTACGCGAGAGAGCCTTGACTGGGCGGTGCGACAGGCTACGCAAAAAAAGAAGCTGGACTGTAGTGCAGCGGAGTTTTTGAGGATAGACGAAGGTCTTTGCGCGCAAATTTTACATGTGGGCGGCTTTGATGATGAGCCAAGAAGCGTAGCCAAAATAGACGAGTTTATCATCGCGAATGGCTATGCAAAGGACTTTGTTGAGCAAAGGGTGCATCACGAAATCTACCTAAGCGACCCCAGAAGAACCGCGCCGCAAAAATGCAAAACGATAATTAGACTGCCGATTAGAAAAATTTAGCCGCCTTTGAGCCAAATTCAACTTTTCTAAAAGTAATACACTATGAAGCTTTGGCGCATCACAAATGTCAAAATTTATCCCATAAATTGCAAACGTTAAGCTAAATTTAGAATTTACTTCATTCTTACATAGCCTCATAAATTTTTATCATCTCTTTATTTGCTTCAAATTTTAAAATTTACAAAATTTTACTAGTTGCAAATATAGTCCGATATACTACGCCGAAGCCCTCAATTTAACCCCAGCTTAAGCATAAGCTTATATACTTTGGCTTTAAATTTAAGGCGGCAAATGAGATCTCAGAGCGAATTTTTCGGCGTTTTCATCACGCTTCTTGGCGGCGTATTATGGGGATTTAGCAGTGTTTGCGGGCAGTATCTGTTCACGCAAAAGGGCGTTAGCGCCGACTGGCTCGTGCCCTACCGCCTGAGCCTTGCCGGGCTTGCGATGGTGGCGTATTATTTAGCGCGTTCGCCGCGTGCAGCCATCGCGCCGCTAAAAGATCTCGCGCTTTTGCCGCAGCTGCTCATCTACGCCATATTTGGGCTCATGATGACGCAGTATTCGTACTTTTGCGGTATCGAGCTCTCAAATGCCGCCGTCGCGACCGTGATCCAGTACTCCGCGCCCGCGCTCATCCTCGCCGTCGTCTGTTTTTTAGAGCGGCGCGCGCCCAAAAAGGTCGAGCTCATCGCGCTTATTTTAGCGGTGCTGGGCGTCGTGCTGCTCGCCACTCACGGCGATCTTGGCTCGCTGGTTATCAGCGCGGAGGCGCTGGTTTGGTGCCTCATTAGCGCGCTTGGCGTCGTGATTTACAGCCTCATCCCCGCGAAGCTAAATCAAAAATACCCCGTCCCGTTAAATTTAGGCTGGGGTATGGTCATCGGCGGCGGCGCGCTCGCGCTTTACACGCGGGTTTGGCAGCTAGGCGGCGTGAGCGATGCGGACGGCTTTGCGGCACTTGCTGCGGTGGTGATTTTGGGCACGATATGCGCGTTTAGCTTTTACATGACGGGGCTAAAGATAATAGGCGCAAGCAGGGCGAGTATGATAGCGTGCATCGAGCCGGTGAGCGCGGCGGCGTTTGCCTATTTTTGGCTAGGGACGGAGTTCGTGTTTCTTGATTTTGCGGGCTTTACGCTCATTATCTCGTGCATATTTTTGCTGGCTAAAGATAGGAAAAAGGCGTAAATTTGGAGGAGAGATGATCTATTTGGCGCAGACCGATACGACGGCTGGATTTTTGAGCAAGGATTTTCGCGAGATAAACGCGCTAAAAGGCCGAGCGGCGGACAAGCCCTGCCTCATAACGACGGCAAAGCTTAGCGAGCTAAAAAATCTCGCTCGCGTGCCCGCTAAATTTAAAAATTTAGTGCGCCGCGCGAGGAAGACGACGTTTTTATATCCGAACGCCAAGGCCGTGCGCGTCGTGAAAGAGTGCGCTCACGAGGAGTTTTTGAGGCAATTTGACTGGCTCTACTCTAGCAGCGCAAATTTAAACGGACAAAACTTCGACGAAGCCTGGGCGAAAGCGGCGGCTGATCAGGTCGTGGATCAAAATTTTAGCCAAAACGCAAGCTCGAAAATTTATAAAATTTCAAAAACTAAAATTTTGCGGATTAGATAGAGCTGCCGATTAAATTTATGCGCGCAAAGAGCGCTCAAAAAGAGGCGCTAGTTTATAAATTTAAGCGACTTTGTAAATTTAAATGGCTCTATAAATTTCACGAACCGGAAAATTTCGTCACATATAAACCGCGCAAATACCGTCTGGAATTTTAAAAAATCGCGAAAAGATCACGGCAGACTCGCAGAAAAATCGTATAAAAAGCTGTAAATCCCCCCCCACTGCCTTCAAGTAATAAAATTCCTGCCGTTCTCGAAGCTGAAAATTTCACTACTGCTAGCTTTGAATGAAATTCTATCGCCAGATACTCTCGATCAAAATTTTAACTCGGGCGAGCTAAGATTATCGCTAGAAATTCTCGCATCTCGAGTATTCTTGATTAAAATTTTAGAGATCAGGCATTACCGCTGGTTTTTATCCGAGCTGCTGCGCGCCGTTTTGATCGAAGCTCCACCGACGCCGCTTTTGCCTTTGATTAAAATTTGATCTTTAAAAAAAGCTCCTCTGGCGCCGCTAAAATCAAAATTTCGCCGCTGCGCCAATAGTTTTAATAAAATTTAGACGCCGCTTCTGCCGATAATTTCAATTAAAATTTTATCGCCGCTGCTGCAAGTAGTTTGCGATCAAAATTCTATCATCGCCGATCTTATGTAAAAATTTCATTGTTGCTGCCTCACCGCTGCCGTCGCCAATGCTATGCCTTCGATCGCCGCTGTCAGCAGCAAGCGCCGCAAAGCCGTCCGCATCGCTTACGCCCTTTAGCTGCCAAAGCTGTGTGTAAAGCGCAAGCGCACCGCCCCATTGCTGCACCACGACGATAGATCCGCGATAAAATTTCCGCCGCCCGCCGCGCGAAAAGATAAAATGTTCGATTTTGAAAAAGGGTTTAAGTCGCTCTACACGCCTAAACAAATATCGTAAATTTTAAAATTTAAACCGCCTCTCGCCGCGCGGCACCGATAAATTCCAACCGATAAATCCCGCTAGCTAGTCCATAATTTTCGCATAAATCATAAATTTCCATAAATTTAACGCTGCCTTTCTTGCTTTATATTAAAATTTCGCTAAAATTACCGCATTAAATTTGAGGCGCAAACGGAGCTTAAGCTTAAACCGCTTGCGGGCAAATTAAATCCATTCAAGGAGCTTTTATGAGCGGTGTTGCGTTAATCATCTGCTTCGCCATAGCGGTCGTCGTGATGATTTTTTTGATCTCCAAAGCAGGCGTTCACCCGTTTTTGGCGCTAATGCTTATCTCCCTGGCGCTCGCGATCGTCGCGGGCATACCGCTAGCCAAGATCCCCGCGATTATCGGCGATGGTTTCAGCGGCACGTTTAAGAGTATCGGTATCGTCATAATCTTCGGCGCGCTCATCGGCACCGTGCTCGAAAAGACGGGCGCGGCGCTCAAACTCGCCGATATGGTCGTAAACGTAGTAGGGCAGAAGCGCCCCGAGCTTGCGATGCTCATAATGGGCTGGATCGTAGGTATCCCCGTATTTTGCGACAGCGGCTTCGTCGTTTTAAACCCGATCCGAGAAGCGATCAGCAAAAAAATCGGCGAAAATCCAGTCGCTCTAGCAGTAGCGCTCTCGGGCGGACTTTATGCCTCGCACGTATTCATCCCGCCGACTCCAGGGCCGATCGCTGCAGCAGGCGCCGTGGGTCTAGGCGGCAATCTACTGCTCGTAATCGCAATGGGCGCGGTAGTGTCCTTGCCAGTGCTGATCGCTACATACTTTTTTTCTAAAAAAGTCGCCAAAAATGTCCATATAAGCGAGGCCGAAGCGAATGAAGTCATCGCCAAAAGCTACGACGATCTGCTTCAACAATACGGCAAATTGCCGGGCGGATTTTTAAGCTTAGCCCCTATTTTAGTGCCGATCCTATTTATGGCGCTGGGCTCCGTCGCCAAGATCCTAAAAGTAAGCGGATTTGCGGGCGAAATTTTACAATTTTTAGGAAATCCTATCATCGCGCTAGCCTTGGGCGTAGTTTTTGCGGTATTTTTACTTGTGCAAACCGGCAAACTAAGCGAATTTAGCGAGATCACCAACGAATCCTTAAAGATAGTAGGTCCGATCCTCTTCATCACCGCAGCGGGCGGAGTGCTAGGCAAGGTAATCACCGACGCCGGCTTCGTAACCTACATCAAGGACAATGCGACCGCCATTAAAGCTGCGGGGATTTTCTTCCCGTTCTTAATCTCGGCAGTCCTAAAAACCGCGCAAGGAAGCTCCACCGTGGCGATCATCACTACAGCTTCGATTATGGGCGCATTTAACGCAGACGGCTCGCTGATGCAGGTACTGGGCTTCACCTCGGAAATGTCCGGCGCGCTTGTGGTAATGGCGATCGCAGCGGGCGCTATGACGGTTTCGCACGCTAACGACAGCTACTTTTGGGTCGTTACGAATTTCAGCAAGATGAACCCGCAGCAAGGCTACCGCACTCAAACAATGCTAACCCTAATTATGGGCATTACGGGCATGATCAGCGTGTGGGTTTTGTCGCTGTTTTTGATCTAGGTTAGCTTATTCTAGCCGCTACCGCGCTAAATCAGTGCAGAGCGCTACGGGCATCTACCCGCGGCTAGCTACATTAAATTCTTTAAATTTACGTAGCTAGCCCACACTGCGCAAATTCCCTAGTATTAAAATTTCGTATAGCGGAGTTTTAAATTTACACACAAAGCCTCAAGGAGTAAAATTTTAAAATTCTACGACATGAAATTTTAAAATTTGCCCCATAAATTCGGCAACGAGATTTTAAAATTATACTCTTGCTTCAGTCTGTCATCGTAAATTTAGCCTATGCGCTGTAAAATTCCAAAATTTTAAAATACTAGCTAAAGGAAAAATATGAAAGTTTTAGTCGCGATCGACTCGTTTAAGGGCTCGCTTAGTTCGCTTGAGGCGGGCAACGCCGTAAAATCAGGCATCGAAAAGCTAGGCTGCGAGGTGCTCGTCAAACCTATCGCAGATGGCGGCGAAGGAAGCGTTGAAGCCCTTGCCGACGCACTAAAAGCTAGGTTCATGGACGTCATCGTAGCAAATCCGTTAGGCGAAAAAACGCCCGCGCGCTACGCCTTAAAAGGCGAGCTAGGCATCTTAGAAATGGCGTCCGCATCGGGTCTGCCGCTCATCGAAAAATCGCGCCGCAACCCGCTAAAAACGAGCACTTATGGCTTTGGCGAGATGATAGCGCATGCGATCGCACACGGCGCGCGAAAGTTTATCATCGGCATCGGTGGAAGTGCTACGAATGACGCGGGCATGGGGATGCTGCGGGCGCTTGGTTTTAAATTTAAAGATGCAAATGGCGCAGAGCTTGCGGGAGCGGGCGAGGATCTGATTAAACTCGCCACGATAGATTGCACTTCGGTGCTGCCACATCTTAAAGAGTGCGAGTTTCTTATCGCCTGCGACGTGGATAATCCGCTCTTTGGCGAAAACGGCGCGGCATATATTTACGCTCCGCAAAAGGGCGCGGATGCGGCGATGGTAAAGCAGCTCGATGCAGGACTTATAAATTTTGCAAGCGTCGTAAGCAAGCACCTCGGACGCGAGCTTTGGAATAGCCCCGGAGCAGGAGCTGCCGGCGGTCTAGGCTTTGGCTTCGTGAGCTTTCTAAACGCGACGCTTAAGCCGGGCATCGACATCATCACCGAAGAGATCGGGCTAGATCGCGGTATGAAAGGCGTCGAGCTCGTCATCACAGGCGAAGGAAGGCTAGATTTTCAAAGCTCGATGGGCAAAACCCCCTGCGGCGTCGCAAAGATCGCCGCTTCCTACGGCGTGCCCGTAATCGCGCTGGCAGGCGGCATCTCGCCCTGTGCCGGCGGCTGTAACGAGCGAGGCATAGGCGCATTTTTTTGCATCCTAAATGAACCGATGAGCCTTGAGCACGCGATGGAAAAAGAGACCGCGACACAAAATTTAGCCCGCGTCGCCGAACAAGCGGTGAGATTGTTTCTGCTAGGACGCGGCGCCAAATAGGGCTTTTGGACTGAAATTTTAAGGCGCGGACGCTAAAACTTGCAGCGGGTACGGCGCGTATGTGCAGTAAATAGAATTTACCGTGCGCGGCTAACGGGCGAGCGGTAAAATTTCATTTAGTACAAAGCGCGGTGAGCAAATTCTGCATTAGAGCAAAACCGAAGCATAGCTTTGTTGAAATTTTAGCGTATTCCAGAAATGGGGCGGTTGAGCGACAGTGCAGCGACGGGCGGCATGAAATTTTACTTTACTGCGCACGATACATACGCAAGGCGCGATCTAAAACTCATTTTCCAATCAAGCGGCTCGCGCACCCTCGCAATACATAACCTCAAGACATGACTAAAACAGACAGAATTTTAAAATTTGACTGCCGTATTCGCATCCTATGAGATTTGCAACGTAAATTTAAAAGCATCGATCCGCTTTATAAATTTTATTTCGAATTTCAGCCCGCGATATGTCCGTCTTGAGGCGAAAAAGACCGCTCAATCGCAAGATCGCGCTTCTTGCAAAGATGGCGGCGGCGCATTACTCCGCTCACTCACAAAGCCCGTCAGCCTTCCGATGACGCTTTGATGAGAGGAGAGTTGCGTCTGCGTAAATTTGTATTATTAAGATCGCGGATTTGCTTATCGCTAAATTTAGTGCGGTTGCGGCCGCCGTACGCCGCCACGACAGAGCCGAGCTTTCGTTAAATTTGCTCCGATCGCGCTGTGTTTTGCGATAAAAATTTATAAAATTTCATTTGCGGTTGGCGCCGCAAAATTTTATAAAGCCCCATTTTAAAATTTGCGGCACGGGCACGTACCGACCAGGTCGTCAAGCTAAAATCAAATCTCAAAATTCTAAGCGGCAAATGCAGAAGACCCTCGCGCCTAGCGTATCTGCCGCGGCAGTGCGGGCACGCTAAATTTATCACTTTTAGGACGCAAAAGACGGGCAGGCGCGGGCAAAATTTATTGATTGTAGAGTTTAAGGCATCAAATTCGCGCCGCAACTGCCTAGGCTAAATTTTAAAATTTAAAGCGCGCGACGCTTCGGACGCATCCGCGCAACTGCAAGCGCTCATAAAATTCGCCCTAAGCAAGGTTGCAAAACCGCGGACGGGCGCAAAATTTATCGCCGCAAAAATCAAAACCGCGAAAGCAAAAAGGCTCCACGAGCGCTCGCTGCCGCACCCGCCCGAGCAAATTAAAATCACGTGATCCCGCCTAGCCAGCATACGTAAAGGGCGCCGCTGCGGGCATTTGCACTTAAATTCGGTGCGATCGCAATGCTATTTAAAACCGCGCCTGCTTAAATTTGCGCCGTTTCGGTTCGCTCGCAATCACATCTCGCCGCAGTAGCGCTTTAAATTTGTGCCGCCGCGATTTGTGCGCATTCAATCGCTACGGCAAGGGTAAAATTTCAAAATCTAGGTCCATACGCGCCGATTTGCCCGCCAAAATCGCGCGGATCGAATTTACGCTACCGCAATCCGCGCAGATTAAAGCGCCGCCGCTTAAAAGCGCAAAATTTACCTCTCAAACGGCAGTACGAAATTTCTCTAAAATTTCATCTCTTAATTCGGCGCGCGATTTATAAAATTTCGCCCTCGCCGCGCTCCGAAATCTGCGGCCTAGGCAGCGCCAGGCTCTTTGCGGTTTTGCTAAAAAGTATCAGATCCTCGGTGCTTTGCACGCTCCACGGCAGCCGCGAGAGCGCGGATTTGAAAATTTCAAAGCAGGAAACGGCGTCGCTAAATGCGCGGTGGTGGACGTTTTGCACGCCTAAAATTTCTTTTAACGAGCCGAGCCCGTATCTTTGCGCCTCGATCGTGCGGCGCGCGAGCTCGACGGTGCAGAGCCTGCGATTTAAAAGCATCCCGAAGCCGCATTTTTGCAGGCTCGCGTCGATGAAGCCATAGTCAAATTTGACGTTGTGCGCCACAAAAACGCTGCCTCCTAAAAACAGCCTAAATCGCTCCAGTACGCTAGCTAGCGGCGGCGCGCCCACAAGATCGTCCGCGCAGATCCCCGTAAGCTCCGTGATATTTTCGGGCACGACGGGCGCGTAAACAAAGCTCTCGAAGCGGTCAAGCTCCTGTGTGCCGCGCGTTTTTATCGCGCCGATTTCGATGATCTGGCCGTTTGAGAGCCCGCCGTTCGTCTCGATGTCCACGAAGCAAAAAATTTCATCCGAAATGTCCGTCTCGCGGGTTTTGAGCGTGATTTTGCCGTTGTCGAGTTTTATTATCTCTATGCCCAGCGCGCGCCACATCGAAAGGTCTTTGGGCTCGAAAAGCTCGGTAATTTCGGCAATATCGCTTGCTTTTGAGATAAAATCGTAATAATTTATGCTCTTTTGAGCCAGTAAATTTATGAGATTTTCGATCTGGCGCGTCAAAATTTTACCCCCGTGCCGCGCCTAAATTTTAAGCGCACGGATCGCCTCCGCGTAGTCGTTTGAAGAAAATATGTAGTTGCCCGCCACCACGACGTCGGCGCCAGCTTCGTCGATATCTGCGATATTCAGCCCGTTTACGCCGCCGTCGACCTCGATGAGGCATTTTGCGCCTTTGTGATCGATCAGCCCGCGCAGCTGCTTAATTTTCTCAAGCGCCGAGGGGATAAATTTCTGCCCTCCAAAGCCAGGATTGACGCTCATTAAAAGCACCATATCGACCTCGCCCAAGATAAACTCCAGCGCGCTAAGCGGGGTGTGCGGATTTAGCACGACCGCGGGCGAGACGCCGCTGCGGCGTATATAATCTATGAGACGCAGCGGATGAGCCTCCTCCTCGATGTGGAAGCTAAGAAATTTCGGCTTTAGCGGCAAAAAAAGATCGACGAAAAACGGCACGTTTTTAACCATCAAATGAATGTCTAAAGGCTTACTGCTCGCCTTTGCCGCGGCGCTTACTACGAGCGGTCCGATCGTGAGATTGGGTACGAAATGTCCATCCATCACATCCACGTGGATGAGATCAGCGCCCGCTTCGCAGACTGCGTGAATTTCCTCCGCGAGCCTGCCGAAATCCGCCGATAAAATGCTGGGTGCTACATACATAAAATTCCTTTAAAATTTCAAGATGCGAAATTTTACTTAGTTTTGTCATAAATTTCGCTAAATTTAAACCGCAGCGGATTTTAAGCATAATTTGAAATTTTTTCGCTATAATCGCCATTTATTTTAATCATCAAGGATTTATTATGGCAAGAAGATGCGCAATCACCGGCAAAGGTGCGATGGTAGGCAATAACGTCAGCCACGCAAATAACAGAACCAAAAAGAAATTCCAGGTCAATCTACGCACCATCCGCGTTCAGCTAGAAGACGGCTCAACCAGACGAATCAAAGTAGCCGCCTCAACTCTACGAACTATGAAAAAACAATCAAAATAACCTCTTAAAGAGGAATTTATGTCTGTTTTGGACAAGATCAAGCGATTCCTCGACTGGTCCGGCTCGACTAAGCCGGACATCAACCTCTACACAGAAATTTACGACCAGCTACGACCTTTTCGCTTACCGCTTATAACCATTGTGCTGATGATGCTAATCGGCACATTAGGCTACGTCTTTATAGCGGGCTTTTCGCTCGTAGACGCCTTTTATCAAGCAGGCATGACCTTTACGACGGTAGGCTTTACCGAAGTAGCGCCGATATCGCCCGCGGGTAGAATTTTTACCGTCTTATTCATCCTCATGGGCTTTGGAACCTTTTCGTTTTGCCTGGGCGTCGTCGTCGAGGTCATAAAAAACGGCAAACTTCAAAATTTACTTAGGGAGCAACGAATGATCAATAACATCGCAAGGCTCAAAAACCACTACATTATCTGTTACAACAACATCTACTGCGCCGAGCTTGCCAAGCAGTTTCGCGAAAATCATCTGCCTTTTGTCGTGATCGACCCCGATCCCGCTCTAGCCAAAATCGCCGAGGAAAACCGCTATCCATATTTCATCGTAGGTGAACCGCATGTAGAAACCACGATGCTAAAAGCGCATCTGTCATCTGCAAAATCCGTCATTACACTAAGTCCAAATTTAGCCGATAATATCGCAATAATCTCGCTCGTGCGCCTATACGAAAAGGAGCTTGGTCGCATCACCCCCTACTTCATCATGGCAAATAGCGATGATGACAGCGACACCGAGAGGCTAAAAAAACTCGGCGCAAATTCTATCGTCTCACCATCCAAACTCGCTGCACAAAGGCTCTCTGCGATCAGCGTGCGTCCTGATATGGAAAACATTTTGGAGCGATTTTTGTATAAAAAGGACTCGCTTATCGATATCGAGGAGATCACGGTGCCCGATTTTTCGTGGATCCGCTTCAAGCGTCTAAAAGAAACTCGCCTGCGCGATTTTACAAACGCCGACGTCGTGGGAATCAAAGAGCCCAACAGCCGCTTTATCCCGATGCCGGATGGTGACTATCTCATCGGTACTGGGGTGAAATTTTTAGTAATCGGTACGGCAGAGGGCATCCGCAACACTAAAAAACTCATCCGCAGCAAATACAAGCCACAGGAGATGAGATATGTTTAAAATCGCTAAGCTCGAGGGCGGCTTGCAGAATGTCGAGGGCTTTTATTTTGACGGCGTGAATTCGGGCTTTAAAAAACAGGGCAACGATCTAGGATTTATCCGCGCGGATGAGCCCTTTGCCGTAAGTGCGATCTTTACGAGCAATAAATTTCAAGCAGCGCCGATTAGGCATTTTAAAAAGGTACAAGAGCGCGCGGGTGGAGAGCTTAAAACAAATTTTATCCTCGTAAATTCTAAAAACGCAAACTCGATGACCGGGAAGCAAGGCATCGCCGATATCGATGAAATTTTTAGCGAGCTTGGCAAAAAAATCCCTCTGATAAACCCCGTTATGAGCTCGACCGGCGTCATCGGATACCGCCTCAAAAAGGACAAAATTATCGCCGCCGCGCAAAATTTTGACCTCTCGGCGCGAAACTCGGATGCCCTAGCCACCGCCATTATGACTACCGACACGATAAAAAAAGAGCTTGCGTATGAAATTTCTTTAGAAAACGGCGAGAAATTTCATATCGCAGCCGTTTGCAAGGGCGCGGGCATGATCAATCCGGCGCTTGCGACCATGCTCTGCTTCATCCTGACCGACGCAAAAATCCCGCGCGCGGATATGGACGAGCTGCTAAAAAAAGCGGCGGAGCAGAGCTTCAACACCGTAAGCGTCGACGGCGACACCTCCACCAACGATACGATTATGCTCTGCAGCAGCGCTAAATGCGCCTACGAAAAGGCGGCCTTCGCGTCCGCGCTAAACGCCCTGACGCACGAGCTTGCGCTAATGCTGGTAAAAGACGGCGAAGGCGCGACCAAGCTGGTGCGATTTAGAGTAAGCGGTGCCGCGAACGCCGAGGATGCCCGCACGGCGGCAAAGGCGCTAAGCAATTCGCCGCTTGTTAAAACGGCGATCTTCGGCGAAGACCCGAATTGGGGTCGCATAGCCTCCACCATAGGCGCCTGCGGTATAGAATGCGACGAAGAAAAGCTGCGTATCAAATACGATGACGTGCTGCTTTATGACGCACAAAATCGCGAACTAGACGCCGCGCGCGAGGCTGCGGCTCACGCCGTAATGCAGCAAAAAAGCTTTACGATCTGGTGCGATTTGGGGCTCGGAGATGGCGAGTTTAGCGCATACGGCTGCGATCTTAGCTACGATTACGTAAAAATCAACGCGGATTATAGATCATAAAGATTCACAGCTTACTCTTTCATAATAAAAATCTCGTCTCGAAAATAGCGAATAGCGGCAGGGCTTTAAAGCTCTACCCTAAAATTTTATCATTTAAATTTGCCTATTTTAAATTTTTAAATACTAAAATTTTACCTCTTAAAATTTGGAATCTCATGCGTGAAATTCAGTCTAAATTTGATAGCTGAAATTAGGTTTTAAGCGCTTTATTGATATACTTGAATAAATTTTTCAAAGGAGTAAAGCATGTTTCATGAATACAGAGATTTAATCACTGAGTTAAAAGGTAAAAACGCGCGATTTGATTCGCTTTTTGAAAAGCACGACGAGCTGGATCACAAAATCGCCGACGCACAAGCCGGCAGAGTGCATATGAGCGATCTGGAGATCGATGCGATGAAGAAAGAAAAGCTTCGCATAAAAGATGAGCTAGGCAGCTTGCTAGCGCAATATAAAGCCGAAAAGGCAGATAAATAAAGCTGCTTGCGGCGAAATTAAGATGCAGCAGAGTGCTAGCAAGGCTAATTTCGCCGCCAAGCTTTAATCCACGTTTAGAATTTTCTAATCGCAATAAGTTTAACCGCTTAAGTTTGCCTCGCACGATAGAGATATTAAAACAGCGCGCCAAAATGAGTTAAAATTTACACCGCACGCTCCGCCTTGACACCTCTAAATAATTTTTACGCATCGGCTGCATCACTGCATATACCAATGCGGTATTAGCGCAATCAGATATAATTCGTTACGGCTCTCTATCGCCCCTTCTGTTTCCGAAAATATCTCTTGCTGAATGCGGTTTTGCGCTACAGAGTAAATTAAAATTTACGCCGCATCGCCTTGCAGCCTGGCTCTTAAATTTTACTTCGCAGCGAGCATTTCTAATAAAATTTCAAATCTTGTGCTTTGCTTATTGCGGGCGCAATACCTACTTTTAAAATTCCGCATTCCGCAGAAATCTAAAGTGGCGTTAGAATTTTAAATTTCCGTTCGCGCTAACCGCGAAATTTTAAATTCATACCTCCAACTAAGCACTAGTTTGTGTTAGAGCTTGCTTTAGTCGCTCCACGGAATTTAGCCAAGCTTGCTTATTTTAACCCACTTCGTTGAGCTTTAAAAATTTAGATTATTTCTTTGATCGTATCGGATAATGCCTGTCGCCACCGAATTGCTCAAGTCGCCCTATTTGCTATATGCGTAATTAAAAGCGGTGCTAACGCGGAATTAAATAGTATAAGTTTGCGATCTGCAAAAGGTATGAAATTTAATCATAGAATTTTAAGCGCTAAGAATTTGCGATAGAATTTCGCCGCGCAAATCAAATCCCAAAGCTAGCCTGGCCTACTCGAAAACCTTCGCTTCTAAGCCATGTAGCCTTTGCAAGCCGATATCGATATATTCGTTAAGCTTCTCATTGTTTTCCAGCAATTTGTCGTAATAGCTCTTGGCTCTTTCTCTCGCGGTCGCATCAGGCTCGATATACTTTAGACCACTTTTGAAAAGTCCTTTGGATTCCACAAAATAGATCGAGTGGATCTTCTCGCAGTGCGATAGCCCTGCTTCAGTGTAGTTTAAAATCGATTCGTACGCGATATTGCCTAACAGCTCCTGCAGCCTATTTGCGGGATTTTTGAAAAACTCGGCAAACTCCTTATACGGCGTAAAAACCTGATCAAGATTTTTCATCGCATCGCCGTAGATACCCTTTTTCAGGCGAAACATCGTCATTTCTTGAGAACTTACAAACTTCTCTATTGCTTTTATCGTATCGTTTTTATTCACTGAATTTTTCCCTTTTAAAATATGAAACGCTCAGATTATATCGTTTGTTTTATAAAAATCCGTTAAAAATCGGTTAAATTTTGCCCTGGCGTTTTAGCCAAATTCCTTTGAGTGCTTTTGATTAAATTTCCTGCCTCAGCCGCCGCACTTCTCGCACAATCCTCGCACGAGCACACTTTTGACATTTTTTTGTGGCAAAGCTGGCATCGAAATCTCCTCCATTTTATGGCAATTTTCGCAGACAAAATACGCTTTGGCGCCGTCGGTGAGCTCATAAAAACTTTTATGATTATTCTCGCTGGTAATTATCAAATTTTTCTCTTCCAAAAGCGCTATATTGCGATATATCGTAGTTTTATTCGCACCCGTTCGTTCTACTAGTTCATCGTAGCTTACCGGGCATTTTTTCTCGCTTAGGATCTGCACGATCTGCACTCTAAGCGCAGTAGGGGCGATATCGTGACTCGCTAAAAAATCTTTGGGATCCATTTTACGCCTTTTTTAAAATTTAAGCGATGATAGCGAAATTTAGATAAATTTATATTAAGTTGCAACTAAGTTGCTTTTGATATACTTCCGCAATTTTTTTGGAAAGGAATTTTATGAAAAAGCTTATTTTCACGCTTTTAGCAGCTAGTTGCGTAGCATTCGCCAAACCTACGGTCACCACGACCATACTTCCTACGAAGTATTTTGTTGAACAGATCGCAGGTGATACTCTGCAGGTAAATACGATGGTCGGCAAAGGCGCTGATCCGCACACATACGAGCCTAAACCTTCAGAGATGAAAATGCTAGAAAATAGCGATCTGTATTTTGCAGTCGGTATAGAATTTGACGAAGTCTGGCTACCAAAGCTTGCCGCATCGTATCCGAAGATGAAGATAATCCGCACCGAAGATGGCATCACCAAAATGGCTATGGCAGAGCACCACCATCACGACGAACACGATCATAGCGCACATCACGATGATCACGATCATGACGCGCATCATGAGCATGGCGACAAAGATCACGAGGCACACGAGCACCATCATCATCACGGCGGCTTAGATCCACATATCTGGCTAGATCCGCAGCTTGTAAAAATTCAAGCTAAAAATATTAAAGACGCGTTAACCAAACAGTATCCTAAGGATGCTAAAATCTATGAAGCAAATTTCGATAAATTTGCCAAAAAGCTTGACGAGCTAGACGCTTACGCAAAGCAAAAATTAGCGGGCGTCAAGGGAAAGAAATTTATGGTTTATCATCCGTCTTGGGGCTATTTCGCGCACCGATACGATCTAGAGCAGATCGCAGTCGAAGTGGAGGGCAAAGAGCCTAAGCCTGCGGATTTAGCTGAGCTAATCGAGGAAGCCAAAGAGGAAAAAATCAAGGTGATTTTCGTCGCACCGCAGTTTTCCAAAAAGGCAGCGCAAACCATCGCCGCGCAAACGGGTGCAAAGGTGATAGAGATCGATCAGCTGCCGCTAGATTGGTACGAGACGATGAAAAAGACGATCGACGTTTTCGGAGAAAATTTGTAGTTGATGAAATTTATTAAAATTTTACTTTTATCCGCGATCTTTAGCTCGCGGATATTTGCGTGCGCTCTGTGTGCCCTATACACGCCTACTGCGCACGTTAGCATTACCCCCGTCGCACAAGACGGCAAGATCGTGAGCCTGCATTTTTCGTGGCTTTTCTCTCAAAATTTTACCGATGTCATAATGCAGACCTACGATATAAATTCCAACGGCAAGCTTGAAAATAGCGAGCTTGCCGAGATAACTAAGGCGATGACCGATTATCTAACCCCCAAAAACTATCTTTGCGAGGCGGAATTCTACGATCAAGCGCCAAAAAACGCAAAGCCCGCGCTTAGCAATCTCGTAGGCACGCAGATCAAGGGAAATTTTAAAAACGCAATAAGCCTCGTTAAAAAGGGCAGACTCGTGTTTGAGTTTGATCAAAAGGTTGGCTTCGAACTGCGAAATAACCGCGTTCTTAAAATTTCCATTAACGACGATCAGGGATTTTTCAATTTCAAAATGCTTGACGATAAGCCCATTAATCTAGGCGAGGGCTTTGTAGCAAAGCCTAATTCAAATTTAGCCACCACTTTTATAGAATTTAGCGGCGAAAAGCCAAAGATCGCAGATAAAAAACTGCCAATTTCAAGCGCGCCGAACTCCGATTTGGCGCAGGATGGTCTTGCATCTAGCGAGCAGAGTCTTGTGGACTCAGAGGATAAACTTGCGCAAGACGGACAAGCTAAACCGAATGCCAGCTCAGCACGCAGATCAAACCAAAGATCGGTCAGCGATATTGTTTCGGAAGCTGCAGCAGAGGCGCAAAAAAATATCGCCGCTTCGGATACTCTCGCGCAGATTAATAAAGCCTCCAAAAAGGACGCGCAGGCAAAAGGCGGTCCCACAAATTCCCACCGCCTTAACAGCGAAAGCTTAGAGGCCGCCGCAAAAAACAGCGAAAACGCCGCAGTCCCTTTAGGCGATAATTCAAATTTAGCGCAAAACGGGGGCGACAGGAGCGCCGCGATAAATTTTAACGAACCCGCAAATTCTGCGGCATCTGTAGATAAAGGCGTGAGCGAAAATTTCGCAGCGAGACGAGACAACTCTTTAAATTCCGCGCATTCTACGCAAAATCTCGCGACGCCGCCCGAGGATAGTTCTTTAAATTTAGCGCAAAATAGCGCGAGCAAAAACGGCGCTACATCCGACAGCGACGAGATTTCAAGCGAGCAGCACAAAGAGGCTACGCTGGGATTTGTCGCGCAAAAGACGATGGATTTTATGAAAAGTCTCAAAACGGCGTTTCGCGCAAGCAGCGAGCATGCAAGCGCGAGCACGATCCTATGGGTCTTGGCGCTTTCTTTCATATACGGCTTTTTCCACGCGGCAGGCCCAGGGCACGCGAAACTGCTAACGGCGAGCTATTTCCTAGCCCATGGCGGCAGCTACGTCAAGGCCTTTGGATTTGCCCTTAAAATCGGGCTTCTACACGTCCTAGGAGCGCTCGTTTTGGTAAGCGCGAGCATGTTCGTGCTGCAAAACGTTGCAGGCATAGTTTCTGCAAACTCCGCCTCGATCACCACGAAAATTTCGGCACTTCTGATCATCATTATAACGGCGCTCATCATCTACGACAAAGCTCGCCGCGTAAGATCGGGCGCCCACCACGATGCGGGCTGCTCTTGCGCCGCTTGCACTTCCGCCGTAAACACCGCAGAGACGGGCGTCAGCTCAAAAAATACGGCGTTTGCAAACGCCGGGAATTCCGCTCACGCAGCGTCAAAGAGTTATAAATTTTCTAAATTTAATATTCAAAGCGGCGAATCCGCGCAGTATTTGGATACTCAAAATTTAGGCGCCACAACGGCAGAGCTAAATTCGGATTCAAATTTAATCGCAAGCCTAGAAGAAAACTCGTCTAGCCAAAACGAGCAAAAACAGACTTTGAATTCTACAAATTTCAAAAACCAAACCTCGTCTCGCTCGCTGCAAAATGGCGCGACTGGCGGCGGCGAGAGAGGGCGAGAGTGGCTTATCGCGCTTGCTGCAGCGCTCGTGCCCTGCCCCGGCACGATCCTTATTTTCGTGCTTGCCTTCAGCCTCGGAAGCTTCGCGCTTAGCGTCGCGAGCGCGCTTTTCATCGGTTTTGGAATGAGCGTCGTGATATTTTTAGCCGCGCTTTTCGGCGCGAAGGCAAACGAGCTAAGCTCGAAGCGGCTCGTAAGCTTGAAGCTTTACATAGAATTTGCGGGGCTTTTCGTGATGTTCGGACTAGGGGTTTTTATGTATTTCATCTCAGATACCCTCAGGATACTGTGATCGCGAGCTTTGGATGCAAATTTTAAAAAGCGGCTTGCGTGAAATATAAACTTACGCGATATATTAAATTTTAAATCCGGTGCGAATCTAATTTCAAAGAGTAAGATTTTAAAATTTTACGCCGCACGGACTACATAAATTAAATTTCGATCCCGACTATTCATTAAGCGGCGGAATTCGCTCTTTATGAATTCCGCTAAATTTTGCTACAATACGGCCGAAATTTTTCTCAAGGATAGATATGTCGCCTTCTTTGCAAGATGCTATTTCACAGACTTTAATCGAACAAAAAGCGTGCGCTAGGGCTTTTAATAGATATTACTACCTCAGCATAGCCACCTTTTTTGCGGTCCTGTTCGTATTAGTGTTTCTAAACGGCGTTAAAGCAGACACTCCTCTAATAGAAATTGCCGAATTTTCGAGCGTCTTGATCCTTTTTCATATCTTTTGGATATTTCTTATGTATTGCGCCAGTCAAGAAACTGAAGCGGAAATTCGCTACTACAAATTTTATAAAGAGATATTCGTCCGCGCCGTAATAAAAGATATAGATGCCGGTTTAAAATACGATCCATATACCGGCATGCAAGAAGAGGAATTTCAAAAATTTAGAATTTATAGGAAATCTAGGATCAAAAGCGAGGATCGGATTACGGGCGTGTACTGCGGGATTAAATTTAGCCTCAGCGAAGTACATAGTAATGGTAGGTTTTACATGAAAACGGATAATCCGCTCATAGCGGCGATTATGTTGATCAAAATATTCTACGATAACTATATGGACTTTGACGGCAACGTACTGATCTGCGAGCTCGCGAAAAAAACCTCGGGCAAAACGATAGTGGTAAGCAGGGAGCTAAACGCCAAGATCTTCGGCGAAAAAGAGATGATGGACGATGTAGATTTTATGCGCGATTTTCGTGTGTTTGCGGATGACAAAGTAGAAGCGCACTATCTGCTAACGCCCGCGTTTATGGAGCGTCTGCGCGAAATAAATCGCGAAACGAGCGGCGAGTTCAGCTTGAGCGCGGTATTTATGGATGAGCGCTTATATCTATTTTTAAACGGTGCGCCCGATCTTTTCGAAACTACGCTTTTTGGTAGGCCCGCTAGCATAGAGCTCGCGCGCGAATACCAAACGCAGATCCGCAAAATTTTAAGCCTAATCGAGACACTGGGGCCACAAATTAGCAGGGCGCATTGCGGCTGAAATTTTGTACCTGCTCATTTTAGGCTAGACGGAATTTTTCGGCGAAGCATAATTTCGGCAAAAACGTAAAATTTAATCAGCAGTGCGATCTCTAGGCGACTGCCCGAAATTTAATCAACAATGCAATCGCTCGGCGGCTGTCCAAAATTTAAACGAGTGATACGATTAGAGAGATGTAGCGCCTGCCGCAAATAAATTTGAAGCAAAAGCGCCTTGCCGTGTCTAAAATTTTATAAAATTTGACCGCGTTTCGCATCGCAGCTTCTAGCTTTTAGTACCAAACCCGCATAGCGACAAAATTTAATCGGCAGTGCCGCGATGATGAAATTTAAAAACAGATATGCAAGGACGAAATTTAAATTTAAAAGCAAGCTCAGAGCGAGAGTTAAATTTAGAGCGCGTGCGGCTTTTGCAAAAGCCGCACGCTAAAACCGTATTTGCCTAGCCGCATACCACAGCGTACCTCAAGTGCCGGTTCTGTATGTACATCAAGTACCTCAAAGTCCTCGCCACGCCTTCCTGCGTCGTCTCATAAAACACCGTCGTAGGCTGAATTGTAAATTTAAATTATTAAAGAATTCGGGCGAGGCGAAATTTAAAATTCCGCCTCATAAGTGGAAAAAGATTAAAGCGCCGCGTAGCGCACCATTAGGCAGGTTTGAAGCGCCGCCAGCTTATCAAGCGTGCTTTTTTGCACTTCGGAATCGACCAAAATGACCGCCAAAGCGTCCCCCTCCTCGCCTCTGCCTAGGCGAAAATCCGCGATATTGATGTTTTCGTCGGCTAGGATCGTGCTTACTGATTTGATAACGCCCGGCACGTCGGTATTTTTGAAGATTATCATCTTGCCTTTCGGCTTAAAATCGGTCTTAAATCCGCCGATATTTACGATACGCTCCTCGCTGCCATCAAATACGGTGCCCGCGACGTTTGAGATCGCCTCGTCGGTCATAATTTTTACCGCGATCTCGCTTTTATAGACGCTATTTGCAAGCTCGCCGAAGCTCGTCTCGATCCCCTTTTCGTCCGCAAGAAATTTAGCATTGACATAATTTAGCGAATCGCCCAAAGAATCGTGCAGCGCGCCTACGATCGCAAAAACGAGCATCGATTTTAGATACTGCACCACCTCGCCGCTACCCTCGATGCGAATCGATTTGATCGGGCCTTTGTTGATCTGCGCCGCAAGATAAGCCATTTTGGAGACCAAATTTATATACGGCTCGATACCGCGCGGCAGATCCTCGAGCTTAAGCGGCAAATTTAAAGCGTTTGGATAGTTTAAGCCGCGTGCTGCGCTGATCGCCTGCTCCGCGGCTTCCCTGGCGATATTGCTTTGCGATTCGAGAGTATTTGCGCCAAGATGCGGAGTCGCGCTTAAATTTTCGATATCCAAAAGCTCGTGATCGGTCGCAGGCTCTTTGTCGAAAACGTCGATGCCGAGATATGCGATCTTGCCGCTGCGTAGATTGTTTGCGAGCGCTTTTTCATTATACAGCCCGCCTCTAGCGCAGTTTATTAAGCGTACGCCATCTTTCATCTTCGCTATTTGCGGCTCGCCTATCATATTTATCGTTTCTTGATTTTTCGGCGTATGGATAGTGATGAAGTCGCAAGATAAAATTTCGTCGAAATTTTTCGTATATTTTACTCCGAGCTTCGTGGCCTTCTCAGGCTCGATATAGGGATCATAGGCGATGACGTTCATCCCAAACGCAAGCGCGCGAACCCCTACGCGCGAGCCGATGTTTCCAAAACCGATGATGCCGAGGCTCTTTTTATAAAGCTCGGTGCCGTACCATTTCTCGCGCTTCCAAATTCTATTAATTTTAAGATCGTTGCAGGAATTTACATATTTGCGCGCCGCATTTAGCAGATGGCACATAGTCATTTCGACCGCGGCGATGGTGTTTGCCGTAGGTACATTCATCAAAATAATGCCGCGCTTGGAGCAGCCGTCGATATCGCAGTTATCTACGCCCACGCCCGCGCGCACGATCGCTTTTAGCTTGGTGCCTGCGCCAAGGAATTTTTCATCCACCGCCGTAGAGCTTCTGGTGATCGCAACATCCGCATCGCCTAAAATTCCGTAAAGCTCGCTCTTGGACACGTTCGTAGCGTCGATTACTTTAACATCCGATTCTTGCTTAAGCAGATCAAAACCGATTTTGTGGATTGCGTCGCAGACTATGATAGTTTTCATTAAATTTAACCTTTTGAAGTAGGTCCGCAAGGCGGGGAATGCCTTGCGGAAAGAGTTTTATTTATTTAGTTGATCTTTGATTAGATCCCCTAGGCTTTGCTTCTCGTCGTCGTTGCTATTGATCTCGTTTAGCGCCTCGCGCTCCTTCTGATGAGCCAGCCTGCGCACGCTTAGGCGGATTCTATTTTTCTTCTCGTCGATGAAGGCGATCGCAGCCTCGATCTCGTCGCCCACTTTTAGGCTATCTACGCTTACGTTGCCGAGATCTTCCTTGCGGATAAGCGCGTCTATACCGCCTCCGAGCTCGACAAAAATTCCGAACTCTTTAATATCGCGGATCTTGCCTTTTACGACATCGCCTTGATTGTGACTCTTGGCAAACTCGCTAATCGGGCTATCGCCGAGCTCTTTGTGGTTTAGAGAAATTTTTTGAGTATCTTTGTCGATCTTGATGATCTTAACCTCGATCTCGTCGCCTACTTTGAATAAATTTTTGCACTTCTCGCCGCGATCCCACGAAGCGTCCTCGTTATGCAAAAGCCCCTCTACGCCGTCGATCCTCACAAACGCACCAAAATTTGTAATTGTAGTGACGCTGCCTTTTAGCACATCGCCCACTTTATGCTTAGCAACGAACTCGTCAAAAGGCTTAGTGAGTAAATTTTTAAGGCTCACGCGCAATCTGCGCTCGCTAGGGTTAATCTCTACGACCTCGACGTCAAGCTCCTCGCCCTCGCTGATGAAATCTTTCGGATTTTTGATATTTTTATCCCACGAAATTTCGCTGATATGCAAAAAGCCCTCGATGTCGTTGCCAAGATCGACAAACGCGCCGTAAGGCTCGATATTACTTACTTTTACGCGGATAGTATCGCCCACTTCCAGGCTATCTTTGATCTCGTTCCAAGGATCGGGCATCGCCTCTTTGATCGAAAGAGAGAGGTGCTTTTTATCGTTGTCGTACTTGATAACTTTAACCGGAACCTTATCGCCCTCTTTGTAGAGCGAGCTCGGATTTACCGGGCCTTTGTATGAAATTTCGCTGTAGTGCACGAGTCCGTCCACGCCGCCTACGTCTACGAACATACCGTAGGTAGTGATTTTTTTTACGACGCCTTCGATAATGCCCTCAGTAGCGATTACTTTCTCGATCGCCTCTTTGTTTGCTTTGCGATCCTCATCAAGTAGCTTCTTGCGCGATACTACGATGCTTTGCTCATCTCTATCAACTTTAATGATCTTTACTTTGAAATTTTTACCGACGGCGCCATTTGGGTTTTTAAGCGCACTTTGCGAGCGAGGCATAAAAAATTCCACATCATCTGCGTTAGCGCAAAGGAAACCGCCCTTATTAAACGATAGAATTTTAACGTCATAGACATTCTCTGCGTTTTCATCATAGGAGTCGATGAATGCCTTTACTTTTTCCTTCTTTAGGGCCTTTTTATACGATACGACCGGGCGACCGCCTCTGCTTCCGATAATAGCGACTTTGATGTCATCTCCTACATTAACCTGCGGATTTCCTTGCTCGTCGCTAACCTCGGCGGCGTCTAAAATGCCCTCCGACTTCCTGCCTACGTCTATGAAAACCTCGCCGTCCTTAAGGGCGATAACCTTACCTGTGACAACCTCGTCGCGAGACTTCCCGGCGTCATACTCCTCTAACAATGTCGCAAAATCTTCCTCTGCGTGGTTTTGAACCTTCTCGTTCACCTCAGCCATATGCTTCCTTTAAATTTATTTGTGCTTTTTTGAAAAGAACTAAAATGCGCGATTCTAGCTAAAATTTGCTTTCGATTTGATAAATTTCTAAGAGTAAATTTGATAAGAGAGTTTATAAATTCTGCGTTAAATTTTCGATTCGCGCTACTACTTTTTTGATGATCCAATCGGGCGTGCTGGCTCCTGCGGAGATGCCGCAGAGGCTTTTGTTTTCAAACCACGAGCGTTCAAGCTCGCTTTCGTTTTCTATGAGATAGCTATCTTTGCAAAAATTTTGCGAAATTAAAAAAAGCTGCTTGGTGTTGGAGGAATTTTTCCCGCCTACGATTATCATCACGTCGGCCTTTTGTGATAGGCTTTTTACAGCCTCTTGATTTTCCAGCGTCGCATTGCAAATCGTATTAAAAATTCTCAGCTCCCTAGCGCGCTGCATCAAAAAATCCGCGATTTTGGTAAAGCTTTCTATCTTTTTCGTAGTCTGCGAAACGAGCGCGACACGAGGCCCAAGCTTGATCTGTAGTAACTCCGCGGGCTCCAGCACTACGCATACTCTTCCTTTGGCGTAGGACTTCACACCCTTTACCTCGGGATGATTTTTATCGCCGAAGATTACGATATCATAGCCCTCCGCGCTCATCTTTTCTACGATTTGCTGCGGCTTGGTCACGAAGGGGCAGGTAGCGTCGATGAGCTGCTTGTTTTGCGCTTTTAGGTTTTGCAGATCGTCCTTTTGGATGCCGTGGGTGCGGATGATGAGCTTTTGCTCGTCCTTGATCTCGCCAACACCCCCCAAGGTTTTGACGCCGAAATTTTGTTTTAAACGGTTAATCTCTTCGGCGTTATGTATAAGCTCGCCGATCGTAGCGGCCTCGCCGGCGCTTTCTGCGATCTTGATCGCGCGCTTGACGCCAAAGCAAAAGCCGTAGCTTTTCGCCATCTCAATCTTCAACGCCTGCTCCGATCTGTCTTAAAATCGCGGCGAAATTCGGAAACGACGTCGCGATACAATCGCTATCCTCGATGATCATCCCCGATCTTAAGCCTAAAATCGCGAAACTCATCGCGATACGGTGATCGCCGCACGGCGTGATGATTGCCGCGTTCGCCTCACCGCCTTCGATCTGCCAGCCGTCCTGTAGCTCGCGCGCTTTAATACCGCAGGCGCGAAGTCCTTCGCAGGTTACTTTTATGCGGTCGCACTCCTTCACGCGCAGCTCGGCGGCATTTCTAAGCACGCTACTTCCCTGCGCGCAGGCGAAGGCGATCGCAAGCGCAGGCGCTTCGTCTATAAGCCAGGAGATATTTTCGCTCACCTCTACGGCGTGAAGCGGCGCGTAAGCGACCTCTATATCGCCGATCTGCTCATAAATTTCGCTCGTTTTGTGAAATTTTACCTCGGCGCCCATACGTTTTAAAATTTCATACGCCTCTATGCGGGTTTTATTTAGCAGCATATTTTTTAGCACGATGCGCGAGCCGGGGGTTATCGCTGCGGCGACGGCGAAGAAAAATGCCGAACTGGGATCGTTTGGGATAAAAATTTCAAGCGGTCTAAGCGGCGAGCTAAGCGGCGCGACTTCGATCTCAAGACCATTTTGCGAAATTTGCGCGCCCATTGCCTTTAGCATCCGCTCGCTATGATCGCGGCTAAGCTCGGGCTCGCTAAATTTACACCCGCTGCCGCGCAAGGCCGCTAAAATAAGAGCGGTCTTAACCTGCGCGGACGCGATTTTGCTCGCGTACTCAAAATATCCGAGCTTCTGCCCGAGCACCGCAATCGGAGCCTTTTCGCCGCCTGCTCGTCCGTAAATTTTAGCGCCCACCTTGCAAAGCGGATCCGCAACGCGCCTCATCGGGCGCTCGCTTAGATACCGATCGCCGCACAGCACGAAAAAGCCCTCGCGTCCCGCCAAAAAGCCCATAAATAGCCGCATCGCGGTGCCAGAGTTGCCGCAATCAAGCGGAACGTTAGGCTCTTTGATAACCTCCGGCGGAGTGATCAGAATTTCGCCCCCTACGCGCTGTACGCTAGCGCCCAAAAGCTCCACTATTTTTAGCGTATTTAGCGTATCCTCGGCGGCTAGATAGTTTGAAATTTTACTCGTCCCCTCCGCTAGCAGCGAAAAGATCGCCGCACGGTGCGAGATCGATTTATCCGCGGCGATATTTGAAATCTCCGCCTGCAAAGGGCCCGCTTGCGCAAAAATTCTCATCGCAGCCCAAGCCCCAGCTCGCTGCTAAGCGCGGCTAAAATTTTATCGGTAAAGCCCGCTACTTCCTCGTCGCAGAGCGTTTTTTGAAGGTCTTGAAATACAAGTCTGATCGTCAGGCTCTTTGAATCGCCCAGGCTTTCGTCGCCGTAAAGATCACTCGGGATAAATTCCTTTAGCGCCTCAATTTTAAGGGCATCTATGCACTGCTTGATCTGCTCGAAACGCATTCCGCTCGGCACCAAAATACTTAGATCGCGCGATACGCTAGGGAACTTCGAATAAACGTCCGCTACGATATTTTTAAATTTAAGCTTGGAAAAATCGATCTCGCACAGATAGCTTTTATCCAGATCGCGCCCTGCTTCTACGGCGTAATCCACGCGCCCGATAAAGCCCACTATCTGCCCGCCTTGCTCGATCTGAGCTTGCTCGAATTCGCTTAAAAATTTCAAATTTTCGCCGGGCAGCCTGACCTTAAATTTACCGATGACGCTTTGGATTAAATTTGCAAAATACAAAAAATCCACCGCAGCGGGTTTTGCACCGGCCGCTATAGAGGGCTCGGCTTTTAGTCCGCTAGCGATAAAGCCCAGTCTTAGGCTCTGCGAGCCGTCCGCATCAAACACCTCTCCTAGCTCAAAAAGCTTGACGCTTCTGCGGGAATTCTTTAAATTTCGCTCAGCAGACTCCAACAGATGATTAATGAGCGTCGGTCTTAGCGCGTCCAGCTCGCCGTTGATCGGATTTAAAATTTTAACCTTGCACGGCTTAAAGCCTAAGCTGTCTAGCGCCTTGCCGTCGTCAAATACATAATGCACGCATTCGAAAAATCCTACTGCTGCCGCCTTGCTGCGAAGCTTACGCCCGTTTTGCAAATTTACGTAGGTATCGTTTAGGCGGTTTTTCTCGTAGAAGCTTAGCGGCGCGGCAGCGATATTGTCGATGCCCACGATACGCACGATCTCCTCGCACACGTCGTGAGAATTTACGATATCGTGGCGGAAAGGCGGCACCTTGGCGGTGATTAGATCGGCTTCGACGCCTACATCAAAGCCCAGCCTTTTTAAAATTTTTACGATCTTATCGCGCGGAATTTGCGCGCCGATCATTGAGTTTATCTCTTTTTCGCTAAAACCCACAATAAGCGGCTCCAAAGCATTTGAAATCTTTTGTGTGCCCGCATATAGGCTAACGGCTTTATTTTTAAGTAGCAATCTAAATAGCAGATCAAGCCCTAGCCTAAGCTTTGGCTCGCTGCCTCTACTTGAGCGGTACACGTGCTCGTCGCCTTTTAGGCTTTTGTTTTCGTTTACTGCTTTAGCGATAATTAGTGGCGCGGTGTAGTTTGCCTCTAATAGCACCACTTTGCTACTGCAACACGCCTTTAGCTCCGTGTCTTGGCAAATCCCTGCTACGCTAAGCAGTCTCTTGCCCGCATAAACGCCGAACTCGCCGTTTGGCATAGGCTTTATGTCAAGCGCTACCTTGCCATCTGCGGAAGCGATCTTTTCAAAATCATAAGCGCGCAGCAATACTCCGGTAGAGTGAGTAGCGTAGTTGATGAAATTTTGCACCGCGCAGCTTTGCAAAATATCAACGCTCGCAAGACGCAAGGTCTGCTTTAAATTTAACTTCAGCTCGCCTTTGATCTCATAAGCTCGAAAAGCAAATTTAGCGCTTACCTCATCGCTTGCACGCACGCTTAAAATTCTACCGATACCAGGCGCTCCGTCGGCATCTTCAAACTCGTGTTTTTCCTTTAGCGGCAGATCAAGTGCCGCGCTTAGATCGCGCGCTATGCCTAAGATGCTAAGGCAGTCACCGCGATTAGCGGTAAGCTCGATCTCGATAAGATCGTCATTAAAAATTTCATACTCGCGCAGCTCCTTGCCGAGCACAAGCTCGCCGATGCTGCTATCAAGCACCATAATGCCATCATTCGTCTTAGCAAGTCCAAGCTCGGTTGCCGAACAGATCATGCCGAAACTCTCCACTCCGCGAAGTTTAGCAGGCTTTATCTCAAGGCCACTAGGCAGCACGGTGCCGATCAGGCTAACTGCGACGTATTGCCCCGCCTCGACATTTTTCGCGCCGCAGACGATCTGCAGGCTCTGCTTACCGACATCAACCTCGCAAACGTTTAGATGATCGGAATTCTCGTGACGACGCTTGCTTTTTACGAGTCCTACTACGACGCCTTTAGGAAGTGAAATTTTATCGTGAGCGTCAACCTCCAGACCGATGGAATTTAGCGTAGAAAGTAGCCTTTCGCTTGAAATTTCGCTTATGTCGATCCACTCCTGCAACCAATTTCTCGTTATTATCATTTAAACTGCTCCAATAATCTAATATCGCCTTCAAATAGCGAGCGCAGATCGGGGATACCATGTAGCAGCATCGCAAATCTCTCCACGCCGAGCCCGAATGCGTATCCGCTGACGTTTTTCCAGCCCACTGCTTTAAAGACGTTAGGATCGACCACGCCGCTGCCTAGCACCTCGAGCCAGCCCGTCTGTTTACAAACGCGGCATCCCTCGCCGTGGCAGAAAATACAGCTGATATCGACCTCTGTACTCGGCTCCGTAAACGGAAAGAAGCTCGGGCGGAAGCGCACTTTCACGTCTCCAAACATATAGCGCAAAAATTCCTCTAAAACGTATTTTAAATTTGCAAAGCTCACGCGGTCTCCCTGCTCGACTACGAGACCCTCCACTTGATGAAACATCGGCGTATGGGTTAGATCCATATCGCGGCGAAAGACCGCGCCCGGGGCGATCATACGCACCGGCGGAGCTTTAAATTTCTCCATCGTGCGGATCTGAACGCCGCTGGTGTGCGTGCGTAGCAGCCGCCCGTCATTTAGATAAAACGTATCTTGCATGTCGCGCGCCGGGTGGTATTTGGGTAAATTTAGCGCCTCAAAATTATGGAAGTCGTCCTCGATGAGCGGGCCGCTTTCGACGCTGAAATTTTGCGCGATGAAGTAGTCTATGATCTTATCCATCGTCTCCATCACCGGATGCAGCGCGCCGCAGTTTACGTTTTCGTTAAAAAGCGTGACGTCGCTCGCTTCATTTTTCATAGCCTCTTTTTGCTCTGCCTCTTCCAGGCTCGCTTTTTTTGCGGCGATGAGCTCGCTGAAATAATCGCGCTTTTCGTTCACGCTTACGGCAAGCTCTTTTTTCTGCTCGGGCGCTGCGGATTTAAGCTCGGCAAAAAGCTGCGTTATGATGCCTTTTTTGCCGAAAAGCTCCAAGCGCACGGCTTCCAGCTCGCTCAGGCTCGATGCGGCGTCGATTTTTGCTTTAATCTCTTGCAAATTCTATCCTTGTGGTTAAATTAATGGCGCGATTGTAGTTAAAATTTGATAAAAGCTAGGTAAATTTGCGTGTTTGGATTTTTTGGCTATAATCGCGGTTAAATTTAAACCTCATAAAAGGATCTAAAATGAACGTCTTCGAAAAGATCGTAAACGGCGAAATCCCGTGCAACAAAGTGCTGGAAAACGATGAATTTTTGGCCTTCCACGACATCAACCCAAAAGCGCCGATCCATATCTTGGCGATCCCTAAGAAATGCTACGAAAACTTCCAAGTAACGCCTCCTGAAGTGATGAGCAAAATGAGCGCTTTTATCCAAGAAGTAACTCGCAAAATGGGGCTTGATAAGAGCGGATACCGCCTCGTTTGCAACTGCGGCGAAAACGGGGGCCAGGAGGTGATGCATTTGCACTTCCATATCCTGGGCGGAATGAAGCTACCGTGGGACCGCGTAAGCGATCGAAACACCGAAGAGAATTTTTAAGGCTAGAACTTAAAGTCTACTTAAAATCAAAATTCCGTGAAATTGCAAAATTTTGCGGAATTTGCGAAATTATTTGAAATTTTTAAAATTCCGCTTCATTTATAAGCACCGAGGTTTTAAAAATAATCAAAATAGTAAAACTACAAGCTAAAATTTATCATCAGACGCTAAAAAGCAATATAAATTTATCACAAGCGAGCTCTTCGCAAATGCCATTCTTTATCTGCAAAGCCTTGGCTTTTAGAATTTTTACGGCTATAAAATTTGAAATCGGCAAGAAATTTTAACGACGCGGCAAAATTTTAAATTAGACCGAGCTTTATAAAAAGAGTTATATTTTTACATGACAAATGAGTTAAATTTCGATGATATGAAATTTAAAACCTACATGAATTTTACTTTGAGTGAGCGATTTAGCTTCAGTTTTCAAGCATAATTTAAAATTTTAGCGTGAAATTATAATCTTAGAATTTTAAAATTTTTTGAAATTTCAATATTAACTTTAATGGATTTTAGGGGCATATGCCCCTAAAAAATTTTGAAAGGATTTGCAAGGATTATTTGCTTAGCATTGAGCTTAGCATCCATAGACGTTTTTCATAATCGCCGTAGTGATCCTGCGCGATATTTGAAGTCGTATCGTCGCCCTCTTCCTCAGCAATCTCTTGAAGCTTTTTAAATTCTTTTACCAAATACTCATAGGCTTTTTTAACATCCTCAAGTACCTCAGATACGCTATAGCTATCTTTTACGCTAATCGGAGCGTCTTTTGAAAGCTCAATTAGATCCTTAGCTTTAGTTACAGCCTTACCGCCTATTTGAAGCGCGCGCTCAGCCATATCGTCGAAAAGCTCACCCATCTCGTCGTATGCTTTCTCGGTGTAAGCGTGAACCTGCGCGAATTGTAAGCCCTTAACATTCCAGTGATAATCGTGGAATGCAACAAAGAACGCATGAGCGTCCGCCTGAAGTTTGTTTAGTTGTTTTACTGTTTTTGACATTGTGTCTCCTTTATTTAAAATTGCTGTAATTATAGCAAGATTTTCTTAAATTATAATTATACTAAGTAATAAATTTTATCTTTTAGTGAAATTTTGAAATTAAATAGCTTTTAAATTTATCTACAATTTTTTTGAAATTTCAGCTATGCTGCATTATAATGCCGCATTATGAAAAACAAATTTATGATAACCATAACCGACCTTAACGGCTCTAGGAATTTTTTGCTTTCGCAAATCATCAAAAAGATCGCGTTATATTTGGTATTATTTGTTTTTACCGTTTTCGTCACGGGTGCACTATATATCAGGTATCTGGGCTCTAAAATCGACAGCCTTTCGCGAACCAAAACCGAGCTTAACGAGCTAAATCAAAAACTTCGCGACGGTATCGCGGCAAGTCAGATGGAATTTGAAGCCATCGAGGGTAAAATTTCGGATTTGGAGCATCAATTTGGGCTAGATCCTGAGGAGGATGAGCGCGCGATCGACCGCCTATCTCACATCAAGCCTACTTCCGAACAAGAGATTAAAGAGCGCGCGCAAAAGATCATCAACGAAAAATTCTCCGACGCGCTGATAAAAGAAATTTTTATGCAGATCCCAAACGGCAGGGTCATGCGCACTCATCAGCTCAGCGAGAAATTCGGCTGGCGCAACCATCCTATCTTAAAGCGCAAGCAGTTCCACCCAGGCGTCGATCTGCGCACTCCGCCCAAAACACCTATCTACGCGCCTGCAGATGGTATCATCCAATACAGCGGCGCGGGCGCTACGGGCTATGGCAACCTAGTCGAGATCCGCCACAACTACGGCTTTACGACACGATATGCGCATTTGGATTCAAATTTAACTCGCAAAGTAGGCGAGTTTGTAAACAAAGGCGATCTTATCGCTTTTAGCGGCAACACCGGGCTTAGCACCGGACCTCATCTGCACTACGAGATTAGGTTTTTGCAGCTGCCACTAGATCCGCTAAATTTCATTAACTGGAACGAAAAAAATTACAAAGAAATTTTTACTAAGGAGGAAGATGTCCCATGGCAATCTTTAATAAAGGCGATGCAAACACCGCTCAAACAACAATAATCTCGTCAGGCACGCTCATCAAAGGAGAGCTGCACCTGTCGTGCATTTTGCATATCGACGGCAATGTCGAAGGCGACGTGATCTCCGATAACACCGTCGTCATCGGTAAAAACGGCACTGCGCGCGGCTCGATCAGGGCCAAGCATATCGTAATCAGCGGCAAATTTTTCGGCAATATCGAAGCCGAGCTCGTCGAGCTGCTAGGCGGCGGTGTACTCGTAGGCGACGTGCTATCGCAAAGCTTCGGCATCGAAGTGGGCGCGAAATTTAACGGAAAAAGCGCGGTAAGTGGCAGCGATCAAGCCCTAGTCATCGACAGCAGCGCAAGTGAAGACGTCAAGCTCATCGACAAAGCTCTAGGTGAATAAATCGCGCGTATTTGGAATTCTTGGGATTTTAAAGGCTTTGAAACTCGCAAAATTTCGGAATTTAAAAGCCTAAAAAATTCCCATACTTTGAAATTTTTGAATTTGAAATTTTAAAAATTCTGAATATTTTAAAATTTTCTAAATTCGGAATTTTTAAGATTATAGGACTTTTCGAGCCTGCAAATTTCTTAAATTTCTAAATTCCATAAATTTTAAAATTTAAAATTATAAAATTTCGCTTTCGCGTAAGCTTTAAAATTTTAACTATGATGCTAGCCACAATGCCCAAAACTAGGAAATTCTATCCCAAGCATTGTTCGGCCGCTACTTGATTTAACAACAAACTTTAAATTTATGAAATTCTGCCCGGAAAGGACGTAGCGCATTTAGCATCAAGATATCTCGCAAAATAAGCTTCTTAAAATTCGTAGAATTATTTGCATTGTAGCCTACTGCCTACTACAATCATATCTTGTAAAGATAAAATTCTGTGATTAAAATTCTATTTCTTTGGGTCTAAGAGAGAGTCTCGACATTCGCAAAAAAAACATGGAATTTATACAAAATTTACTGCAAAAAACGCAGATTTTAAAATTAAATTTAAAAGCGTAACGAGATCGTTTACAATTTTGACCTCATCGTCGCGCCTACTTTAAAAATTTGGCGACGTTATTTTTTAGAATCTTTCGAGTTAATCATAAATTTATCAATCAAAATAGCTAGCACTACAAATATAATCACGAATGCGATTACGTAGGTAATTTTAAGTTGATCTACTCCTTTCTCAACAGCGAAAAAATGTAAAACAAAAGATGGATTATAAAAATTTCCAAACAAGGAAGCTAGCGTATTGACGCTATTCATATAAAAACCAGCTCCAAAAAAAGCAGCCACAAGTGCAATAATAATACCCATCAACCTTTTAGCGTTAGACGACACGGTAAATCCTTTTAAAAAATGTATTTGAAAAGTATACCCCCCCCCCCCCCATTAATCTTAGCTTAAATTTCGTGCGATGACGAAGGTAGAAAATTTAAGGATCGGAATTTATATATAGAATTTGCGCCAGATTTTACTGGACCGCCATAAATTTAAAGGGAATTTTAACGTAAAGTTATAGTAAACTTTGGAATTAAGCTTCAAAAATTTTAGAATTTGCAAGGCAAGTGAATTTATACTTAAAATTTTACTATAATAAATATGAATTCTTTTCATAGCCTCTTTTGACTCGTTATAGCCCTTTGTGCCGCCAGCTCAAAATATCCGCGCAGCGATAAATTCCGCGAGCTGAGCTAATTTAAGCCCATTATTAGATTAGTTATGTATAATGCGATTTCTTTTTGTGGACAGATGGGTGAGTGGCCGAAACCACACCCCTGCTAAGGGTGCAGCTTCTAACCGGGGCTCGAGGGTTCAAATCCCTCTCTGTCCGCCAGAAACCCCATTTTAGCGATATTTAAAGCACTTTTTTAGAAAGTTTGGCGACCTTAGCACTAGGCTTCCCGGGAAAAATCAATAAATTTGTATATTTCGATCGAAATCTTTTAAGTTAGAATTAAGGTAATTCACATAGACATCGTAAACCATCTTAGGCGTGGAGTGCCCGAGAAGCTTTGCAAGCTCAACTGGTGAAACGAAATTTTGATAAAGCATATTCGTGGCATAAGTGTGGCGCATATTGTAAAGGCGACGATATTTCAAATTTAGCTCCATTAAAATAGGCTTCCAACAATCATAAGTAAAAACGCTAGTATCTTTATAAGGCTTGCCGTATTGGGTTTGCAGCAAATATTTGCGGGAGCTATGAGAAAAAAGAAAATCTTTCAAGGGATAATAAAGAGTGTTTAAAATAGGCACTTTGCGAATGCTTAAGTAAGTTTTAGGGGTGCTTTCGCCGAACCTTGAGCGGGTAGAATTCACAGAGATAACGCGATTTTGCAGGTCTATATCGGAAATTTTCAAAGCCAAAATCTCGCCCGTGCGAAGCCCCGTAAAGAAACCGACCTTTAGAAAAATCCTAAAATTTTCATTGTATTTTTTAGAAACTTCAAGAATTTTTAAAACTTCCTCATTCGTAAAAGGCTCGATACGCGGAGTTATATGCTGCATTTTTTTAATGTGAACGAGTGGATTTTTAGAAATTTCCTCATCCTCTATAGCAATCTTGATAATTTGACTTAGCGCCGAAAGATAGTGTTTTTTGCTCTTATTGCAAACATCGGATATTCCGTCAAGCCAAACTCGGATTACAGAGGGCTTTATATCTGAAATTTCCATATTCTCAAAAAAGCATAAGCGATTTTCCACGATGCCCGCATTCTTAACGAAAGTCGAATTTTTCCACTCTTTCTTGCCAAATTTGAGATACAAATCGGCGTAATAGCTAAATTTCATCATCTATCCCCTAAAACGGATACGGCATAACGCCGTTATTGGAATACTTAAATTCTAGTTCCCTAATATCCTCTAAAGCATGCTCGGTAAAATATCTGATATGATTTTTATACCTCTGCAGAAACCCGCGCTCGATCATCTCATTCTCAAGCATGGCGTAATCTTGAACGCTTAGAATATCATCGGTCATTTCTTTGCAGTTATCGCGCCAGTATAATTTTAAACGCTCGTCGCTCATATCTTTCCAGGCGGTGCGGAATATCTTGCTAGGCTTGTAGATTATAGGTTTTTCGCCGCTATTATAAGCCTCCATAACGGACTTAAGCTCGTGAGATTGGATTTTACCGACGCTTTGAACTGGATTGATATTTTTAACGTATTCGTGCATGAGCCTACCACAGACGTAATATAGCAGGTGTCCGTCCTCATAAATAAGCTCCTCTGAAGTATATGGGATGGACATAAAGATACTTTGGCTCTTATAATCCCATTCTATCAAGGTATCGTTGAAGTTTTTTAGAATATTGAGGTTGCCGAGATCACGCAGGCCTTTGATGAAATTTATCTTGCGATATACCCAAAGCGGGATTGGGTTTTGAGAGGATAAAAACCTGCGAATTTTATGCTTTATAAACCACGCTTGAACCTCGTTAATATCGTCAGTTTCGTTGAAATTTATAAAGGTTTTGGTGATATACTTCATCACGTAGCCCGTGGCATTGTTTATAGAGGTCTGAAACCCGTTTATCTCGCCGTTTGCTATTTGAGCCGCGGTCAAACGCTCATTTCTTAAATTCTGCGGGGCGTAGAATACATCTTTGTAAATTTTAAGCAGATACGGGATTGTATGCCTTGGGGCATATATCAAAGCATGAATATGCGGCACGCCGTCTTTCTTATGTGGCTCAAAGGTGCGTATATACTGAAATACTTCGCCTTTGTAAGCAAACCTAAAGCGCTTCGTAAATTTATGAAAATTATAATTTAGAACGTTAGCCAAATCCTTGATAGTAAAGGGCACGCCCTCGTTGAGCTTATGCTTCTGCTCGATCGGAAGCGATCTAATGTCCTTGGTAGTAAAAGTGGCAAAATTTCCCACTAGCGCCTTACGGAAGCAGCCGTTTAAGGTAATGGTTAAAAACACGGGCACCAGCTCATGTTTGATTGAAAGCATATGTATAGTATTTGTCCGATTTGCAACTTCGGCGTAATAGGTGCTTGAAAAGTTTGCAGACTTTGAAACCGAAAGCAGGCTTTTTTCCTCGCCGAAAGAATTTACGAATTTATAATCCTGCAAAAACTTTCGTTGTCTATCAATTTTGAGTTTTACAGCTGAAAAATCAGCCTCATTCAAACCGAACATCTTTAAGCTTTATTTAAGAGTGACAGTTTTTTATTAAATTGACAAGGGAGCAGAGAAAAGCGCGCTCCTCGTACCTCGTCGCTTGCTTTTCTCTGCGGCCGTTGTCCGTATAATAAGCCGTATGCTTTTATACTCATCTTAATTTACCTCGATCGTAAGAGTAATAATGCTAGTGCTTTTATAGTTCTGTTCGATAGAGAAAAGATATTTGAGTATAGGTATATCCTTGAGTAGCGGCACGCCGTTACGCTTAGAATAAGCTACGTCTTTGTTTATGCCGCTTAAAACGAGAAGCTCACCACGTTTTAGGCTGTAATTGGACTTAAGCTCCTTTTTACTCGTGCGCGGCGTGAGGGTGTTTTGCGTATCTAATAAGTCCTCAACCACCAAATCAAGGCTGAAATCGACGTTTGAATTCTGAAGCACAACCGGGCGAATTTTAATCTTTAGGCCAACGTCTTTATATTCGTAGCTGTTTTGCGTCGAAGTGCCGTTTTGAGTGTAGGTGCTGGTGTTCGTTAGATACGGCACGTTTTCTACAGAGGAAAAATAAACCTCGGCGCCACTTTTTGCAACCAAAAACGGACTTTGTTTGATAGTGGTCACGCCGTTTTGCTGAAGCAGGCTAAGAACTCCGTAAAAGCCCCGCTTCTTTG
>CAURQQ010000007.1:0-69393 GCA_963527265.1 uncultured Campylobacter sp. | reverse complement strand
TTTACGAAGTCATTTCCCGCGTCTATATCGACGCCTGCGTCTTTGTAGCTTATCAAATTTTATCCTCCAAGATGGTATAATTTCGCAGATTTTAGCTAAAATCGAATAAAAACGCTATAAAGGCTCACCTTGAAATTTAAACACGCCGTCGTCATCACGGGCAGCATCGGTAGCGGCAAGAGCGCGGTTTGCGAGCTGCTTGCCAAGCGCGGATTTGAGATCATCGATGCCGATCAAATTTCGCACTGCGTCCTTGATCGCTGCACTGCGCAGGTGGCTGAAATTTTTGGTGCGCAATACGTCGTGCAAAAAGACGTACAGGTCGAAAATTTTGCCTCGCATGCGGAATTTAACGCTAGATCGGATGAGGCAAATTTGACCCCGACCCGTGCCTCGGTGGATCGCAAAAAGTTAGGCGAGCTGGTGTTCAAAGACCCTGCGGAGCTTGCGAAGCTAGAAGCGCTGCTGCATCCGAAGATAACGGCTGAAATTTTATCGCAGGCGCAGGCTTTGGAGGCAAAAGGAAGGCTTTATTTTGTCGATATTCCGCTATTTTTCGAGGGCAAGAGATATGAGTTTTTTGACAAAGTGGCGGTCGTTTATGCGCCTAAAGATACGCTGATTTCGCGCGTGATGAAGCGAAACGGGCTCGATCATGCCGCCGCAAAGCACCGCGTGGAGCTGCAAATGGACATAGAGCAAAAGTGCGCTATGGCGGACTTTGTGATAGATAATAGCGGCGATCTTGCCGCGCTTAAGGCCGCGGTGGAGAGATTTTTAAAGAGCTAAAAGATAAAATTTAGCCCTTTGCGCGAGAGCTCGTAAAATTTATACGCGAATTAAGATGAATTTTAAAATAAAGGATAAAACAATGAGGATCGGTAGCCGCGCTCAAAAGGGCGCTAAATTTCAAAAATTTAAAAGCACGCCGTTTAAAGAGCGGTTAAAATTTACGGCGCGAGCGGTTTTGCTCTCCGCGCTGTTTGCGACGGGCGCTGCGGCGGAGATCGACGATCTAAGGAAGGGCTGCGCCGCAGGGAGCGAGATGGATTGTAAAAAACTAAACCGCGTGATAAATGAGCTGCAGCGCAACTGCGACGCCGGCGGCGAGAAAAACGCGCTGGATTGCGCAAATTTGGGCTACGCATACGACTCAAATAGAAGCTTCAGGCAGGCCGTGCGCTATTACGACAGGGCGTGCAAGCTCGGCGAGCAGAAGGGCTGCGTCTATTTGGGACTGCTCTACAACGACGGGCAGGGGGTGGCGCAGGATCGCAAGAGAGCGAATGAGCTTTTTAGCGATGCCTGCAAGAAAAACAGCAGCGAGGGGTGCGCGAGCCTTGCATACAACTATAAAAAGGGACTCGGCGTCTATCCCGACGTGAAAAAGGCGATCGAGCTTTTGATTAAGGCTTGCAAGATGGGGCAGGTAGAGGCGTGCCATAACCTAGGGCTCAGCTACGTTCTTGGCGAAGGCGTGAAAAAAGATGCGGACAGGGCTAGGACATTTTTTACGAGGGCTTGCGAGCAAGGACACGTGGATTCGTGCGTAAATTTAGGCGTTACGTATTTCAAAGGCGACGGCGGGCAAAAGGATCACGCGCTTGCCGCGAAGTATTTTAGCGAGGCGTGCGAGAAAAACGATGAGCCGCTAGCTTGCTCAAATTTGGCGTATCAATACGAAAAGGGCTGGGGCGTAGCGAAAGATAAAAAGAGGGCACGCGAGCTTTATGAAAAGGCTTGCAAGCTCGGTAGATTTGATGCTTGCGAGCATTTAAAGGCTATGAGGTAGGCTCTAACATCTATTGTAAAGGCGCGTAACAAAATGGGCTCACGAAAGAAGATACGTTAGTAAATTGAGCCTTAGTAAAGCCTAGGAATAAGTAATGCACCTAAATTTAGATATAAGTAAAATTTTAATAAAGCGTTAGTGAGCGTTAGTAATTTTAAAAATTTGCGAGGTAGATGATGAAAATTTCAAAATATAATGCGAGCGGCAATGATTTCGTAATATTTACGGATTCGGTTAAGGCGGACAGATCTAAGCTAGCGCGCGAGCTATGTGATAGGCGTGATGGGGTGGGCGCTGACGGGCTCATCGTCGTGCTGCCAAAATTTAACGGTATCGAGGGGATAAACTTTGAGTGGGAATTTTACAATAGCGACGGCAGTAGCGCCGATATGTGCGGCAACGGCTCGCGCGCGGTATGCATGTATGCGTATGAGAATTTTTTGGCCGCGCAGAGTATGAAATTCCTAAGCGGCGCAGGCGTAATTAGCGGCGAAATTTTCGGTATTTTCGGCGGAAATTTGAGCGAGAGTATGCGAGGCGAGCTACGCAATGTAAGCTTCGGCGAGATTTTCAATCTTCGCCCTAACGCTCACGCGTTAGTAGCTAATGTCGAGGTAATGTTAACTCGTCCTAAACGCCTTGGCGAGAGCTTTGAAGAAGCAGGGCTAACGTGGTATTTTTATAACACAGGAGTGCCGCACTTAGTAACTTTTGTTAGCGATCTAAATGAGTTTAATGCCGCGCTAGCCCGTGATCTGCGCGAAAAGTATAACGCTAACGTTAATTATGCGTTAGTTCAAAGCCGCCTCGCAAGCAAAATTTTAAAAGTGCGCACCTTTGAGCGTGGCGTAGAGGCAGAAACTCTCGCATGCGGTACGGGGATGGCAGCATGCTTCATCGCAGGCGTCGAAAATATGGGGCTAGCTCCCGATATCCGCGTGATACCTGCAAGTGGCGAAACGCTAAATTTGCGCTTAGGAGATGGAGGTAAAATTTACTTTCGCGGCGACGTTAGGCATACTTTCGATGGCGAATTTATCGGATACGTGGAGTAGACAGGGCGAAATTTCGAGCCGGTTTGCGCGAGAATTCGTGAAATTTTCGAGTGTAATTTATACAAAATTTCGCTTTTCGTTACGTTTGATAAAATAATAGATTTGCAATACGACATTGGAATTTTAAAATTTTATGATGATGAAATTTTAGAATTTTCGGGCATGGTTTGTGTGAGAATTTTAATTTTGAGGTAAAATTTGTCGCTTCACTGCAAAATTTAATTCCTAAATTTCGGAATTTTATGAAATAAAATTTTAAGATTTAGGCGTGCGGAATTTTGCTACTAAATTTAAAATTTTTGCTTGAATTTCAAATTTGTATTGCGCTAATTTAGGCTTCTGTGGAATTTAAGCGTTATAGTGTTATAAAATTTACGCTCTAGCCCACTCATTCGGTTTATAAATTTTGCCGCCACCGCAAAAAATCCGCCGTGTTCGCACAAGTGAAATTCCGTCGCATTTGCACGAGTGAAATCCGCCACTAATAGCAGAAAGCGCGGCATCAAGCGCAAATCCTCGGCACGGATAAAATTCTATCATTGACGATAAAGGCTGGATTTATCGATGCGGCAATTCTTGAAGCACGGTAGAATTCGCTAACGACGATAAAAGCATAGTGTGGTTACGGCGAAATTTAAAATTTGCGCCCGCCGAATTCCGTCGCGCCGTCATTTTGTCGTTTAAATTTTAAATTCCATCCGCGTCGGTTTTGCCGAAACTAGGCATAAAATCTGATGATTAACTCTCTGGCGAGCGCTAAAATCACGATGAAAATTATAAATTTTAATAAAGATTTTTGTCGTATCGCGACAAGCATAGCTATGCCAAATAAAATGAGCGCAATATCTAAAAATGTATCTTTCATGAGCTTAATTGAAATTTAATCAAAATGCTAAGTATGATAAGAAGTATTATAAAGCGCAAGATTGATCGCATGGAGGATAGATCGCCAAATTCTTTGTCATATTCCTTTTTTACCTCCCACTCAGCTTTCCATGCGAACATTTTTACTATAAAATCCAGCATTTTCATCTCCTTTTTTTAAGGCGAGTCGCATAAAAACGAAATTTTGTCGCTCCACGTGAGATTAAAGAATTCTATCTAATTGGCGCTTAAAATTTTTAATTTTGGGCTATTTGTCGGCGTTTTGGACGAGCGCCTTTTCGTATTTTTCGATAAAGCTTCGCCCTGCCTCGCATAAGCGGTAGATGAAAATCTTCGACGCCTTGCCCGCATCAAGCCCCGTATCCTTAATGCTTTCGCGCTGCAGGTAGCCCCAGTTTTTATGAATTATATCAAGAGTCGATTTGACCGAGGTGTAGTTGCGCCCACTCGCAGCTGCGAATTCGTTTACGGGCCTCATAAACTCCGCATCGCTTTGCTTATTGCGACATAAAAGTCCCCCTTTACCTTGTGATTCGACCAGTTTTAGCGTTTCATAAATGAGTTTGTCTTTTAATTTGATCATCGGCTTTCCCTTGCGTAATTGATATGGGTTTGCCAAAATTATATCATAAAATTTATATTTTTATGATATGAGATGTCAATAATCAGAAGCTAAGCGCGAATTCATGAAACGGCACTACATCGCAGCGGATACCCTCAATCTCGAGCCTACCGGAGTTTGCCATAGAAACGACTTTTAAGCTCGTGACGCCGAGTCTTTTTAGCACGCTTAAAATTTTGTGGAATTTTAAAAAGATAATGTCCGCGTCGCTGAATGGGATGACGAGAACCCCCATCTTTAGGCAGGGCAGGTAAAAATCCAACTCTTTTGTGTAAAAAATCGGCGTATTCAGCCCCAAAAGCTCGCAGAAAAGGACGTTGGCAAATTTTTTGGAGAAGTCCTTTTTGCTTGTTAAAATTTCGCGCATATTAAAATGCAAAAAATATAATTTTTTTGCGCGCGCGGGCTCGCCAGCTTTGCTTAAAAATCTGATGAAATTTTCCCGCTCAAGTTTGGCGATAGTGCCGTATACAGCGTCTTTAGAGATCTTAATGCGCGTCTTTAGCGCAGTGTAAATTTTATTTGCGCTAAATGCGGCGTGAACGAAGCTTAGGCACTCTTTGAGGATTAAAATTTCCGTGCGGCTAAAGTTTGCCGTAAGCAGCCTCTGCTCGAATTCTAAAATTTCGGCGGGGGCCATGAAGGGGTTTTTTGCGCCGCCGCCTTGGGCTAAAAACGCCGAAATCATTGAGTTTATTTCGTTGTGACGCTTGTCGAAGGCGATAAATTCTTCAAATGAAAGCGGCAAAAGCTCAAGCCGCTCAAAGCCCGGCAGGACCAACTCTTTATCGCGCGTAGAGATGATAAAACACTTTAAATTTAGCCCCCCAGCGAAGCTTTGAAGCGATGAAATTTCAAAATCGGCGCTACTAAAATTATCCAAAAAAAGCGATGAAATTTGCTCGTTGGCGGCTAAAAATTCTTTGATCTCGCAGAAGAAATTCTCGCTCCTGCTTTTTGCGCCATCGGACTCAGCATTTTTTGCATTGTTTGAGTTATTTGTGCTTGCGTTTTTTGTATCTGTATTTTTTACGGCGGCGCGGTAAAATTCGCCCGTATCCGAAATTTCCGCGTCTAACGTAGCTTCTCTACTTATTCCATATTCATTTGCTGCGCTAGCCTTTGTATTGTCCGCACTATTTCTAGCCACAAAAATTCCATCATTCGCTACCGCCTCTTCAAGGCGTAGATCGGCTAAATTTAGGTACAAAATTTCATCTTTTTTAAGTTCCGAAATTTCATTTTTCAGCACGGCGCTTTTGCCGGAATTTAGCACTCCGTAGATTATGGTTTTGGGCGAGTCTATACCTCTTTTGCGCGGGATAAAGCCCATAAATTCCGGCGGGTTTTCGTAAAAAAATTTTAGATCATTCATAGTGGATATTTTAAAATTTTCCTTATTAAAAGGAAATAAATCTGAAAAATCCTATGAAATTTTTATATCTATTTTAAATTTGTCCAAAATTTTTATATTGGAAATTTTCGACAACCTGGAAATTTCCAAAATTTTACATATTTTTCCTTATGAAAAGGAAATATTTCAATAAAATTTGGCTATTTTCTTGACAAAGCCGGAGCGCTTTTATATAATGTGCATCTTTTGTTTGAAACAAAGGGTCGCGCGTTGCGACAAGTTCTTTATTAAGGAAAAGTGATGCAAAAAATTAGGTTAAAACTCAAGGCTTATGACCATCGAGTTTTAGATCGCACAGTTTCGGCTATCGTTGAAGCCGTAAAAAGAACAGGTGCGGACGTCAGAGGTCCCGTGCCGATGCCTACGAAGATTAGACGCTACACCGTTTTAAGATCTCCGCACGTAAATAAAGACTCCAGAGAGCAGTTTGAGATGAAAATTCACGCTCGTATGCTAGATATCGTAGCGGCTACGCCAGATACGGTTGATTCGCTAACTAAGCTTGATTTGGCTCCGGAAGTCAACGTCGAAGTTCATGCGATGGGCAAATAAGGGGTAAAACAATGGAATATATCGTAGAAAAAATAGGTATGAGTAGGACGATCGACACGAGCAGCACGCCCGTGACGCTTCTGCGACTTATCAATACCAAAATTTGCGAAGTTTGCGATGAGAAATGCGATGAGAAAAAAGCTATCGTAGCCTACGCAGACGGCAAGGCATATAACAAAGCTATCGCCGGCATTCAAAAGAAATATAGTCTAAGCAAGGAATTTAATAAATTTGCGACTCTAAGCTTAGAAAATGCCGAGCTTGGCGATCAAAATTTAGATGTTTTGAGCAAAGCTAAGATCGTTAAAGTAAGTTTTAAATCCAAGGGCAAAGGCTATCAGGGAGTTATTAAGCGCCATGGCTTTGCGGGCGGTCCTGCAGCGCACGGTAGCCGCTTCCACCGAAGGCCTGGTTCTATTGGCAACTGCGAGTGGCCCGGTCGCGTTCAGCCTGGTATGAGGATGGCGGGACACACTGGAAATGAAACGATCACCGCTAAAAACGAAGTCATAAGCTTTGATGCCGAGAATAAAATTTTGGTGCTTAAAGGCTCGGTTCCTGGATTTAACGGCGCAATGGGCAGAATAAGGATAGTAAAATGAGTAAAGTAAGCGTGCTTAACGAAAAACTGGAAAAAGCAAGCGAAATTGAAATCCCTGCGAAATTTTCGGAAGTCAATTCGCACAATCTATATTTGTACGTCAAATCTTACCTTGCTTCGCTTCGTGCAAATACGGCTAACGCTAAAACTCGCGCCGAGGTTAGCGGTGGCGGTAAAAAACCATGGCGACAAAAGGGCCGCGGTGGCGCACGTGCGGGCTCAACCAGAACCAATGTCTGGGTAGGTGGCGCGGTCGCATTCGGTCCGACTAACGAGCGAAATTACGAGCAGAAAGTCAATAAAAAGCAAAAACGCCTTGCGCTGGAATTTGCTATCAATGAGAAAGCAAACGAGGGTAAAATTTTTATCTTCGACGATTTGGAGCTAAAAAGCGGCAAAACTAAAGATGCGGCAAATTTTATTAAGAAACTAGGCGTTAGAGATGCGCTAATCATTAAAAACGAGCTAGACGCACAAACTCTTTTGGCCTATAGAAATCTAAAAAATTGCTATGTCATCGATGCAAGCGAGGTCAATGCTTACCTAATCGCAGTTTACGGCTCGGTCGTATTCGAAAAAGCGGCATTTGAATCAATAGTGAAAGAGGACTAAAATGGCAGATATAACAGATATCAAAACGATCCTTTATACGGAAAAGTCTCTCGGTCTTCAAGAAAACGGCGTGGTCGTTATCCAAACTAGCCCGTCGGTTACGAAAAACGGACTAAAGAGCGTTTTGAAGAACTATTTCGGGATCACTCCGCTAAAGATAAATTCTTTAAGACAAGATGGCAAAGTAAAAAGATTTAAAGGCAGAACTGGCGCTAGAAACGATGTGAAAAAATTCTACGTCAAACTACCTGAAGGCGTAAGCCTAGAAAGCGTGGAGGCGTAAAATGGCGATTAAAACTTATAAACCGTATACTCCAAGTAGAAGATTTATGACAGGGCTTAGCAGCGAGGATATCACTGCAAAAGCTAGCGTTAGAGGCTTGCTCGTTAAAATTCCTGCCGCTGCCGGAAGGAACAATAACGGTCGCATTACTAGCCGCCATAAACAAGCTGGAGCCGCTAAACTTTATAGAATTGTCGATTTTAAGCGAAATAAATTCGGCGTTCCTGGCAAGGTTGAGGCAATCGAATACGATCCGAATCGTAACTGCCGTATCGCATTGATCTCATACGCAGACGGCGAGAAGCGCTACATTATCAAGCCTAACGATCTTAATGTGGGCGACGTAGTAGCCGCTGCCGAGGGTGGATTAGATATTAAACCTGGCAACGCGATGAAGATGAAAAACATCCCTGTGGGAACTATCCTGCACAATATCGAGTTAAAACCGGGCAAAGGTGCTCAAATGGCACGTAGCGCAGGAGGTTATGCTCAGCTTATGGGTAAAGAGGAAAAATACGTCATTCTACGTCTGCCTAGTGGTGAGATGAGAAGAGTGCTTGCAGAGTGCATGGCCAGTATCGGCGTAGTAGGTAACGAAGAGTGGGCAAACGTCGTCATCGGCAAAGCCGGACGCAATCGCCACAGAGGTATCCGTCCTCAAACCAGAGGTTCTGCAATGAACCCGGTCGATCACCCACACGGCGGTGGCGAGGGTAAGAAAAACTCTGGCCGCCATCCGGTAACTCCGTGGGGCAAACCGACGAAGGGCTATAAAACTCGCCATAAAAAAGCGAGCGATAAGCTTATAATTTCAAGAAGGAAAGGAAAATAAAAATGGCTAGATCGCTAAAAAAAGGTCCTTTCGTAGATGATCACGTAATGAAAAAAGTCGTTGCGGCAAAGAAAGCCGGCGATAACAAACCGATCAAGACTTGGTCGAGACGAAGCACGATCGTGCCTGAGATGATCGGACTTACGTTTAACGTTCATAACGGAAAGAATTTTATCCCGGTTTACGTCACCGAGCATCATATCGGTTATAAATTAGGCGAGTTCGCTCCTACGCGCACTTTCAAAGGCCACAAAGGCTCCGTGCAGAAAAAGATCGGCAAGTAAGGATAGAATATGAGTAAATCAACTATTAAATTTGTTCGCCTTTCGCCGACAAAAGCAAGACTTATCGCGAAGCAAATTCAAGGCATGAATGCGGAATTTGCCCTTGCTACTTTAGAATTTACGCCTAATCGCGGCGCGAAATATATCGCTACGGCGATTTCAAGCGCGGTCGCAAACGGCGGCTTTGAGCCCGAAGAGGTCGTAGTTACCAGCTGCCGAGTGGATGCGGGCCCCGTACTTAAGAGATTTCGTCCGCGCGCCAGAGGTACGGCTAGCCGTATCCGCAAACCTACTTCGCACATCATCGTCGAAGTAGCAAAACCAAGTAAGAAGGAAGCGTAAATGGGACAGAAAGTAAATCCGATCGGTTTAAGATTAGGAATTAATCGAAATTGGGAGTCTAGATGGTTTCCTTCTAAAGCAACGCTTTCCGAAAGTATCGGCGAGGATTACAAGATCCGCAAATTTTTAAAAGCTAAGCTTTATTATGCGGGAATTAGCCAAATTCTTATCGAAAGAACGGCTAAGAAAATTCGCGTAACGATCGTAGCCGCAAGACCGGGTATCATCATCGGCAAAAAAGGCGGCGAGGTCGAAAATTTAAGAAGCGAAGTCGTTAAGCTAGTCAATAAAGACATAGCCATTAATATCAAAGAGGAGCGCAAAGTAGGCTCGAACGCACTTTTGGCTGCGGAAAACGTAGCTATGCAGCTAGAGCGTCGCGTTGCATTCCGCCGCGCTATGAAAAAGGTCATCCAAGGCGCTCAAAAAGCAGGCGCAAAGGGAATTAAAATTTGCGTCGCAGGTCGCTTGGGCGGCGCGGAGATGGCTAGAACCGAATGGTATTTGGAGGGACGCGTTCCGCTTCATACTCTAAGGGCTAGGATCGATTACGGCTTTGCCGAAGCGCATACGACCTACGGTAATATCGGCATTAAGGTTTGGATCTTTAAGGGTGAAATTTTACAAAAAGGCATCCAGGCTGAAAAGACCGATGATGCGCCTAAAAAAACACGCAGACCAAGAAGAGGTAAATAGTTATGTTGATGCCAAAAAGAACAAAATACCGCAAGATGATGAAAGGTCGCAATCGCGGCTACGCGACGAGAGGAAATTCCTTGACGTTCGGCGATTTCGGTATCAAAGCGGTAGAGGCGGGTAGGGTAAATTCTCGCCAGATCGAAGCGGCTCGTGTCGCGATGACGCGCTTCGTGAATCGTCAAGCTAAAATTTGGATTAAGGTATTCCCAGACAAGCCGCTTACCAAAAAGCCTCTACAAACTCGTATGGGTAAAGGTAAGAGCGGCGTAGAAGAGTGGGTAATGAATATAAAACCGGGCAGGATCATTTTCGAGATGACCGGCGTTAGCGAAGAGGTTGCTAAAGAGGCGCTTATGCTTTCGATTCATAAACTACCTTTTAAAACGAAAATCGTAAGTAGGGAAAGCGAAAATGAAATATACTGATTTGAAAGATAAAGATTTAGCTGAGCTAAATTCTATGTTGAAACAAAGTAAGTTGCTTTTATTTACGGCTAGACAAAAGCTAAAAACTATGCAGCTAAGCAATCCTAATGAGATTCGCGCTATCAAAAAAGATATCGCTAGAATCAACACCGCTATTAAAGCGAAATAAGGATAGGTTATGGCATTTAAAAGAGAAATTCAAGGCGTAGTCGTAAAGAAGGCGGGCGATAAAACAGCTACCGTTTTAGTAGAACGAAGGGTTATGCACCCTAGATATAGAAAGATCGTAAAAAGATTTAAAAAATATCTAATCCACGATGAAAATAACGTCGTAAAGATCGGCGACACCATATCTGCGATCGAGTGCAGACCGCTAAGCGCTAGAAAATCGTTTCGCTTAAAAGCGGTTTTGAAAACAGGAGTTGAATAATGATACAGAGTTTTACCAGACTTGCGGTAGCTGATAATAGCGGCGCAAAAGAACTTATGTGTATTAAAGTTTTGGGCGGCAGCAAAAGAAGATACGCTACAATCGGCGATATCATCGTTTGCTCTGTAAAAAAAGCGCTCCCTAACGGCAAGATTAAGCGCGGTCAAGTAGTAAAAGCCGTAGTCGTTCGTACGACTAAAGAGTTGCACAGAGGCAACGGCTCACTAATTAGATTCGATGAGAACGCAGCCGTTATTTTGGATTCAAAAAAAGAGCCGATCGGTACCCGTATTTTCGGTCCTATCGGTAGAGAGGTCAGATACGGCGGTTTTATGAAGATCGTTTCGCTGGCTCCGGAGGTTTTATAATGGCAGTAAAATTTAAGATTAAAAAGGGCGATCAAGTAAAGATCATCGCAGGTGACGATAAGGGCAAAACAGGCACCGTTAAGGCTGTGTTCCCTAAAAAAGCTCAAGTTATCGTCGAGGGTTGTAAAATGGCTAAAAAGGCTATCAAGCCAACCGAGCAAAATCCGCAAGGCGGCTTTACGAGCAAAGAGATGCCTATGGATATTTCAAACGTTGCGTTGGTAGAGGGTTGATTATGAGCAGACTAAAAGATAAATATGTAAATTCCATCAGAGCTGCTTTGCAGAAAGAATTTGATATAAAAAATCCTATGCTTATCCCGGCGCTTGAAAAGATCGTTATCAGCGTAGGAACTGGGGAATCGAGCAAAGATCAAAAGGTACTTCAAAATATGGCCGATACCATTTCGCTGATCGCAGGCCAAAAAGCGCTTATCGTCAACGCAAAAAAATCGGTTGCCGGCTTTAAGGTTAGAGAGGGTTTTCCGGTAGGTATAATGGTTACGTTACGAAAAGAGCAGATGTTTGCCTTCCTGGACAAACTGATCTCTATCGCGCTTCCTAGGGTTAAGGATTTCCGAGGACTACCTAGAGCGGGTTTTGACGGACGCGGCAATTACAACTTCGGTTTGCAAGAGCAGCTGATGTTCCCAGAGGTCGAATACGATCAAATTTTAAGAACTCACGGTATGAATATAACCGTCGTAACGACTACAAATAACGATAAAGAGGCATTTAAATTGCTAGAGTTATTCGGCATGCCTTTTGCAAAAGGAAAATAATATGGCAAAAAAATCAATGGTAGCCAAGGCGAAACGCCCCGCTAAATTTAGCACTCGCGCATATACCAGATGTCAAATTTGCGGTCGTCCGCACTCCGTTTATAAGGATTTTGGAATTTGTCGCGTTTGCCTTCGCAAGATGGCAAACGAAGGTTTGATCCCGGGTCTTAAAAAAGCAAGCTGGTAAGGAGAAGAGATGATTAACGATCTTATTTCAGATGGACTAACTCGCATCAGAAATGCTGCGATGCGAAGGCTAGATACGACTAAGCTTTTTCACTCAAACGTAGTCGAGGCTATGCTTAAAATTTTAGCCGAGAAGGGCTATATCGAGAGCTACAACGTAGTAGAGGAAAACAATAAAAAGATCATCAACGTGGTGCTTAAATACGACGAAAAGGGCAGGAGCGTGATAAACGAAGTTAAAAGAATTTCGACTCCGGGTCGCCGTGTATATCAAGGCAAAGACGAGATCAAGCGCTTCAAAAACGGCTACGGAACTGTCGTCGTTAGCACAAGCAAAGGTGTTATGAGCGGTATCGACGCGCACAAAGCTGGCGTCGGCGGCGAAGTGCTTTGCACGATCTGGTAAGAAGTTTCTACTTTTTATGGCATTGTGGTATCCATTCGTAAAAGTAGACATACCCTAGACAAATAAAAAGGAAAATTATGTCAAGAATTGGTAAAAAACCGATCTCTATCCCGAGCGGAGTTGAGGTCAAGATTGACGGCTCGTCGTTAAAATTTAAAAAATCGAATAACGAAAAAGAGCTTGATTTAAAAGGTCATGTCGATGTAAAAATCGAAGACGGAAAGATAGAATTCTCACCTAAGGGTGAGGATAGACAGAGCAGGGCGTATTGGGGAACATACCGCGCTTTAGCCAACAATATCGTCCTTGGTCTTACCGAGGGCTTTTCAAAACAGCTCGAAATTAACGGCGTCGGCTATAGAGCCGCGATGAAGGGCAAGGTGCTTGAGCTAAATTTGGGCTTTTCGCATTCGATAAATTTTGAATCTCCAAAGGGAATCGAAATTTCCGTAGATAAAAACGTCGTAACCATCAAAGGCGACGACAAGCAGCAAGTAGGTCAAGTAGCAGCCGAGATCAGAGGATTCAGACCGCCTGAGCCATATAAGGGTAAAGGCATCAAGTATCTTGAAGAGCATATCATCCGCAAAGCCGGAAAAACAGCTAAGAAATAAGGGTTGAGAAATGACACAGAACGTATTAAAAAGAAAGATCTCTTTACGAATCAAGAGAAAAAGAAGAATTCGCGCTAAAATTTCAGGCGTCGCATCTTGCCCTAGAATTTCTATTTTCAAATCCAATAGGACGGTCTACGCTCAGGCTATCGACGACGCGGCGAGCGCGACTTTGTGCGCCAGCAGCGGTAAGGTTTTAAATTTAAAGGCAAACAAAGAGGGCGCGGCTAGCTTAGCTAAAGATTTAGCCTCTAAGTTAAAAGATAAAGGCATCTCTGAAGCGATTTTCGATCGCAACGGCTATTTGTATCATGGCGTAATCGCAAGCTTTGCCGAGTCGCTACGCCAAAACGGCATCAAACTATAACCCAAAGGAATGATTGTGGAAAAGTATAATAGAGAAGAATTCGAAGAGGTAATCGTCAATATCGGTAGGGTTACGAAGGTCGTTAAAGGCGGTAGAAGGTTTAGGTTTACGGCTCTTATCGTAGTAGGCAATAGAAACGGCTTGGTAGGCTTTGGCTTTGGTAAGTCCAAAGAGGTTCCCGACGCGATTAAAAAAGCGGTAGACGATGCGTTTAAAAATATTATCAAGGTAAATTTGAACGGCTCTACCATCACTCACGACGTTGAAGTAAAATACAATGCGAGTAAAATTTTATTAAAGCCGGCGAGCGAAGGTACCGGCGTTATCGCGGGCGGTTCCGTGCGCCCGGTTTTAGAGCTTGCAGGCATTAGGGATATCCTAACCAAGTCGCTAGGCTCTAACAACGCATCCAACGTCGTAAGAGCTACTATGAAAGCTCTTAGTATCTTAAAACACTAGAAGGATAAAAGATGGGATTAGAAAATCTTAAAAAAGCCCCGGGCTCGACTCACGCTACCAAGCGCTTGGGTCGCGGTCAAGGAAGCGGCCTGGGTAAAACTGCGGGTCGCGGCGGCAAGGGTCAGACCGCACGCACCGGCTCTCACGAAAAAAGAGGCTTCGAGGGCGGTCAGCAGCCGATTCAGCGAAGGCTTCCAAAGGTAGGTTTTACTTCTAAATTTGAAAAACCTTACGTGATTAATGTCGATAAAATCGAAGCTATCAAAGATCTTAGCGAGATCACGGTCGAGAGTATCAAGTCGGTTCATAAAATTTCAAATTCCGTTAAAAAGATCAAGCTGATCGGCGTAGGCGCAAAAGTGCTCGCTAGCAAGATCAAAGACGAGAACGTAAAATTTAGCGGACAAAAATAATGAATAAATCGCTACGCAACAAAATTCTCATTACTTTGGGCTTTCTTTTTGCCTATAGGTTGCTAGCTTACGTGCCGGTTCCGGGAGTGGACGTTGAGGTTATAAAGCAATTTTTTCAAAACAATAGCAACAACGCTTTTGGAATGTTTAATATGTTTAGCGGTAACGCGGCGGAGCGATTCAGCGTTATCTCGCTAGGCATTATGCCTTATATTACCGCTTCTATCATTATGGAGCTGCTTGCCGCAACCTTTCCAAATTTAGGCAAACTCAAAAAAGAGCGCGACGGTATGCAGAAATATATGCAGATCATCCGATATGCTACCATCGCAATCGCCATGGTTCAATCCATCGGCGTTAGCATCGGCTTACAGGGCATTCACGGACAGACCGGAGCACCTGCGATAATGGCCGAAAATACCAACGAGTTTGTTTTTATCTCGTGCATTTCGATGCTGGCAGGCACCATGCTTTTGATGTGGATCGGTGAACAAATTACGCAACGCGGCGTCGGTAACGGCACCAGCCTTATTATTTTTGCAGGTATCGTAAGCGCCATCCCTAGAGCGATCGGAAGTACCGTAAATTTAGTAAATACCGGCGAGATGAACGTTTTAAAGCTAATCGCGATCGTGCTAATTATCCTGGCTACTATCGGAGCAATTTTATATGTGGAGCTAGGCGAACGCAGGATCCCCGTTTCATTTTCGCGCAAGGTATTGATGGCGAATCAAAACAAGCGCATTATGAATTACGTGCCGATCAAGCTAAATTTAAGTGGCGTCATTCCGCCTATTTTTGCAAGCGCGATTTTGATGTTTCCGACTACAATTTTACAGGCAAGCACCAATCCGATCATCCAAAAGATCCACGATTTCCTAAGCCCTAGCAATTACTTCTTTAACTTTTTGACCTTTGTGTTGGTTATATTTTTCGCTTATTTTTATGCGTCAATTGCTTTTAATTCCAAGGACATTAGTGAAAATTTAAAGAAGCAGGGTGGATTTATCCCGGGCATTCGTCCGGGCGAGGGAACGGCGAGCTTCTTAAACGAAGTCGCCAGCCGTCTTACGTTTTGGGGCTCGATCTATCTCGGGCTAGTAACCGTCATCCCGTGGCTGCTCGTTAAATTTATGGGCGTGCCGTTTTATTTCGGCGGTACCAGCGTGCTGATCGTCGTCTCCGTCGCTCTTGATACGATGAGACGCATCGAAGCGCAGATCTATATGAACAAATATCAGACCCTAAGCGCGGTCGGGCTATAAAAATGGCAATTTTGCTTAAAACAAAAAAAGATTTAGAAGGGCTGCGTGCAGCGAACAAGATCGTTGCGCAGGCCCTTGATTACGCAGCTTCATTCATAAAGCCGGGTCTTAGCCTGCTCGAAGTCGATAAAAAGATCGACGACTTCATCACTTCCAAGGGCGCGTATCCCGCTTTTAAGGGGCTATACGGCTTTCCAAACGCCGCCTGCCTCTCGCTAAACGAAGTCATCATCCACGGCATCCCAGACGAAACGATCTTGCAGGAGGGTGATATCTTAGGCGTCGATCTGGGCTCGAAACTAAACGGATATTTCGGCGACAGCGCACGTACCCTGCCCGTCGGTAAAATTTCAAAAGCCGATGAGGAGCTCATCGCATGCAGCAAAGACACGCTGGAGTTTGCCATCAAAACGATCAGGGTAGGGATGCACTTCAAAGAGCTAAGCTTCGAGATCGAGAAATTTATCCGCGCGCGCGGCTTCGTGCCGCTATACGGTTTCTGCGGCCACGGCATCGGCAAGCACCCGCACGAAGAGCCCGAGATCCCAAATTACCTCGAGGGCAATAATCCAAAATCAGGCCCCAAAATCAAAAACGGCATGGTCTTTTGCATCGAGCCGATGATCTGCCAAAAGGACGGCACGCCGGTCATCGCCGAGGATAAATGGAGCACGAGAAGCAAGGATGGGCTTCGCACTAGCCACTACGAGCACTGCATGGCGGTTTTCGACGATAAAGTAGAAGTGCTAAGCGTCGCATAGATTTTCGCACAAAAGGCGACTTGGGCTGGTTAAAATTTTATACTTTTGTCGGTGCGAAATTTTGCCCACGATTAGCTTTCAATAATTTTACACTGCTCGTGCCGTAGAATTTTACTTTGATCGCTTCATGCATAAATTTTTGTCCGAAGACCTTTCAAGGCTTATTGCGACGGTTCGTAGCCTGACCGTAAATTTTAAAAAATATCGCGTCGCAGTCGGCTTCATCTGCTCTAGCCTCGCAGCCGGCTTTATGAGGCATGCAAGCATTGTAAAACGTGCCATTTGCCGCGCATCTTATTAAAATTTTTGCCCGAGCGTTTTGACCGCGGCAATATTGCTTCGAAATTTCAATTAGCTAAATTTTTTGAAATTACGTTTTAATAATTTTATCCCGGAGCTTCTGTCTCATAACCTTACTCATAGATTCGTTTTAAATTGGAACTTCGCCTCAAAAAATTCGCCATCCAATTCCAAACTCTCCGTATCTTTAAAATTTAGCTGTAAAATTTGAAGCGTAAAGACCGCAAGTAAGCAAGCTCAAAGCTTTAAGCGGCTAAGATTGCGCCTTAATTTTTAACAAAATATGTCGTGCTACGCGGAGTGCGCGTTATCATGTCTTTTGAAAGCTAAGGAAAGTGAAATGAGAGAAAAATTTTATGTAGCGCTAGCAAATATAGGCGGGCTTATGGCGCGGACGAAAGCGGGCGAGCTCGTGGCGCGCTTGCTTATGCAAATCGACCGCGGTTTTTTTGCTGCGCTGCGCGAACGTCCCGTATGGAGGGTGTTTTGGCTTAGCACGGCGCTATGTCTGCTCGCGTGCTGGGCTAAGATACATTATCAGATCAATGGGTATCATTTTTCGCATGTATTTAAAGGCTTTTCTGCGGTGCTCATCATAAATTTACTCATCTTTCACCTCTGCTATCTGCTTAGCGGCCGATTTTTTAAGCTCGTTTCGTTCGTGTTACTAGCGCTAATCGCGGTGATTGCGAGTGCGGCTTTATTTTTGATCGTAAATTTCGACTCAAGCTTCAACGTCGTGGCGATCGACGCGCTTGTGCATACCGACGCGGCCGAGACGCGCGAGTTCGTTTTGCAGTTTCTTAACCCTGCAACGATTTTATACTTAGCGGTGCTGCTCGGCTGCATCTTTGCGGCGCTAAGAGCAGGGCAGAGAAAGAGGGGGCAAACGCATAGCCGCCTAAGATTGCTGCTAGCGGCGCTTTATCTCATTTACGGGGCGATCTTTTGCGCGGATATCGCCGTCAAAGCTTCCCAGGGCAAGCAGGGCTATATAACCAAGCTATCGCAATATGTCCCGCTGGAGTTTGCCTTTACGATAAAAGACTATCTGAGCGATAAAAATTTCATCACCGATATGCGCGAAGTGCAGCTCGGATATGACGAGGCCAAGCATGCGAACGAAAGCGTTTTAAAAGGCGGCGCAAATTCAGATCCGCAAAGCGCCGCCTTGGATTCTGCGTCTGAAAATTCTGCGCCCGCATCAAGCGCCCAGGCGCGAAATTCCAGCGCAAATTTAAATTCTACGTCTGCCTCGGGCGCTATGGCGCAGAGCTCCGGCGAGATTTTAAATTCCGCACCGCAAGACCTCAGCGCGATTTCAAATTCCAAAACCACTGACGCTACTACAAACCCCGCCTTGCAAAAGTCTCGCGTCAAAAATATCATTCTAATAATAGGCGAGAGCTTGCAGCGCGGGCATATGTCGCTCTACGGCTACGGCGTTAAAAATACGCCGCTTTTAGAGAAGCTCGAAGCAAGCGGCAATCTGATAAAATTTAGCGATACAATCTCACCTTACGGCACGACTAATCAGGTGCTGATGCGGCTTTTAAATTTCAGCGATTACGAAAGCGAGCGCAAAAGGGCGTGGTTTCGCAACCTTAGCATTATCGATATGTTTAAGCTAAGCGGCTACCGCACCTTTTGGATTAGCAATCAAGAGGCTTTCGGCGCACATGCGTTAAGCGCTAAAAGCGCTGCCGATCGCGCGGACGCGGAATCCTTCCTCTCAAAGAGCAATCTTTATGAAACTGTCCGCATCAAGCCTGACGGAGTGCTGCTTCCACTCATAAATCAGGCGAAAGCGGGGCAGAGCGAGCGAAATTTCTACGTGATCCATCTTATCGGCAGTCATATGGATTACAGCCTGCGCTATCCCGAGGGATTTGGCAAGTTTAGCGCGGCGGACGTAAAGGTAAAACTTACTTCCAAGCAGAAAGATGTCGTCGCATATTATGACAACAGCGTGCTTTACAACGATTTTGTTATAAATGAAATTTTTAAAATTTTCTCCGGCGATGACAGCCTCATCGTCTATCTTAGCGATCACGGCGAAAATTTATACGAAAACGGACGCCTTGGGCACGGCATGGAGGGCCGCTTTACTTACGAAATTCCGTTGCTTTTTATAGCCTCGCGTGAGTTTTTGAGCGATCATGCTAAGCTGTGGCAGAGGCTAGCTGCGGCGAAAGATAAGCCTTTTATGAGCGATGATTTGGCGCATTTGCTAGCAGATATCATCGGTGTCGCGCCGCTTGAGTTTGACGAGCATAAAAGCCCGATACGAGCGGATTTCAATGTTTTGCGCAAGCGAATTGCTAACGGAGTCGATTATGACGAGAAATTAAAAAGCGCGAAGGGTTACGAGTTCGAGTAATAGATGAGTTTTGCTTTTATCTCGTTACATGCTGTATAAACGAGGGATTAGTATGTTCTGCTTTTTGATCGATTCATCAAATTTAGATTAAAATTTGCACCACTCCGTATGGCTACGCTGATAGTAAGGCGCGCAACGCTTATTAAATTTGAGATCAAATTTATGCACCGCGGTTAACTTTCCTTCTTTACCTCATCCATATACGAGTAAATCGTGACTTTCTGCGTCCTAAGCGCCTTTGCGACGAGCTCCACCGCGCCTTTTACCTCAAAAATTCCTTTTTGCGCGAGGAATTTTACGATACGCTTTCGATCCTCTTTCTTCATCCTCTCCACATTTAGATCGTGCGTAGCCGATGCGATCAGGTCTTGGACGATGTCAAGGATATTTTGCTGCGAATTGTTAGAGCTTTGCGTTTCTAAACTTACGCCGTCATTGAAGTTCGCTTCATCTAATGCCGCGTTATCGCAGCCTCCGTTGGTAAAATTTGCGCCTTGCGGCTGCTTGCTATCGAGCTTTGCATTCGGCAGAAGATTTTTTATTGCTCTGTATGCCGCCATGGCGCTTGAAGTATCGATATTTACGCATAGCGCGCCTACTACTTTGCCGTCTGCGCCGCGGATCAGCGAAGTCGAGGAGCGTATGAGCTTGCCGTTTTGCGCGGTGAAGTAGTAGTTTGCGGTGCAGTCGTTTTCAAAATTTTTGCTTAGCAACACGTCCTTTACCAGATGATCGAAGCTTTGGCCGATCCTCCTGCCCGTTACGTCGCCGAGGACGAAAACGACGGAGCTTTGCGGCGTGCTCATATCGTGGATGACCACCTCGCAATCGCCGATCGTATTTTTAATAAGGTGCGCGGTCGGTATAAAGGTCTGCAAAAGTTGGTTCAATTCGGGCTCCTTAAATTTCATATAAAAAAATCTATAAATTTAGATTAAATTTTAAAATTTCTGCAAATTTATAGAAATACTTATATATTTTTAATAAATTTAGAGTAAAATTATATAAAATTTTATATGCAAAGGAGCTTAAATGAAAGAAATTTATCCAAGCGGTTTCGCGCCGAAAAAGGCACATTATGCGCCAGGCATCTTAGACGACGACGGTATGCTCTACGTCTCGGGGCAGCTAAGCGTGGATCCGCGCACGGGAGCTATCCCAGAGGGTCTTGCTGCGCAGACCGCGCAGGCTCTAAGCAACGTCGCGGCAGTGCTCGCCGCCGCGGGCGCAGATAAAAACGACGTGCGGATGTGCCGCGTCTATACGCCCGACGTCGCGAACTGGGACGTGATCGACGAGCAGTACGCGCTGTTTTTCGGCGCGCACAAGCCTGCTCGCGTCGTGGTGCCGACTACGGCTCTACACTTCGGCTGCCTCGTAGAGATCGAGGCCGTCGCAAAAATCAAAGAGAAAAAATAGGAGCGAAAATGAGCGATTTTATATGCACTGGTTGCGGCAAGCACGCGCCCATCGATACTTTGAGTTATAAATGCGACTGCGGCGGACTGTATAAGCTAAACTCCGATGCGCCTAAATTTAACCCCGCGCTCGTAGATCAAAGCGAGTTTAGCATCTTTAGATACCGCAGGTTTATGGGTATCGACACGGCTAAATTTAGAGAAATTTCGATGGGCGAGGGGCTTACGGCGAGCGTGAAATTCGGCGAAAATCTCTATCTTAAGCTCGATTATGCGATGCCTACGCTTTCATTCAAAGATCGGGGCGCGGCGGTTTTGGTGCTGCACGCCAAAAATATCGGCGTGAAAAAGGTGCTGCAAGACTCCAGCGGCAACGCGGGCAACGCCGTGGCGGCGTACTGCGCTCGCGCGGGTATCGAGTGCGAAATTTACGTCCCTAAAGGCACGTCGCCCAAAAAGATCGATATGATCAAAAGCCACGGCGCGAACGTCACGGTCTTTGACGGCAGCCGCGACGAGACGGCGGATGCGTGCCGCAAAAAGGCCGCACAGGAGCAGATATATTACGCTAATCACGTTTATAATCCGATCTTTTACGAGGGCACGAAGAGCTACATTTATGAGATCTACGAGCAGCTGGGCAGGGTGCCGCGCAATATCTTCATCCCCGTGGGCAACGGCACGCTGCTGCTGGGCGCTCAAGCGGCGCTAGGCGAGCTATATGAGGGCGGTCTTATCGAGGCGCTGCCGAAAATTTTCATTGTTCAGGGCGAGCATTGCGCTCCGCTTTTTGACGCTAAAGGCGTGGCGCGCGCGATAGAGCCGCAGCCGACGCTAGCGGAGGGCATCGCGATTGCAAGACCGATGCGCGCGGGCGAAATTCTTGGCTCTAGCTACGCGGGCGAGCGCGAGGTGATCTTGGCGAGCGAGAGCGACATACTGCCTGCTAGAGCGGCTCTTGCGCGCGGCGGATTTTACGTCGAGCACACAACCGCAGCTACCTACGCGGCGTATCTGCACTACAAAGAGAGCCGCGATCTACAAGGAGATAGCATCATTCCGCTTTGCGGCGCGGGGCTGAAGAGCGATCATTAAATTTAAGCGCTCGGCAAACTTGCGCGGCTAGCTAGCGGCGAGGAATTTTAAATCTCGCCGCTTTAAATTTTTTAGCGAATTTACGAGCCCATATTTTTGTGGAATGTTTAAAATTTATGACGCGTAGGCTTTTAAATTTAAACTTGTACCGAGGTGCAGGAACGCCTTTTGTTTGCGGTGTGATACGACGCATTTTATGGACGACTTTGCCGCTAGCGGAATTTGTAAAATTTATCTACGATAACTGGGCGAGTGCCATTTAAATTTGAAATTACGGTCAAAATTTTATAAAAATGATTTTACGGGGTGTGGCACTATCCGCCCGTATCATTTATAAAATTTAGCCATTTTTATCGCTCTTGGCGAGCGAGCTTATACGCAGAGATCAAATTTGCGCGGCTATTTTAGATTTTCTTTAGCGATGCGCGTAAATTTAAGCACGAATTCGCTTTTTGCCGTAGTGTAGGCGTCGCGGTCGAACTCATAGCGCTTGCAAAGCTCTAATTTAAGCGCCTCGTACCGCTCGGCGATATCCGCATTCGCCCGCAAAAAATTTCTAAAAAATATCTCGTCCGCATCACCGAAATTTCGCAGATGCACGTGAAAAACGCGCTCGGCAAACCCCGCTTCGGTGTAGCCCTTATTTAGGCTGCAGCGGCTCCCCTTTTCGCTCATTAGCAGATAGCCCGCCTCTATCAGGCGCTGTTTGGCGGCGGCAATATCCGAGCACTCGATCAAAATATCTACGATCGGCTTCGCCCAGATCCCGCTTACCGCGGTGCTGCCGATATGATGAACCCTGATCTCGCCATGATCTTGCAGCAGCCTGCGCAGAATTTCGCGCTCCTGTCTAAATTGTTCGCTCCAGCGCGGATCGTGCGGCACGAGACGTATCGGAAAGAGCCGCCACAGCTCTTGCAGGCTCATCGAAAGGAGTTTATTGCTCATCTTAACTCCAAAATATTGGGTGAAATTTGAATGAATGGCGGGTAGATAGGGATTCGAACCCCAGAAGGCTGACGCCTTACGCGCTTTCGAGGCGCGCTCCTTCGACCGCTCGGACATCTACCCGAATGAAAATGTAATTTAAGCCAAAAATGGCTTAATAACAGATTTAAAAATGAAATTCCGCGCGAAATTTCGCCTGATTTTGCGGGCGGGGGTTGAAATTTAACGGCGCAAATTTAGATTTTGTTTTAAATCCACGGCTTAAGGTGCGGCGCGGCTTTCGGCATAAAATTTATTTTCGTGCGCGTAGTTTTGGGCACGGAATTTTACCCTTTAAATTAAAATTTTACGCAAAAGCTCATCGTCGCGGCGGCGAAAAATCACTCGCCGTTTATAAATTTCATGCGCCGCCCTACAAAACCGAGATAAAAATTTTGATCTCGTCTCCGCTGTAAAACTCAAAATCCGTTCCAAACGCTCTTTTTAGTTCGCCGGCCTCAAAAAAGCTCCAAATTTTGCTCCAAAATTTTGCTACATTTTGCGGCTCATTTGGGAAACTAAAAACGGCGTATTTGCCGCTTCTGATCTCCAAGGCTTCGTCGCTGCGGGGCGCTTTGGTGCCGATAAAGATATTGTAAAGCCCGCTGACGCCGTCTTCATAATCATAATATACGCCGTAGATCTCGCTCCGCCCGTCATAGCACTCTTTCATAAATTTCGCCCACAGCGCGGGAATTTTGCCGCTTCTGCCTAGCTCGTCTGCGTTTTTCGTGCGGGCTTTTAATCCGTAAATTTTAAATCCGTCTAAATACGAAATTTTGATTTTTTCGCTCAAATTTTACCCTTTCCGCTACTGCTCTAAAAGCTCTTTGGCCTGCTTTGCAATCGCGACATCGGTGAAGCCGAAAAGCTTAAATAGCTCGCTCGCGTTGCCGCTCTCGCCGAAGCTTTGCATGCCGTGTACCGCGTCTGCAAATTTATACCATTCAAGCGCGCTTGCGGCCTCGACGGCTAAAATTTTAGTTTGCGGCTCTAGGATTTGCGCCAGATAGTCTGCGTCCTGCTCGCACAGAAGCTCGAAGCACGGCGCGCTTACGACGTTCGCGCCGATGCCTTGCTCTTGCAAGATCGCCGCCGCTTTTAGGCAGAGTGAGACTTCGCTGCCGCTTGCGATGAGCGTGATCTGCGCCTCTTTGCTCTGCCTTAGCAGATACGCGCCGTTTTGCACGTCGCCCAAGACCGCCTTAGGTAACGGCTCAAGCCCTTGGCGCGAGCAGACGAACGCTGCGGGCGCATTTAGAGCGAGCGCCGTGCGCCAGCATTTTACGTTTTCGTTGCCGTCCGCGGGGCGGAAGGTGTAGAAGCCAGGCATCGCGCGGAAGGTGCTAAGCTGCTCGATAGGCTCGTGCGTCGGCCCGTCTTCGCCTACGCCGATACTGTCGTGCGTGAAGACGAAATAGTGGCGCAAGCCCATCAGTGCCGCGAGTCGCGCGCCTGTCTTGAGATAGTCGCTGAAGATAAAAAACGTCGCGCTAAATGGGATGAAAAGCCCGTATCTCGCAAAGGCGTTGCCGATCGCCGCCATCGCGTGCTCGCGGATGCCGAAGTGTAAATTTTTGCCGCACGGAAAGTCGCCGCCGCCTTTTAGCTCGGTCTTATTCGACGCCGCCAAATCGGCACTTCCGCCTAAAAAACCGGGCACCGCGTTTGCGATAGCGTTTAAAATTTTGCCGTTGCTATCGCGCGTGGCGACCTTAAGTCCGCTAAAATCGGGAAATTCTATCTTGCTAAAATCGGGATTTAAAAGCTCGTTCAGAAGCGCTCTTTTTTCATCGCTTAGCTTTGCGAGTTTCTCCTTCCAAAGCCGTTCTTCCAAATCGCCCTTCTCAACCGCTGCGCGCGTCGCAAAAAGCACGTCCTCGCTTACGACGAAGCTTTGGGCGGGATCAAGGCCTAGGCTTTGCTTAGCGCGCGCAAGCAGCTCCTCTCCAAGCGGCGCGCCGTGCGTCTTGGCCGTGCCCTCAAGCTCGAGCGCGCCCTTGCCGATCGTGGTATTTGCGATGATGAGGTAGGGTTTGGTTTTGTTTCTGACCTCGTCAAGGACGAATTCTATCTGATCGAAATTATGCCCGTCGATGCGCGCGACCTCAAAGCCCTGCGCTTCAAATCTCACTTTCACGTCCTCAAACCACGCGATATCGGTGCTGCCGTCGATCGTGATGCCGTTAGAATCATAGATTATCGTGAGATTATCGAGGCTATGTCTGCCCGCAAGCGCGCACGCTTCGTAGCTGATGCCCTCCTGTAGATCGCCGTCGCCGCAGAAGCAATAGATGCGGTGATCGATGATCTCGTTTCCTTCCTCATTGAGCAGATGTGCGGCGTATTTTGCGGCCATCGCAAATCCGACTGCGTTTGCGACGCCTTGTCCGAGCGGTCCGGTAGCGATTTCGACGCCGGGAGTGGTTATCTCCGGGTGGCCCGGGGTTTTGGAGTGCAGGCGCCTGAAGCTTTTCAGATCGTCCATGCTCAAATCATATCCGCTAAGATAGAGGTAGCTATACACGAGCGCGCTTGCGTGCCCGCCTGAGAATACGACGCGGTCGCGGTTCAGCCACGCGGGATTTTTGGGATTGTGGCGGACCTTGCTCATAAAGACGCTCATTATGTCGCTTAGCCCCATCGGCGTGCCGGGGTGGCCTGAGTTGGCGCTTTGGATCATATCCGCGCTTAGAAATTTGATCGTGTTTGAAATTTTACTTAGCTGCTCGCTCGACATTTTTCATCCTTTCAGGTATTTTTCTATCAAATTTAAAACCAAATCGCGCAGGCTTTCATCATAGCCGCTCATCGCGCCGCTTACCTCGTCTATTAGGCGCTGCTTGTAGCTTCTAGCACCCGCAAGACCTAGTAAATTTACGAAGGAATTTTTCGCGCCGTCTGCTCCTACGGGCTTACCTGCGCTTGCCTCGTCGCTCGTGGCGTCGATTATGTCATCCTCGATCTGAAATATGAGACCTAGCTTTAGTCCGATTTTATAAAGCTCATGCGCGAGCTCGTCCTTTAGCCCACCGATTATGGCGCCTAGCTCAAACGCCGCTGCGATGAGCGCTCCCGTTTTATGCAGATGCAAAAACTCAAGCTCGCTTTGCTTTAACGGGCTGTTTTCAAAACGGCAATCGATCGCCTGACCCAGCACCATGCCGCTACTGCCTGCGTTTCGCGCTAGAGTTTTAATGCATTTTATCTTGATTTCGTCGCTTAGGTTCGCGCTTGCGGCGATCAAAAACGCGTCGGTATTTAGCGCATCGCCCACCAAAATCGCCGTGACTTCGTCGTATTTTTTATGCAGGCTCGGCCGTCCGCGGCGCAGATCCGCATCGTCCATCGCGGGCAGATCGTCGTGTATAAGCGAGTAGGTGTGGATCATCTCAAGCGCCATCGCGATCGCCAGCGCGCCCTCAAAGCGCCGCTCATCTACCGCCGAGACGACGCCTAGCAGCAGCTGCGCGCGAAAATGCTTGCCGCCCGCTTGCAGCATGTAATTGAGCGCCTCCTCAAAGTACGGATGAAAGCTGGACGCCTTCAGCTCGTTCCGCTTCAAGTAATCTTTAAATTTTTCTAAAATATCCATCGATCCTACCTTGCGGTTTTGATTTGCTCTGCTTGGGCGCGCCCTTGACGAATGCAAATTCGCGCCCTTCGAATGCCTTTTCGTCGCGCAGCTTAGACTTTGCTGTCGTGAGCCGTTTGTACGCCGCGTAGAAGCAATCATATCGCCTAAAATTTTAAATTTTAATTCCCTAGCTTTACGCAGTGCGCGCGGCGGAGGATGCTCCGCTTTTTTGAGCCGCATCTTAGCCTCATTTACTCGCGGATACTGCACAATGGCTCGTCCGCTTTGCATTTAAGCCGTGCGAGCTAAATTTTACTTTGCGCCGCAGCGTAGCAGCTCGCCGAAATTTTAGAATTTGCCCTCATGCCGCCCGTTAAATTTGACTGATTTGCTAAGGTTAAAAATTTAATAACCTAGCGTCAAATTAAACGAGCCGTGCTTTATGCAAACCGTATCGCCACAAAATCTAAATTTAACGCCGCCTTATAAAATCGGGCTTCATTTAGTTCGCTACAGAAGCCGCTCGCTCCGTAAAATCCAAATCGCTCGCTAGGCGGAAGTAGCCACCCTCTCTAAAAAGCCTGCTTTCAACGATTTTGAAATAGGTTCAGCCCTTATTGCCGAGCAGATCGCCCAATCCACCGAGCCCTCCTAGCATGGACGCTGCGGCGCCTTTCTTTTCGTTTTCGACGAGTTTTATCGCGTCATTGATCGCCGAGATCAGCAGGATCTGCAAGCTCTCTTTATCGCTAAAAAGGCTGTCGTCGATACTCAGATCAAGCACCTCGCCCGCGCCGTTTAATCTGATAGCGATCATGCCCGCGCCCGATTTTACGGTAAATTCCTTGCGCGCATTCTCCTCTTCGATCTGCTTAGCCTTGGCCTGCATCTGATCGAGCATCTGCCCCATTTTTGAAAAATCCATTCCTTCGAACATCAAAAATCCTTTAAATTTTGGCTATTTTAGCAAATTTAAGCTAAATTTAGCGTTTGACTTGGCGCGCGAGTTTTATGCTCGACTTTGATTTTGCGGCGGGCGCGGGCAGTCAAAAAGCGGCTTAAATTTAGCTTGGGCGGGTAAAATTTAAATAAGAGGCGCCATTAAAGCTTGGCGATGAAATTTATTTAAAAGGAGCTAAAGATGGGCGATTGGGGCTACAAAGCGTACGAAAACGACGAGGCGGCGGACTGGTTTGCGAGGTTTTGGGAGAGTAAAAATTTTGATCTGCTGCAAAGCACGGCGGCGAATTTCGATCCGAAAAATGAAAACTATGACGAAATCAGGGCGGTCGCGCATGTTTTGGCCTGCTTTGGCTCGCCGTATGCGTGCCCGTCTGATTTTTTAGACAAGCTGCGACCGACCATCCAGCGGGTTATTACAATCCTAGAAAATATGATCGACCCGCCAAGCGATGAATGGACTTTTCTTGAAATTTGGGAAAACTCGCCGCAGATAATAGACGAAGTAAGGCGGCAAATCGCGGAGTTGAAAGAGTATTTTAAGTAGCGCGGGTAGGATGACTGCTAAATTTGAAATCTTTGAACGAGCTTAAAAGCCGCGTAGAGTGCAACAAAATAAACCCGCAGATCAAGACCGCCCGAACGAACGGGCGTCAGATATCTTTGAGCTCCGCCGCGACAGATTTTTCGCTTTTCCGAGGATCGTTATCGCCTTTTGCCTGCATTTGTTTACGCATCTGTAGCAAATCGTGCAGTGCTCGCCGAATTTTGCCTTGCCGTGCGCGATTTTTATATTTTGCATCGGACAGGATTTTGCGCACTCACCGCACCTGTTGCACCGCGCCGTATCGAGGCTCGGTTTGTGCTTAGCAAAGGGCGTTTTGTGCCAAATTTTCATCCAGAGCCGCTGCCCCAAAAGCCCCGCAATACGGCATAGCACGCCTAGCCCCTCTTGCGGCGGTTTACCCGCGGCAAATGCCTCCGAGGCGCGCTCTAGCTCGGCGTTTGCCTCTTTGATCAGGCGCTCGTTTTTCTGCGCCGAATAGCTAAAAATCGCCACGTCTAGGATAAACGCGGGCATTTTCACGTGCACGCCGCCCGTTTTAGGATCCTAGCCGCGCAGCCCGCTCCGTCGCCGCTAAAAATCTCCATCGTAGCGATGATAAAGACGTTTTTGCCGCGGAAATTCGCGCTGTTTTCGCAAATAAACTCGCGCACGATCTGCGGCAGGTCGCTAAAGTAAACGGGATAGGCGAGGATCACGTCATTGTGGTGCTTTAGTAGTTCGCCGCAGCCCTCGTCCTCGATCGAAACCGCGGGGATACCCTTGCCCAGACGCTCTATAAATCTCTGCGTGCAATGCTTGGTGTTGCCCGTGGAGCTGAAATAAATCGCTATCATTTTGCGAATCCTTTTAAATTTACACGCAGAATTTTGCCCATCTTCGCCAAATTTTACCGACTGCGGCAAATTTAACGCTAAGAGGAGACAAATTTAAATAAATTGATATTCGGCGCATTCGCCTTTTGTCCGTTTGATAACAATGGCTGTGTGCCTTTGCCCAAATTTTACCGCAAATTCGGCAAATTTGTTTTTGGAATTTCCCTAAACGCGGTAGTTTTTAAAAAATTTATCTCAAATGGGCTCAAATTCGCACTATGCTGTAATTTTTGCGCTTTATAGGCAAGCCCTAAATTTTACTTCCTGTAAACCATTGCGTTTTGGCTAGCGATGCGGTAAATTTTAATTCGTAAATTTCAAAAACAACAAAAATTCGGCGCGAAAGTTCATCTGGCGGCACCAAACTTCACGCTCGAAAATCTAAATTTAGCGACATAAAATTTACCGAGCAAAGCAGCACGGCTAAATTTAGCTTTAAATTTAAGGATATTGCCTAAAATTAGCGCCTACTCGTACGTACGCCCCATTTCGAGCAGTTCGCCGAGCATTTCCCAGCCGCAGCGCACGGGCATGTCCTCGCCCGCGTGATCCATCAGGCCGCGCGCCCCGCACTCCAGCAGTGAAAACGGATCGAAATTATACCAGCTATGCCCGCCCGGAGAGACGATGCCGAAAAACTTGCTCTCGTCCGCAAGCTGTCCGCTAGCGCGCATCCTGCTAAGCTCCGCTAGCTGAAATTTTATGACCTCTGCGGAATACGTAAGTCCGCCGTGCTTGTCTGCGGCCTCGAATTTCAGAGGCTCATTCGTCTTTGGCCCCAAAGGTTCGTTTCGCGCTGCCTTCGCGGAACCGCTGCCGCTTGCGGCGATAGAATTTTGCTCTAGCGTCCTGCTCTCGTCGTTTTTGCGATCGTCGCTCGTAAATTTTGCCTCGCTTAGCGCGGTTTTAAAATTTGTGGATCTGCTTTCGTCAAATTTTATCTCAAAGCCCTCCGGTAGGCAGCGCATTATATCCGCAGCGGTTTTTGGCTCCTCCGCCGAACGAAACGTATCGCCGCCCGCAGGTCTATTTTTGCAGAAGTGCGCAAGCTCGGGCGCTCGCTCTATCTTAAGCCACGCTGCGCAAAGCTCCGCCCTCTCGCTCTCAAACGCCGCGCTTAGAATTTCAAGCATTAGCTCTGCGCTAAAGGGCTCGCTGCCGCGCACTTCAAGCAGCCTCAAAAGTGCGAGTAGATATGCGTCCAGCTCCTTGTTTGCGACCCGGCTCGCTTCAAATTTTTCCACCATTTTGCAAACGGCGCCGTAAAATTCTTCGTAGTTCAAAATTGCTCCTTTTTTTGTGGATCGATAGGCGGCTATAGCGGGCGGTTTGGAGTGAAATTTAACGCAAATTGTGCCTCTTGGCGCTCGGTGAACAGCCGCGCCTGTGTGCAAGAGGGCAAAACTCTGCGCAAAGAGCTAGCGTCTGTAGCCGTAAATTTTTAAGCTTTGCTCGCCCGGCTCCATCTCAAATTTGCCCAGGTGCTCTAGATAGCGCGCTATGGCATCAAGGTCTTGGCTTTTACGCCCTGGCGGTAGCAACGCTCCGCGGCTTGCGAAGTCGTAAAATTTCGCAAATTCTATGTATTCTATCTCGGCGTAGAGGGTGGGCTTTTCGCTCGTCGTGAGGCGCTGCGAGATGTAGTTTTCGCAGATGCCTTGCGCGTAGTCTGCGGCGGGGAATCTGATCTCGTTTACGCAGGAGCCGAAGAAATCATAAATTTCGCAATGTCTTGCGGGCGAGCCTTCGGTACAGATCGCTACAAAGAGCTTGCGCCATTTTGCGTCGCTCATAAAGCCGAAGCGAAACTCGGCCAGCTTTTTACCCAGCTGCGCTTTGTATTTTTCATAGTGCTGCAGTGAGGCGAAAAGCCCCTCAAAGCGCGGCGGCATGCTATTTTACGATCTCGTTTTTCGCGTTTACCTGCACGATTTTTGGTTCAAAATTTTTCGCTTTTTTGGCGCTCATCTGTGCGTAGGCTACGATGATGACGACGTCGCCGACGCAGACTTTGCGCGCGGCCGCGCCGTTTAGGCAGATCTCGCCTTTTTTCTTGCCGCGGATCACGTAGGTAGCGAAGCGCTCGCCGTTATTTACGTTTAGAATTTCTACTTTTTGGTATTCGCAAAGCTCCGCGGCCTCGATGAGCTCGGGTCCGATCGTAATGGAGCCCACGTAGTTGAGGTTGGCGTCCGTCACGCGCGCGCGGTGGATTTTGCTTGATAAAATTTCGATTTTCATCGACCGTCCTTTAAATTTAGTCTAAATTTGACTCGCCTCGCGCCGCGACGAGCTCGCTTACGACCTGTTTGTCGCTGAAAGGATGCTTCACACCCTTGATCTCTTGGTAGGTCTCGTCGCCTTTGCCCAAAATAGCGATCATCTCGCCGTTTTTGGCAAGATCTAGCGCGCGCGCAATCGCCTCTTTGCGATCTGCGATCTTTAAAATTTTATCTTTTCGGCGCATACCGGCGCAAATTTGCTCGATGATCTCATCCGGATCCTCGCTACGCGGATTATCGCTCGTGACGATGCAAATTTTGGCAAAGTGCTCGGCGATGGCGCCCATTTTCGGACGCTTGCCGTGGTCGCGATCGCCTCCTGCGCCAAAAACCGCGATAATCTCGCCGCTTGCGCGTAGCGCGTTTAGCACCTTTTCGATGCCGTCCGGGGTATGAGCGAAATCGACGATTACAAGCGGGTTTTTATTTACGATCTGTACGCGACCCTCGACGCCGCCGAAGCTTGCCAGGGCTTTTGCGATCTTTTCATTCGACAGCTTGGTTAGAATTTTAACCGCCGCAAACGCCGCTGTAAGGTTGTAGAGATTAAACTCGCCGATAAGATCGCTCTGAAGCTGCGCATTATCGCCGTTTGGAGTGCGCACGAGCGCGTCGATACCGCCCTTTAGCCCGTATCCGCTCACGCCGAAGCTCGCGGCGTTTTTGATACCGTAGGTAAGGGCGTTTGCGGGGTTAAATTTAATATGTCCGTCATCGGCATTTATGAGCTTTGGCGCGTCGTCGGCGAAAAATGAGCTCTTGACCGCAGCGTATTCTTGCATGCTGCCGTGATAATCGAGATGATCTTGACTTAAATTCGTAAAAATTTTAAGCGCAAATTTTAGCCCTTCTATGCGGTTTTGCGCGATTGCGTGCGAGCTAACCTCCATGACGAAATACTCGCAGCCCTGCTTGCTGGCTTCGCAAAGATAGCTCATCGTTTTTAAAACCGAGCTCGTCGTAAGCCCCTTCTCGTCGATTCTGCGCTCATTTATAAAGGCGCCGCGCGTGCCGCTTAGACCGCAGCTAGAGCCTAGATCCAGTAGCGTCGAGTAGATCGCCGCCGCAGTCGTCGTTTTGCCGTTCGTACCGGTAATGCCTACGATTTTGATGCGCGGATCGATCTTCAAAAGCTCCTTTGCTTGCGTGATAGAGATGATCTGTGCGCCTTTTTGCGCCGCTTCAGGTGCAAATTTAGCGTTCGCGCTCGTGCGCATAAAAAAACAGCCCACCTCGCATTCGGCGGAGTTATCGGTGATAAAGCTATTTTCGAGTCGTATTTTCATGATTTTTGATTTTTTGCATTAGCGCTTCGAAGCGCTCATCGCCTGCATACGCGGCAGCCGAGCTCTCGACGTAATTAAGCCCCATTTCGTAGTAGCCGTTTTCTATCAAATTTTCTAAAAATTCTATCATCTCGGTTTTGTCCGAAATGGCGATTTTGGAGGAAAAAATGATCGATTCGAAGGCGTCTTTAAAGCCTTTTTGGCCTACCGCGCGCATAAAATCGGCATAAGCAATGACTGCAATCTCGTCCTCGGCGCCGGGTTCGGAGGCCGCTTCGTTCGCGATCTTTTCGTTGATGGAGTTTAAAATTTTAAAAAGCTCCGCAGTCTGGGTTTTAGGGCTGAGGTTGTAAAAATCAAAGAGCATAAGCGCCTCTTCGCGGTCTGCCAGCGCGGTCTGGCAAAGCTCAAGCAAAAATAGAATTTCCTCCTCGCCGCTTTTTTCGTATGCGAGCGAAAAATACAGCTTCGCAAGCTCGAATTCTCCGCGCGAAAAGGCCTTTAGCCCCAGCTTTTTATAATTCAAACTCTTCGCCTTCGGGGATGTTTACGACGCTAAGCTCGGGGTGAATATCCATGCGAAGCTGGCGCTCGACGCCGTATTTTAGGGTCTGCGCACTTGCGGCGCAGCCGTGGCAATGCCCGGTAAGGCGGACATAGACGACGCCGTTTTTTATGCCTAAAAGCTTCATATCGCCGCCGTCGTTTTGCAGCATCGGTCGGATTAGCTCCAAGCTATCCTGTACCGGCGCTAGAAGCTCTTCGTCGCTAAATGGTATCATTAAAATTCCTTATTTTAGTTTTGGCGCATTATATCCAAAAGCGATAAAAAAAGGCTTATCGGAGATGAAATTTAATCTGAAATTTTGCGCAAGGGCGCGGATCTTGCGTAATGGCTCGCAAAGAATTTTATACGGCGCGGGCGCCGGAACTATGATTTTAAGATTTTATCGATTCGGTAAGGATGAAGCCCGCGAATTATCGGGCCTGCATATATTTAAATTTAGACTATTTGCGTTATAAATTTGGGATGAAATTTCAGCCAGACCGAGGGCTAAATTGGAGATGAAATTTCGTTTGAGCGGTATGTAAAATTTAAAGCGGAACTGCCTAAATTTAATTAGGACAAGCGCCGATACGATTAAATTTTTAGAAAAAACAATCCTGCTTTTAATCGCAAATTTCGCGACTATAAAAGCCTGGACGACGATATTATTTTAAAGCTCGTAGATGAAATTTATGCTATGTTTTATATCCATCGCGGCTGTGAAATTTCAGCGCGGGCGCGTGCAATCACGGCAAAATTTCTATCGGCGTGCCGATTTTTACGTGCTCGAAAAGCTCGTCCATATCGTCATTGACGAGCGCTATGCAGCCCTCCGTCCAGTCGCCGAACGCCGCGATACTCTGTCCTAGGTAGCTAAATTTGTTCGGTAGCCCGTGGATTTTGATATCGCCGCCTGCGCTCTTGCCGAGGGATTTTGCGTGCGCTACGTCGGCTTTGTTCGGATAGGAGATGCCTAAATTTAGATGATACGCCGAGTTTGGATTTTTGCCGTTTATGGTGTAGTTGCCCTCCGGGGTTTTGCCGTCGCCTTGAACCTCCTTGTGCCCTTCAGGCTCGCGTCCGAGGGCGATTTTGTAGCTTTTCGCGACGCCTTTTGAGGTTAAAATTTCAAGAATTCGTTTGGATTTATAGACGCGGATTTTATAAATTTGCTCGCCGCCCAATGCTTGCTTTAGCGGAATTTCTGGGTTGATCGTTTCGATATTTTTATAGCTAAGATAATTATCCAATGCCCATGCCAAGCCCGCAGCGATGATAATAAGCGGAAGTAAAATTTTAAATTTCATAGAAGAAATTTCGGGAGTGATCCCGAAATTTTATTTGCTGATTAGCTCGATATAAGCCATCTCTGCGGCGTCGCCCTTGCGAAGGCGGGTTTTGATGATGCGAGTGTAGCCGCCGTTTACACCTGCATATTTTGGAGCGATCTCGGTGACCAGCTTATTTGTCGCAGCCTTATCCTGAAGCGCCGCGAAAACAAATCTATGCGCCTCGCTGTCGCCTTTTCGCGCGCGAGTGATCAGCTTCTCGGCATAGCTTCTTAGCTCTTTTGCCTTAGGAAGCGTAGTTTCGATCTTGCCGCTAGTAACTAAAGCGATGGTTAAATTTTTAAGCAGGGCGGCACGGTGAGACGAAGTGCGCCCTAGCTTCCTATATCCGTGATTATGTCTCATTTATTGTCCTTCATTCTTTTGTCTTTGAGCCTTCAGCTCATCGAGCTTGCGTTTTAGCTGCTCTTTTTTATCGCCGAGCTCTTGGTTGCCGATAGGATAACCGATCTCCTCCATTACGGCTTTGATCTCCTCAAGCGATTTTTTGCCTAAATTTTTAAGGTCTTTAAGCTCGCTCTCCTCCATAATCGCTAGCTCGCCGATAAATCTAATATCCGCGCGATCCAGGCAGTTGAAGCTTCGCGCGCTTAAGCTTAGATTGCTAACGCTCTCAAAAAGCTTTGCAAACTCGGAATTTGCGGGGATCGCTCTACCGAAAGTATCTGCAGCGCTGATATTTACGATACCTTTGAAAACCGCCAGCTGCTGATACATCGCCTCAAGCGCGTTTTTAAACGCATCTATCGCGCTGATCTGGCCGTCGGTAGTGATCGTAAAGACCACTTTCTCGTAGTCGGGATTGTCCTCTACGAATACGTTTTCGATGTCGTAAACAGCCTTAGTTACCGGGGTAAAAAACGCATCCAACGCGATGAAATCAGCATCTAAATTTTCTCTGATCTCTTCGCTTGGGACGTAGCCGATACCCTTTTCGATGATAAGTGTAAATTTAAGATCGGCATCCTCGTTGATCGTAGCCAGATAAGCGCTTGGATTTACGATCTCTACGGCGTCGTTATTTAGGTCGCTGCCGTAAATTTCTTTAGGTCCTTTGAAGCTGTATTCTACGACCTCGCGTAGGGAATCGCCCTTGATTTTAAACCTTAAGCCCTTTAAATTTATGATAAAAGCCGCCATATCCTCGAGCATGCCGCGCATGCTGTCGAATTCGTGGCTTACGCCTTCGATTTTAACCGCAGTCGGCGCGAAACCGACCGTGCTCGTATAAAGTAGCCTTCGTAAAGGATGAGCTAGAGTGACGGCATATCCCGTTTCAAAGGGATATGCTATGATTTTAGCAACATTTTCGCTGACATTCTCAACCTTTATTTCAGTTGGCATATGAGCTGATGTTGTGATTTTTCTCATATTAGCACCTACTATTTCGAGTAAAGCTCTACGATAAATCTTTCCTCTACAGGAATAACAACTTCTTCTCTCTCCGGAACTCTAGAAAAAATTCCGTATCTTTTCTCTTTTTCTACGTCTACCCACGCTACGATGCCGGTCTGTGCAGTAAGATCCAGCGCTCTTGAAATTTGCGGGTTATTTTTGCTCTTTTCGATCACTTCGATCTTTTGTCCTGCGCGGACGCTGTATGAAGGGATATCGACGCGCTTGCCGTCTACTAAAATATGTCCGTGCGTAACGAGCTGGCGCGCAAATCGTCTAGTCGTAGCAAAGCCCATGCGGTAAACGACGTTATCTAGCCTCTGCTCTAAAAGCTGAACCAAGATCGCTCCGGTGTTACCCTCTCTGCGAGCTGCTTCGGCAAATAGTCTGCGGAACTGCTTCTCGCTTACGCCGTACATAAATTTAGCCTTTTGTTTCTCGCGAAGCTGTGAGCCGTATTCGCTTAGTTTGGCGCGTCTTTGTCCGTGCTGACCCGGAGCGTAAGGGCGTTTTAAAAGCGCGCTCTTGCCCGCAAGCCTTCTCTCGCCTTTCATAAATAGATCGACGCCGAGCCTTCTTTCTAATTTTTCAACCGGTCCTGTATATCTAGCCATAAATTTCTCCTTTTATAATTACACGCGACGTCGTTTAGGCGGTCTGCAACCGTTGTGCGCAAGAGGAGTGATATCTTTGAAATATGTAACTTTAATCCCTTCTACGCTACCTACGCTTTTGACGGCAGTCTCGCGTCCACTTCCCGGACCCTGAACCTTGACGCCTACCTCTTTGATGCCGTGCTCTTTGGCTTTGTTTAACGCGTCCTCGACGGCTTGCTGCGCCGCATAAGGGGTGGATTTTTTGCTGCCTTTAAAATTTAAAGCGCCCGCACTGCTCCACGCGATCGCGTTGCCCATCTCGTCCGTTACGGTAATCATAGTGTTGTTAAACGTAGCGGAGATGTAAACTATGCCTTTGGCGATATTTTTTCTGACGGTTTTTTTCTTAACTACTTTTTTTTGTGCCATATCTCAATCCTTATTTAGCTGCCGCGCCGACGGTTTTACGTTTGCCTTTTCTGGTTCTGGCGTTCGTTTTTGTTTTTTGACCGCGAACAGGAAGGCCCTTTCTGTGTCTTAAGCCGCGATAGCCGCCCAAGTCCATAAGCGCTTTTATATCCATAGCCACTTGTTTGCGAAGATCGCCTTCGACCATATAGTGCTCTTGGATCTCTTTTCTGATAGCGGCGGCTTCATCTTCGCTCAGATCGGCGACTCTTTTATCGTAAGAAATTCCTGCCGCGTCGAGAATTTTTCTCGACGTAAATAAACCTATACCGTAGATATAAGTTAGTCCGTATTCAATCCTTTTTTTCTTTGGTAGATCTACACCTGCGATACGAGCCATAACTTATCCTTGTCTTTGTTTATGTTTTGGATTTTCACAAATAACGTGAATAACACCTTTGCGCTTGACAATTTTACATTTGTCGCACATTTTCTTAACGGATGGACGAACTTTCATTCCACTCTCCTAAAATTTTCTCCACTTTAAATGCAAACTGCACCTAGGTTTAATGAAATTTCAAAAGCGAAAGTATCAAACCAACTGTTTTCAAAATAGTGGGGATTTTGAAAACACTTCTTCCTACAGTTTAGTCGCAAAATTGCGAGTATATCTAAATTTAACTTTATCCTTACTTATAGCGGTAGGTGATCCTGCCTTTATCGAGGCTGTAAGGGGTCAGCTCGACTTTTACGCGATCGCCTGGCATTATCTTGATGTAGTGCATCCGCATCTTGCCCGCGATATGGCATAAAATCACGTGTTTGTTGTCCAGCTCGACCTTAAAAGTCGCATTTGGCAGCGCTTCTATGACGTTGCCGTCGATCTCTATGACGTCGTCTTTTGCCACAAATTCTCCTTTCTTTTAAATTTAAAAAGGGCGATTATATAGAATTTAAAATTTTAAACAGCTTAAAAGAAATTTAAAATAAGCAAAATTTCAGATTTATTTCGCTACGCGCGCACCGTTTTTGTAAAAGCGAGGCGGTGCTCTTTTTAAAATTTTAGTATAATGGCTCAAAAATTTTAAAGGAAAAACATGAAATGGCAAGACGGCAGACGAAGCTCAAACGTAGAGGATGACCGCGCAAGCAGCATGCGCACGAGCTCGGGCTCGCTTGGGATGCTGATCCCGATCATCAGGTTTTTGCTCGGCTCAAAGATCGGGCGCATAGTGCTCGTAATCGGCGTCGTAGCGTATTTTATGGGCTACAACCCTTTGGCGCTTTTAGACGGAGGCGCCAGTACGCAAAGAGAGCCGACTGATAGCCCGCAGGAGCAAGAAAAGCTCGCCTTCGTCTCGGCGGTGCTAGCTCAAACCGAAGACGTCTGGGGCGAGATATTTAAAAGTGCGGGCGCGCGCTACGAGGAGCCCGGGCTTCGGCTTTTCCGCGATCAGATCGCAAGCGGCTGCGGCTTTGCGAGCGCGCAGACAGGACCTTTTTATTGCCCGAGGGACCGTAAAATTTATCTCGATCTTAGCTTTTTCGACGAGCTTGCGAATAAATATAAAGCGGGCGGCGATTTCGCGCAGGCCTACGTCATCGCGCACGAAGTGGGGCATCACGTTCAAAATTTAATCGGTACGCTGGAGCAGATCAATGCTCTAAAAAGGCGCGCTCGCAGCGAAGCCGAGCAAAACGCGCTTCAGGTCAAAGTCGAGCTGCAGGCGGACTGCTACGCGGGGGTCTGGGCGCACTATCTCGCAAAAACAGGGCGCGTGCTTGAAGCGGGCGACATCGACGAGGCGCTAAATGCCGCCAGCGCGATCGGCGACGATACGTTGCAGCGTAAATTTAGCGGTCGCGTCGTACCTGATTCTTTCACGCACGGCACCTCGGTGCAGCGCAAAGAGTGGTTTAAAAAGGGCTTAGCAGGCGGAAACCTAAAGGCTTGCTCGTTTGAGCCGTAAAATGCAGACTTTAAGTTCGTAAGTTCTGCCATCTAAAATCGCCGTCTCGCGTTTGAGCCGTAAGCACGGACTTTGAGTTAGCTTGCGGGCTAGATCAAGGGCAGTTTAAATTTTAAAATTTAACGCCGAGTTTGGAGACAGAATTTTAGAATTTTAATAATCGGCTATTAAAAAGCACGGACGGCGCGCTCGGCTAATGCGGCGACGGCTTGTTTGAGCGCAGGATTGACTACGGCACAAGAAACTAAATTTATACGTTAAAATTTATGGAGTCGAAAATGAATAAAATAACCTGCATCTGCCTAGGCGTGCGAAGCATGCAAAGGGCGCTCAAATTTTACCGCGAAGGCCTAGGTTATGAGACGGATTGTAAAGACGATAACCCACCGGTATGCTTTTTCAATACGCTGGGAACCAATTTGAGCTCTATCCATTGGACGCGCTGGCGCGAGATATCGACGAGAGCGATCCGCCGAAGGGCAGCGGATTTGCTGGCATCACGCTAGCATGCAACGTAAAAAACAAAGAGGACGTGGATAGCGTCATAGAGCTAGTAAAAAAGGCGGGCGGAACTATCGTCAAGGAGCCCCAAGTTGCGTTTTGGGGCGGATACCACGCGTATTTTGCCGATCCGGACGGATACTACTGGGAGGTGGCTTGGGGTCCCGGTTTTAAATTTGACGAGGACGGGCTGCTCAAATTTTAGATCAAAATTTTGCGGCTAAGGCTTGTTTGGCGGAGACGAAGTCTTTGGCCTAAGCGCGTAAAATTTAAACTCAAAATTTTATTGCAAATCATCGGGCGGGTTTCTTGTGGCTCGTATAATTTGCGGCGCCGTTTTTTCGCGCTTTGCTCTAAACATCGGGCGAAATTTTACTTTCCGATATGACCTGCGGCACAGATTTTGTGCGAGGCTAAAATTTACCCGCACCTTGCCGCGCTGTTTTACTTGCACTCGCAGTGCCGCTTTGCTCGTATCACACGCCGCTACACGAAGCAAGAAAACGGATATTTTGCGGCGTTTTTGTCCGTGAGCGCGGCAAGGAAAAGAGCGATAAACTCCTCGAAGCTTTGCGCGATGAGTAGGGCATCCTCATAGATCGGTTCTACGCCGAATACGATCTTGCCTGTGTCCGCGCCCTGCGTGAGGATGCCCGCGAAACAGCGCTCGCCCCTGACCGAAAACAAAAACGGCAAGCACCCGCTCCAAAACGCGCTCACAGCGGCTCTTTGCGCATCGTTAGCCGCGCATTCCAGGCTGTCTTTTTCAAAATCTTCGTAGCAAAATTCCGCCTCATCCGCGCCAGACGACGCATAATCCCTAGCAGATACGAACCAAACGGCGTCCGCAGCGTCATGCAAAGTCTCAAAAGAGCAAACGAAGCGGTAAAAATTTTCGCTTAAATTTTTAAATCTGCCGCCCAAAAATTCGCCCCGCGGCGGGCAAATTTCATCCCTGCGCCGTATCTGCCAGCCGTTTTGCGCCAGCGCGTCCATAAGTTCGTCAAAAATCATCTCGCCCCCCTGTAATTTGGCGCCGATTATAGCATTTTACTCGGCGCAGCGGTGAAATTTAGAAAATTTTGCCTGCTCGCCGCGCATAAAAAGAGAAATTTTGCGCAAAATTTTATAAATTTCGACTAAAAATAAAATGACATTTCCAAATCGCCGCTAAATTTAGGCTCGGCAGAAGGCGTAAGCCGCAGATGAAAAACGGGCGTATCGCTTAAAATAGGCGTATCATCGTGGGGGGCGGGCGTGCCGCCAAAATTTGCGCCTCGGTATCCGCCTAAAATTTCCAAGCGGTATCGACCGCGCTCTACGCGAAAACTCAGGCTGTTTTGCTCGCTAATGCAGCTCATATCTTTAAAATAGCCGATGCCAACGATCTTTAGCGTGCCCGAGGAATGAAAAACCCAGCCGCGAGAGATGATTTTCGCTTCGTCTTGTGCGAATATCTCCTCGCTCGCCTCGCCCACGGTAACCGCAAAATCGTAATAATCGCTGCGAACGCCCAATATCGGCACCGCAATGCCCTCTTCTGTAATCGCGCCCCCGTGCTCAGTCTGCGTAAAATAGGCAAGAATGTCGCCGCTCGCAAGCCCGTGCTCGTCCAGATAGCGTGCTAGCAGCCCGGGCTCGTATATCACGAAGCCGCCCAGCTCGGAGAAAATTCGCCTTTTCATTCGCGCCTTTCTTTGATCGCCGTGCGCGTCGCACGCAGAAATTTTACCGCTCATTTACCCCCTTTATATCTGTTTTGCAGCGCCGATGAAATTTTACTATCGTGCTTGCAGCAAGCTAAATTTTATTCATGCGATCGCGTCGCGGATGAAATTTGAACCTCATTTCGCGCTCAAATTTACAGCCCGCGGTTTTTGCCGTCCATACCTTGGCACTTATCTACGAGCCAGCACCCGTCCTTGCGCACGAGCAGGAAGCGGCGCGCAAAGCCGTGTTCGTCCTTGGCGTAGATGTAAATTTTATTTTTGCTCTCGCATTCGGCGTCCGTTAGCTCGTACCCGCCGTAGGTGCCGCCCTCCATCATTGAAAACGAGATGCCCTCGGGGCGAAAGCCGCTGCGCCTAACGGGCGTACAGTAGCGCGCAAATAGCTCCTCGCACCTGCGCTGCACCTCGCCGTCATTCGCGTCATCAATTCGCGATGTAGCAAATTTCTCCCACTCGCTCATCGCCGCGAAAAATGCGAGCAGTGTATCGCGTGCTGCCGCCAGGTCATCTAGATCAAGCTTCTTTTTGCTCTTCGCGGCGTCTCTTTGCGCCTGCTCAAACTCTGCGATCTGCTCCTTGCTAAACTGCCCGCCGCTAAGATAAAACTGGATTTTCGTATCCGCCACGGCTAGCAGCCCCGCAAAGCTCACGCGCGAATTGATCAGGCGCAGCGATTTTAGCTTCGGGATTTGCACGATCGCTTTTAGCCCCTCGTCCGTGATGCTGACGTTCTCGATGCCGATGTGCTCGAGCTTGGCGTGTTCCGCAAAGCATCTAAAGCCCTCGCCGCTTATCTTATCGCTATCTTGCAAAAACAGATACGCAAGCTTCGGCAGCGTGGCTAGATGCTGTAGCGCCGCGTCCGTGATAGCCGTGGCTATAAAGCCCATATTTACGAGGCTTTTTACCTCGCAGATGCGGCGCACCATCTCATCGCTTAGCGCGACATTTTCGTAGTGATGGCCTTTGCAGTAGCGCTCGCTAACCGCGTCCAAAGCCTCCTGCATCGTGATCTGCCTCATCATCTATCCTTTAAATTTGATTTTAAAATTTTAGTGAAATTTTATGACACGCAAGGCGCTGAAATTTATGGCGCGGGTTTGCACGCGAAGCAAAATTAAATTTCGCAGCAATAGTGCGGTTGAAATGTACTTTCGTCGTTGAAATTCGGCGTAGAATTTCGGCAACACTTTTTAAATTTAGCTCGCTGCGCAGAGCGGGCGAGCGAAAAAACGTCTTCGCGATTAAATTTTACGCATCATTTTTCGCGACGCCGCTTCTCCTCGATGCCGCTTTGCCCTTGCCTGCGCGCTAGCTCGTCAAGTAGGGCGTCCGGGTGGATATTGTGCGCTGCAAGTGCGAGCAGAAGGTGAAATAAAAGATCAGCTCCCTCGTAAATCACGTCGTATCGCGGCTCGCCCGCTCTGTGCTCGCCAAAGCTCTCACGCGCGACGTCTGCGTAAAGCTCGCTGCGCGAGAGGTCCTTGCACGCCAGCGCGAACTCGCACGCCTCCTCGGCGATCTTTTTGAGATAGGCGTTTTCGCCCTTCGCGTAGAGCGAGGCGACGTAGGAGAGCGCGGACTCGCCGTTTAGCTTGCGATCCAAGCAGACGTGATAAATTTTGTCCAAAATGCCGTACGGGCCTTTTTCTGCGGAGTTTTCGAGCGTGGAATTTTGCGCGGCGGCGTATAAATTTTGCTCGCTGCGCTCTGCGGCGGAATTCGTCGCAGAGGGGCTTTGCATTACAGAATTTTGCTTACCGCAGGAATCGGTATAATTTTTGGGCGCTAAATTTTGCAAGCCGTCGCAGGCTACGGAATTTTGCCCTGCGCGGGAATTAGCGGAATTTTTCTGCACGAGAGAGGTTGCGGAGCCGTGCTCTGCGAAATTTATCGCGCCGCAAGCGCTCGAGCTCTGGATATTTTCGCCACGTTTTTGCAGCGAAATCTCTTTGAAAAAACAGCTTCGCGCGCCCGTGTGGCAGGCGGATCCGCCGCATTGCTCGACTTTAAGCAGCAGCGCGTCGTTGTCGCAGTCCAAAAAGGCGGATTTTACGAGCTGAACGTGCCCGCTGCTCTCACCTTTTTTCCAGATGCGTCCCTTGCTGCGCGAAAAGTAGTGCGCGTAGCCGGTACGCATCGTCAGGCTTAGCGCCTCCTCGTTCATATACGCGAGCATCAAAACCGCGCCGTCACCCGCATCCTGCACGATCGCGGGGAGCAGCCCGCCTAATTTTTGCCAATCTACCTTCATCTTTGATCCTTAGTTTGCGAAGTCGCGCGCTTTAAATTTAGCCGCCGCACGCGGAATTTGAGTTATGAATTTACGAAGCGGCGAGCCTCGTAAATTTAAAGGACAAATCTAGCGGCTAAATTTTAAGCGACCGCTAGACTTAAACCGCAACGAGCGCGAGTTCTGCTCGTCACGAGCTTTCGCGCTCGTTGCTAAGCTTGGCTCGCAAAATCGCGAGTTAAGCTTATGCGCCCGGAGCAACTCGCTATTAAATTTATCTCGCGAAATCGGGGCGCACAGCCCGCTTAAAATTTTAGTTCTCCCGCTCGATGGCGCTTTGCTTCGCCTTATCTTTCGTGTCGACCCAGATATTAGGCACCGCGCCGCCCGGCGTTAGGAAAATTTTTGCGTCGCTGTTTTCGCGCAACGCCTCGTTAAATTTAGCCTGCGTCTCGATCTGCTTGAGGCTTAAAAGATTTGCATCCAAGCTCTTTGCGACCTCTTTGTTGGCGTAAGCTTGCGCGTCAGCCTCGATCTTAGCGGCATCGGCGCGACCTTGAGCCTCGATTTTGACGGCGTCTGCGTTACCTTTGGCAAGAGCGGCCTTTTTAAGCGCCTCTTGATTTGCGCGCTCGACCTCGTATTTGGTGCGCTCAGCCTCCTGTTTGGCGATCTGCACGCTCTCGATCTGCTCCTTTACCTTCGCCGGTAGGATGATCTCTCTAAGCTGCACGGCTAGCAGGTCTACGGGCGAATTCGGCAGTGCTTCGATATTCTTGCGGATGCCATCGTCGATCGCTTTAGCGATCTCGTCGCGTTTGGTAGGCAGCTCTTCGGCGGCATAGTTGCCGATGACGCTACGCACGACGTCTTTTACGCGCGGATCGATGATCTTATCCTCCCACAAAAAGCCCCACTCGGCGATCGTATTGGGCGCCGTGGCTTCATTGAGCCTGTATTGCACGGTGATGTCGATGCTGACGGGCAAATTTCGCGAGTCTAGCACCGAAAGCGAGTTTTTACTGATGATACCGCCCGCGGTGCCGCTTTTAGTAGCGATACCCGCGCTCATATCTTCGCTGCTAGTGTAGTTGATGATACGTGTGCGAGTATCTACGACGAATACGTCCTGTATGAACGGCACGAAAAAGTGAAGTCCCGCGCCAAGAGGAGTCGGATCGTATTTGCCTAAATTTGACTTGATCCCCACCTCGCCCGATTGGATCGTGACGAAGGGTTTTGAGATCACGAGTAGCGCGATTATCGCAATTATCGCGTAAATCACGCCGCTAAACTTGCCCATTCCTCCAAAATTAGGAATTTTAAAATTTAAATTCCCGCCTTTTTTGTCGCTGTTTTTCTTATTAAAATAATCATTCAAATCCGCAGGCATGCGCGTCCTTATTTAACGTAAGTGAGCCAGTGCTCAAATTTTGGGTCTTTACCTGTAACGACGGCGAAATACGCCTTTTGCAAGCGGCTCGTGATCTCGCCCATCTCGCCTTTGCCGATGATCCTGCCGTCGATGTTACTAATCGGCGTGACCTCCGCGGCGGTGCCGGTAAAAAACGCTTCGTCCGCGGCATAGAGCTGATCGCGAGCGATGCGCTCTCTGCGGACTTCGTAGCCCAGGCTGCGCGCGATTTCTATGACTGAATTTTGAGTGATGCTCTCTAGGCTGGTATCGTTAGGCGGAGTGATGATGACGCCTCCCTTTACTATAAATAGGCACTCGCCCGGGCCCTCCGCGACGAAGCCCTGCGGATCGAGCAGTATCGCCTCATCGTATCCCGCATCGACCGCCTCAAAATTTGCCATCTGCGAGTTGAAATAATTCGCGCTCGCTTTGGCTTTTGCCATCATCGAAAATTGCGCCGGCTTTATCCATGATGAAATTTTGGCTTTGATGCCCTTGCGTAGCGCCTCTTCGCCCATATACGCGCCCCATTGCCACGCTGCGACGATGACGTTTACCGAGCAGTCCTTGGATGAAACACCCATCGAGCCGTAGCCGAAGTACGCTAGCGGGCGGATATAGACGGTCTGATCGAAGCGGTTTTTTGCGACGACGTCGATCTGGGCCTGACGAAGCTGCTCGAAGCTAAACGGAAGCTTGATTAGACAGAGTTTTGCCGAAATTTCAAGACGGGCAGTGTGCTCGTCCAAGCGGAAAATCGCGTAGCCTTTGTCGGTTTTATAAGCGCGTACGCCCTCAAATACGGCGTTTCCATAGTGCAAAGAGTGCGTCAAAACGTGAGTAGTGGCTTCCGCCCATGGGATTAGCTTGCCGTCTTTCCAGATGAGCTCGGCCTCTTGAATTTGTGCCATTTCTTGATCCTTTTGTTTAAAATTTAATCTGCGATTTTAGCTAAAACAATATTAATTTCTAAGAAATTTAAAAGCGGTTGAAATTTGATGCGATTTTAAGACGCACAACGAGTCGTGAGTTCAAATTTAGCTCGCAACTCGGTGCAGATGGCATTAAAATTCTACGAAAGAAAGTCCGATGCCGATCTTATTGACGCTGCGTTTGTAATCCGCGAGGCTCTCGCCGTAGCCGTTAAAGTAGCGCAGATAGCCGTAAAATCCGCTATTAAAGATCGGGAAGCTGTAGTTCAGCTCGATCGCGCCGCGGTTACTGCCGTCAAAATGGAGGTTGTTTCGCCACAGAACGCTAAGTCGCTGCTTGCCGAAGGTGTATGACGCGCGCAGATCGCCGTAGCCCATATAATCCGCGATGTCCTCGTTCGTGCGGTCCAGCCAAAACGCATACCAGGCTCTGGGGGTGATTGAAAATCCGTCCGCACTCCACGTGCTTTGCGCGTAGAGTCTATTCCATGAGCGCGATTCCTCGCCGCCCTTGCCGTTTGACTCGTGCATGGCGCCTATCTTTAGCTCGTCCGCAAACGGCACCGGCGCGCTAACGTAGAGCTCGGGACGATAGTTACTCTCGCGAAAGGGGGCGCTATCCTGCGTGATCTGCCACCAGGAATTTTGTGCGTAAGCAAACGAAATTTTCTCTCCAAGCCCCAGCGCGTCATAGGTTATCGGGCGCTCGAAGCTAAACTCAAAATGTAGCTCATCCGCCTTGCGATCGGATTTTTTGCTAAAATCATGAGTAAAGAGCATATAGATCGGCTCGTAGTATTTAAGCCCTAAAAATCCGAAATTTCGGCCATTTTGCTCGCCTTGCGGAGCGGAATTTGACGCAGTGGAATTCTGCGAGAGCGAGGCGGAATTCAATGATACTAAATTTGACGCGGAGCCTGACGCAGCTGAGCCTGCGTCTGCGAAATTTGACGAAGTGGAATGTGGCTCGACAGGTTTTGGCGCGGCGGAATTTTGTGCGACAGAATTTTGCGACTCAGCGGAGTTTAAAACGGCGGTATCATCGTGCGGAGTGCGGTTTTCTGCGGACGAGGTAGAATTTTCTGCGGTTTTTCGGCGCGACTTTTCGCCGCTTTCCGCTAGACTTGCCGCGGCGATCTTTTTGTAATAGATCATCGCGTTTTTGTAATCGCCCTTGGCCTCGTATTCGCTAGCCTTTGCGTATAGATCGGATATATCTTGCGCGGCTAGGCTCATGGCGCAAAACGCGAATGCTAAAGCTTTAAATTTCATCTACGCCCTTTAAATCGTTTTGATAATTTATGTTTAAAAACTGCTCTTTATTTTTGAAATTTAACACTTTGGAATTTGCAGATCCGATGAGCGCGCCTATCTTATGCTCTCCTGCGTGGTAGAGCTCAAGCGCGCGCGGCGCAAGAGCTGCGTCAAAAAATCCGCACAGGCTATGTCTGTACGCCTCGTCGCCCGCCACGCAAATTTGCCCCTCTTGCTCGCTAAGCGCGCGAATAGTGGAAATTTCTACAAAGGGCATGTCGGCAGGGATGATAAAAATGCGCTCGCCGCTAAATGGCTTCAGCGCCGAATACAGCGCGCCCATCGGCGAAAATTCCTCAAATTCGTCGTAGATCATAGGAAGCGGTGGGTTAAATTTAGAGCTTTTGGCGCAGGCGAAAACCCGCTCAAACTCGCGACTTAAGCGTGAAAAAAGAAAGTGCGTCATGCTGGGATGCCCGCGAAATGGAAACAGCGTTTTGTCGCTGCCGAAACGCGAGCTTTTGCCGCCGCAGAGAATGACGCAGGTTTTCATAGAAATTTCACCGGCCTTCATCGATCTTTATCGCGGCGAAATTTTAAATTTGAAAGTAAAATTTGAAAGAAGCGCGGGCATATCAGTCTTTTTGCATATATTTAGCTTTGCCAAGGGCGTTGTTTGCGATGAACTGATAAAGGCTCGGCGCCTGAAGCTTGGCTAGCTCGGGGTATTTGGCTTTAAGCGTCTTCCAGATATCATAGACTCGCATACCGCTTGCGTAAAGCTTCATAATCTCGCTAAAATGCGGATCGTAAAGGCTCGGCTTTTTATACAGCGAGAGTTTGCGGTCGGTATCCAGCACCGCGTTTGCCTCGATAAAAGTCGCTAGATCGCGCTCGCTTACTTTGGCAAAATCCTTTTCGTAATGAGTTTTCATATATTTTAAAATTTCTTTATTGCTAACGCCTTGGAAGTGCATTTTTTTGATCTCAAAGCGATATGCGTATAAGAAATCTTCGCTTTTTTGGGCGATTGCGCGAAGTCTTGTTTTTTCATCTTTGAACGTCACGGAGATAAAGTGCGTAAGCCCGGGCACAGTAACGGCGTTTTTGAACGCTTCATCCTCCTCGCCGATCTTTTTTAAGATCGCCTTGACGGTGTAGCCCTGCGCGATGAGATTTGAAATTTTATCTTTATAAGGTTTGTAGTCGAATCGCACGCGTCTAAAGCCCGTATCGACACTGATTTTTTTGTAGATCCTCGCATGCTCTCTAGATGTAAAATATCTCGATTTCAGCCCTTTGCGGAGTTGTTCGGCAACCGCGGTAAAATCGTCATAATCGGCGATAGACGCGATTAATTCCTTTTCGTTTACGACCCTGCCGTTAACGACCGCGATGGTAATGACCTTCATATTTTCTCCTTTGATTGGGCACAATTCTAACTTAAAACTATAAACTCAAATTTAATTATTTATTATCAAGGATTGCGGAGGATTTGCGTTTGCGAGGCAGAATTTTACGCGCTAAGATTTATTATTTTGATTGATTTTTATATCTTTTTGTGCTTGTTCTCACGCCGCTTTTTTATACTTTTTTGTGTAGAGATGAAGCTGGTTTGCAGAGATAAATTTTACCCGCAAACTTTAACTAAATTGCCCGCACAAATTAGCTTTTTTTAAACGAAAAAAGCTTTTTGATCTTCGTAAGTCCTAATTTCATACCGCTATATTTCATCATTTTAGCCATATTTACCCACATTTCGCGCTCATAACACGGATGCGGGCAGTGGTGGCAGCGCGGCTTTTCGGTGTGCGGGCAGGCGCGCAGGCGTGCGTAGGCGTAACGCAGCATCCGCTCGCAGTCCGCGCAGAGATGAAACTGCGTCTGCACGAGCCCCTTATCGTCTTTATAGTCATGAAGCACGGCGCCATCTTTTTTAAGCGCATCCGCATGCTTGCCATCGCAGTAAATTTGGATAAATTTCGTCACCGTGTTTACTTCGTAAATAAATTTCTCGCTCGTCATCTTTAATCCTTTGGGGCGGATTTTATCTAAAAGAGACAAAAATACTCTTGAGCGCGCTCAAGTTAGAATTTATAGAATTTTAAAATTCCGCAGAATTTCGCTTTATCTTTCGACCTTGTTGCTTAATAGAGTCGCAATGAAGCGTGTTTTGTCGTTTGAGGCAAGCGCGATTTGCAAGCTCATCGTAAGCGGTACAGCCAAAAATAGCCCGCCGATACCAAGCACGAAGCCCCACAGCAGTAGCCCCGCAAGCACGCTGATCGTTGAAAGTCCGAGCCCTTGCCCTAAAAATCGTGGCTCGATGATATTTCCGATCGCTACGTTTACGACCAAATAGATTGCGATAGTCCAGATGCTAGAGCTTATATCCATCGTAGCTAGCGTCACGAAAAGTGTCGGAAAGACCGCTACGATCGAGCCAATGGTGGGGATGAAATTTAGCACGAAAGCTAAAATCCCCCACAGCGCGGCATATGGAACACCAAGAGCCCACAGCCCAAGCCCGATGAGCGCACCGGTGCAAGCTGAAGCGATAGTTTTAATTAGCAGATATTTTTTGAGGCTGGAGGCAAATTTCTTCACGAAAGTGTGTGTCGCGCGGCTACTTTGCGAAAAATAGCGGATTTTTTCGTCGATCACAGAGCTTTCAAAGACCATAAATGAAACCATTATAAAAATGAAAAATCCCGTCGAGACTATCGAGCCTGTTTTGCGCAGTAGTGCAGATAGCTGCGCGGCGGCTTCGCTCGGATCAATGCCTAGGCTTGCGGCGTTAAGCTCTATGCCGAATAGAGAGAGCTTCGCACTCACGCCTCCTAGCACCTCTTCAAATTTTGCTTGCAGCTCGGGTAGGCGCGCTGAAAATTCCTTGATCGCATCGAAGATGACTGCGCCGAAAAACACTATAATCGCCACGAAGGCAAAGGTGATGATGAGGAAACTAAAAACGCGCCCGACGCGGATCTTTTGGACATAAAGCACCAGCGGCGAGACGAGCACCGTGATGAAAATAGCTAGCAAAAATGGCACGACGATAGCCTGCGCGGCTTTAAGACCAGCCAGGATGATTACGACGCAGGCAACCGACATCAAGGACATTTGAAGCTTCAAGGATTCTCCTAAATTTGACATTTTCGCAGAGCTTTTACGCGAAATTTTGATAGAAGGATTTTAACTAAAATTCCATAAATTTATGACTAAAATTTTATATATTATTTCTTATCCCATAAATTTAGTTCACTTTGAATTTCTGTCTTTATATAATAAGAATTTTCTGTAATATCTGCAAATTTTGCCAATATTTTTGTCTCATTGGAGGAGCTTAAATGTACTGGAAATGATTTTGCTCCATTAGAAAGCAGCCAAATAGTACGCGTTATTCCGTCAGAAAATGAACAAGCGTATTTTGTTTCTTTCACATATTTCTTTTTAAAAAACGGAATATATCTTGCTTTTATTGGTACATAATACTCATCAGAATAACAACAAACTCTAGCCAATGGCACAGGATTACCAAGACCCTGTTTAAAGCCCTCTTCTGCCCAACTATATTTGTAATCGTTTCGCCAACCATCTTCCGTTTTATTGCTTATTTCTTTATCTACATCAATTTTACTATTACGCCATAATTCTAAAGAATTTTATGCTATCAACAAACGCAATACCTCCAGTGTTATTTGTAAATGGGTGGCACATATATACAGATTTTTGGTTTTTAATTTTTAATTCGAAAATAACACGTTTTTCTTCAACTATAATGTTTATACCAGGAAAATGTTCAAGCTTCATATTACATTCGAATCCTTATAGTCCTATCACACAAAATACTCGCGGGCGGCATCCTTGCTCTCAAATGGGCTTGCGCTCAGCTCGCTGCCGTTTATGAGCAGGGCGTAGCGGCGCGCGGCGTCCGTTTTGGCGTATGTTAGCGCCAGTCTCGCCGCAAGCTCTCTATCCGCCTCGCTCGCGCCCCTACTTAGCAGGCTTAGCGCGCCCACGACGTCGCCTTTAAATTTTATCTCGCTAAATTTCGGATTTTGCACTGCGGCAAGCTTTTTGTTGTCGCTCTCATCCCGCCCAATTATGAGCTTGGCGCCCTCAGGCAAGCGCAGATGGCGCCCGAATTTTAAAATTTCAGCGTCCGCGGGCGTTTCGATCTTTTCAAATTTTACTGCATCCTTGATCCGCTCGCTGAAGCTCTGCACGGTTAGCAGACAGCCTCCTGCGGGCGTTTCATAATCCTCAAAGCCAAACTCCGCCGCCAGCTGCATCTGTCTAGCCCGCCCGCGCCCGCTGATGTCAAGCAGCGCGCCCCTATCTACCCAGCCCTTGATCTCGGGCGTCGTGGGCGGCAGCAGCTTCGCGCACAACGGACGCAGGATCAGCCCCTCCTCATCGCCGCTAAGCCCGCCGACCTGAGCTAGAGCCTGCGCGCGCTGGCTCATCGGGCGCTGTCCGAGCACCTCGCCCGTGATGATGAAGCTCGCCCCCTCGCTTTGCAGTATCGCAAGTGCGGTTTTAAACATATATCCGTGGCAGTCGATGCAGGGGTTAAAGTACTTGCCGTAGCCGTATTTGGGCTCGAAAAGCACCTGCCGCAGATATTCGCTTCTGATATCGACGCTTTTAAAATCCGCCCCCGCGGCTGCGGCTCTGCGGCGCATGATCTCGCTCTTATCGTCCTTGCCGCCAAATCCGATATCCATATTCAGCGCGAGCACCTCGATGCCTTGCGAGACGATGAGTTTGACCGCGAGCATTGAATCAAGCCCGCCGCTAAAGAGCGCCAATGCCTTCATTTCGTTCCTTTACTTGAGTTGATTGATCTTTTTTTGATACTCCAAGATCCGCTCGATCTTGTCGGGCGCGTCGGAGTTTTTGAGCTTTTGCATCAGATCTTGCAGGGCGTTGCGGCGTAAAATTTTGCACGCGTCGTTAAAAAGCGCCGCGCCGCCGATCGGCAAAATTTCATCGTCTAGCGCAAGCGCGCGCAGATTTTCGCGGGCTTCGCTTTCGGCGTTTTGAATATTTTGGATACTTTGAGCGCTTTGAACATTTTGAGCGGCGGCTTCCCTCTCGCCCTGCTTTGCGACGTTGTTTACGTCTTGCTTCTCGCCGCCGTTTGCGCCCTGCTGCGCGGAGGAGCCTTTTAAATTTACGGCGCCTGCGGAGCCTTGCCCTCTAAAATTTTGCTCGCTAGAATTCTCGCCGCTTTTTAAATTTACGCTCTCGCCCCGGATAATTTCTCCCGCGCCGCCTGCGGTAAAATTTTCGGAGGCGCTGTCTACATTACCGTCCTCGCCCGCGATGAAATTTTTAAAATTCTCGCCGCTGCGAGAAAAAGCCAAAAACGCCTCGAAAATATCGCCGTGCATACGAAAATCGCGCCGCTCCAAGCAACCGAGTCCGAGCTGTGCCATCTCGCCATCGAGCAGCATCGATTTTATGATCTGAAGCTCCGCGATCTCCTTGCGGCGCAGTATCGTCCGCCCGCCCCTAGCCGAAGTCGCAGGCGATGCAGAGCTTTCGTAGTGCGCCGTGTTTTGCGCGCGATCAAAATTTCCGCCGTTTAAGCTCCCGCTCGCACCGCCCCTACCTTCTGCGCCGCGCCCTTCGTAAGCGCCGAAATCGCGAGAGCCAAAATTCCCGCTCCCGTTAAAATTTCGCCCCTCAAAGCCCGCGCCGAAATTTTTACCGCCGCTAGAGAGATTAAACGAGCCCAGCGAGACGTTTAAAATTTGCGCCACTAAGCTCTGATAGGACTCGGCTAGCACGGGGCCGAGAGCCGCGGTAAATTCTTTGATCTCATTTAGCGCCGCTTCTTTTTGCACGGGACGGGCAAGGTCGTATTTTTTAGCGATTCTTCGGATCAGAAACTCCCCGCTCTCCATGCCGCTAGCATAAATTTGCTCTAGCTCGCGCACCTTGCCCGCGACTATCATATCCGCAGGATCGGCACCGCCGCCGATTATAGCGACGCTTGAGTCGATCTTATTTAGGCACAAAAGCCGCGCCGATTTTATCGCCGCATTGATGCCCGCGGCGTCGCCGTCGAAGCTAAGCACGACGTTAAGCTCCGCGCGCTTTATAAGCGGCAGATGAGCGGGCGTCAGTGCCGTGCCGAGCACCGCTACGGCATTGTCGATGCCCGCTTGATGCAGCATGATGACGTCCATGTAACCCTCGGTGATGATGAGGGTTTTTTTAGCGATCGCGCTTTTTTTCGCAAGGTCGAATGCGTAGAAAATTGTAGATTTATCAAACAGCGCGCACTGCGGCGAATTGACGTATTTGGCCGGGTTATCGCTTATCGTGCGGCCGCCGAAGCCCACGAGCTTGCTCGCGTGGTTGTAGATCGGAAAGGTAATGCGCTCGATGAAGCTAGCATAAAGCCCGCGCTCGTTTTGCTTTACTGCGCCCGCATTTAGCGCGTCTTGCGGCGGAATTTCTTCGTTTTGCAAAACTCTGATCGTCTGCGCGCTAGCTCCAGCGTAGCCAAGGCCGAATTTGCGAATAGTCGCATCGCTTAGGCCGCGCTCGTGCAGGTATTTTACGGCGGCAGGGTTTTGATAAAGGCAGCTTTGGTAGTAGGCGTTTAAAATCCCGAGTACCTTCTTCTCTTCGCTGCGCTCCTGGACTTTAGCGCCGGTGTATTGCAGCGCGAAATTATACATCCCCGCAAGCTTTTCGACCGCTTCGGGAAAGCTTATCTTCTCATAATCTTGGATAAATTTAATCGCGTTGCCGCCGGCCTTGCACGAAAAGCAGTGAAAAATTCCAAGCTTGGAGCTCACGCTCATACTCGGATGCGAATCGTCGTGAAATGGGCAGACGCCTACGAAATTTGCGCCGCTGCGCTTAAGCGGGACATATTTTTCTACGACATCTACTATATCTACGGTGGCCAGCAGATTTTCTATGCTTTCGTTTTTAATCATAAGCGAAATTATACCCGCACTTTGCTATAATTGCCCTTTATTTTTGCGACGAGGTTTGATTTGGATAATTTTTTCTTAGACGATCGCGACCCGATTTTCGGGCTTATCATGCTGATAAGCATAATCTTGCTAGTGTCGATTCTAAGCTACATCTGGGGAGTTTTTTCTAAAAAAAACGAGAGGCAGAGTTTAGAGAATTTCATCAAAAAATTTGATACCCTAGACGCGCTTAGCACCGAGCACAGGCAGCTTTTGGCAAGCCCGCAAATAGACATCCCGACGCTTGGAATTTTGGCTAGCTCTTTCGTCAAAAGCGGCGACTTCGAGCGCGCGATAGAAATTTATCTAATCGCGCTAAGCAAGGCTAGCGGCGGCGTACAGAGAGAGTTTATCCTCACCAATCTCGGTATCGTATATTTCAAAGCGGGCTTTTTAGGGCGCGCCGAAGAGGTGTTTTTGCAGGCACTGAAGCTGCGCCCCAGAAACAAAGAGGCTCTTACGCATCTTACGGTGATTTATGAGCGGTTGAAGCGCTTTAATGAAGCGCTTGAGGTGCTTGACGCGCTGCGCGAACAGGACGCCGAAGTATATGCTCAAAGCCAGTTCGAGCGCGCCCAGATCATCGCAAACGACGCCAATACGCCGTTTAACAAAAAGATCGCCAAAATTTCAAAGCTAAACTTCAAGGGCGCGGGGCGGTTTTGCATGGAGCTTTTTATCAAAAACAAAGAGCCTATGGAGGGTTTCGATCGCTTCCCACCGATCGAACAGGCGATCGATCTGATCTATGATTTTCCTGCGGCGGTAAATACGCAGGATGCGGAGTACAATGCACTTTTTTACGTGCTTGGAAAAAGCGATCAAAAGCCTGGGAGCGCGAGTAAAATTTTTGAGATCAACGCGCTTATGGCTATGAAAGACGCGGGCTTTGAGGACGCCGGGCTTAGCTTTAGCTACACCTGCGCGAAGTGCAAAAGCTCGGTGGGGCTCTTCTCGCACCGCTGTCCGGTCTGCTACGAGCTAGGCAGCATGGAGATCAGGGCGCAAATTTCGGAGAAAACCGGTGAAATCGGTCAAACTTTTTAGCGATGGCAGCTGCCTCGGAAACCCTGGAGCGGGCGGCTGGGCTTACATCTTGCAATACGGCGACGCGATAAAAAAGGCAAGCGGTGCAGAAGCGATGACAACGAATAATCAAATGGAGCTAACAGCCGCTATAATGGGGCTTAGCGCGCTTAAGCAGCCCTGCCGCGTCGAGCTTTTTACCGATAGCGAATATGTCGTCAAGGCAATAAATTCCTGGCTCGCAAAGTGGGTCGTTACCGATTTTAAGGGCAAGAAAAACGCGGATCTGTGGCGCAGATACCTTGCGGCGGCGGCACCTCACGAGATCAAGGCCTCGTGGGTCAAGGGACATGCGGGTCATCCGCAAAACGAGGAGTGCGACGCTATGGCTCGCGCGGCGGCGGAAGCGATAAAGGGCTGAAATTCTGCGGCGAAGCTCGCGGTTACGCGGATTTAGCATAGATTTACCCGCGTTTGCTTTGCACGCAGAGCCGCTTCGGCGTAAATTTTATCGCCCGAAGCCGGTTTTAGCGCATTCGTTCACGCAATCGAGCTTTGGCGGAAATTTCGTTAGCAGTGAGCAGGCTTTGGCGCGACTTGTATTCGCGACGGGTCTATTTTTGGCAAGGATTTCGTTTGCGGCAAGTGAGCCTTAGCGAGGTTTGCGTTAGGATTAGCGGACTACGTTTAAATTTTATTCGCCGCAGATCGGCGCTAGCGCGTTTCATTCGGCGTTAATACAAATTTAGCGCGGGCTGTGCTTGCGCTCGTTCGTTTCGCTTGCGCAAGTTTTGTTCGCACCGGATGTCGTTTGCGTGCGAGCTGCCGCGGATTTCGTGGAATTTTATAAAAAGGTTGATAATGCAAAATTTAGAAAAATTACAAGAAAAACTGGGCTATAAATTTAAAAATTTAACCCACCTCAAGATCGCTCTTACGCACAAAAGCGCCAAAAGCGGGCACAATAACGAGAGGCTGGAATTTTTAGGCGATGCGGTGATGGATCTGATCGTCGGCGAGTATCTTTTCAAAAAATTTAGCAGCGACGAGGGCGATCTGAGCAAGCTGCGCGCCGCGCTCGTGAACGAAAGCAGCTTTTCTAAATTTGCAAAATTTTTGGGCATCGGCGAGAACCTGAATATGTCGCTGTCCGAGGAGCGCAACGGCGGACGCGAGAAACCATCGCTGCTTTCGGACGCGTTTGAGGCGATGATGGGCGCCGTCTATCTCGAGAGCGGGCTGCAAAACACCGCCCGCATCGCGACTGCAATCTTAGAAATCCTCTATCCGCGCATCAGCTTTAACGAGCTCGTGCGAGACTACAAAACCGCGCTGCAAGAGCTCACGCAGGCAAAATTCGGCGTCACGCCCGAATATGTCCTTTTAGGCTCAAGCGGCCCCGATCACAAAAAAAGCTTCGAAATGGCGGCGCTCGTAGGGGGCAAGCGGCTCTCATCCGCTGTGGGAGCGAGCAAAAAAGAGGCCGAGCAAAAATGCGCGCAAATTGCGCTCGAGCTTTTACAAAGCGGCGCCTCGCACGGCACTATCGCGACAAATGGCGAGCAAACAGCATGCGATAGCGATGCACAAAACGGCGCGAACTGCGCTCAGAACGGCAAAAAAGGCTTACGAGGCGGCGGACGGGTACGGGGTGACAAAAAGAGCGAGCATAATAATCGAGGTGACAAAAAGAGCGATCGCGCCGGCGTATCGGGCGGCACGCCGAGCGCTAAAAGAAGCAATGAGCGAAACAAGAACGCCGAACAAAGCGGCGATCAAGGAGACGCGCTATGAACACCTTCGGCGAGAGATTGCGCCTTAGCACCTTCGGCGAGAGCCACGGCGCGGCGATCGGCGGCGTTTTGGACGGCTTTCCGGCGGGCGTGGAGATCGAGCTTTCAAATATCCAAAGTGAGCTTGAGCGCCGCAAGCCGGGCGGCAAATACGCTACGCCGCGCAAAGAAGCCGATGAGATCGAAATTTTAAGCGGAATTTTTGATAGCCGCAGCACCGGCGCGCCGATCGGATTTATCATCCGCAATGCAAACCAGCACTCAAAGGACTACGAAAACATAAAAGATATTTTCCGCCCCGCACACGCCGATTTTACATATTTTGCCAAATACGGACTGCGCGATTACCGAGGCGGCGGACGGGCAAGTGCGCGCGAAACCGCCGTGCGCGTGGCTGCGGGAGCGCTTGCGCAGATCCTGCTGAATCATTTTAAAATTTCCGTAAAAAGCGGAATTTGCGGCGTGGGCGAAATTTACGCCAAAGATTTAAATTTTGATTTTGCGCAAAACAGCGAAATTTTCGCGCTCGATCCCGCTGTGGAAGGCGCGCAAAAGGAGCTAATCCTAAGCGTCAAAAATGCGGGCGATAGTATCGGCGGCTGCGTGCTGACGCGCATTACGGGCGTGCCTGCGGGGCTCGGCGAGCCGCTGTACGGCAAGCTCGATGCGGCGCTTGCGGGCGCGATGATGGGCATAAACGGCGTAAAGGCTGTACAGATCGGCACGGGAGTGAAGGCAAGCACGCTAAAAGGCAGCGAAAACAACGATTTCATGCGCGCTAGCAAGAATGCGATCCGCACCAACGGTGGCAAGATCGGCGCAAATTTCGCGAGCAACAACGCAGGCGGGATCTTAGGCGGCATAAGTAGCGGCGCGCCTATCGAGATCACGACCCATTTCAAGCCGACCCCGAGCATTTTCATGGCGCAGCATAGCGTCGACGTGCGCGGCACAGACGCGATCTGCGAGCTGCGCGGGCGGCACGATCCGTGTATCGCCGTGCGCGGCAGCATCGTAGCCACCGCAATGGCGCGACTGGTGATCGCCGATGCGCTACTGCTAAACGCGAGCGCGACGCTGGGGAATTTAAAACGAATTTACGGCGAAGATTAAATTTATGCGAGCGGTCCTTTAAATTTTGCGAAATTTCATGAAATTTTAGGGTCGAGCGATAGAATTCCAGCGAGTGAGGCGGGCAAATTTTAAATTTACGCGGTAGGCCTATCGCGACAAGGAGGGCAAATGAGACTTGAGCGTATCGGCGAGGGCTCGGCGCTGATCGCGCGCATAGAGGCGATCAACGTCGCGGCGTTCCCCGAAATCGAGCGTATCAGCATAAAAAATTTCTTAAAAATGTCGCGTAAAGGGCAGCTTGAAATCGCGGCGATTTTCGAGGATTTTAGCGCCCTGGGCGCTGGCGACGCGAGTGATAAGCATTACGCGGCGGCGAGCGAAAATTTATGCGCGGCGAAGCGGGATCGCGGCGAAGCGAGCCAAAATCGTGACGCTGCGGGTAAAAATTCCGATGCGGATAACCGCAGCGAGGCAGAATTCGCCTCTTTGAATTCCAAAAATCGCAGCGTGATAGGTAAAAAATCTAATGCGACGTGTGAAAAATCCAGCTTGGAAAGTAAAAATCCCAGCGCGGAGGCAAGCGAAAATTCCAATGCGGCGGTGCTGCAAAATTTAAGCGGCGAGGAGCTCGTTGGGTTTTGCGTCTATAGGACCGAGCAAACCTACAAGCGCGCGGTTTTGCACCACAAACAGCCGCCGCTTCGCCTAAATGCGGATAAAATTTTAAAATCCAAAGCCCATAGCGGCGTGGAATTCGCTTGCGATGCGGGATCTTTCGGTACTGCGAGCGACGAAATTTCAAGCTACGTTACGAGCGACGAAATTTCAGATTTAAGCGTTAGCGACGGGGTTTTGGGCGCGGGCGTGGATCAAGGGCTAGTGAGCGATAATATAAAACGCGCGGACGGCGATTTAAAGCAGGCTAGTGCGGGAGAAATACTATGCCGCGGTGCCGCGACAGATAAAATTTCAAATGTGAGCGTGCACGACGAAATTTCACCGAGCGCTACGGAGAGCGAAATTTCGTCCGATGCCGCAAAGGGAAAGATTTTGTGCTACGATGAAAGCGGGATTTCGTGCCGCGATGAAAGTAAAATTTCGAGTTGCGAGAAGAGCGAACCCTCAAGCGGCGGAGAGAGCGAGTTTTTTTACGTAGCGTACCTTGCGATCGATGCGAAATATCGCGGGCTTGGGCTTGGCTCAAAGCTGCTCGCGCTCATCGTCACGCAAAATCCGAGCGCGCAGATCGTCCTTGACGTCGAGCCGCCGCATGAGGACGTGCCCAATCTCGCGCAACGCCTGCGCCGCATAGAATTCTACGACAGGCACGGCTTTCGGCGCTGCGGCAAGTTTTTCAACTACGCGGGGCTAAGCTTCGAGATCCTTGCTAAGCCGCCGCTAAGCGCGCCGCAGCAGGGATTTGACGTAGCGAGCTTCGTGAAATTTATCGGCGCGGGCAATAAATTTAGATTTAAAATCACCGACGCGCCGCTATACAAAAACTGATGCAAAAGCCCGAATTCAGCCTCATCTGCGACGATACGTTTTATAGAATTTTCTCCGTCGCGATCCTTGCGTTTTTTTGCATTTTTATCTCTTTGGACATCGGCGGATCGGGGGAGCTGTTTTACACGGACAGCCCGCTACGCTCGCAGCAGGCCAAACCTAGTCTGACGATTGTTTTTGTGTTTTTAGCGTTACTTTATCTGCGAAGCGGTAGCAAAGAGGCGGCGCGCGTGGAATTTGACGAGCTTAAAATATCCTTTCGCAGAGGGCTAGACAAATACGATCTTATGCTTGGATGCGTCGATCTGATAGAGCCGTCGTTCGGCTTCGTGCGGACGTTTCGCGTGCCGTTTCTAAGCTACGAACGGTTTTTGAAACTGCAAGAAATTTTAAAATTCTTGCTTCTTTTCGTATACGTCGCGGGCGTGTTTTTGACGATAAAATTCGGCTTTGTCGAAGCTGCGATCTATGCAGCGGCGGGCATTTTTGCGATTTTGATCGCTTCAAAGCTTGTCGTCGCGCGAAGACTAGACGGGCGAGTGGGACTTCGACTGCGCGATTGCCTGCTACTGCGCGGGAGGGACGATACGGGCGCGGCGGTATTTTTTTGCATCCGTCCTAGCCGCGCCGAGCGCGAAGCTTTACGTATATATTTTTTGAAAAATTTCAGCTACGACATTAAGGCGTGAAATTTTTTGGCTTTCAGCGTAAAATTTAGACCCGCGGGGTAGAATTACAAAAATTTTTACACGGAGCAAGCAATGAAAAATTTCTTTCTAGCCGCAATAGTTTGCGCGCTATTTAGCGGTTGCGCATATGAAGCGCAGTTTAATCAAAACGCCGATGTAGCGCCGTTTGACGACACTATAAGCGCGACTAACGCCATGCAAAGCGCGCTCATTTATATCCCTGGCGAGCTAATGGGGACGAAAAGCTACGCCGCAAGCTCGAAGCTAGGCAGAGACGATGAGCTTAAAATTGACGTCGGCGAGTTTGTCGCAGGCGAGGCAAAGCGCTTCTTCGGCACCTACCTAAGGCGCGTGAGCGTCACCGACGACGAAAAAGCGCTGCAAGGCAAAGGGCTCGTCATCGCGCCCGAGCTTAGCTCATTCGGCTTTGGCTTTTACAGCTCCGACGGCATCGACGTTTCGGCAAAGCCCTACGTGCGCTACAATCTACGTCTAAAAATGTTTAAAAACGGAAAGCCGATCTACAACCAAAATATCGCCGTAAACGAGCGCAACTTCGGCGAGGAGGAATTCTTCGGCGGCGGTCAGGGCTCATACGCACAGATCGGCGGGATCTTTCAAAAATCGATGGCGAATGATTACGCCGTGCACGCTAGAGAAATTTTGGACGTAATCAACGATAATTAATTGCGCTTACGCCTTTGTACGTGGTAAGCGGCATCTGGTCGATTATTTTTGCCCGCCGTCTTGTGGTAAAATTTGTCGCGGCGATCTTGTGGCACGCGCTTGCGGATCGTTGCGCCTAAGCTTTATCTAGCGATATAATTAACATGCTTTAAAGCGCCCATAGACGCGCTTTCTTGTGGTATTTACTCATTTGGGGCATTAGATTTTGATATCGAGTTTGCCAGCACTATAGGCATCAAATTTAATCCCGCAAGTTGCGTAAATTCCGCAAAAATCGCGTTATGAAATTAACTTGGCAGCTCATATTTAAGTGCGGCGAGCCAATAAATTCCGCACCTTGACATACTGCCTAATTTCACTTTTCGGAGCCAAATTTTGTAAATAAATTTTTCACATTCTCTGCCCTGCTTGCATAAAATTCCATATTCGCGGCACCAAAAATTCGATCTAAATTTAAAGCACCGATTAATATTAATTTTTATATCATTACTAAATTTTTTAAGGAGAGAATTATGAAAAAGTTTTTATTGCTTCCGTTTGCTTTCGCGGCGCTTTTTGCAGCACCAAGCTGTGATAATGTTCAGCTCAAAGCGGTCGTGGAAGGTATCAATAAGAGTGCGCCGATGCGAGTCGACGAGATTACCACATTAACGGGTGCTGAGTGCAAGGATGGCAGCTTCATCTATAACTACGAGCTAAATGACGGCATGGGGATGAAATTTGACAGTGTCGGAAATGATCAAAAAACCATGATACAAAATGTCATAGATAGCCAAAATAAGCAAATTTTTTGCAATCAGATGAAGGTAATGCATCCGCTAATAAACAGCGCGATATGGAGCTATAAGATAAAAAGTGGCGAAGAATTTATAAGGGTAGAATTTAAGCCTAGCGACTGCAAGTAGCGCTTGTGCAGGATTTAAAATTTAGCGCGGCGCGAGCCTTTGCCTGCTCGCCCGCGCCGAATTCGCTTAAAATTTATCCGCTTCGCTTTTGATTTCGCCTGTGCAAAAGCAATGTGCTAAAATCTCTGCTTGGCTTTTACCGCGTCGCCGCGTATAGCATGACGCAGATCGGCGTGTATTTCGTCACCACAAAGCGCTAAAATGCGCGAGTCCTTTTTGAGCCGCGATCCAATTTCGTGCTAGGTTCTGTCAGTCACGTTTTTCATTAAAATTTTACTATTTCACGCGGAATTATATCTATGCAGCAGCGCAAACACTGCATAAAGCTTTAACGCGAAATTCTATAAATTGCGCGGAATCTTATTTGAAACAGCATCGTAGATTTTGGGTCAGAATTTTAGGATTTATTACTACACTGCATTTGCTGCGATAAAATCTTGCTAAATTTTATCCGCGACCTGCTCGCATAAAATTCTGCGTCAAACCATGAGCTTGCTCACAAGCTTGTAGATGTGTCAGCCGCCAATGTGCCGCCACACAAAACGCGACTCATCAAATGCCTCGCTTGGGTTTTAAAATTCACCGCGCGCAGCTATTTTTATCAAGCTTTAGCTGTATCGGCGGCAAGCCCTCTATCTCGTAATTTAACACCATCGTTTTGCCTAGCTCCCGCAGGCGCTGCGAAAATTCCGCGCTGCAAAAGCCGGCCTTCGCCTTGGCAAACAGCATCTCTTTTAAAATTTCCGCATCGCCCGCGTCCAGTGCGCTGAGGTCTAAATTAGGCGAGCTATTTAGCGCGTAATCGTATATGAAGCTACCCTCTTCGCATGCGGCGCCTTTTAAAATCGTAGCATCGTCGATCCTGCGCGGCGCGCCCTCGTTTATCCGCGCTAGCGCATCTCGCACCTGTTTGCTTTCGCAGAAATTTCGCTCTAGCTCGCCGCGTTTTTTCTCCGCATAAAATTCCATCGCCACATTTGCCAAAATTCCGATTCCAAAAAGCACTAGTAAAATTTTAATCGGCTTATTTAGCCGCGCGCTTAAGCTTTGCGCGTCCATCAGCGCGCCCTTTCGCAGCACAGCAGCGTGTGCCCGACGCCGAGTCCGTCGTGAATTTGCGAAATTTTAAGTCCTGCGCGCTGCGTAAATTTAACCATATCGTCCGAGTGATAAATTTTGCTATTGCCGTTTGCCATGGCGGCGAAATAGACGCTGATCTGCGTCATGCTATACGCGGCGGTTTCGTAGCGCTGCCTGTCCCAAAACGGCTCCAAAATATAAAGTTGCGCCTGCTCGCTCATCGACTCCGCCGCGCGCGCGAGGATGCTTACGATCTGCTCCTCTGCAAAGCAGTCCAAAAACTGACTAAGCCAGATCGCATCAAAGCCGCGCGGAAAGCGCGTAGCTGGATCTAGCAGATCGGCCGCAAGCCCGTCTATGCGCTCCGCGCCCTGCGCGCCCGCGACGGCGTCTTTCATCATCGAAATTTGCCCCGCAAGATCCATTATCGTGACGCGCACATTTTCGTCGTAGCCTACGCACCGCTTAGCAAAGCGCCCCGTGTTGCCGCCTACGTCTAAAATTTTATCCGTCTTGCGCGAAAAAATGATCTTTAGCGCGGGCTCAAACGCCAAATCCGAATAAAAATGATCAAACGCGAGCCAGCTTTTGCGCACATGCGGCGGTAGATGCGAAAGCGCCTCGTAGATCGTAGCCCACTGCCCAAAAACCTTTAGCCCCTCTGGTTTGCCCGATTTTAGCGTCTCTTCGAGCCTAAATAGCCCCTCGTAGCACACGTCGTGGATGAAGTCCATATCAACGTCCACCATCTCGTCGGTGAGCAGAAAATACCCCGCCTTGCTAAGCCGAAATTTCTCGCCGCACAGCAGCACCGTGCCGATACTAAGCGAACTTTCCAAAAGCAGTTTTACGGCGTATTCGATAAGCGAGAGTTTCTTCGCGATCTCTTCTATACTTAGCCCGCCCTCCGCCTCATTAAGCGCGCTTAAAATTCCAAATTTTTTCATCAGCCGCGAGACTTGAAAGACCACCGGCGCAAAGGCGATCTCATTCGCCGTCCGCTGCGCCTCGCCCGCGCTTTGACGCTCGGCGCCGTAGCGGTCTAAAAGCTGTTTGGGAAGTTTCATTTTTAATCCTGCTTATGTAAATTTCGCAAAATTTTAGCAAAAAATTCTAACTTTTCTCGCGTACGCTAAGAATTTGCGCGTATCTTAGAATTTTGCGATGAAATTTTAAAATCCCGTCTTAAAATTTAAGTCGTTTTGCAGCTGTATGTTTATTGAGATAGATTTTATTTTGAGATCCTAAAAAATTTTAAATCTCGCCGCACAAGATTTGCGGGCGAGAAAAAGGCTAAAGCGCGGTAAATTCCTAAAAACGCGCTTGCCGCTTCGCGCGCCGGCTTTGGAATTTTGCGCGCTGTAAATTTAACGCCTTAAAGCCGTTTTTAATTTATTCGATCCACTTTACTACGTCATCTATGCTGCGGCGGATCTTTTGCGGCTGTGGATTTACGCGGTAGCCGAAAGGTACGAGTAGCGCCACGCGGCGATCGTTCCAATCGATGCCTAAAATTTCATTTAGCGCTGCGCGATCAAAGCCCTCCATCGGGCAGCTGTCGATGCCGCGACTTGCGGCCTCGTTCATCATCGCCAAAGCAGGGAACATGCACTGCGCGTGCGACCAATTAAATAGCTCCTCATCGTCATTGTGAAAATAACCGCTTAAAAAATCTTGATAAAATTTATGCCTGTCGCCGATATATTTGGGCGCTTCGTCTTTTCTGCGCGTAATCATTCGCTCGATATAATCACTTCCTAGCTTTATGTCCTTGATCTTTGCTAAAATCACGACCAGATGTGAGCAAGAGGTGATCTGCGGCTGATTCCACGATTTTTCGCGGATCTGCTCACGCAACGCCTTGTTTTGCACAACCAAAAAGTCCCATTGCTCTAGCCCCGTAGAACTAGGTGCTAAGATGCCTGCCTGTAAAATGGCGTCAAAATCGGCTTTACCGATTTTTTTGTTCTCGTCAAAAATTTTGCACGCATGGCGAAATTTCATAATCTCTAAATGTGTCATAGTCTCTCCTTAATTAGAATTTTTGTAGATCAAATACCCGCCATCTTTGCGTCTGATGCTGAGGTTACCCTCGCGCGAGCGTATGCCGATGCGGTAGTAGCCGTCCTCTTTAGTGACATTAATATCGCTAAAGCCACCGATATTTACAGCGAAGCTCGCGCCGCTAAGCGGGATCTCTTGGCGCCAAAACTCCGCTTCAAGCGTGCCCGAAGCATTTGCGTCGGAGCTTTTGAAATCGTCTGCGGTGATGAGCTGCACGCTGTCTTTGCGAATGACAAATTTTAATCCGTCGTCAAATTTAAGCGTCTCTAGCGGCAGTTCCAGACGCGGCGCGAAGCTAGGTGTGATACTACTTTGCGAGACTTGCTTTTGTAAATTTGGATCAGTCGAAGTAACCGAGACGTCCAGTGCCCTATGTAGCGCGGGTTTGGCGCTCGCGCTTAGCACGAAATCATCGTGCCAATCAATCGAGCGATTGATATCAACGATCTTTTCGTGCAAAGCCCCGTCGTCGTCCCTATATCGCACGATCAGGCTTTCGATCGTAAGGGCGTCGGAGGGAAGCGCAAAGGTTTGCTGCGTAAAATTTTTAGGCGCGGGAGTATTTTGTGGCGTGGCGGCGGAGCTTTGCGCCGGATTGGAATTTTGCGGAGCAGATTGCGCTTTTTGTTGCATAGTGGAGTTTTGTACCGTAGAATTTTGAGCTGTAGAATTCTGTGCCGCCTTAAAATTTTGCACCATTGTAGAATTTAACTCGCTTACTTCTGGCACGATCGGTAACTCATCAGGAGGCGGAAGCATCGCAGCCGAAGGCTGCGCAGAAGAGTTCAGCTCCGTCTTTATGACCTGCGAAGGAGCGCCAATGCCCGCTTGGGGCGCGGAAGCTTTTTTTTCGGTCTGCGAGAGCTGTGCGCTCACGGCTTTTTTGGCGACGCTTGCTTTGACGCTAGAATTTGCTTCTGCGGCGCTTTTTTGCATTGCTGCGGTAGGGCTTTTAGATGTTTCGGCTTTCATTACAGCTTGCTTTTTAGCATTTGGACTTTGCGCACCTGTCTTTGGCTCTTTAATCGCCAAATCGGTAGAATTTTGCTCTTTTACCGCGACGATGCTAGGTTTCGTAGCGTTTGAATTTGCGCTATTTAAATTCTCTGCGTTTAAAAAAGCGCAAAGACCTAAAATTAGCAAAGAAATTTTTCTCATTTTTTAAGGTCCGGATCGAGCGAGCGACGCTCTAAATAAAGCTTTTGCAGCTCAGCGTTTTCCTCTTTTAGCCGCTCGACGTCGGTGAATAAAAACGCCTTTTCTTTTTGCAGCTGGCGCAGCACTTCAAACGATCGTTTGCCAAACAGCACGTCACCCACAAAGATGCCCGCAAAAACGACGCAGACAATCAGCGCAAGAGCTGCAAAAATCTGCTTAAGCGGCGAAAACGGATTGATAAAATTCAGTCGTTCTTTTAAATTTTTACGCTTCTTTAAAGCTTTTTTAGCGACAGGATCTGCGTTCTGCGGCATAAAAGAAAATCCTTGCGCAGCAGGATTTATGTCTTGTGCCGCAAAGCCCGTGCCTTGAGAGCTGTAGTCTACGCTATGAGCCGCAAAATCCGCGTCGTTTGGGAAGTGATTTTCTTTCGCGTATAATTTTGCATTCTTTAAATCGCCGCCCCCAATAAATTCCGCGCTGTAAAAGCCCGCGTCTGCTTGCGCGCTGCCTTCGTAGTTTCCGCTTGCAGCAGAGCTTTTGCCGCTTAAATTAGAACTGCTGCTTGTGGCTTCAGAGGCGGAACCCGCTTCGTCTACGCCGTGTGAGGTTCCGTTGCGATTTTTGCAGAAGCCAGCCCCTACCGCGCTAAAACCTCCGCTAAAATTTTCATCGCTATAAAATTCATCATCGTCAAAAAAATCGTCCTCGTCAAAGTCTGCGTCTGAATATCTGCCTTGCGTGCCCGTATAGGTGCGCTGCGCGCCGCCTTTTAAGCCCCGCTTGGACTTTTTTTTAAAAAACATTTTAAATTAGGCTTCCCAAAAACTCGTCCGTCTCGCGCTCGATCTCAAGCAGGCGGTTGTATTTTGCGTTGCGTTCGCTTCTTGAGGTCGCGCCCGTTTTGATTTGGCCCGTATTCATCGCGACGGCGAAGTCCGCGATAAAGCTATCCTCGCTCTCGCCGCTTCTGTGACTCATCACGCAGCGGTAGCCTTTGCGCTGCGCTAGGCGGATCGTCTGCATAGTTTGGCTGACGGTGCCGATTTGATTCGGTTTTATTAGGATCGCGTTGCCTACGCCTTTGGCGATGCCTTCGCGTAAAATTTTCTCGTTCGTTACAAATAGATCGTCGCCCACGAGCTGCACTTTAGAGCCTAGTTTGCTAGTTAGCTTCGCCCAGCCCGCCCAGTCGTCCTCGCTTAGGCCGTCCTCGATCGAAAATATCGGATACTTCTCGCAAAGCTGCGCGTATCGCTCTATCAACTCTTCGCTACTAAATTCCTTGCCTTCTAGCTTGTATTTGCCGTTTTCGTACAGCTCGCTAGCAGCCACGTCAAGGGCTAGCTTGATCTGCTCGCCCGCTTTGTAGCCTGCTTTTTCGATAGCTTGCATGATGAGTTTGATCGGCTCTTCGTTATCGTTTAAGCTCGGCGCAAATCCGCCCTCGTCGCCAACCGCCGTGCTGTGACCGGCTGCGTTTAGAAGGCCTTTTAGCGTGTGGTAAATTTCGCTCGCCGCTCGCAGCGCGTCGCTAAATTTATCAAATCCAAACGGCATAATCATAAATTCTTGAAAATCCACGCTGTTGTTCGCGTGCGCGCCGCCGTTGATGATATTAAACATCGGCACCGGCAGTACGCTAGCGTTTGCGCCGCCTAGGTAGCGATACAAAGGCACGTCAAGGCTTTTGGCAGCCGCGCGCGCTACCGCCATAGATACGCCAAGCACCGCGTTTGCGCCCAAATTTGAGTAGTTATCGGTGCCGTCAAGATCCCTCATCTCATCATCAAGCGCCTTTTGATCGAAGGCATCCAGCCCGATCACGGCTTCGGCGATCTGCGAATTTACGTTTTCGACCGCCTTTAGCACGCCCTTGCCGCAGTATCTATCGCCCCCGTCGCGAAGCTCCAGCGCCTCGCGTTTGCCCGTGCTTGCGCCGCTTGGCACTATCGCGCTTGCTACGGTGCCGTCGCTTAGAGCCACGGTCGCTTTCACGGTCGGGTTGCCGCGGCTGTCAAGTACTTCTATCGCATAAACATCTTCGATATAAATCATCATTCATCTCCACTTTGTAAATTTTCTTCATCGTCCGCGTCTGTGCTGAAATTTACGCTGCCCATCTGCTCGCGGATCTTTGCAGTGATCTCTTCAGCGACAGCAGGGTTATTCTCTAGATAAATTTTAGCATTTTCGCGCCCTTGACCCAGCTTCGTGTCGCCATAGCTGAACCACGCACCGCTTTTATCGACAATGTCGAGCTTTACGCCGTAATCGATCAGCTCGCCTACCTTGCTGATGCCCTTGCCGAACATTATGTCAAATTCCGCGATCTTAAACGGAGGCGCCACCTTGTTTTTCACGACTTTGACCTTGGCGCGGTTACCGATGCTCTCTTCGTTTTGTTTCAAAGTAGCGATCTTGCGTATGTCGATGCGCACCGAAGCGTAAAATTTAAGCGCATTGCCGCCGGTCGTCGTCTCTGGCGTGCCGTAGCCCATCGCGCCGATCTTCATACGGATTTGGTTGATAAAGATCACCGTCGTATTCATCTTATGCACGACGCCCGCGAGCTTGCGCAGCGCTTGGCTCATAAGTCGCGCCTGAAGCCCCACGTGCTGATCGCCCATGTCGCCCTCGATCTCGTTTTTCGGCGTGAGCGCAGCGACGCTATCAACGACGATGAGATCGATCGCGCCGCTTTTTGCTAAGGTTTCTACGATATCAAGCGCCTGCTCGCCGAAGTCGGGCTGAGATACGTAGAGATTGTCGGTATCTACGCCTAAATTTGAAGCGTATTTGACGTCCAGCGCGTGCTCGGCGTCCACGAATGCGCAAATTCCGCCCGCCTTTTGGCACTCGGCGATGATATGAAGCGTAAGCGTCGTCTTACCCGAGCTCTCAGGCCCGTAAACCTCGATGATACGCCCCTTCGGCACGCCGCCGATGCCAAGCGCGATGTCAAGCCCCACAGAGCCCGTAGAGATGGCGTCTATCGGCTCGACCTGCTTATCGCCCAGCCGCACGAGCGTGCCTTTGCCGAAAGCTTTGTCGATCGATTTTAGCGCCGCATCCAGCGTCTTTTTCTTTCCCTCGTCCATGTTTTTCCTTAAAAATAAATTCACTTGATTTTACCAAATTTGAAATGAATTTTTGATTATTCGCTCAAATTCGGCGCGGCATTCGGAATTTGAAATTTTTAAGAAGCGCAAAAGCTCTGCGCGGCGAGCGGAGAGCATTAAATTTAGCCTTTAAACGAGCCCTGTTTTTCACGTTTTTCTTTAGAAATTCCGCATTTTTATGAGGGCTGTAGTAAAATTTCACTATAATTTCGCAATATTTTGGAATCAAGCCGCGCGCGAAATTTAAAGCGGAGCAAAAAGGATAAAATTTGAAGATTTTTAAGCATATAAACGTCGCTCACTCGCCCGACGCCGACGATATTTTTATGTATAAGGCGATTGATTTCGGCTGGGTAAGCTCCAAAAATCTAAAATTTAGCGCCACCGCGCTTGACATCCAGACGCTAAACGACGAGGCGCTAAAGGGCACCTATGAGGCCACGGCGATTAGCTTCGCGCTATATCCGCTGATCTGCGACGAGTACGCGCTTTTGCGTACGGCGGTGAGCTTCGGCGAAGGCTACGGGCCAAAGCTAGTTAAGAAAAAGGGTGCGGTTTTAAAGCGAAATTTCAAAGTCGCGCTCAGCGGCAAGCACACGACCAATGCCCTGCTTTTTCGCATGGCGTACCCGCAGGCGCGCATAGTTTATAAAAATTTCCTAGAAATCGAGGGCGCGGTCTTAAGCGGCGAGGTGGACGCTGGCGTGCTGATACACGAAAGCATTCTTGACTTTTCGGACGAGCTTTGCGTGGAGCGCGAGATCTGGGATATCTGGAGCGAGC